>NC_015276.1:3962500-4684316 GCF_000192865.1 Marinomonas mediterranea MMB-1
CTTCAAACTGTTCGCGAGCTCGCTCGTTAAACAGGATGGATTTTGCCCAGCCTTCACCAGCACCTAATACGTCACCGTATGAGAAACCGCCACAAGCGACTAGCCCTTTAAATTCTTCTAGAGAAATACGGCCAGACAGAATATCACTCATGTGAACATCTACTGGCGTAAAGCCCCCTTTATGGAAGGCTGCTGCCATTTCTACTTGACCATTAACACCCTGCTCACGCAACACTGCCATGCGAGGTTTAACACCAGTAGAAATATAAGGTGCCGCGATGTCTTCATTTACATCAAAGCTTAGAGAAGCTGATAACCCCGGATCTTTAGCGTCCAACAAATTATCGAACTCTTGCTGTGCCGATTCAGGGTTATCACGTAGAGCCTGAATGCGGTAACTTGTTTCAGACCATGTACGCTGCCAAGTAATACGATCTTGAGACAAGATAACATCACTGTTCAAAGTAAAGTTTAACGTATCCTTGTCATTGATCGTCGCCACTTTATGAACAGCCACGCCTTTAGCAGCGTAAGCATCTACAATCGCTTGCGCATCGCTATTATTAACTTGGATCACCGCTCCTAGCTCTTCAGTAAACAGTGCAGATACTGCTTCAAGCTGATTTGACGCGATCGAATCAAGGTTTACATCTAAGCCTAAATGGCTCGC
Source organism: Marinomonas mediterranea MMB-1 (assembly GCF_000192865.1). Classification (NCBI taxonomy): domain Bacteria; kingdom Pseudomonadati; phylum Pseudomonadota; class Gammaproteobacteria; order Oceanospirillales; family Oceanospirillaceae; genus Marinomonas; species Marinomonas mediterranea. The sequence goes on from NC_015276.1 coordinate 3,963,171, forward strand.
AAATGACATTTCAACCAAGGAAGCAAATAAACCACCATCTGAACGATCATGATAAGCAAGCAGCTTACCCTCTCCATTCAATGCCTGTGTTGTATCAAAGAACCCAGCTAATGCATCCGCACTATCAACATCAGGCACCGTCGAACCGACTTGGTTATAAACCTGAGCAAGAACAGAACCACCTAGACGGTTTTTGCCAGCACCTAGATCAACCAGTAGAAGCTGGGTGTCTGCTTTGTTAGTCAATTCAGGCGTTAATGTCTTACGCGCATCTTCTACAGGCGAGAATGCAGTAATAACAAGTGATAGAGGTGACGTAACAGACTTGTCTTCGCCATCCTCTTTCCATACCGTTTTCATCGACATGGAGTCTTTACCAACAGGAATAGCAATATCAAGCGCTGGACACAACTCCATGCCTACCGCTTTTACCGTTTGATAAAGTTTCTCGTCTTCTCCAGTATGACCCGCAGCCGCCATCCAGTTAGCAGACAACTTAATATGATTACGCTTAGTAATTTTTGCAGCCGCTAGGTTAGTCAAAGCCTCACCAACCGCCATACGACCAGACGCTGGAGCGTCTAATAAAGCCGATGGAGTGCGTTCACCCATTGTCATGGCTTCACCGGTATAACTGTCCAAGCTGGATGTCGTCACGGCAACATCAGCAACAGGAACCTGCCATGGGCCAACCATCTGATCACGAGCAACCATACCTGTAATCGTGCGGTCGCCAATCGTAATCAAGAAGCTTTTAGAAGCAACTGTAGGAAGGCTAAGAACACGATTGGCAGCATCCGCTAGATCTAGACTCTCGCCTGAGAAGTTGTCACCTTTGACGCTTGCCTTTTCGGCTGTACGATGCATTTTTGGCGGCTTGCCAAACAATACTGACATAGGTAGATCAACAGGCTTATTATCAAAATGAGGGTCTTGTACCTCTAAATGAAGCTCTTCTTTCGCGTCACCAACAACCGCAAATGGGCAGCGCTCGCGAGCACAGATTTCCTCAAACTCTTCAATACGATCAGCCGGTACTGCAAGAACGTAACGTTCTTGAGATTCGTTACACCAAACCTCCAACGGAGACATACCCGGTTCGTCGTTTAGCACTTTGCGTAAATCAAATGCACCACCACGCTCACCGTCTTTAACAAGTTCCGGCAATGCGTTAGAAAGACCACCAGCACCCACATCATGGATAAAGCTAATTGGGTTGTTATCACCTAGCTGCCAGCAACGGTCGATTACTTCCTGACAACGACGTTCCATCTCAGGATTACCACGCTGAACCGAAGCAAAATCAAGATCTTCATTACCATCAGCAGACGCCATAGAAGATGCAGCACCACCACCAAGACCGATCAACATTGCAGGTCCGCCTAATACAACCAGCTTCGCACCAACATCAATCTCGTCTTTTTCTACATGGTCACGGCGGATATTACCAAGACCACCCGCCAACATGATCGGCTTATGGTAGCCACGAACTTCGTCTCCGTTTGCACCTTCTACTTTTTGCTCGTAAGTACGGAAATAGCCAAGAAGGTTTGGACGACCAAACTCGTTATTAAATGCAGCGCCACCAATCGGCCCTTCGATCATAATATCCAAAGGCGTTACGATACGAGAAGGCTTGCCATATTGGCTTTCCCAAGGTTGTTCAAAACCAGGAATTTTAAGGTCCGATACCGTGTAGCCCGTTAAGCCCGCTTTAGGCTTGGCACCAATACCAGTCGCACCTTCGTCACGAATCTCACCGCCGGATCCTGTCGCGGCACCAGAGAAAGGCGCAATCGCAGTAGGATGGTTATGAGTTTCTACCTTCATCAGGATATCAATATTTTCCTGACTGAAGTCATATTCTTGCGAACCAGGAGCAGGATAAAAACGACCAGCGTGATGACCTTCCATCACAGCGGCGTTGTCTTTATAGGCAGACAAAGTGCCATCGCTATTGTGCTCGTGCGTATTCTTGATCATTTGGAACAAAGAGCGGTCTTGCTCTTCGCCATCGATAGTCCACGACGCATTGAAGATTTTGTGACGACAGTGTTCAGAGTTTGCCTGTGCAAACATCATCAATTCAATGTCGTTTGGATTACGACCTAGCTCAACAAAAGATTCAACTAGATAGTCAACTTCGTCATCAGCCAAGGCCAAACCTAATGTTTGGTTTGCCGCAACTAATGCGTCTCGCCCGCCACCAAGAATATCAACATTACTCATTGGAGCAGGTTCTGCATGACTGAATAGTTGAGACGCTTGGCTTGTTGATTCAAGTAAACTTTCAGTCATACGGTCATGCAATAATGAAGCAACCGTTTGACGAAGCTCATCCGACAGAGCAGCATCAGCATGAACAAAATATTGAACGCCACGCTCTACACGTGCAATTTGGTTCAAACCACAGTTATGAAGGATATCCGTTGCCTTTGAAGACCAAGGTGAAATGGTTCCAATACGAGGCACAACCAACACGCTTTGATCAGACGTCTTAACGGCATCTGTCTTAGCTCCGTAAGTCAACGCTTGTTCCAATATTAGCTGCTCTTTTTCAGACAACGCATCATCTGAATTTAGCTCAATAAAGTGAAGAAATTGCGCATCAATATCCGTTACACCTGGAGCAACGGCTTGTACATTAGAAAGGAGTTTAGCCTTACGAAACGCAGAAAGAGCTGCGGAGCCATGCAGGGTTAGCATGTCGAGTGTTACCTCATATGGTTAGTTCGGGGATTTTGCGGGGTATTTTAAATGAATGAGTAAGTGAGTGATAGTAGCTGCAGGATGTCATTAAGCAGTTTTATTTGACCAATCGTTTTAATTTCTTCTTTTGCTCTCTTCGAAACTTAAAAAAAGCCGTTAATTGCTGTGACGCCTCTTCCGCTAGCACGCCACCTACGACCTCAACTTTATGATTGAGAAACGCTTGCTCAAAGAAGCGTCCTTGGCTTTCCGTTACGCCACTTTTAGGCTCAGTGGCACCATACACAACCTTCTCGATACGTGCATGCACAATCGCTCCGGCGCACATAGAACAAGGCTCCAGCGTCACATACAAAGTGGCGCCTGGAAGGCGGTAATTGTTTACATTAGCGCACGCATCTCGGATCGCTTGTATTTCTGCATGAGCAGTTGGGTCACACGTTGTTATTGGACGATTAAAGCCACGACCTATAATCTCGTCGTTTTGCACAACAATGGCGCCAACAGGTATCTCGCTTTCCTGCGCGGCCTCTTCCGCCAACGCCAATGCCGCTTTCATCCAGTCATTATCACCCAAAACATTTACCTTCTTACTTTTTATGCCTTACTTTTACCAGCTGCTTACACGACACCGGCTTCGTAACAGAGAATACCATATACCACTTATACGCACGCTTACTTCTATCGCATTGATCTATCTCAAACTAATCTCATACTAAAAAGTTGCAGGCTTTCCATTTTCTCCCCTACACTGAGTTCAATGATTAGTGAGGATTATAGGTGTGAAAAAAGTTGTAGATTTAATGATTACCGACCTAGTAACAATCAAAGAAACGGATTCTTTAGCGACAGCCAAAGAACTGATGGCCGAAAAGAACATCAGAAACCTACCTGTTGTCGACAATGACGGACAGTGTCTAGGAATGCTAACGCAACGTGAATATTTAAAGCATGCTTTTTATCTGGTTAGTCAGTTTGGCACACAGCTACTTAGTAAAAAAGAAGCACAAACACCCGTAAAAAACGCAATGAATACCGATATCCTAACACTCACCCCTGATACTGATTTGGACATTGCCGCCCAGTTTTTTATCTCTAACAAATACGGAAGCCTTCCGGTTGTCGACAATGATAAACTCGTCGGCATCCTTACTCCCGTCGACTTCGTAAAGCTCGCTCACACCTATTTAAAGGATGCTTAAGCGGCACTCTCAAATTCTTTTCGTCAACCCCAGTATAAAAAATGCCGAGAGCACACTATGTGTCTTGGCATTTTTATTAACATCGTACTATTTTATTAACATCGTACTAAGTCGCTATTCAAGCCTGCATTCAAATGCAGGCTCACATAGAATTAAAGCGACTCAATTGATATTTTTTGCTCTTCAAGCTTAGCAACCGCTTGCTTTAGGTCGTCTGATTTAGCGCGCTCTTTCGCGACGACCGCTTCTGGCGCTTTAGCAACGAAACTCTCGTTAGAAAGCTTACCTTCAATACGCTGTAGGTCTTTTGTCGCTTTATCGATTTCTTTTTGAAGTCGAGCCAGCTCCGCATCTTTATCAATCAAACCCGCCATCGGCACAAGCACTTCCATATCTCCCACTAGCGCAGTGGCAGACATTGGTGCCTCTTCACCAGTTTCGAGCCAAGTCAGCGTCTCAAGTTTAGCCAATTTCTGCAAGAAAGCAGTATTAGCCAACATACGAGTTTTATCCTGCTCTGAGCCATTACGGAATAAGATATTTAGAGGCTTAGACGGAGCGATATCCATCTCACCACGGATATTACGAATTCCCTCGATAACCCCTTTCAGCCACTCAACATCTTCCTCAGCCGCGCTATCCAGTTTCGACTCATCTGTCTCAGGATACGCTGCCAGCATGATCGTTTCACCTTCAACACCTGCTAGAGGTGCAACACGCTGCCAAATTTCTTCCGTTAGGAACGGCATCATTGGGTGAGCTAGACGTAAAAAGGCTTCCAGAACACGAACCAATGTGCGACGTGTACCAGTTAGCTGAGCTTCCGTTGCATTCTCATCCCATAGTACAGGTTTAGAAAGCTCAAGATACCAATCACAATATTCGTGCCACATAAACTCATAAAGCGCCTGTGCAGCAAGGTCATAACGATGCGTATCGTAGGCTTTATTTACCGCCGCTTCTGCTTGTTGTAAACGGCTGATAATCCAGCGATCTGCCAATGAAAGCTCCACATCAGAGCCAGACTGACCACAGTCCTTTTCTTCTGTATTCATTAACACATAGCGCGTCGCATTCCAGATTTTATTACAGAAATTGCGATAACCTTCCAAACGGTTTAGGTCAAATTTAATATCACGACCACCCGATGCTAAAGAACATAGCGTAAAACGCAATGCATCTGTTCCGTAAGCTTGAATACCTTCTGGATAAGCAGAACGCGTGTTTTTCTCAACTTTCTCTGCAAGACGTGGTTGCATCATGCCGTAAGTGCGCTTTTGCACCAAAGACTCGATATCAATACCATTGATCAAATCTAGTGGATCAATGACGTTGCCTTTTGACTTCGACATTTTGTCGCCACGTTCATCACGAATAAGCCCCGTAATATAGACTGTTTTGAAAGGCACTTTATCTGTGAACTTCAACGTCATCATGATCATCCGAGCGACCCAGAAAAAGATGATATCAAAGCCCGTCACCAATACATCAGACTCACTAAACAGCTTAAATTCTTCTGTCTCTTCAGGCCAACCTTGAGTGGCAAACGTCCACAATGCAGAAGAGAACCAAGTATCAAGAACATCCTCATCTTGAGTTAACTCAACATCATTACCCAAGTTATACTTTTCACGAACAGATGCTTCATCTTTTCCGACGTAGAATTTACCCTGCGCATCATACCAAGCAGGAATTTGATGCCCCCACCAAAGCTGACGAGAGATACACCAATCTTGAAGATCGCGCATCCATGAAAAGTAGGTGTTTTCCCACTGTTTTGGAACAAACTGGATATCACCATTTTCTACCGCTTCAATGGCAGGTTTCGCCAGCGATTCAACAGCCACATACCATTGGTTTGTTAGATAAGGCTCAACAACCGTATTTCCTCGCTCACTGCGAGGCACTTTCAACTTGTGATCATCAATTTTATCAAGAAGGCCTAACGCTTCGAAATCAGCAACAATCGCCTTACGAGCGTCAAAGCGATCCATTCCACGATATTTCTCTGGGGAGTTTTCATTAATCGACGCGTCATCAGTCAAGATGTTGATCATTGGAAGATCATGACGCTTGCCCATTTCATAGTCATTAAAGTCATGAGCGGGCGTAATTTTTACACAGCCAGTTCCAAATTCTTTATCTACGTAATCGTCTGCAATAATTGGGATCTTTCGTCCCACTAATGGCAGCTCGATCTTTTTACCAACCAAATTTTGATAACGCTCGTCATCTGGCGCTACCGCCACCGCAGAGTCACCTAGCATCGTTTCTGGGCGTGTTGTCGCAACTACGATATAGTCTTTTCCATCTGCCGTTTTAGCGCCATCGGCCAATGGATAACGGAAATGCCAAAGGAATCCATTTTCTTCCTCGGAAATAACTTCGAGATCTGAAATAGCGGTATGAAGTTTAGGATCCCAGTTAACCAAACGTTGGCCACGGTAAATAATGCCTTCATCATACAAGCGTACAAACACTTCCTGAACTGCTTCAGACATGCCAGGGTCCATTGTAAAGCGCTCTTTAGACCAGTCGACAGAGTCACCTAAAACACGCATTTGATCAGAGATCGTGCCACCAGATTGACCCTTCCATTCCCACACTTTCTCCAGGAACTTTTCACGACCTAACTCGGTACGGGTCGTATTTTGAGCCGCAAGCTGACGCTCGACGACCATTTGAGTCGCAATCCCAGCGTGATCGCTACCCGGCTGCCAAAGAGTTTGTTTCCCTTGCATACGAGCACGTCGAATCATGGCATCCATAATACTATGTTGGAATGCATGCCCCATATGAAGGCTCCCAGTGACGTTTGGGGGCGGGATCATAATGGAAAATGGTGCGCCGTTTCCGCTAGGTGCGAAATAGTTGTTTTCTTCCCAACGCTTGTAAATTGGGGCTTCGATACTCTGAGGTTGGTAAGTCTTATCCATTATGCTGTCTTAAAACTCTATAGAATGGCGGTTGATAAATAATCGAAGGATTATAGCGTGTCAGCACGGATGGAGGAACCCACTCGCGCACAATTGAGAGATCTGATTAATTTAGGGCGATTGCATTCAAGCATCGGACGCCGTTCCTTACTAAAGAAAAAGATAATTGAAACGGAGATCGCTGTGTAAATTAGCCCTTGCGTTTGGCGTACTCGACTAAAACATCGGTGATTAATTCAGGTAGCTTTTGCTCTAATACGGTTTTAATTGCAGCCTCTAGATGTTCTTTATCTTTACTATCATCTGCTGCTGTAGAGGTTAACGCTTCTCCGTCCATAGATTTAGAGAAATACGCTTCTTGAGAAAGTGGCTGATTTTTAACCGCCGTCGTTTTCACTTCACCTGTCGTTTGCAATTCCTCAATCGTACTAGCGACGAACTCTACACCCTTAGCATCGTTTAAAGAAGAAACGTCAGATTCGCTATTAGCAGCAGAGTCGTCAGCATCGCTTCCACCCACGACATCCATTAAAATCGGAATATCATCCTGATTTCTTAATGCATTTGTTAAGACAGCTTCATCAGGCTCAGTATTTAATGTTTGTATAGCAATGTCAGACATAGAGAAAACCAACCAGTTAGAACTTTTTAATCAGTGTCAGTACAGGCGCATCTCGATAATAACTTAAGCTAACACCGATATCTGCACGATTTTGATGTACAACTTTGGCACTCACATAAGCAAAAGTCCAGCCTAATAATGCCTGAGAAGCGTAATGTTTATCCATCGCAACGCGAGCAAGACCCGGTAGAATTGACAATCCATAAAACAAAGTTTTCATGCCTGTACCATCAGCCAGCATAGCCGCATTGATCATGGGTACGGCTCCAGAGAATGAGTGACCACTAATGCTATTCACATCATCAAATAATCGCCAATCGCTATCGCGCCCTTCTGTAGGCCGACTCCCACCAAGAATATTGGCCGCTAAGAAGCCAGACGGCGCACCAACCATAAAAGTACGGAAAGAATATCGCCCCCATTCACCATAAATACTTTCTTGCCCGTCATTCAACCAGTGATCAAGCCCCATCACGCCCAAATAAATAGGAATACTAGGAATGGTTCTGGTGGAATCACCGAAATAATTCACCTGACGTGAATCGTATTTGAAATTATCATCATGATGAGGAATCTCTTCCTGTATATATCCGTCCATATTGCTATTCGCCATAACGCCAGCAACAAGAAGACCTGGAGCAAGATCACCAAGGGTGGAAGTGGTATAAAAGGATTTATAGTCTTGCACTACTTCTCCATATAATTGTCCCCAAAAGCCATCCTCGGCATAAGCAGATGGAGCACCAATCAGAACGATCAGCACTCCTGCAAGACGCATCCAATAATGCTGGATGCTCTTCATATTAGCTCACTTTGCTTAATAGATATTGAGTTAACAAGCCGACAGGACGACCGCTAGCACCTTTTGCAGCACCACCTGTCCAAGCAGTGCCCGCGATATCCAAGTGCGCCCATGGATACGCGTCAGTAAAGCGAGACAAGAAACATGCCGCCGTCACTGAGCCCGCTTCTGGACCACCGATATTACCGATATCCGCAAAATTGCTATCAAGTTGCTGCTGATACTCTTCGTCCAATGGCATCTGCCATAGTTTATCCGCCGCGCCTTTACTGGCTGACTTCAAGCTCTCAGCGACCACATCACTGTTTGAATACATGCCGGAATTAACACTACCTAACGCTACAATACAAGCGCCAGTTAATGTCGCGATATCCACTACGGATTGTGGTTCAAAACGCTCAATATAAGTCAACGCATCACATAAGACCAAACGACCTTCTGCATCGGTATTTAGCACTTCGACAGTCTTACCTGACATAGTACGAACGACATCACCCGGCTTAGTCGCGTGCCCACTCGGCATGTTTTCAGCCGCTGCGATAACGGCCGTGAAATTCAATGCAGGTTTTAATTCGCAGATTGCTTTCATTGTACCGAACACGCTCGCAGCACCACACATGTCGTACTTCATTTCGTCCATTTTGGCACCGGGCTTCAAGGAAATACCACCAGTATCAAAGGTGATGCCTTTACCTAGCAGCACGTGAGGCGCTTCATTTTCTGCACCTCCTCGATAATGCATGACGATCAAGTAACTAGGTTGGTCACTACCGCGACCTACTGACAGCATACAATGCATGCCCAACTCGTCCATTTTGGTTTCATCAACCAACTCAACATCAATACCGTAATCTTCACCTAGCTCTTGAGCCTTAGATGCCAAATAGCTAGGAGTACAGACATTACCTGGTAAGTTGCCTAGTTGACGAGTGAATGCAGATCCTGCCGCTGTAGCAACACCGATCGACATAGCGGATTCATCAGAGCCTTCTAGCAACAAAGTTTCGACTTTTGTTACTTTTTCTTTATCGTCTTGCTTGAAACCAATAAATTCATAAAAACCTTCATTTAGCCATTGAGCCGCCAGTGTAAGAACATTCGCGGCTTCACGATCAACGATTGTAAGACCACTCAGAGCGACAGCAACCTTTGCAAAAGGCAACCCCTTAATCTGAGAAGAGACAGCGGCAATCACTTTTTTGGCTTTTGCGTCAGAAAGCGCATCTTTGCCAATACCTACTAATAAAACGGCGGATGCAAACTCTTCAGAAATAGAAGGAAGCAGTAGCGTTTGAGCAACCGAACCTTTAAACACCTCAGACTCTCGAAGTTGCAAAATCTGCCCTGATGATTTCGCATCAACCCATGCGGTAGATTCCGGCAACTCTCCTTCACTTGGTACAAAAACGACCGACAAGTCTGCTTCTACTGCGGATATACGATCGAACAATGCCGTATTCATGTAAACTTCCTCTCTCTAATAACTTTTATAAAACACTGGATAATCACTACTTTATCGCGAGATAATGGGGGCTCTATAATTTGCTATCAACACTTTGTAATAAACTAACTATCCATTGAGGTGAATTTGAGACTATTCAGATACTTGGCGAAAGAAGTGCTCGTGTCAACAGCTGGGGTCACTCTAATTCTCCTTCTTATCATTCTAAGCGGTCGTTTCGTCAATTATTTAGGACGAGCTGCTGAAGGAAAGATGTCGTTTGAGTTCCTTTTCATAATTCTAGGTTTTCACGTCCCCAGCTTCATACAAATGATTCTTCCGCTCGCCTTTTTCTTATCACTGCTGCTTGCGTATGGACGCCTGTATATTGAAAATGAAATGTCTATTTTGTTCTCAAGCGGTATAAGCAAAGTAAAACTTACCGTCTATACATTAGGAATAGCAGGTTTATTAACCTTAACCAGTGCCTTTGTGAATTTTTGGCTATCTCCTTACTCTGAGTATCAGGCGGAACTCGCTCGCCAAGAGCAAGACCAATTGACCGCATTTGACTTCATTCAACCAGGTCGTTTTCAAGGTCGAGGGCAACAAACTACTTATGTTGCCAGCTTTACGCCAGAAGAAGGCTGGATGAACAATATCTTCCTTTCAGATTTCGTCCGCAAGAACGGCCGTGACATCCCAGTGCAAACCATTGCAAAAAATGCAGAGCAGATTCGTTTGGAAACAGAAGGCGGGCTCAACTATTTGATTTTTAAAGATGGCGTGAGATATGAAGGCACACCAGGAGCAGCGAATTATCGAATTATGGAATTTGATACTTACGCCATTCGATTAGAAGACAAAGCTCCAGGAACCATTGATAAAGCATATGCCGTTCCAACGACCGCACTATTCAATTCAGACAACCCTAAATACATCGCCGAATTACATTGGCGCATCGCCTTGGTCATCATGATTCCAATACTAGCCATTATTGGCGTGTCATTGAGCCAAGTTAATCCTCGCCAAGGGCGTTTCTTCAAAATGCTTCCAGCAATTTTACTTATGATTGTGTATTTAGGCTTACTTATTTGGGGAAAAACCGCACTGGAAAAAGGTAAAATCCCGCTTCACTTAGGGCTATGGTGGGCACACGGTACCTTTGCGATAATCGCCTATCTTCTATTCCTGCAATTCAATCAGACATTCTCCCGCAAAAAAGCGAAAATTCCGACCACTAAGGAGAATATCTAATGAGTCGCTTCGACCGCTATATCGGCAGCAGTGTACTTTGGTCGTTCGCTGCTGTTATTTTTGTACTCTTAGGCCTAGACTTTGCGTTAACTTTCATTGATCAAGTCAAAAAAGTAAACGACAGCTACACTACGAATGCACTGCTACAGGTTCTTGCATATCGGGCGCCGATCAAATTCGCAGAATACATTCCTGTTGCATCACTAATTGGTACTCTAATTGGACTAGGCGCACTCGCATCCACCTCAGAGCTCACGGTCATTAGAGCAACAGGCGTACCCATCTGGCGAATAGGCTTTGCCGCCTGCAAACCCATATTATTGATTTCGCTGATTGGCGTTGGCATCTCGGAGTACGTGTCTCCTTACGCAACACAACAAGCCGACTTAATTGAGCGATTAAGAGGACAAAGTGAAGGAAGGTTCGCGCTAACAGGCGGCGTTTGGATCAAATCGGACGGTAATTTCGTTTACATTAATGCCGCTGATAGAGAAGGCGTTCTCTATGACATTCAAATATTCACGCCTAACGGACAAGCCCTAGAAAAAATACAAAAAGCAAAGTTTGCCAGACACTTGTCTGATAACCAATGGAGACTAGAGCAAGTAACAGAAACGCATTTTTTAGGTGACAGAATCGAAACGGGCTACAAAGAAACCGTACCATGGACTGCCTCATTAAAACCTAGCCATTTGTTCCTAGCCTCTCAAGAGCCGGAAGCACTGTCACTAAGTGAATTGCATCAGTATCAGAGCTACCTAACTGGCCAAGAACTAAACGCGGGACTTTATCAGCTCGAGTTTTGGACCAAATCTCTGATGCCGTTTGCCTGCTTCGCGCTTGTGATTGTCGCTCTGTCCAGCGTCTTTGGCCCATTGCGCTCTTCCACCATGGGCGGCAGGATTTTCTCTGGTGTACTCATCGGAATTATGTTTCAAAACGGCTTAAACCTTTTCGGAAAAATGAGCCTTGCACTCAGCTTCTCCCCCTTAATTGGCGTCGCTATTCCAATCGCACTTTGCTTTGCAATAGGTCTACTACTCATGAGCCGAAAAGGTTAACAGTCAAAACAACATGAAAAAACACGCTTTATCCCGTCTTCAATGGGCGCAATCTAGCCTTCTCTTTGGGCTATTTTATACTCTATTCATCTACGCCATTGGACTGAGCTATCTTCCGTTTATTCAAGTAAACAGTGCTTTAGGTGCTACCTACCTCTCTTTCGCTTTCGTAGGACAGATCGGCTTACTGTGCTTTCTTGGGGTTATTAGCTCAACACTGTTAGTCACTTTACTAAAGCAAAAGCACCTAAACATTGTTATTTTGTGGGGAACGGGCACACTCATTTCAATATTGATATTCGCAGACACACAAGTCTATCAACTGTACCGCTTTCATCTTGGTGGGTTTGTCTGGAGCCTTGTGTTTGGCGAAGGCGGCAGCCAAGTTGTCTCTGTCTCATGGGTCACGCAATTATTGATAACGAGCGTCATCAGTCTAATTGCAAGCGTTTGTGCCGCATTGCTTTGGCTTAGCATTCGACTTACTACGACCAAGCGACTAAAACACCTACGATTAGGCTTTTATAGCTTCATAGTACTTTCCTTCCTCACAGCAAATGCAATGCACGCTTGGTATGATGCACATGGCAATACCGAGATAAGAGCAATGACACGCCATCTGCCTCTTTACGAACCTGCAACAGCGGTACGATTTATGGCGAAGCAAGGTTGGATTGATCCAGACACAGTCAGTCAGCGCGCGCCTCTAGCGAAAGAGCAAGGTGGCCAACTTAACTATCCCACTGAAGGCTATAAAATCGAGGCAGACAAAAAACCAAACATTCTGTTCATCGCCATTGATGCTTGGCGGGGCGACATGTTCAACGAAACGGTCACGCCTTTTACGTTTAGCCTCACAAAACAAAACGACGCTCTGTACTTTAAAGACCACCAAAGTGGCGGAAATGTCACCAAAGGAGGGATTTTCAGTTTATTTTATGGCCTTCCTGGAACCTATTGGGATGCTTTCACCGCAGCACAACGCCCTCCCGTGTTTATTCAATCCCTACAAAAAGCCAATTATGAAACCGGCATTTGGAGCTCTGGCCCAATAATAAACCCTTCGTTTCACCGTAACGTGTTCAGCAGCATTCCCAACTTAGCAACTAAAACAGAGGGGGCCGCACCCTATGAAAGAGATAAAACGATAGTCGACAACTTCGTTAAACTAGCAAAGGAAGCTCAATCCCCGTTTTTTAGTTTTCTCTTTTTTGATGCCGCACATGGGTATGCACCACCAGAAGACTACCAACCAAGATTTCAACCTTATTGGGAACGTGTCGATCATCTAGCCCTAAATGAAGACTTTGATCCAACGCCATACCGAAACCGCTACCGCACCGCTCTGCATTTCATTGACGGACAGATTAAGCACATCATCGACACTTTAAAAGAAACCAACAAGCTCGATAACACCATCGTCATCATCACATCAGATCATGGGGAAGAGTTTAACGACACACACAAAAATTACTGGGGGCACGGCAGCAACTTCTCCCAAAACCAAACCCATGTCCCATTGGTCATATTATGGCCCGGCAAAAAGCACCAAGTGTTCAATCAAAGAACCAGTCACTATGACATTGTTCCAACCATTATGACTGAAGCACTCGGCATCAAGGCACCAATGGACAGCTACAGCAGCGGCCACTCTTTATTCGACAATAACGATAGAGAGTGGCTACTCGTACACAGTTACTTTAACTACGGCGTGATCATGAAGGATAGGATCATCACCACCTTCCCGACTGGGCAATATGAAGTGACCGACTTAGACTTGAATAAAACAGCCAAAGAAATGCCCGCAAACATAACACTGGCGGTACTAAAGGAAATAAGTCGCTTTTATAAATAAAACCGAGGGGGCAAGCATCGCCCCTCACAGGTCTAGTAATGAGCGCAATAGCATCAACGATTTATAAAACGCTTTATGCGAGACAGTGCTTCTCGCAAACGATCCTGATTACACGTATAAGCAAAACGCACATATTTATGCGAATCTTTTACGCCAAAGTCGGTGCCGGGGGTAAGCGCGACATGCTCTTCTTCTAATAAATCTAGACACCACTTCATTGCATCATCAGTAATTTCCGACACATCAACGAAAGCATAAAATGCCCCTTGTGCTGGCGCGACCACTGGCAAGCCAATTTCAGCCAACCCTTTTAACAAAGTATTGCGGCGCTCCGAAAATTCCTGACGACGTTTTTCACATTGCTCTAACGATGCGGTATCAAACGCTTGAATCGCAGCGTATTGAGATACACTAGGCGCGGATATAAATAAATTTTGAGCAAGCTTCGTCGCACCTTCTACCGCCCACTCTGGCACAACAATCCAACCCAATCTCCAGCCAGTCATCGCAAAGTACTTCGAAAAGCTATTGATAACAAAAATATCACTATTAATACTCAATGCCGTGAAGTCGTCTCCATCGTAGACCAAGCCTTGGTATATTTCATCGACGAGAAGATGCCCTCCGCGCGCACTCACTTCTCGCCATGCAGACGTTACGTATTCTTTTGAAAGCACCGCTCCTGTCGGATTTGAAGGTGACGCAAGCCACATCCCTGACGTATGCTTATCCCACCAATCATCTAGGTTTGATAGATTAATTGAGAAGCCTTCGGACGCTTGAGTTTCGACTAACTTCGCCTGCGCGCCACACTGAATCAAAAAGTGTCTATTACATGGGTAACAAGGGTCTGGCATCAGTACATTCGACCCTGACTCAACCATCAAGGATGCCATGAGCAGTAAGGCACCAGAGGCGCCGGGGGTGACAATAATTCTATCTGGATGAACATCCGCTTCGTATTGCTTTCGGTAATGCTGACTAATCGCTGTTTTTAATTCCGGCAATCCGTTTGCAGGTGTATAGCCTGTATTCCCATCGGCAATGGCTTTTTGCCCCGCTTCATTTATTTGTTGGGGCGCAACAAAGTCAGGCTCACCCACTTCGAGGTGAATGACATCCAACCCCGTCGCTTGCAATTGTTTGGCACGTTCCAAAACAGCCATCACCTGAAAAGGGGCTATTTTCTCGACTCTTGACGCTAACTTATTCATTTTTCAGCCTATTAATATAAAAAAGCTGGATACTCCAGAAAATTTGCATAAAAAAGTGGTTATGTAAGGGAATATCTGATAACTTTCCGCCCGAAAAATTTCTAATTCCTAAACTTAATCAGTACAGGGTACCACAAGGAACGCCTGTGAAGTGAGGCAATGCGTATGCCAAAGATGAATCCAGAATCATTAATGAAAGACTTCGAACCCTACGTTTCAGTAGCTGGTGAAGAGTACATGAATGAAAAGCAGTTGGCACACTTTCGTAGCATCTTAGTCAACTGGAAACAAAATTTGATGGAAGAGGTGGATCGCACCGTTCATCATTTAAAAGAAGAAGCAGTTAACTATGCTGATCCAAATGACCGTGCGAGTCAGGAAGAAGAATTCAGTTTAGAATTGCGCGCCCGCGATCGCGAAAGAAAATTGGTTAAGAAAATTAATCAAACAATTGAGCGCATCGATGATGATGACTACGGTTTTTGCGACGAATGTGGCATCGAAATAGGCATTCGCCGTCTCGAAGCACGTCCAACAGCAACCATGTGCATCGACTGCAAAACCCTTGCAGAAATGAAAGAGAAACAAGTCGGCGGCTAGTTGACTCATGCAGTCTACTTATCATGGTCGGTTCGCGCCTTCGCCAACTGGCCCGCTGCACTTTGGCTCCCTAGTAGCCGCTCTAGCAAGCTATCTAGACGCAAAAAAGAACAAGGGTCGATGGACCATACGGATCGAAGACGTCGATGGGTCGCGCTGCAAACCTGAATTCAGCCAGTCTATTATAACGACTCTGGAAAGCTACGGCCTTTATTCAGACACTCCTATCCTAGATCAGTCCCATCGTTCAGATACCTATGAGCACTGCTTGCAAACACTCAATAAACAAGACAAAGTATTTCGTTGTGTCTGCACACGTCAGTCGTTAAAACACTATGCGGGAAAGCACCCACACATCTGTTCGTCTGACAATGCCCCTCTACCAAGCAGCCCTTATTCTTGGCGACTATTAACTGAAGAAACAGCGGTTTTCAATGTCGACGACCCGATACAAGGCCATTTAATCTTTGATTTAGCGAGTCTTAAAAACAACCCAATTTTAAAGCGCAAGGACGGATATTTTTCTTACCAACTGGCCGTTGTTGTCGACGATCATGACCAAGGCATCAACCACCTAGTTCGAGGTTCAGACTTGCTCGACACCACAACAGAGCAGCTTTACCTGTATACCCTCCTAAATTGGGAGGCACCTAAAATGTGCCACATTCCCGTCATTTTAGATAAGAATTTAAATAAGATAAGTAAGCAAAATCACGCAAAAGCGATACAAGAGGCAGACACAAACACCCTCCTTACCGCCTTACAATATCTCGAGATTCGAGATATCTCGGCCTATCTTCCTATCAACGACATAATCCTTCAAGCCGTAAACAAGTGGGACATAAACCGCCTTCCAAGGACAAAGACGATACCACTTAAGCCCGAGGATTATTGGCTAGTATCATGACGATTAGCTAATCCCCCAAACCATTAACAAGACCCGCAACACAAGCTTGACGATACAGCACAAAAATCACCAACGCTCCATTTGATCTGCTTCGTACTCGTTTGCCCCCCATCAACTCCCTCCATACAGAAGCAACCATAACCTCTTCATACGCTCGCCACTATGTGTATAATCGTTACACTAGTTACAAGAGGTGACACTATGCATCATATTATGATCATTTGCCCAGAAGCATCTGAGCTTATTTATGCGGAGAAATGGCTCTCTAGAAATGGCTTTCACGTTAACGTTAGTCACTCTGTCAGCCAAGCCAACAAATACTACGAACTTTCTGATTTCGACCTCATATTGCTCGATACGAGCTCTCTTGAACCTCTAGAAATAGATAACACCCTCAAGCACCCATGCATTGTGTTTGACGACAAAGCCAGCTTAAGCACCGCGGTTAATTTAATGGCCAAAGGCGCGCTATATTACTTATCACTG
Organism: Marinomonas mediterranea MMB-1; assembly: GCF_000192865.1. Classification (NCBI taxonomy): domain Bacteria; kingdom Pseudomonadati; phylum Pseudomonadota; class Gammaproteobacteria; order Oceanospirillales; family Oceanospirillaceae; genus Marinomonas; species Marinomonas mediterranea. The sequence continues at coordinate 3,980,263 of NC_015276.1, forward strand.
CCCTCCACAGCAGATCAAATACTAAATCACGTCATCGACGCGTTAGAACGCCCTAAAACGCTTTCACTAAACTCAGCCCAATCACAAAATAAAGAAGACGTCATTCTTTTCCCTTTGAGCCCTGAGGCAGAGGAAAGCCGAAAGCTAGGATCACCAGAAAGCGGCATCATCGGACAAAGCCCAAAGATGCAATCACTGTTCAAGGACATACGAAAAGTAGCCCCTACGGATGTCACCGTCCTTGTCAGAGGGGAGTCAGGAACCGGTAAGGAACTCGTTGCGAAAGCACTTCATAACCTCAGCAGCAGACATGCAGAACCACTGATAAGTGTAAACTGCGCCGCCATTCCAGAAAACCTAATAGAATCAGAGCTCTTTGGACACGAAAAAGGCGCATTCACCGGAGCCGCTAGCGCACGCGATGGATTGGTTATCGCCGCTGACAACGGCACACTGTTTCTCGACGAGATAGGCGAGCTGCCATTAGAAGCTCAGGCAAGGCTCCTTAGAGTACTTCAAGAAGGTGAGATAAGACGCGTCGGCGCGGTCCAATCCACCAAAGTAAATATTCGATTGGTAACAGCAACACACCGAAATTTAAAAGAGATGGTACGCAAAGGACAATTTAGGGAAGATTTATACTATCGTCTTTACGTTATGGAACTCATTTTACCCCCTCTTCGTGATCGAGGTGATGATCTATCCCTGATCGCTAAAACACTCTTAAGAGCGACCTGCGAAAAATACAGCACACACCAATATGAATACTCGAAAGCCTTCGACAAAGCCATCCGAAGCCACTCCTGGCCTGGCAACGTTAGGGAATTAGAAAATGCGATAGAGCGTGCCGTTATCTTGAGCCCTAACTCTCACTTAGAGCCTCAAAACCTCAAACTTGAGTCACTAACTGAAAGCAAGCCTAGCAACGAAACCACAGGAGACAACTCGCCCTCCTTCAGTGGAACAACGCTAGACGACTACCTAAAACACTTTGTTTTGTCGCACCAGCAAGAACTCACAGAGACAGAAATCGCCCAATCCTTGGGCATCTCACGAAAAAGCCTGTGGGAAAGGCGACAAAAGTTAGGAATACCCAAAAAAGTAACAGCAGATAAGTAACAACTGTTACTAAACAACACATAAAAAACATCCAATATTGTAAAAAAAATGCACAGAAAAACAAATTAATTAAACATTTTCAACAAGTTAACTTTTTTGGCACAACAAATGCCTTATAAGTGTCACAACGATAACAAGATTGACTGATAATAAAAATAAGTTAATCGTCGTAGAGTTCCTTACCAATAACAATAATACTAAAGGAGCACCGAGGTCTCTGAAAATAAAAATAAAACCTGAGACCTTGGAATGAGAAATCGCTTTGGATAGTTGATTTTTTTAGATATGCCAGCCTTTAAATAGGCGATGAAAATGTTGAAAAAATAAAAATAAAATTTGAGTAGAACTGCAGAAGCAGCACCAACAATATTTTCTGAACTAGTATCTTCAAAGTATCCAAAGCGATTATTTTCTTTTCGCCTTTCATAATACCTTCACTAAATACTCAGCGCCCCAAATACTGACACACTTTGCTCATGTTACTTTCCTCATTACATGTGTAGAATGTCTGCTTCATTAACTTATTACAAATTAATTTCAAATGCTGACAGGTTTTAAGACTCTGGTTCGTAAAGCAACTGCGCTATTCACATCCGAAAACTCAATGGAATTGCCTTTGGTCATCCCTAAAGAAGAACATTCGCTATCTGATAGTGGAATCAGTCCAAACGCACTTAAAGTACTCCATCGATTGAATGGCGCTGGGTTTGATGCCTATCTCGTTGGCGGCTGCATACGAGACCACCTCATCGGCATGAGTCCAAAAGACTTTGATGTCGTCACTAACGCGACACCAGAAGAAGTAAACGATCTATTTTCTAATTCACGACTTATCGGCCGACGTTTTCGTATTGTTCACGTAACATTTGGGCGCGAAATTATTGAAGTATCGACGTTTAGAGCAAATACTGCGAATAATCCGCCGCCCATTCCTAAGCATGACGAGAACAAATCTCTAAAAAATAAAGACACAGCTCGCTCATCACACGGCATTATCCTACGCGATAACGTTTGGGGCAGCATAGATGAAGACGCTCAACGTCGCGATTTCACGTTTAACGCCCTGTATTTCAATATCGCAGACCGCTCGATTCATGATTTCTGTAACGGTCTTCAAGATATAGAAAACAAACAAATTCGCATAATTGGCGACCCAAGAGAGCGCTACAAAGAAGACCCCGTCAGGATGCTTCGCGCGATTCGTTTCGCAGGAAAGCTAGGATTCGATATAGAACCAGAAACCGCCGCCCCCATTAAAGAGATGGCACATCTTTTGGATCACATTCCGCCAGCACGCCTGTTTGAAGAAGTATTGAAACTCTTAGGCAGCGGACAAGGTGTTACGACCTTCTACTTACTTCGTGAATACGGCCTCTTCAAATACCTATTTCCCGATACAGACGCCATCCTAAACAGTGGCTGGAAGCGAAAAGACATTAATCCAGAACGCTTTATCCGACAAGGTCTTGAGAACACAGACCGACGCATTCAGGATGGCAAGAGCACAGCTCCATACTTTTTATATGCGATTATGCTTTGGCCAAGTGTATGCCTACGCCATGAAGAGTTTGAATCTCAGGGACTACCTGCTACGCCAGCACTGCATCAAGCCGCGACCATGGTACTCGACAATCAAGTCGCGTCCACAGCAATCCCTCGTCGGTTCTCTACTCCAATGAGAGAAATTTGGGATTTACAATTCCGCTTGCCAAAACGCTACGGTAAGCGCGCGCTTGTATTATTACAGCACCCTAGATTTAGAGCAGCCTTTGACTTCCTTCTTATTAGAGAGCTAAGCGGCACACAACTTGATGGACTAGGAGCGTGGTGGGAAAACTTCCAGCATGCGCCAGAAAACCAACAGCGCAATCTCATTTCAGAGGCGGACCCACGAAAATCTGACACGGCCGATGTCAAAAAGCGTCGCCCAAGAAGACGCCGCAAAAGCAACGCTGTTAAAAAGCAAACCCCGGACAGTTAATAATGACAGCTCATATTGTATATATTGGACTAGGTAGCAATTTAAACGACCCGCTGACACAATTAAAAGACGCGATTAGCTACCTTAGTGCTCATCCAAGCATAGAATCCTTTGAGTGTTCTAGACTGTATTCCAGCAAGCCCGTTGGCCCTCAGGATCAGCCTGACTACATCAACGCCGTCGCCCGATTTAGCTCAACACTCCCCCCTATCGAGCTACTCGACTTATTACAAAGTGTTGAACAGAATCATCACCGAGTACGCGAAAGACACTGGGGCCCGAGAACACTTGATTTAGACATCCTTTTAATCGACAGAGAAACCATCTCCCATCCACGATTAAACGTACCTCATCCATTTATGCTAGAAAGAGGGTTTGTGATCCAACCCCTATCTGACCTAGCACCTGAACTGCTTCTTTCTAACGGCAAATCCGTCGAAGAGCATGTAAAGCAACTTGATACCAGCGATTTGGTCTCGATTGAAAAAGAGTAGGTTATGTATTCAGATACTAATAAAAAATTAACGCGCCCAGTCACGCTTTCCAAGCTTCGAAAGATGAAGCAAGAGCAAGAAAAGTTTACTTGCCTAACCAGCTATGACGCGACTTTTACAGGCGCAATGAACGCAGCAAGCATTGAAACCATACTAATAGGTGACTCATTAGGAATGGTCGTTCAAGGCCAAGACAGCACTCTGCCCGTTTCAATTGAAGATATGTGTTATCACATCGCGGCCGTGAAGCGCGGCAACGATAACGCGTTCCTACTCGCAGACATGCCTTTTATGAGCTACTCCAAACCTGAACAAGCCTTAGATAATGCTGCGAAGTTAATGCAAGCTGGCGCGCATATGGTCAAGTTGGAAGGAGGAAGCTGGCTAAAAGACACCATTGGCCTTCTGACAGAGCGAGGCATCCCAGTATGTGCACACCTAGGCTTAACCCCTCAAGCGGTTCACAAGCTAGGTGGCTATAAGGTTCAAGGTAAGGATGAAGCGACAGCGGCACTCCTTCTTAAAGAGTCTCTAGAATTAGAAGCCGCAGGCACTGATATTTTACTGTATGAATGCATTCCCTCCGAACTCGGAAAAACACTGACAGAAGCAGTCAATATTCCGACGATCGGAATCGGCGCAGGCCCTCATACAGATGGTCAGGTATTAGTTATGCATGACATGCTTGGCGTCACTCAAGGCCGAAAACCTCGTTTCGTTAAAAACTTTTTAACAGACGGACGCAGCATTCAGGAGGCTTTTGAGGCCTTTTCTGACGAAGTAAAATCGGGCACTTTCCCAGCCCCTGAGCACGGTTTCTGATTTATGAAAACATTTCACACCGTAAAAGAATTACGAGATACACTCTATCAAGATCGACTAAAAGAAAAACACATCGCATTTGTTCCAACAATGGGAAACTTGCATGAAGGGCACATGGATCTAATCCGAAGAGCCCGCCAAGAAAGTGAGATCGTCGTCGCCTCAATTTTCGTCAACCCAATGCAATTTGGTAAAAACGAGGATTTGGAGCGATACCCAAGAACACTAAAAGACGATCAAACTCTGCTCGAATCCAATGGCTGTGATTATTTATTCGCGCCTGATGCCCTCGAAATGTACCCAGATGGCAAACGTAGTCAAACACAAATTGAAGTAACAGGTCTGTCTGATATTCTCTGTGGCGCGAGCCGTCCAGGACACTTTATTGGTGTTGCAACGGTCGTCACCAAACTATTTAACATAGTACAACCTGACTGTGCGATTTTTGGTAACAAAGATTATCAACAATTAAAAGTCATAGAAGACATGACCAGAGATTTAAGCTCCAACATCAACATTATTGGCGTTGATATTGCTCGATCTGAGTCAGGTCTGGCACTAAGCTCTCGTAATGGCTACCTAAGCCAAGAAGAAAGAGACATTGCAACAAACCTATATGCCACACTAAAATGGGCAAAAGATCAGCTTATGATAGGCAGCACGAGTCACGAAGAAATCCGCGAACAAGCTCAACAGAAGCTTGAAGCGGTGGGCTTTCAACGTGACTACTTTGAAATACGTGCGCAAGATAGCTTACAAACACCGTTAGAGGAAGAGAGAAGCCTAGTCATCTTGGCTGCGGCATATCTAGGAAAAGCACGACTAATTGATAATATTACCGTCGAGCTTACCTAATTCAATATCAACCTAGGGAGATTGTAATGAGCTCACCCACCGGACTTCCAGCTTGGAAGGCTTTGACTGAACACAAAGAAGAAATGTCCAATGTTAAAATGGCCACTCTTTTCGATGAAGACAGCAATCGCGCAGAAAAGCTAACGGTTTCAGCTGCTGGCTGGACATTGGATTACTCAAAAAACAGAGCCAATGAAAAAACGCTATCTCTTTTAAATCAGCTCCTCACTGAAGTCGGCATGCACGATGCTATTAAAGGCATGTTCAACGGCGACAAAATAAACAATACGGAAAACCGCTCTGTCCTGCACACTGCACTTAGAGCAAGCCATGCTCAAGAAAGTTTAATGGTCGATGACACAAACGTCCTAGCAGAAGTTCGCTCGACACTGAAACAAATGGAAAAGTTTGTTTGGCAACTGCAAACCGGACAATGGCGCGGTTACTCCAACCTTCCGATCACAGATGTTGTTTCAATTGGCATTGGTGGTTCATACCTTGGACCAAAGGTGGTTGCAGAAGCGCTAACCCCGTACAAGCAATCAAGCATCGATGTTCACTTCGTTGCTAACATCGACGGCTCAGACATTACCGAAAAGCTACGTTACTTAGATCCAGAAACGACGGTTTTTATTATTTCATCAAAATCGTTCGGTACACTGGAAACCCTCTACAACGCCAACGCAGCGCGAGACTGGTTCTTGCGCAACGGAGGTCCTGAAGAGCTAGTACATAAACACTTTGCGGCTGTGAGCTCCAATGTGGAAAAAGCCGTTCAGTTTGGTATCGCAGAAGAAAACATTTTCCCTATGTGGGACTGGGTCGGTGGACGTTACTCTCTTTGGTCAGCCATTGGCTTACCTATTGCCGTCGCAATCGGCATGGAAAATTTCAATGCCGTTCTAGACGGTGCGTATCAAATGGATACTCATTTTAAAACGGCCCCACTAGAAGAAAATTTACCCGTTATTATGGGTGCTTTAGGCGTTTGGTACAGCAGTTTTCATAATGCTCAAAGCCATGCATTGATACCTTATGATCACTATTTACGCGCCTTACCCGCCCACATTCAGCAGCTGGACATGGAAAGCAACGGGAAAGCGAACTTAGTTGATGGCAAGGCTGTAGAAACAGATACAGGTCCTATCATTTGGGGCGGTGCGGGTACAAACGGCCAACATGCGTATCACCAGCTATTACATCAAGGCACTCGCCTTGTACCTGTCGACTTCATTGCACCTTTGAAAAGTCACAATCCGGTCGCAGATCACCACGCACAGCTTTTTGCAAACTGCCTTAGCCAAGCGCAAGCGCTCATGGTAGGTAAGACTCTAGAACAAGCAGAGAAAGAACTGCGTGACGCGGGCGCGAGTGAAGCGGAAATCGCTGCTGTTGCCCCTCATAAAGTGATAAAAGGCAACCGTCCAAGTAACACTCTACTCACTGAAAAAATGACTCCTTCAACCGTCGGCGCACTCATAGCGCTATACGAACATAGGACATTTGTGCAGGGTACTATTTGGGGAATTAACTCTTTTGATCAATGGGGTGTTGAACTAGGAAAAGTACTCGGTACGGATATCTATGATCGACTCACATCGGATTCAGATAACAGTAAGCTCGACGCATCAACACAAGCTTTGATTAACGCGTTTAAAGCAGCGCAAAACTAACGCAGCTTTTTATTCCCCCATCAAACTGAAATGAACGACCATCGCGCTGTTCTTTTCAGTTTGATGGAGGAATTAGTTTTAAGAAAAGTTGAAAGACCTCTAACACCTCACCATCATACCTTCCAATCACGTATCCTAAATTCCGTACCTGCAATCACGCTAAGACAGTCTCAAACCATTTGGCGATTTGTAACAGTCGATCATCATCACGATGCCTAGCAATCAACTGAACACCCAAAGGCAAACCCGCTGAATTTTGCATTCCTGGCAATGTAATAACAGGCAAGCCCATTGCTTGCCAAGGACGGCTCATATGGGGTGAGCCGGTTTTATCATGCCCCAATGGCGCTATGTCAGCCGCCGCAGGGGCGAGTACTACATCGACATCATCACACAGTGACCAAAGCCATTTATCCGTCTCTTCCGCGGCTTTCAGCGAGCCCAGATAACGCGCTCGCTTCATCGACTTACCTTGCTCCATTAAGTCACTCAGTGGATCACTGAGCATTTCCGGCGAATTAGATTCTAGCGCTAAATTACGACACACTTCCCACGCCATAATGTGACCATGATGATCCACCATCTCTAGCAGCTCACCACCCGCCTCTAAATCAACAACATCAACACCTTGATTCAGAAGTCTGTCACTCAGTGCAGACAAGGCTTGCGCCATTTCGACAGAAGTGTCGCCAATTAGAGCACCCTGACATACTAGGACTCTAAGCGGCTTAACCGACTCATTCGGCGCATCAGACAAGTTCTGACGCATTAAAATAGAACGCAATAACTGAATATCTTCGACATGACGAGAGAACAAACCTAGAGAATCAAGCGACTGAGCCAGTGGCTGCGCTCCTCTCAAAGAATACTCTCCTCGACTGCCAACGTAGCCAATTGAACCACAATATGCCGCAGGACGAATGACAGAAGCGGCGGTTTGTGATCCTAATGCAACAGGCACCATCGTATCGGCTACTGCTGCAGCAGAACCACTTGAAGACCCGCCTGGTGTTCTGGCTAAATCTTTTGGATTGCAGGTTTTACCAGGCTTAAAATAGGCAAACTCAGTCGTGACGGTTTTTCCAAGAATAATCCCACCAGCCTGACGAATCAAGGCAACACAAGTCGCATCATCAATCGGTTGACGCCCCTTATGAATGGATGACCCCATTTCAGTTGGCATGTTTTTAGTATCGATAATATCTTTGATGCCAACAGGAAGGCCTTTTAGAAGGCTGCTTTCATAAAAGCTTTGATTATCGCGATACTGCTTCAAATACGCTTCGCGATCTAACTGGTATTGCCACGCGCGCACATCAGGTTCGCGTGCTTCAATTTGATCGAAGCACGCATTAATGATGGCCTCCGCAGTGTGTTCTCCCTTTTCAATAGAGCGACACATCTGGCTTAAACTCAACGTATTCGGTTTAAGTGGTAACGTCATATTTCAGGTAGACTCCAAAACAAAGGTCATAGGAAGCATTAGCGTGCGCTAGATTGCTCATTTAAGGCGTGATAAGCACGATTAAAGTACACAAGACCTTCGCCATTCTCTCCAACCACTGCATCTTTTACTCGGCAATAAAAAATAGAATGCGAACCCATTTCATGGGACTCATGTATTTCACAGTCAAAGCTCACTAACGCTTCTTCCAAAATTGGCGCGCCCGTTTTCAATGTTGACCACTTATGTTTTGCAAAGCGCTCTTCACTTGATAAATCACGGTTTGCGAAATCCCAAGACACGTCTTGATGATGACCTTGCAAGACATTCACACTCAACACACCGTTCTTTTGAAAATGCGGGTAAGCGAATGAATTACGGTTCATACACACCAATAGAGTAGGTGGTTCATCTGTCACACTTGTTACTGCCGTCGCAGTAAACCCAAAACGCCCAGCTTCACCGTCTGTTGTAATGACAGTAACCGCACTTCCTAATAGTGACATGCCGTCACGAAATAATTTCACATCAACCATTTACGCTCTCCCGATCATGATTTAGCGTTGTTTGTTATATTTCTAGCTGACTAAATATCCAGAACCAAACGATCCGATAAAGAGCGAGAACAACAAAGTGTCATTTGATCGTTATCATCTTTTTCGTCATCAGTAAGGTATACATCGCGGTGTTCGGGCGTGCCTTCCAAAACATCACATAAACACGTTCCACACGTTCCTTGCTCACAAGACACCTGAACTTTAACGCCTGCCGCTTTTAACGCGTCAGCAACGCTTTCGTCTTCTTTCACGGTAACAGTAATATCACTTTGCTCCGCATACACTTCGAAACTGTTACCGCCTTTTTCAACATCAACCGTAAAGAACTCTCGGTGAATCGCTTCGTCCGCAAAGCCTTTTTTCAGCGATGTATCGATCACCCACTCCATAAACCCTGTTGGACCACAGACATAAACATGGCTATTGCTTTGTTTGTCTTGTAGCACACTATCTAGATTTAATGGCTTTCCGCCTTGTTCAGAATCAAAATGCAAATTCACTTTATCTGCAAATGGCGCCGATTTTAGTTCATCTAAGAAACCGCTGGTTTCTGGAGATCGGCTACAGTACCAAAGCTCAAAACTACGACCAGCGTGTGTCAATTCATACGCCATTGCGATCATAGGCGTAATACCAATACCGCCACCGATTAAAATAGAATGTTGTGCTCCCTCATCCAAAGGAAAAAGGTTACGCGGCTTACTCACCACCAACTCTTTACCTTCGAGTAAGTTTTCATGCACAGCGATCGACCCACCTCTAGAATTAGGATCCTTAAGAACACCTAACCGATACACTTTATCGTTGGCAGGGTCGCCGCATAGTGAATATTGACGAATAAGCTCGTCTGATAGGTGGAGATCAATGTGTGCGCCTGCGTCAAACACAGGTAAGGCATTGCCCTCTAAATCCGCTAATTCCAATGCCACTACAGTATCCGTGTGCATCTCTCTTTTCTGGACAACTACTTTTAATAACTCGTCAGACATGTCCTCTCCCCCTAATTCTCTCTTATTTCTTTATGCTCTTATTACGGTACGAAAGGCACGTTAAAGCAGTGGCTAGGTTATAAAACCGGGCCTTTGTTAAACGGTTCCGCATAAGGCTTTATATAACGACAATAAACACACAGTACGCTGATAAACGTTAGGGAATACCCTAGCGCATAAACAATCCACCATTGACATCCCAAGTGGTGCCTGTAGTGAAATACGCTTCAGGGCGGGCAAATTGAACAACCACATCTCCGATAAAATCAGCGTCTCCCAACTCACCGACAGGAATGGCATCCAGTAGCGTTGCTAAACGCTCTTCAGGCACCAGCGCGCTCACCATTGGCGACTCGATCGGCCCCGGCGCAACCGCGTTGACGGTTACCCCTTTCGACGCCAACTCTTTCGCGAAGACTTTCGTCACCGTAATAATGGCACCTTTAGAAGCCGCGTAGTGCGCGCCCGTTGACGTGCCACCATTTTGTCCTGCTAACGAGGCCATATTAACGATACGGCCATAGCCTTGTTCAGCAAAGTAAGCTCCAATGACCTGACAACCGAAGAACGTGCCGCCAAGATTTACGTTGACGACTTCATTAAACTCTTCAGGCGAAATCTCCATCACCGGCGTCGCTCTAGTAATCGATGCATTGTTTACCAATACCTGCAAGCTACCGAATCGTTTGATCGTCTTTTCAAGGGCCAGCTCGAAGTCTGACTTGTTTGCTATATCCAAGCTCAGTGACAATACGGTTTCACCACTCGCGTCCAACTGCATAGCCGCATTTTCCGCTGCGATGGGATCTCTATCTGTGACAACTAATTGATAGCCCGCCAACTTTAGACTTTTGGCAATATGGAAACCAAGCCCTTGTCCCGCTCCAGTCACTAATGCTGTCTGCAGTTTCACTTCACCAGTCATGCAACACTCCTCTCATAAATTCCAAGCTCAAAAAACGTCGATAACATGGTGTTAGAAAATAAAGCTGACGGTTCTTAAATAACCGTCAGCGTGCAACAGTTTGACCACTTTACGCTGAATGCTGTAGCTGCTCCCTTTCGGCGTTAAAATATACTCAACGTCCGCAGGATACGTGATCAATTTACCGTGACGCAGCTCGTTTAGCGTCATTGCGCATCGTGCAGTCACTTGCTCTTCATTTTGTTCAACAATGCGTACACGAGACATCATACGAACCGTCATGCTTGCAGCTCCTGCAGATACAGACTCACCACTTTCTAGACGAGTAACACGCATACGGCGCATGTCTTTGTCATCTAAAGCAAGGTTAAGAGTCGCCTCGTAATCCGTTTCGTTGCTGTCTGTTGGAACAATGTAAAGTCCAGAGTCATTCCAAAGAGTCAACCAATCTTGGTATTCTTTATGATCAAGAAGATCGGCTTCGTGCCAAATAAACGCGGTAACGTTGTTTACCAAATTTGCATCAACCGTCATGACTACTTCTCCTCACCTGCTGCCATCATTTTCTTGTAGTGCTGATAAGCACTGCGCATGCCTGTTTCTGAACATACCGCGCCTGCTGTATTGCCATCAGGTGTTGTGAACAATTTACCCATGCCTCGGTTTACAAGAATCCAGCCGTCTTGACCGGCCATCGATCCTTTTTGAACACGCTCCCAAGCTTCTCCATCATCTGGTGTACCAAAGCCCATAGGCCCTTGGAAGTGCTCATGTAGACGCATACGTTTTTGGTTGAAGACAGCCGGAGCACCTTCACCACCTAAGGCAACGTGCTGAATTTCAGTCTCGTTCACGTTCACAGGACGAAGAACACGGAAAAACGCCATTGAACAAGAGACGTTCGGGAATAGGTTTAGGTTAAAGCCTGTACCATGTGACGCACGTACTAAACGTTTGATTTGCTCTTCGCTTTGACCTTCTTCACGAAGTGCTTGAGCAAGTTCTTCGAATCGTGCTGGGATTGGCTGATCTAGATCTGCTTCCAAATCAATTAGCTCAGGAATCATCACCATAACACTGTGACCATTGCCTAGATCTTCAACAAAACCTTCACCATCCAAAAAATCGAAAATGTCTGCGGTCGCATCATCAAGCGAGCTTACGAATGACTTGTGGACTATCGGGAAATGGTAGGCGTCTGTTGTGTTCTCCAACTGAATTTTCCAGTTACCCGGAAAGTTGAAACGATGCTCACCCAATACTTTAAGAGGGAAACCTCCGCCTTGTTTAATAAACAAGTCGATCCATTTTTTAGCCTTACCTAAAAAATCTTCAAGCGGCTCAATGTCGTCTTTAAAGGTTGCAAAGACCAACCCTTGGTAAGATTCATGACGTAAGCTCTCTAATGGCAACTCATTCTTATCAAGAACACCATCGTATTCTTCAAGCTTTGGCACACCACGTAGGCTGCCATCTAGACCATAACCCCAACCATGGTAAGGACAAGCAAAGGCTTTCGTTTTACCTTTGCGATGCTCACAAACTGTCGCACCACGGTGGCGGCAGCGATTAAGCAAAACATGAGTGTTCTTTTTACGATCACGACTTAAAATAACAGGATGACGACCGATATAAGAGGTTTTAAAACTCCCGGCTTCTGGCACTTCACTTTCATGGCCAATGTAAACCCAAGTGCTATTAAATACTTTATCTAATTCTTCTTCGTAAATCGCGGGATCAGAATATAGGTCTTTATGTACTCGACCTTCTTCAACCATATCTGCTGCTTTTAAACTAATATTTTCTAATGAAATCAATTCACTCATGGTTTTCTCGCTTAATTCTGTCTGCTTAAGTGACTGGCTAACCAGCAGCACATGCGCTCTGAAGAGCCACCTTCAAAAGAAGATGTTCAACTATTTTTCGGAACCTGGAACAGGTAAGTGAGCGTCGTCGTTCCAACTGCTGACGGGACGGCTAAATCGATTTTCGGTCTGGAAATGAGACATCTGCCATGTGTCACTTTGACGTTCGAAATCGATTGTCAGTCGGGCACTGTTTAGATGAGACCCATCTTCTGAAAAAGACGATACCTGCAGCATATTCCAGCTTGCGGATGCACAATCGCCATCCACACGTATCACTTCCGACGTCAAATAATGCACATTAAGCGAAAAATGAGCAGGTTCTGCCGTATATTTCGCTAGCATATCGACAATAGCCTTACGCCCTTTAAAGCCGCCAAAGCTCTTCGCATATCGTGCACCTTTGCCTTCCCAAATAGCCCCTTCTGTGAACAACTGCCCAAGTTCATCTAAAGGAGTTTCTGGATTAAGGTGATCACACAAATCCATATAACGATTGATGCACGCGCGAATTTTATTCTCGCTCTCAAGTGCATCTAAACGTTTCAATATTTCGTCAGTAGCCATCATATTAGGCACGCTGTACGATTAGCTCACGACCAACGCGGGCATCTACTTTCGCGTAACGCCACAGCTTGTAAGGTGTGTCGCCAACTGCTGTAGATCGGAACAAGTTGCAGCACGCGACGACGGTGTCGTAGTCTGCTACATCAGCCATCAAATACGTTGTCCAAGGGTAACCATCAGAAGGTCCGACCATACTTTGGTCGTCATCCATATTGCCGATTACTTCCACACCTTCCATATCGTGAATGCCATTCCACATTTCACCAAACGCAGCCCATACATCTAGCTGCTCATCTCTCGCAGCATCCATGAAGTTTTGGTTGATACCCATGCAAAACAAAACGCGAAGTGGTTTTTTATCGCTCATAACTATCTTCTCCATTCACCGCAATAATTAAAGATAACCAGGCAGAGGATCCTGCCCAAAGAAAATGGCACCGGCATTTTGCCAAGTGATATCGCCCATAAAGGCGTGTTGAGTCACTACCTGAGCGTCATTAACAAAACGAGCAAGAGGGCTCGCTTTATAGATTCCAGTCATACCAGATAGCATTTGAACTTTACGTGCTACATCCGCAGCAACGCGTGTAAGGTGAGTAGAAGAAAGGCGCAACAGATTAGTTTGCTCTTTGCTTACCTCTCCTCCCTCTTCAAGTGACGCCCAAGCGTCATCAATTGATTCGTAAAAGAAAGAGCGAGCTGCACGTAGCTCTGCTTCCGCTTTTGCAACTTCGACTTGTGTCAGTGGTCGCTGCCCCATATTGGGAGCACCAGTAACAGAAGCACGTCCAGCAGCCATCGCCTGCAATTCATCCAGTGCGGCTCTCGCAACACCTAAACCAACGACCGCTAATACCTGTGTCGCAAAAGAAAGAGAAGGGTAACGGAACATATTTTCGGTAAGGTTCGAAGCCCCACCACGAACAAACGACCAATCTTCAGGAACAGTCACGTTATCAACAACTAAGTCGTGACTTCCTGTGCCCGCCATACCCACGGTATTCCAAGTCTTATCGATAGAAACTTTATCAGCGCTCATGACAGCCATACGTGGCAAGCCTACTTTGTCGCCCTCTTTTGGCGCAATACCAACACCGACAACATCCGCGCCCATACAACCGCTAGAGAATTTCCAGCGACCTTTTACGGTAAAGCCTTCTTCAGAGACCTCAGCCGCTTGCGGAGGGAAGATACCACCAGCAAAAACCAGATCCGGAGTCTTAGCATATACTTTCTTTAGCGTCTCAATCGGCAATGCTGAAAGGTATACAACCCCCATAGCAAAGCTTCCAACCCAGCCCGCAGAACCATCCGCTTTGGAGATTTCTTCAATAACTTCACAGAACTGAGCCGCTGTTAGTTCGTCACCACCTAACGATTTAGGCACCAGTGAACGATACAATCCAAACGCTTTAAATTTATCGATTATGTCTTGGCTAATGAAAGTTTGTTCATCAAATTCGTTTGCGCGTGCACGTTCGCTAATCTCACTTAATAATTGCTGGAACTCGCTTGTGCCCAGCGCATCGTAGATAGTGCTACGCTGCGCTGATTCATAGGCTGGCATCATTATTATCTCCTGACTTATTAAAGTGCGCCTCAGTAATTTGAGACTCGTTCACTCTCCGATAGAGACGGCTGGATTGCCTCTAACACTGGCTCAACACCTCGCTTTCATTTCAGTCTTTTTTTTGAAGCGCAGGCATAACACCCCTATGCAGCAACACTTCAAAAAGAAAATGAACAGATGACGTTTTTATTTAAATTGGCCCTATTTACTTTACTTGTCAACTAATTATTTAGCCAGAAATCGGATAAAAAAGATTGAAAAACAACCAAAAAATCATTCAATATAATTAAAAAACAATAACTTAGACATAAACCAAATCACATAAAAATAAATTACAAACTTTACAAAAAACGTTAAAAAAAGTTTATTTTTCAACTAATTTCAAGAGAACCCACCCACTGAAACCGAGTGAAAAATAGCACCAATTTGCGAGTCTAAAAATCAAATTACCCGAAAAAACACAAGATTAATACCCTCAAAATTCATATGAAATATTAGTTGACAATTCAATTGAATAAGGGGATTTTCATATTAAGTACATTTTATGTACAAAATATGGAGGTTGATCTAGAAAACAAAAAGCTTGCACGCAACTTGCAAGACAGAAAAAACAGCAAGCCATTATAAATAATAATATTTTTCTTCTTTACTGGCAGGATCCTATATAAGAAGAACAAGAACGAACCGTAAACAACGATCGAAGGTGAGGAGTAAAAGAAAGCTCTTCTCAGCGCTAAAACAACAAGTAAAACATTGTTTTTATAAGTAAATAAGGAGCAAATTATGTCGCTAAAAAGTAGATTTTTATTGTTAGGTTGTCTTTTATCTTCGATGTCCGCCCCAAGCTTTGCAGAGATCAAAGTGGGTGTCATATCATCAAGCACTGGCCCCATTGCCTTAGTGGGCATTCCACAAAAAAACTCCATTCCTCTACTTCCAAAAGAAGCAGCGGGAGAAAGCATCACCTACATTCCTCTAAACGACAGCAGTGACCCAACCGCAACCGTTAAAGCCTTCAAGAAATTAATCGATGAAGAAAAAGTAGACGCCATTATCGGACCATCCGGTTCAGGAAACGCAATGGGCGTCATTCAATTTGCGGCGGAATCTGGAACACCGATGCTGGCGCCAGTAGGTACCGCTGCGGTGGTCTTGCCAATGACAGAACAAAAAAAGTGGGTTTTTAAAACCACTCAAAATGATGACTTAATCGCGTCCGCATTAGTCGATCATATGAAGCGCACTGGTGTGAAAACGTTAGGTCTAATTGGCACAGCTGATCCATTTGGAGAAAACTGGTCAAAGGTAATGAAGAAACTTGCGAGCGATAACAACATTGAAATCGTCGCCAACGAGTCTTTTCAACGCCAAGACACCTCGATCACGGGCCAAAGTCTAAAACTACTATTAGCAAGCCCAGACGCCGTATTAATAGCCGCACCAGGAAGCTCATCAGTTCTACCGCAAACAACATTGAAAAGTACGGGCTATCAAGGTCAGATCTACCAAACTCACGGCGCAGCACTTGATCCATTCCTAAAACTTGGCGGGGACGCAGTTGAGGGGACGATATTGGCTGCAAGCTTAATGCTGGTTCTTGACCAAGCGCCAGAAACGCCATCAAAAGCAATCGCGACTAAGTATGTCGAAGACTACCAATCCCTCTACAACAAAAAGCCTGCCACGTTTGGCGGTAACGTCTTTGACGCAGGGCTTTTGCTAGAAACCGCCATTCCTACTGCCTTAAAAACAGCAAAACCAGGCACACCTGAATTCCGTGCCGCACTTCGCGATGCATTAGAAAGCACAACGGAGCTGTCAGGCACACAAGGCGTTTATAACATCACGCCTGAAGATCACAGTGGTTTTGATGAACGAGGCCGTGTGCTCATCACTGTTAAGAACGGCAAATGGCAACTTCTAGAAGAATAACGTGTAGATAAATACGTGATACGCGCTGGCGCCCCCTAGACGACAGCGCGGCTTTCTATACGACTACGTGAAAACGTTGGTTTCAGACATACCGTTTTAACGACAAGAGTGCCACTTAAGGCACCTATACGATTGAGAAGTTACAAGGAAAAGGATATGAATGTTCAAGTCGCTGCGTTACTTGGACAGGATGGACTAACCAATGGCGCGATTTACGCACTGTTGTCATTGTCCATTTTGTTAGTCTTTACCGTTACCCGAATTTTATTAATCCCTTTAGGCGAATTTGTTACCTTTGGGGCGCTCACAATGGCCGCCATTCAAACAGGTAAGCCGCTGGCTTTAGAATGGCTTCTGGCGGCATTAATGCTAATCGACATTGCATTGGATGTTTACTCACGAAGGGACAGGACAGTAAGTCGAAAGCAGTACCAAATGATCGCTTTAAAGGCCGCTTACCTTGCTGTCGTATTGTTTGTTACACAAACCTTTACTCTTTCTGAACTGCCTATGCTGGCACAATCCATCTTGACGTTGTGCCTTATTGTTCCAATGGGCCCAATTATGTATCGACTATTTTTCCAACCATTGGCGGATGCAGCGCCTTTGGTTCTGCTCATTGTGTCGATTGCGGTGCATGTCGCTATGGTAGGAATAGGACTGCTTCTTTTTGGGCCAGAGGGAGGACACACCAAGCCTTTCTCAAATAGCATGCTTCAAATAAGCAATATCTTCATAAAAAGTCAGGCTTTATGGGTTATTTTTAGCGCCCTATTTCTCATCCTCGCACTTTTCTTCGCGTTTGAGCGCACTTTATACGGTAAAGCACTCAGAGCCGCCGCTGTGAACCAAGTTGGAGCACGTTTGCTTGGCATTTCCCCCGTATTCGCAGGTAAGGCCACTTTTGCTTTAGCGGCCTTTATAGGCTGCGCGTCGGGCATTCTTATCGCCCCCATTACAACGCTCTACTACGACTCTGGTTTTGTTATCAGCCTTAAAGGGTTTGTTGGCGCGATCATTGGCGGACTAGCAAGTTACCCCATTGCCGCGTTTGGCGCTGTCGTCGTTGGCCTAATAGAAGCTTTCTCTATGTTCTGGGCCAGCAGTTATAAAGAGATCATCGTGTTCACACTGATTATTCCTTTTCTTATTTGGCGCTCAATGAAGGCCTCACATGTGGAGGATGAATAATGAAACCTCGTATCCTAATTATCTTAGTCGCTTGTGTGGCGTTACTTGCACCGCTTGTATTACCTAGTTTTCAGATCACGCTATTAAACTATATTGGTCTCTACGCGCTTGTTGTCCTTGGATTAGTACTGTTAACCGGTGTAGGCGGAATGACCAGTTTCGGGCAAGCTGCATTTGTAGGATTAAGTGCCTATACGACAACCTATTTAACAACAACCGCCGCTCTGCCAGACTGGTTAAGCTGGACAAACGGCTCCCCTTGGTTCGGTTTAGTGTTTGGCTTACTCCTTACCGCTGCAATAGCACTTATTCTAGGCGCACTTACCTTACGTTTGTCTGGACACTATCTGCCACTAGGCACGATCGCTTGGGGTATCTCACTGTATTATTTCTTCGGCACCATGACATCAATGGGTGGGCATACTGGGGTCAGCGACATTCCACCTTTAACCTTCTTCAGGCTCATCCTTGATCAGGGTGAAGAGATGTTTTACGTGATTTGGGTGATTCTTGCCGCAGCCATGTTTATCACACACAACCTTCTATCGTCACGTGAGGGTCGAGCAATACGCGCCTTAAAAGGCGGTCAGCTCATGGCGGAAGCGATGGGAGTAAATACGTTTCGATCCAAAATGATTGCGTTCGTTATATCCGCTCTATTCGCCGCGCTTTCTGGCTGGCTTTACGCTCACACACAACGCTTTATCAACCCGTCGCCTTTTGGCTTACACATGGGGATAGATTACCTCTTTATGGCGTTAATTGGCGGAGTCTCCAGCGTTTGGGGCGCTTTATTAGGCGCTGGTACGCTTACTATTATGAAACAGTGG
The DNA here is from genome assembly GCF_000192865.1 of Marinomonas mediterranea MMB-1. NCBI lineage: Bacteria > Pseudomonadati > Pseudomonadota > Gammaproteobacteria > Oceanospirillales > Oceanospirillaceae > Marinomonas > Marinomonas mediterranea. Next base: position 3,999,077 of record NC_015276.1, read on the forward strand.
CTGGAAGATTTATTACCCCTCATTCTAGGCAGTGACGGCCAATATGAAAGCATCGTTTTTGGCCTTCTTATTGTCTTGTTAATGCAACGCTCGCCGAGTGGACTGTGGCCATTTTTAGTCAAACTAACCCCAAGCTCCTGGCGCAGTAATAATCATCTCACTATCGATGATAACGCCAAGACGCTCGACCGCCGAGATCTGCCTGCAAGAGAGTCATTACTACTCGAAGCCAAAGACGTAACACGACGTTTTGGTGGATTAATTGCCAACAATAAGATGAACTTATCTCTGCATGCAGGCGAAATACTCGCGCTTATTGGCCCTAACGGCGCAGGTAAATCGACCATGTTTAACCAGCTGTCTGCGGTCGATACGCCGACTGAAGGCGAAATCATCTTTAGAGGAAAAAGTTTAAAAGGCAAAAATGCACGTCAGGTTGCCGAAATGGGTATGAGCCGAACATTCCAACACGTCAAGATGCTTCCGACGATGAGTGTGCTTGAAAATGTGGCACTTGGTGCACACATGCGTGGTCAAAAAGGGGTTGTCAGTGCTTCTCTGCACCTCGAACGCAAAGAGGAGCAGCGCTTATTAAAAGAAGCGAAGCTGCAAATCGAACGCGTCGGCTTAGGTGAATATGTCTTCGAAGAAGCTGGCAATCTCGCTTTAGGGCAGCAGCGACTGCTAGAAATTGCGCGCGCTCTGTGCTCCGACCCGTGTGCACTTCTGCTTGACGAGCCAGCCGCCGGACTTAGATTCCTTGAAAAACAAGCCTTGGCGGAACTGCTGGTGAAGCTACGTGGAGAAGGCTTGGCCATTCTACTCGTCGAACACGATATGGATTTCGTTATGAACCTTGCCAACCGCATCGTTGTGATGGAGTTTGGAGAGCTGATCGCAGAAGGCCTGCCACACGAAATTCAAACTAATCCAGCAGTCTTGGAAGCTTATTTAGGAGGCGTGGAATGAACCAGTCACAAACCGCACATCATGTAGCGCCGAACTCTCTACTGGACGTAAACAACTTACATGTCTCTTATGGCAAAGTAGAAGCGCTAAGTGATATTCAATTATCACTTAAAGAGGGCCAACTGGTGACAGTCATTGGGCCAAACGGAGCGGGAAAATCCACTCTTCTTTCCGCCATCATGGGCTTACTTCCCTCAACGGGGGACATTCTATTTGACGGTGAGCACTATACCAGTCCAGGAATAGAAACCCTCGTGGGGAGAGGCTTAGGGCTTGTGCCGGAAAAGCGCGAGCTATTCAACACGATGAGTGTGCAAGACAACCTACTGTTGGGTGCATTTCAACGATATCGCAGAGGAGATAAAGCCTATCTACAGTCTCTTGATGAGATTTATGAGCTTTTCCCTCGTTTACAGGAACGCAGCAAACAGCAAGCAGGTACGCTTTCCGGTGGAGAGCGTCAAATGCTAGCCATTGGGCGAGCGATGATGGGGAAACCTCGTTTACTTATGTTAGACGAACCAAGCCTCGGATTGGCGCCTCTCATCACTCGGGAAATTTTTCGCATTTTTAATGATCTACGCAGCAAAGGTGTCTCGATTTTACTCGTAGAGCAAAACGCCCGCGCCGCTTTGAACGTTGCCGATTACGCCTATGTACTTGAAGGCGGCAAAATCGCCATGCACGGTGTCGCTTCAGATTTAGCAAATGACTCGAGAGTCATTGATGCCTATTTGGGGTTAGCCAGTAAACACCAAGATATACTATCTAATTAAGGAGAGAAACAAATGAAAATCTGTATAGCGGGGGCAGGCGCTATTGGTTGCGCCTTGGCAGCGAGGCTGGCGAAAGTACACAAACAACTTTGCTTACTGGCCAGAGGCGACAACCTAATTAGGATCAAAGAGCAAGGAATCCATTTAAGCGACTTGGACGGTGAACATCACGTTCACGTCCGTGCAAGCGATGATGCAAACTTTTTAGGCCCTCAAGATCTAATCCTCGTATGCACTAAAACCATGGCTCTTGAAACTATTTTAACCAGCATCCAACCAATGATTCACTCAAACACTGTGGTCATTCCAGTCGTTAATGGCATTCCTTGGTGGTACTTTAAAGGTATCGAAAGCCGCTTTGGCGGCGAAAACATTCGCGCTCTTGATCCTAAAGACCAATTAGAGACACTGCTCCCTCACAGCCAGATAATTGGCAGCGTCATCTTTTTAACAGCGTCACGAGTGGGACTGGGAAACGTGAAAGCAAATAACCCACACTTAATCGTATTGGGTGAAATCAATCATGAAATGACTGATCGGTTGGAAGCAATACGCACTGTTTTTGAACTAGCAGGAATCGAGTCTCGCTCAACGGACAATATTAGAGATCAACTGTGGACCAAAGTCGCTGCTAACCTGACGTCAAACCCGCTGTCTGTCGTCACACAAAGCACACTAGAGCAAATCTATTCTGATCCAAGGTTAACCCCTTTAGTGCGGAGTATTTTGGACGAAACTATGCTAACGGCAGCGGCATTTGGTGCCAAAATACGTTTTGATCCCCCGACCTTTATGGAACTCGGCGCGGGAATGGGTGCCATAAAGACCTCTATGCTGCAGGACTACGAGGCAGGGCTTCCATTAGAAACCGACGCGATTGGGAACTCCGTCTTAGAGCTGGCCTCTAAAATGGACCTTTCTATGCCCACCACAAAGCACATTATAAACCTCGCTGAATTTATGTCTGAACAACAACGCTCGGTGGCGTAAGGAGAGAATATGTCGTCTCATGTAACGAAACCCGATCACTGCTCAGAAGAAGAATGGCAACTGAGAGTAAAGCTGGCACATTGTTATCATTTAATTGATTTCTTTGGTTGGACAGAAACCATTTTTAACCATATCTCGGCACGTTTGCCACACATTGATGGAGAGTACTTAGTTAACCCCTTCGGGCTAAACTACACGGAGATAACCCCTAAGAATCTCATAAAAGTCGATGTAAAAGGCAACAAACTTGACGACTCACCTTATGATGGCAACCCAGCTGGGTTTGCCTTGCATGGTGCGATTCATGCCGCTAGAGAAGATGTCCATTGTGTGATTCACACTCACACGAATGAAGTGTCTGCTGTGGCGATGAAAAAAGCAGGATTTTCGCACGATAGCTTCTATGGCGCGCAACTTTATGGACGCGTTGGTTATCATGATTTCGAAGGCATCACATTATTTGATGACGAGAAAGAGCGAATGCTAAAAAGTTTAGGAGATAAACATATTTTAGTACTGCGAAATCACGGCATTGCCGTCGGTGAATTCGATATTGAACGTACCTTTTTCTTACTCTGGACCGTACAACGTGCCGCCGAAATCCAAGTCACATCTGGTGCACTTGGTGGCGCGGACGTTTTACTTGGCGAAGACGTACAAACAAAATGTGCCGATCTGACCCAAATGCTTATAAAAGACAGTGGCTTTGCGGATAAATTTTTCAATGCCATGGTTCGAAAAATGGAATTAGAGAACGGGCCTTGTTGGTAATCATTGCCATACATCCTGTCACCTTTGCATAAAATCATACTATAATGCGAACGCTTTAATCTAAAGACAATCGGATTAAAGCGTTCATACTATGCGCTAGAAACCGTTAACCTCTCGCTTTGTAGTCCAGATGATAGCCTTTAACGTATGAATGCAATTACTTAACTTTTCAAGGAATTTTGACTTTCTATGACCAGTGTAAAGCGCTTACCTCGCAGTCAGAGATACAACCCCGCCAGCGAAGATTTTCACAAAGAAGATTTTCCTTTTTATTGGCTTGCGCGAGTACATGGGCGCTATCAGTTTGCGATGGAAAGAGCGCTAAAAAAAGTAGGCTTGGACATTCCTAGCTGGCGTATTCTCTTTATTCTAAAAGAAGAAGGCGTTTCTAGTATGTCTCAAATTGCCGAACATGCTATCGCGAAACTACCGACCGTAACGAAAACGGTATACCGAATGAAGAACGACGGCTTACTCGACACCCAAGTGTGCGATGACGATGGCCGTGTAACTCGTGTGACACTCACTGAAAAAGGCTGGAATGCCGTCCATGTGATCGAGGAAGCCACTCAAGGTTTATTTAAGCAAAGCTTTAAAGGCATGACCGAGGCACAAATAAAACGCCTCAATAAACTGCTTGATCAACTCTTTCATAACCTTCCTGAGCCGATGTAAGCCGATCTACTAAAAAGCCACGATAGATACCCGTCGTGGCTTTTTTAATTCATACCGCTCTTTTATCTATTATACCGCTGCGCGAGCACGTACATGCTTGTCTGCTAGCTCTTCTTTATCCGTCTTAATAATAGATAAGTTGAACTCAACATCAAGATATTCGCCATCAAAGCCATGTTCAGCAATTTTAGCTGCGTCTGATACAGAAGTCGCTTCTACAACAAGCTCGTCGCGTGTTGCAAATGCGAAGTCATCAAACGTGTACTTATCACCTGCTAGGTTGATCTGCGTTGTGAGATGCTTGTAGCCAGATTTCGCAGCGAAGAAGTGGATATGCGCTGGGCGATTACCGTGACGACCTAGAAGATCTAACACTTTCATTGTAGAACCACCTGGAGGGCAACCGTAGCCATTCGGTACGATACTGCGAGCGTAGTAGTATCCGTTTTCATCCGTTACCACTTTACGACGCAAGTTGAAGTCGCTTTGAGTCGTGTCAAAGTATGAATACGCACCTTTTTTATCAGCATGCCACAAATCAACCACTGCACCAGCCACAGGCGCACCCGTTTCATCTGTTACTTGACCATGCAACCACATTCCTTGGCCAGGAGTGTTGCCATCGTCCATGCGTGTAACCGTTTGATCTTTTGGAGCGCCTTCAACAAACAATGGTCCTTCGATTGTACGAGGCGTACCACCTAATAGACCCATTTGCTCGTCTTTCGCGTCTTCACGAATGTCTAGGAAGTGGTCGAAACCTAAACCTGGAGCCAAAAGTACGGCTTCCATGTTACTTCCCAACTCATTTAGGTAGTTAACGCCATGCCAAAACTCTTCCGGCGTTACGTCTAAATCTTCAACCATTTGGAAAATATCGGTAACGAGGCGAGCAACAATTTCCTTAGCTCGTGGGTTTCCTTCGTTATTATCAAAGCCTGCCACTTTGTGTAATAACGCTTTCACTGCTTCTGTTTGCATTGTTTTAACAGTCATTTTGTTTTCTCCGCTTTAATGTCTCGCGAGACATAATTATTATTTTAGTTAACGGTATAACTATACAATGAGGAAAAACCTCAAAGAGGATTAGAGCGACTAGCTTTCCTCTTATTTAATGGAAGACGGGTGCGGGCACAAAGGCGTTACCGACATCTCCATAAAAGGGTATAAAGGCAGACCCATAAGAAGGTCATGCAATTCAGTATTGTCCTTAACATCAAAAATGCTGACGTTGGCATATTGACCAACGACACGCCACAAATGCATCCAGATGCCATCTTCTTGAAGCTTCTGTGCATAATTCTTTTCTTTTAACTTGATCGCCTCAAATTCTTCTGCAGGCATATCTTTTGGAATGTTTACCGTCATTTCTACTTTAAATAGCATGGTTCTACCTCTTAATCTTTACGTTGATATTCAGCTAATTTGAGCTCATCCAATTCAATGCCTAGACCGGGCAAATTCGGCACATCCACTCCATTATTGTGGTAACGCAATGGTTGTTTGATAATGTCATCTTGCAGGAGCAGCGGACCAAACATTTCACTTCCCCATCGCAGGGTTGGCAATGTTGACCAAGCATGAATCGCTACAGCGGTTCCAATAGAACCTTCCAACAAGGTCCCACCGTACAAACCAAAGCCCGCACTTTCTGAAACGACTGCTGCTTCTAACGCTGGAATAGGACCACCCGCTTTAGCAATTTTTAAAGCGATGCCACCATTAAAACCGTGTTTAGCGAATTGGTAGACGTCTTTCGCGTCAGCCACGCCTTCATCGGCAAGAATAGGTATTTCAAATTTATTTGAGAGACGTGCCAAGGTATCAATGTCTTTTGCAGGGGTAGGCTGCTCAACCAAGTCAACACCCGCTTCCTGTAATGCCGCCATACCTTTTACGGCTGTCGCTTCGTCCCACGCTTGGTTGACATCAACGCGTACGCTTGCGCTTGCGCTGTCACCTAACGCTGCTTTGATCGCAGCAACGTGCGCAACATCTTCTTCAACAGGGCGAGAACCGATCTTCAGTTTGAAATCACAGTGGCGTCCAGCAGCAATCAGCTCTTTTGCTTCCGCGATGTCTTTTTCAGTATTGCCTGACGCTAACACCCAAAGACATGGAATATGGCTGTGAATCGCACCGCCTAATAGAGTGGAAACAGGCACACCTAGATGCTTACCTTTTAAATCAAGTAATGCTGTCTGTAGTGCAGACTTGGCGATCATGTTACCTTTAACGGCAACATTTAAACGCTGCATAAGATAACGAACACTGTCTGTCGACTGACCGATGAGCAAAGGCGCTAGATAGCGGTCGATGTTCATTTTAATACTTTCGGGGCTTTCTGGACCATAAGCCAACCCACCAATGGTTGTGCCTTCACCTAGACCTTCACAGCCTTGATCGTCTTTTAGACGAACAATGACCATCGTTTGTACTGCCATTGAGGTCATAGAGAGCTTATGAGGTCGAATTGTTGGTATGTCGACCAACAAAGTTTCGATTTGTGTAATTTTCGGTGTCATTCTCTAATGCGTCCGTTATTGTTTTTTCTACACTAGGCTTTGATTCAGTTAAGTACCAATATCAATTTGGTCGCAAGCAATACCTTGGAGGTATAGATGGAGTTACGCCATTTACGATATTTTTGTGCCGTCGCAGAAGAAAAGAACCTGACGCGTGCTGCCGAAAAGCTGTTTATCGCCCAGCCACCTCTAACGCGACAAATCAAACAAATCGAAGAAGACATTGGCGCTCAGTTATTCGAACGCCATGCTCGAGGCTTAACGTTAACACCCGCTGGACAATATTTTTGGCAACATGCTAAACAAATTCTTGAAAAAGCAGACGTTGCCATAGAAAACACTCGTCGTATCGCTGAGCGTCAAAAGACCTTGTTTGGTATTGGTTTTGTTCCTTCCGTTTTTTATGGGCAGTTGCCGACCTTGGTTCGCGAATTGCGACAGAAGAACCACGTTGAGATACAACTTCAAGATCTAAAGACGGGCGAACAAATCGAGGCGTTAAAAACAGGGAAAATCGACATCGGTTTCGGCCGACTATTGATCCCAGATGACCACATCGAGCAAACAATTTTATTTCAAGAACCGATGCTGGCCGTCTTGCCTGCCGACCATCCATTGGCGGACAGTGAAACAACACTCGAGGAGCTAACTAAACTGCCTATGGTGGTTTACCCTAGGAATAACCCCATCAACCCGACCTTTGCAGACATTTGCACTTCCCTCTTCACCAGCAGAGGGCTCAAGATCAACGTTGCGCAACAAGTCGACGACTTACAAACGTCATTGGGGTTAGTAGCTTCTGGAATGGGCTTTGCTCTCGTCTCAGAGCAAGTAAAACAAATTGGCCGAAAAGACGTCGTGTTTGTTCCGTTGAAAGACAAATCGATAACCTGCCCGGTTATCTTTAGTCGTCGCAAAGACGATTCCGACCCCGTTTTAGAATTAACAATGAAAATTTTATCAGAGCTAGTCGAAAATCGATTACAAGGCCGCTTCCCTTAGCAGCCGACTCAACCGCGAAATTACCCAAACTGGATGCTTCTCATTCGATAAAAAGTAGCGTCAATTGACGCTACTTGGTATGTAATCGTATTTGTTCTACCGCGTCTTTAAGGACGGGTAAACACTCTTCAACGAGTGCTTGATGACTGACTCTTGATGCGTTGGTACTTAAGTTTATCGCGCCCAGAACGTCACCATTGTATGCCACCGCAGGGACCGCCAGTGAACGCAACCCTAAATCAAGTTCCTGATCGACGACACAATAATCCTGAGCACGAACCTGATCGAGCATCGCTTCAAACTTAACTGGGTCGGTAATGCTGTGTTCGGTAAAGGCTTCAAGGGTTAAGCTGTCCAACCAAATTCGTTGCTCAACTTTGGGCATACGCGAGACGAGTACGCGCCCCATTGAAGTGTAGGCAGCCGGTAAGCGCGTACCAGCACTCAGAGAAATAGACATCAAACGGTGCGCTGCAGGAGAGCGAACCACATAAATAATATCATGCTGATCCAAAACACCTAACGAAGAAGACTCACCTAGCCGCGTCGTTACATCCCGCAAGTAATGTTCAACCACACTGATATGATCGTTACTCGCACCATAAGCAGAGCTTAGGCCAAGCACCTTAGGCGTCAGTCTAAATTGCCGCCCATCACGATCAATGTAACCTAAAGAATGCAATGTCAGAAGAAATCGTCTCGCCTTAGCTCGATCCATTCCGGCCTGTTCCGCGACTTCAGACAAGGTCATCGTACTGTGCGAAGAGTCAAACGCGTTCAAAACATCTAACCCCGACGCCAATGCACCTACATAGTCCCTGTGATCTGGTGACAACTTTTCTTCGCTCATTCTCTGCCTTTTCATCGTATTGATTTACCGCATCATTATTTCTGATTCCGCAGCGTGTCGCCACTAGAATCCACATTTAGGATGATTTTTATGGCCAAAATTACGACGTTTTTTAACCTACCAAATAACCTTGGAGTAAAAAAAACTGTCATGAAAGCTTGACCAATTATTATCCTTTATACTATTTTGTTCGTATTGCGCATATATGTTCGCATAAAAAAACAAAACAAGATAGAGGATAAAATGACGCAATTCATGACTCTTAGCGAAGCCATAGCGACCCAGGTAAACGATGGTGATTCCCTCGCTTTAGAAGGATTTACACACCTTATTCCTTTTGCTGCAGGACACGAAATCATCCGACAGCAACGTAAAAGCTTAACCTTAACTCGCATGACACCTGACGTAATTTACGATCAACTAGTTGGTGCAGGTTGCGTCAAAAAATTGGTCTTTTCTTGGGGTGGCAACCCAGGTGTCGGCTCACTTCATCGAGTAAGAGACGCTATTGAACACGCTTACCCATGCCCGATAGAAACGGTTGAACACAGTCACGCGGCGATGGCGAATGCTTATGAAGCAGGCGCGGCAGGTCTACCAATGGCACTTTTCCGTGGATACGTGGGCAGCGAGCTACCTCAAGCCAATGATGACATCGCTTGGGTTACTTGTCCGTTTACTGGCGAAGAGCTTTCAGCGGTTCCCGCCATCAAACCTGACGTAGGTATCATTCATGCACAAAAAGCCGATCGCGCTGGAAACGTGCTAATTGAAGGTATTGTGGGCGTTCAAAAAGAAGTTGTACTTGCTTCAAAACGCAGCATTGTTACTGTCGAGGAAATCGTTGATTCATTAGAAGCAACGCCAAATGCTTGTGTTCTTCCTGCTTGGACCATCGACGTTGTAGCCGTAGTAGAAGGCGGTGCTCACCCATCATACGCACATGGGTATTACCCACGAGACAACAACTATTACAAACAATGGGATGCGATCAGTCGCGATCGTGACAGCTTTAATCAATGGCTAGAATCACACGTTTTTGCTAAGGGAGACGCTTAATATGACAGTTTCAGGAACGACTCAATACACCCCTTCAGAAATGATGACGGTTACGGCTGCCCGAGCATTAACAAGCGACATGACCTGCTTCGTTGGCATTGGTCTACCAAGCGAAGCGGCAAACGTAGCTCGCATGACACATGCACCGGATGTAACGCTTATTTATGAATCCGGTACGGTACAAACGAAACCGGATATACTGCCTCTTTCTATTGGCGACGGTGAACTGTGTGAATCAGCACTAACGACCGTTTCCGTTCCTGAAATGTTCCGCTACTGGCTACAAGGCGGGCACATTGACGTCGGTTTCCTAGGCACTGCACAGATAGATCGCTTCGCAAACTTGAACACAACCGTCATTGCCGCGAATCATCCAGAAAGCGGTAAACAAGGAGCGCATAGCTACGCGAACCCTAAAGTACGTCTACCTGGTGGCGGCGGTGCTCCTGAGATTTCAACCAATGCAAAAGAAGTGTTCATCACCGTAAAACACTCAAAGCGCACCTTTGTCGAACAAGTCGATTTCGTCACGACCATTGGTTTTGGACGAGACGGTAAGGGTCGAGACAACGCTCCTAATATTGGCAAAGGTCCAACGGTCGTCATTACGGATTTGTGTATTTTAAAACCTGACGCGAATACCAAAGAGTTAGTTGTAACTAGCCTTCACCCAGGTGTAACCCGAGAACAAGTTATCGAAGCTACCGGATGGGAAATTAAGTTTGCGGAAAACTTAGAAAGCACACCAGCACCTTCGGAAAAAGAGTTGATCATTCTAAGAGAACTAAAAGAACGTACAGCAAAAGCGCATAGCGCTTAGGAGTCTCCATGAGTTCAGTATACATATGTCATCCTAAACGCTCTGCAATCGGTCGCTATGGTGGTGCGCTTGCCCCTGTCCGTCCTGATGATCTTTTGGCCCAAGTGATTAAAGCTGTGCTAGCGGACGCATCAAAACTTGACCCATCTATGATTGACGACGCTATTTTTGGTTGTGCGAATCAATCTGGTGAAGACAATCGCAATGTTGGTCGCATGGCCACGCTGTTATCTGGCATGCCAAACAGTGTTTCTGCAACCACCATTAATCGACTGTGTGGTTCCGGTATGGATGCAGTAGGCGCTGCCTTTAGAGCGATTAAAGCAGACGAGGCGGATTTAATTCTAGCGGGTGGTGTTGAGTCTATGTCTCGCGCTCCTTTCGTTGTAGGCAAACCATCACAGGCGTTTGATCGCCAGCAAAAGATGGAAGATACGACAATGGGCTGGCGTTTTATAAACCCTGAATTGCAGCGTTTATATGGTACTGAAACCATGCCAGAGACCGCTGAAAATGTCGCCGAGCGCTATGAAATCTCTCGCCAAGAGCAAGATGCATTTGCATTGGAATCTCAACAAAAAGCCAGTTGTGCTCAGCAGTCGGGTCGATTTGCCGAAGAGATCACACCGATTGTCATTACGCTAAAACGAGGCGAACCGATCGTTGTTGACCAAGACGAACACATTCGTCCGTCAACGACACTAGAAGGTCTAACAAAACTCAAGGCACCGTTTCGTCAAAATGGTACAGTGACCGCAGGCAATGCCTCTGGGATAAACGACGGTGCTGCCGCAATGCTCATCGCCAATGAGAATGCGATAAAAAGCAATCAACTCGAGCCCTTAGCAAAAATTGTAGGCATGGCAACCGCCGGTGTTGAACCTACTGTGATGGGTATCGGCCCCGTTCCTGCCGTAAAAAAATTGCTTAAACGAACAGGTGTTAAGCTCGAAGACATCGATGTGATTGAGTTGAATGAAGCATTCGCAGCGCAAGGTCTAGCTTGTATGAAGGAACTAGGCCTTTCTCCTGATGACCCGCGCATTAATCCAAATGGCGGCGCCATTGCACTTGGTCACCCTCTCGGCATGTCGGGTGCTAGGCTGTTACAATCAGCTGGACTACAACTTAAAAACACCAACGGACGTTACGCACTGTGCACTATGTGTATCGGTGTTGGTCAAGGCATAGCAATGCTTATCGAGCGGAGTGATATTTAATGAATACATTGTTTTTCTCTATTGAAGGGAATGCCAAAAATCCTGCAATTGTATTAGGTCACCCTCTAGGGATGAACCTGAAAGCATGGGACTCTATCATGCCATACTTGGTTGAACAGTTCCGTGTAATACGATGGGATCTACCTGGTCACGGCTTAAGTCCTGCGATAGAAAAAAGCGTCGAGTCACTTCAAGTAAACGACCTTATTGACCCGCTTTTAGCGGAATGTGACGCACTAGGAATAGATCGTTTCCATTATGTTGGGACCTCAATCGGCGGCATGATTGGTCAACAATTAGTTGCCCACCATAGTAAACGACTACTGAGCGCGACACTGACGAATACTGGCGCCAAAATCGGAACAAGCGAAGCTTGGCTGACACGTCAAAAAACCGTATCAGAAACAGGTCTCCCTGAACTTGCAAGCACCTTTGTAGCGCGTTGGTTTAGTGATGAAAGCGTACGCTCAAATCCCGAAATTAAAACTCATTGGGAAGGCCAGCTTTCACTAGTTGACGATCACAGCTATGGTTTATTATGTGCATGGTTAGGTGAAATGGATATGTCTTCGGCATTAAGCTCATCCAAACAAGGCACGCCCATTCAGCTAATCGGCGGCACTCAAGATGTTGCCACCACACCGGAGTTAATGCACACCCTATCAATGCTGTTGGGTGTTCAAGGCGTTTCTTTGTTAGAAGGCATTGGCCATGTGCCTTCTGTCGAATGCCCTAAAGAGTTAAGCGCTGACATATTAAAATTTGTCCGTCAGAACTCTTAGGCGTTTCCGTAGAAAGAGTGTGTAACGTTTTCAGTTACGCTCTCTTTCTACGGACCTAACCTAGAATTAACCCAAAATAAGAAAGATGTCGGGCGCTCTTTGGCCATGCCATCAATAGGTTATATTTATGAGTGATCACGCACTTTCAAGTCGTCTTGTACATTCTAAGCAACCTTGGTTTGTACTAAGCTCCTCAGACACATTTTTATACGCCCGTCTCAAAACCCATTGGTCTCACACTGCTACAGTTTCAAAGTACGACCAGATTACCAAGACAGCTTTGCCATTCCGGATGGCTGTATCGATCTGTTTTTCGACTGTAGTGAAGACAAGGTTAAAGCGTTGGTTTGTGGTACGACACTAGACGCTCAAGACGCCCTATTCGAACCGAATCACAGATATTTCGGTGTGCGTTTTGCCGCTGGCGTCATTCCTCATAACATTGATATCGCATCGGGGGAGTTAATCAATCAACAACTTGATCTGCTTGATGCAATACCCAAAATGGCGACACTGGCTGAGAAGCTGTCGACAGAAACTATCTTTGTTAATCAAGCTAATTTGGTCGAGATCTTCTTTCTTGATGAAAAAGTACAGGCTGATGATTCAATCACCCACCACGCTGCACTCTATATCCGCCAAAAAAGTGGCAATATTCGGCTGCCAGAGTCGGAATCTCTAACAGAGGGTTTCAAGTCGTACTCTACAACGAAAATTTAAGCAAGATTTTGGCATTACCCCCAAGGCATTTTGTCGCATCATCCGCTTTCAATCCGCTTTATTCACAATAAACGATAGCAGTCACACTCGTTTCTCGGATTTAGCCTATATGTTAGGTTTTAGTGATCAACCTCACCTACTTCGCGAATTCAAAAGCCTGTTAAGTACGACCCCGTGCCAGTATCAAAGTCATGTAAGCCAAGATGATTACCAGCGTCGCATTCGCAATGTCTCTTAATCACCATAGCCCTCTTAGAAAGCTATTCCCGACAAGCTATGTTGGTAATAGCAGTCAACATACGATTACACGCTTCTGTGGCTGCACTCAGCTGTTGCTTCTGATCCTCCGTTAATTCTGTCGCAGCTAAGGCGCTTAGAGGCGACAGAACTGTTTCCCTCATAAAAGCGACCATTTCCTCATTTATACGTACTTGTGCTCCTGAAAGTGCGTCATCTTGTGTCGCTTTCTCTTTAGAAGGCGGCACCTCACATACAATCACGATTAGCCCGTTATCCAAACACTTAAAACTCAAGTTTAGATCCAGAGCCTTACTCATGCCTTGGAGTAACTCATGAAATTGTAGGCTCCCAATAAAATCAGATAAGCTCTCACCTACTTGGATGCGTAACGAGCTGTCCAACAAGCCTCGCATTGCCTGACTACAGCGAATAATTTTCCCATTCCTATTTACAACGATGTAAGCGCCTTCGATCGCCTTCAAACTCTGTTTTAGTTCATCGTTGCGGGAGGTATTCATCTCAATAACATCAAGGCCATATATGAGCTTATCACCATATCGTTTGACACATAATGAGACTGGAAAAAAGGTATCTTGAGAGGTTTGCGCAATTCGCGTTTGTGCAGGAACCTCCCAGTCTTCTTGCAAATTAGCTTTGTCTTCTATCGATGCAAGGTGCTGCTGATATGAACGATCTGCTAGAAGAGACTGAATCGGTTTGCCTACCAGTTCGTCTGCGGTGTACCCTAGCGAACCAGCCAGGGTTTCATTGACGGAAAGGATCTCATGCTCAAGGGTAGACTCTATCTGCATCGAAGAAGAGGTTAACGGGCTAACGTCAGAAGACTCAATACTGTCGACGCTCTCATCAGACTCTTGATCACCCTCAAGCTTACCCGCTAAAGACTGGTTAATCTGATCAATTAACTCTTCGTTGTTCCAAGGTTTTACCAAGTATTTATGCACGACCCCAGACTTTAAAGACTCCATCACACTTTCGAAATCCGAATGCCCACTCAAAATCATGCGAATGGAGTCAGGCTGCATTTTTTCCGCTTTTTCAAGAAAATCTGTGCCAGATAGGCCAGGCATCATATAATCAGAAAGAATAAGATCGATGGGGGTTTCTTTTAAAACGGCCAAGCCATTTTCGCCGCCTTGAGCTGTTATGACATTATATTCCTGTTTGCGCAGAACACGCTTTAATGCCATCAAAATCTGATTTTCATCATCAACGAGCAAAACATTTCTCATTACAACTACCTTCTAAAGTTCTTCATCCTTGAAATCCAGTATAGTCGGTATCCGCAATTCAGCATAAACTCAAATCGTAAATGCCCCTGCTATCTAATTGTTATTCCATTGCAATCTCAGTTTAAGCATAACGAACTACTGAGCATTTCTAACCAAGCGATAACTGCCTACTAAGGAAGCAGAATCCGTTTCTACTGATCCGACACTAAAAGGTACGATTGCCCCATCATCGAAGTCGACCCCCAGAACCCATGTTGCTCCAGCTTCTCGATACGGACGGGGAGTATTTGAAAACTGAAGCCGAATATCGTCTTCCGCTGTACCATCGTCTTCGTATGGAAACACATCTTCGTTGAGTGCGAGCCCATTGCACTGCTCCTCAACGATCGATCTAAGCTCTTTTATATTGGGCATCCGCCAATCGGTAAAACCTGCAAAGCCTGATCCACTGTTTATTGAAGCAATGTTTTGCAAAGCCGTTACATAGGTAGCCTGAATCGCATCCCCCGTCTTGCAATCGGTCCCTGAATAACCTTCTAAGCACCTTTTCCACATTAAGCCCGTTGTTTTATCAATCACCACTTCATCACTGGCACTTACTTCAAAGTTACTCGTGGGGGTTGTTTCAGCTATTGCCGCTCGGCAAGACGCCGATACATTTCCAACCGTTATAAAACCGATCATCATCACTATTATTTTTCTAATCATCAGACGCATCCCTCACTAACATAACGCCTAAGAGCGAACCTTTTGTACTGGAATCGATCGTTCCAGAGGCTTTACCCGCTTGACCTGTAAGGCCGCTACCACGAAAGAAAATCCCCCACGCTTGATCTCCTTTGTTTGTATCCACATCGAAATAATGGCTGCCCGTCCAATATTTCCTAACGGATGTAGAATTTGGACGAGGGAAAAAATCTTCATCAATCACGTCCGCCGCACCAGATGTACCAAATGTATCGTAGAAAATTAAGCTCAATAACTCATTTGTCTTCGGTAATCGCCAGTCAGAAAAACCGCACAAAGTGGCAGCGTTGACGCGAGCTACATAGGCACTGGTATTACAAGACAATGCCGTATCGCAGGTACTAGGAGAGGTGCTGTGCGTTTCCGTTCCGGCATCAGCACTGGAACCAGCAAGCGACGGTTCATACCATGTGAACGTATCATCCATATCATGCAAGCCTTCATCGCCAATAACGCCGTTACCTCCTTGTTTTAGTTCCCACATCAACCCCGTGACATTATCGCTAACGCAACTCCAACTTGTGGCAGTCGCCGCTAAGGAAGTACCATCACTGCTTACTTTGGTAAAACTAAAACCAAGGTCACCATCAAGATCATCAGACGAAGTGACATCTCTGCCAAAGGCGCAATCTTGTTGGCTCGATACAAGATTCCCCGAGCCACAGTTACTTTGATGCGTTTCAGTGGTTAACGCACGACTCACCCCTGTATCATTCAGCTCAACTACATTCGATAAGTCTGCCGTTATTGTTGTCGGTGTGGCTGATATTTCAGCGCTTGCCGCAGTCTCTTCTGAACTATCTTCTGCCGTGACGACAATAAAATACGTTGTTGAATTAGCTAAGCCGGTAATCGAACTGGATGCACCTGTAATATCATTAATCAACGTTCCACCCGCAAGCGTTGCATAGTTGCTAATGTCAGAAAGCGAGGCAAAGCTTTCTGTTGCATGATACAAGTTATAGCTCGTGGCAGCAGAGACTTCGTTCCAAGTCACATTGATCGTTTGACTCGATACCGTCGCAGCCAAACCTGTGGGTACAGTAAGCGAATCAGTGGTAGTAGAGCCGCCATTATTGCTAGTGCTATCTCCACTACTATCACTGCTGGATGTACCGCTTCCTGCCGAATTATCACCTTCCGCTGGCTCAGGTGAACCACACGCCGTTAACAGCGCGAGGCACATCAAAATCGCATTGATTCTTCTGAGCGTCATATTGAATGAACCGTTTAGACTATAAAATGAATGTATTTTTCCGAGTAATTCCCTTTATATCGGTTACATAACTATAATCTTAATTAAAATAGTTAACATAAAAAAACGCCAGCTTGTTTTACCAAACTGGCGTTTTCTAAAGAAAACTCTTTATATCACCTATACGAGTGATTAAATGTACTCTACCTTTTCAATTTCGTAGACCACTTCACCACTTGGCACATTGATGGATATTTCATCTTCTTCATGTTTACCAATGATCGCTTTAGCAATTGGAGAAGCATAAGAAATTTTCTTCTGTTTCACATCTGCTTCGTCATCGCCTACGATTTGATACGTCACCGTTTCTTCAGTATCTACATTATACAATGTAACCGTCGCACCGAAGATGACCTTCCCTGTGTGAGGCATTGATTTGATATCAATCACCTGAGAGTCCGCAAGCTTACCTTCGATCTCTTTAATTCGACCTTCCGTAAAGCCCTGCTCTTCGCGAGCTGCGTGGTATTCCGCATTCTCTTTCAAATCGCCGTGTTCACGCGCTTCCGCGATGTCCGCGATAACACGCGGACGAACAACAGATTTAAGGTGATTAAGCTCTTCGCGTAAACGCGATTCGCCTTCTAGCGTCATTGGTACTTTTTTCATTATTTCCCCAAGTGCAAATCTTGCAGTCTTCTTACTTTTGTCTCTTCGTCCAAGCTAATCGCTAGGCTTGTTGCTTCTGCGCCAGCCAATGTTGTAGTGTAACAAACCTTACGCTGCAATGCTGTACGACGAATCACAGAAGAATCTGAGATAGCTTGAGTACCCGATGTTGTGTTCACTATGTAGTCGATTTCGCCGTTTTTCAGCATGTCTACAATATGTGGACGACCTTCGGTGACTTTATTCACTTTAACAACCTCAACATCACTGTCAGCCAAGTATTTAGCCGTGCCACCAGTTGCAACAATTTCGAAGCCGTTTTCAATTAAGCGCTTAGCGACATCAACTGCGCCAGCTTTATCTTGATCACGAACAGAAATGAAAGCACGACCAGACGTTGGTAGCAATGTACCACCACCCAATACCGCTTTACCAAAGGCTTCAGCGAAGGTATCACCAACACCCATCACTTCACCCGTTGATTTCATTTCAGGCCCAAGAATAGGGTCAACACCTTGGAACTTGTTGAACGGGAATACCGCTTCTTTAACACTGTAGTAAGAAGGAATAACTTCTTCAGTATAGCCGATTTCCTCTAACGTCTTACCCGCCATCACAAGCGCTGCAATTTGCGCTAAAGAACGACCGATACATTTAGAGACAAACGGTACAGTACGTGACGCACGAGGATTCACCTCAATAACAAAGATCTCACCGTCTTGTACTGCAAGCTGAGTATTCATCAGACCGATAACACCCAACTCCAGTGCCATACTCTTAATCATCGAGCGAATTTCGTCTTGAATATCCGCTGGCAAAGAGTATGGAGGCAATGAACAAGCCGAGTCACCAGAGTGAACACCTGCCTGTTCAATATGCTGCATAATACCACCGATAACAACTTGCTTACCGTCAGATACACAGTCAATATCCACTTCAATAGCGGCTTTTAGGAAGTGATCCAATAAGACAGGGCTGTCATTAGAGACTTTAACCGCAGTGGTCATATAACGGCTTAGTTCCGCTTCGTTATAAACGATTTCCATTGCTCGGCCACCCAATACATAAGATGGGCGTACAACTAATGGGTATCCAATTTCAGCGGCTTTAACAATCGCTTGTTCAGTGCTGCGAACCGTTGCATTGTTAGGCTGCTTATAGCCTAGACGCTGAATCATGCTTTGGAAGCGCTCACGGTCTTCCGCTCGGTCAATTGCTTCTGGTGTTGTACCAATAATTGGCACACCTTCATTTTGCAATGCGCGTGCAATTTTCAGTGGTGTTTGACCACCAAATTGAACAATCACGCCTTTCGGTTTTTCTGTACGCACAATTTCAAGTACGTCTTCAAGCGTCACAGGCTCAAAGTACAGACGATCAGAGGTATCGTAGTCTGTAGAAACGGTCTCAGGGTTACAGTTAACCATGATTGTTTCAAAACCATCTTCACGTAGACCTAATGCAGCGTGTACGCAGCAGTAATCAAACTCGATGCCCTGGCCGATACGGTTCGGACCGCCACCTAAGATAATAACTTTGTCTTTATCTGTTGGCGCGGCTTCACATTCATCTTCATACGTTGAGTACATGTAAGCAGTGTTCGTTGCGAATTCCGCAGCACAAGTATCAACACGCTTATAAACAGGGTGAACGTTGACCAGATTACGACGCTCTCTCAATGATTTTTCAGTCACACTTAGCAAATCAGCAAGGCGAGCATCGGAGAAGCCTTTACGCTTCAAGCGACGTACATAATCGTAATCAAGATCCGCCAAACCTTTATCCGAAAGGTTCGCTTCTTCTTTAATCAAATCTTCAATTTGAACAAGGAACCAAGGATCCACACCCGTTACCTGATAAACGTCTTCTACGCTCATATTTTGACGGAATGCGTCGCCAATATACCAAATACGATCCGCGCCCGGTGACTTCAGTTCACCAAGAAGCTTCTCTTTCGAATCTTCTTTCGTAAAATCTAATTGAGGATTGAATCCATCGGAACCTGTTTCTAGGCCACGTAAGGCTTTTTGTACAGATTCTTGGAAAGTACGACCAATGGCCATCACCTCACCCACGGACTTCATTTGAGTCGTTAGGCGGTCATTCGCCGTTGGGAATTTTTCAAAGGTGAAGCGAGGAATTTTAGTAACAACATAATCGATCGACGGCTCGAAGCTCGCAGGTGTCAAACCACCTGTGATGTCATTCTGAAGCTCATCCAACGTATAACCGATTGCCAGCTTCGCCGCAATTTTTGCAATTGGGAAGCCTGTCGCTTTAGAAGCCAATGCAGAAGAACGTGATACACGAGGGTTCATTTCGATCACAACCAAGCGCCCAGTTTTAGGATCCATACCAAACTGAACGTTAGAGCCACCTGTTTCTACACCAATTTCACGCAATACAGCCAAAGAAGCGTTACGCATGATCTGATATTCTTTATCAGTCAGCGTTTGCGCAGGAGCAACGGTGATTGAGTCACCAGTATGAACACCCATTGCATCGAAGTTTTCAATGGCACAAACGATAATACAGTTATCATTTTTGTCACGAACCACTTCCATTTCGTATTCTTTCCAGCCAATCAATGATTCATCGATTAACAACTCATTAGTTGGCGACAAATCCAAACCACGAGTACAAATTTCTTCGAACTCTTCCATGTTGTAAGCGATACCGCCACCCGTACCACCCATTGTAAAGGAAGGACGAATAATACATGGGAAGTTGACTTCACTTTGAACTTTAAGCGCTTCTTCCATGTTATGAGCAATACCAGCACGAGGACACTCAAGGCCAATCGCTTTCATCGCTTCGTCGAAACGATGACGGTCTTCTGCTTTATCGATTGCGTCGGCAGTTGCACCGATCATTTCAACATCGAACTTCTCAAGAACACCATGACGCTCTAGGTCCAAGGCACAGTTAAGTGCAGTCTGACCGCCCATTGTTGGCAATACCGCATCAGGACGTTCTTTCTCGATGATTTTTTCGACTGTTTTCCATTCAATCGGCTCGATGTAAGTCGCATCCGCCATTGAAGGGTCAGTCATGATAGTTGCAGGGTTCGAGTTAACCAAAATAACTCGGAAGCCTTCTTCACGAAGGGCTTTACAGGCTTGAGCACCTGAGTAGTCAAATTCACAGGCCTGACCGATAACAATCGGGCCAGCACCAAGGATTAAGACGCTTTTTATATCAGTACGCTTTGGCATAATCTCTTTGTTCCCGTTCAGGCTTTAGTAGCTTTGATGTTTTCAATAAATTGATCAAACAAAGGCGCAACGTCATGTGGGCCTGGGCTCGCTTCAGGGTGTCCCTGAAAACTAAAGGCTTTCTTATCCGTTCGCGCGATTCCTTGAAGAGAACCATCAAACAAGGATTTATGAGTCGCTTCTAAGTTGGCAGGTAAACTGTCTTCGTCAACAGCAAAACCGTGGTTTTGGCTGGTAATCATAACGATACCTTTAGCGATATCCTGAACAGGATGGTTTGCTCCATGGTGACCAAACTTCATTTTCTTAGTTTGTGCACCTGACGCCAACGCAAGCAGTTGGTGACCTAGACAAATACCAAATACCGGAATTTCTGTCTCTAGAATCTCTTTAATCGCCGTGATTGCGTAGTCACATGGCTCTGGGTCACCAGGACCATTCGATAAGAAAATACCGTCAGGATTCAACGCTAACACATCGCTTGCAGGAGTCTGAGCTGGCACTACGGTCAAACGACAGCCTCGCTCAACCAACATACGCAAGATATTACGTTTTACACCAAAGTCATAAGCCACTACATGGAAATCAGATTTTTCAGGCGTTGTATGCCCATCAACTAAATCCCAAGTAGATTCTGTCCACTCGTATTGTTCTTTTACGGTCACTTCCTTTGCTAAATCCATGCCTTTCAGACCTGGAAATGCACGAGCGGCCGCTACAGCATCTTCTTCGTTTAGGTCATCGCCAGCCATGATGCAACCTGCTTGCGCGCCTTTCTCACGAAGAATTCGAGTGAGTTTACGTGTATCAATATCAGCGATGCCCACTACCCCTTTTCGCTTAAGGTAATCAGACAGCGTTTCTTCTTGACGCCAGCTGCTCGCCAACAATGGAAGATCACGAATGATAAGGCCCGAACACCATACTTGGCTCGACTCTTCGTCTTCAGAGTTTACGCCAGTATTACCAATATGAGGGTAGGTCAAAGTGACCATTTGTCGAGCATAGGAAGGGTCAGTAAGAATTTCTTGATAACCGGTCATTGAGGTGTTGAATACCACCTCTGCGGTCGAGGAGCCATCTGCCCCGATTGAGACGCCTCTAAATATAGTGCCGTCTTCCAGAGCAAGAATCGCTGATGTTGCCAAAGGAACCTCCCGTTAGAGCCAACTTGTGGTTGCAAAAAATGGTTGCAAAAAAGCGAGACAAACCATTGGTTTATCTCGCTTTTAAAATACGCTACTTTACTGCTTCTGAATCAACTGCCGATAAGCAGGGGACCGCAGTAAAAAATCTGTACAATTTTACTCTTTTACACTTTTTTCGTCCATAGAAAATCCCGGAAAAACAGCAAAGATCACGCCTTTTTTAGTGTATTTTTCCTAACCTTTTAGTCAGTATTATCTGAAACACCAAGAACGGCTAACAAAGCAGCCCATCTGCCACTTCCTGTGCTTTCTCATAGCCCTCAAGATTCGCCAGCACCGCCAACGAAAATGCCATCGCCATCGCAGGTCCCTGTGCCGTAATGATATTATCATCCATCACCACAGGTTGATCAGGCAGATACTCTGCGCCTTTAAGATTCGACTCAAAACCGGGATAACAGGTTGCCTGTTTATCCACAACAAAACCATGCGTACCAAAAACCAACGCCGGTGATGCACAGATTGCGGCTAATAATGCATCTTGAATATCGTGCTTCTCAAGCAAGTCGACTAAGGTTTTACTATCGCGTAAGTGCTCCGCTCCCGGCATACCGCCAGATAATACAATGGCATCATAGAGAGTGTCGGTCACATCGTCGATTAAAACATCCGCTTCGATTTTCGTTCCACGAGCAGCCACAATCGATTTTGAATCATGAACACTCGCAAGATGAACCTCGATATCCCCTCTTCGGAGCACATCTATAATCGTAATTACCTCTATATCCTCACTACCATTGGCAATGGGCACCAGCACCTTAGACATACATTCTCCTGACTATAAAAGGTTTCTCGTTGTATTTTCATTTTAAAAACAAACTCATAAGACACGCCGCTTCCTTACCAGAGTCATTGGTATAATAGTTTTTACGACGCCCAACTTCTTCAAAGCCCATTTTTTTATAAAGCCTAATGGCCCCGTTATTCGATTCTCTCACTTCCAATTGAAGTTCGTCGTGTTGATGCTCAAGCGCCCACTGCTTCCAAACCAATAACAATGACTCAGCATAACCTTTACGCCTTTCGGCTTTATCCACTAATACCAACTCTAGTTCAGACTGCCCACAAATACTGGATGCCACCAACCATGCTACGACCTTACCGTCATCGCTGTCGTTAGATGTACTCTCTAACACCCACGACACTCTATTTAAAATAGATTCTTTGATTAAACGATCGGACCATGGGAAAGGGTTTGACATACAATTTAATGCGGTAATCTTATCAATATCGATAAGCTCTGTCGTACGAAGAATAGGGGTCATAGCGCTACCCTTTAAAAGCGGCTTGCATAACTTGCCAAGCCTCTTTTCGAAGCTCGGGTATTTTAAGCATTTGAGGCAAGCTTTCCACTTCGGCGATACGCAGTAGAGATGAGTCAACGTCTACGCTCGATGCTTTTATCATTTTTTGGGCGTTCACGCCTGCGACAATCAGTCGACCAGAGGCACTTTTTACTGGAGCAGTACCTGACGAGCCACCCCCTTTATCGACCTCAAAAAGCGTACTCAGAAATGACTCAAATGCACCAATTTGCCAATCTTGGCGAGTAGCAAAGTAAGGATTTCTCAACTGATCAGGCCATGAGAACCCACTCGATCGCCACTCGGTAATTTCTCGTTTCAAAAGTGCTTTACCTAGGTTCAACGCAAGCTTATCTAGCGCCCCTTGCTCACTAAACGAGAAAGGCACATCTGTCAGAATAAATAGATCTGAGGCTAACCAATACCCCGTCATGACAACGCGAGCTGGCAAACCTGTCACAACCTCTTTTGGCGCTTCGATTTGCACTGATTTTTCTTCAATCGGCTGCAAATCCTCAACAATCAGCTCAGGGCCAGATGCCAACTCATTCTTTAAGTTCAATACAGATGAAGAGATCGGTTCGGAGTGACCATTGGTTGCTGAGCCTAATACCACGCTTTTTGGCTTACGTTCCGGCACGCCGGACTGAAACTCAACTTGAGTATGATTCGCTTGCGAAGCAGCGTGTTCAGGCTCTATGCCAGTTTGGATACTCCAAGGCAATGCGGGGCGATACACCGTTCCTTGATTGGCTGAATGGCTAGTCAACCACACTGTCGAACCCATTAAAGAAAGGCACTCTACTTGATAGGCATGGTAAGGCGCCATTTCTTGGCTCGCTGACGAGGTACTATCGGACAATGTTTGCACTCGAATGTCTCAAAGACAATGACGTTAAAGCCTGCATTATAGCGCTTTCGTTAACGCTCTAAAATCCCTTTCAGGTGATTTTAAAAAGCACTACTGAATAAAAAACAAACAGCGATGAGTTTTTCGTAGAGCCTGATATCAACAAAAGGTATAATAGGTGCACATACCTATATTCTGCTACATGTCAGAACATCCACAATAGAGGAATTTTATGAAGCGATCTTTACTAGCAACCATCACCGCGGTATTTACAGGACTAATACTACCCCACTTAACACACGCGGCGGATTTACCAGACCTTAAAGGACGCACTATTGTTGCAGTAACGGAAAACGCATACGCACCTCTTAACTTCTCTGACCCAAGTACAGGCAAAGGTATTGGCTGGGAATACGATGCCTTTAACGAAATTGCTAAGCGCTTAAATGCCAAGGTTGATTGGCAACTAAGCAGCTGGGACACCATGATCCAAGCCGTTAAACAAGGTCAATACGACGTCGGCATGGACGGTATTACCATTAACGATAAACGTAAGAAACAAGTCGACTTTTCCGAACCTTACATGGTTTCAGAGCAATTTATGCTCGTCCGCGCAGAAGAGGATCGTTTTTCTAACGCTAAAGAATTCGCGAAAGACGACGACCTCTATTTTGGCGCGCAGCCTGGCACCACTAACTTTTATGTTGCGGTTTACAACGTACTAGACGGAAACGAATCAAACGCTCGAATTAGTCTTTTTGAAACGTTTGGCGCGTCCGTTCAAGCACTAAAATCCGCTGATGTTGATTCTGTTTTGATGGATGCGACCTCAGCCCGTGGTTACATAGGAGCCAACCCAGGTGCATTTAAAGTCACTGGTGGGCCCTTAGGCACGGAAGAGTTTGGCTTTATTTTCACGCCAGATTCAGACTTAGTCGCACCTGTAAATGCCGCACTTCAATCGATGAAAGAAGACGGTACGATCGATTCTTTAAACAAAAAATGGTTTTTTGACTATAACCAATAAAGAACCACCTATAACGAATAGACACATAGGCTAAAGGCTATGCGGCTATTGAGAGGCAACACCTGTCGCCTCTCGCTCTCTCTTTAAAGTCGTCACTAATTAGTGTGATCACTGTCTAACACTGCTTCGATTCATAGGACTGCTCCTTTTCAATGCAATCAGTAAAACACACTCTTGATAAAACGCCTTGGTGGCTGGTCGCCACTATTGCCTTATTTTTGCTGCTAGGCTGGCATATCATTGCGGATGAAAGTTATCAAAAAATCGCCAATACGCTTAGCCAAGGTTTGCTAACGACTGTTGGTGTGACGTTTGCCGCATTTTCGATTGCCTCCATCGCCGGCCTTTTCATCGCTTTAGCAGGCTTTTCTCGCCATCGAATCGTAAGAGAAATGTCCCGCTTTTATATCGAAATAATTCGTGGTGTTCCCGTCTTAGTTCTTCTGTTCTATATTGCATTCGTCGGTGCGCCAGAAATCATTAAACTGTACAACTGGTCGCTTCAGTACCCTATAGAGCAAGGTTGGTTAGAGAAAGCGAGAACCCGTGATTTCACCTTGCTTTGGCGTGCCATCTTTGCGCTTTCAATAAGTTACAGCGCGTTTATTGCAGAAGTTTTTCGTGCAGGTATTCAAGAAGTCAGCAAAGGCCAAATAGAAGCAGCGCAAGCATTAGGTTTATCGGGTTGGCAAAGGTTTAGATTAATCATCCTACCGCAAGCCATGCGAAAAATACTGCCGCCTCTTGGCAACGACTTCGTCGCCATGATAAAAGACTCCGCTCTGGTGTCTGTATTGGGTGTGCAAGACATTACTCAATTGGGCAAGGTATACAGCGCGTCAACCTTTCAATTTTTCGAAACATACAACGTCGTCGCCTTTATGTATCTCGTACTGACATTAGGGCTGTCGCTTTTAATTAGAGGCTTCGAATATTATCTGCGCCGCCACGATAGGCAAAAATAGAAAGATACAGTAGAAACGCCATGAATCAGCCCACTAGCGTTACTCTGTGGACTGATTCAAAAAGCGACGTATGACGTTGTCGCGTCGCCAAGTAAATAAACGAACTACAAGGACTCGCAAGAGACTGAAAGCTTAAGTTTATGACTGTCACCAGGCTCCAATACATAGCTGTTTGCAAGCGCATTAGCGGTTTCAACACACACAAATGACTTATATTCGTGGTCTTCTATGTCGGTTCGCATTTTTGCTAATGCTTCGCCTGGATTCCAAAGAACAGTACTGTGACTGCCTTTACTCTCCACAATAAACTTCCGCTTTAGTTTCTTATCGTGTATTTCCGTGAGTTTAGGCGCATTTAAATAAACCCTATCCATAGAGTCACATGGCGTTACAACACCGTCTTGAACCTTAGTACCGCTGTTATCAATCTTATCGATATAAGAAACGCCGCCCAACCCCGATATAAGGGTCTTTTGATTATTTGACACTCTAAAATACGTATGAAATGCCTCAGAAACCGTAAAAGGCTTATCCGACATATTTTCCGCATTGAGAGAAACAGAAAAGCCCTCTCCAAGCCGAAAGGTTAGTTTAAGTTCAAACGGCTGCTGCCACATTTCTTCGACAAGGGGATGATCCTCAGACCTTAACCGCAAAACAACTTTTATATCGCCATTCTTAAAGCGCCCCACTTCTATCAGTTTCCAACGGAAATACCTTGCCAAACCATGAGAAGGGTAATCGGATTCTGAGTCATGAGCACCAAACCACGGCCAACATACAGGGACACCAAAGTGCCGGCGTCCAAAACGGTTGTCTGCACCTTCGTTTTCAGACTGAAATAGCCAGTCTTCTTGGCCAGTGGGGGTAAAGCTAACTAAATGACCTCCCCATAAGGCGATACGAGCAGTAAAGCTTGGTTGATTAATCACAATCTCATCACAATCTCGTATATTAGAAGGCAGTATTTCGCCACCGACTTCTTCCAACTCTTTAATTAGTTGGCCGTTCATTCATCACTCCAGAATCCAATAATAATAGGAACATATTAGCCTCAGATGAGATGATTACAATAGTTTGTTTTTATGATGAGTATTCAGGCTACTTTGTAAAGCAGCCTGAATAAGAAGAAAAAAGAAGTGTTTTTTAGGGCAGGCTAAGCGGTACAGGTTTTATTTCGGCCTTCAGATTTTGCTCTATACAAGGCATCATCCGCTTTAGATAGCCACGCAGATACGTCTTTTTCGGCATCGCTTAACTCACAAACGCCTAAGCTAATCGTAATGTTAATCGACCCTTGAGCCGTTTTTATATCGCGCTTAGCGATGGTTTCACGAATTTTTTCGCAATATTTAAACGCGCCTTCTTTGCCCGTATTAGGCAACAATATGGCAAACTCTTCACCGCCAAAGCGTCCAACAAAATCACCTCGTCTAGAAGAGCCTCCCAATATTTTTGCAACATCTTTCAGCACTTCGTCTCCTACAGGATGACCATAGGTGTCGTTGACCTTTTTGAAATGGTCTATGTCAGCCATGACCAAACAATGCGTGCCTTTATTCTTGGTATAAGACGAAAAAATCATTCCTAATGCGCGATCTAGATTAGCTCGGTTATTGAGATCCGTTAATCCATCCGTTTTGCTCATTTGGTCTAATTTACGGTTCGCTTCGACCAATGATAGCTTGTTCATGGCAACAGGCGTGACATCGTACACGACGACACATACATGACTTACATTTCCACGAACGTCAGTAATGGGCCTTAAGACCACATTCTGATACATGTGTTCGGATGTTCCTGTTATGGAACGATACGGTTTAAACTTAAAAACGTAAGGTCGTTGCTCCCACGCGATATAAATCGGTGTATTAAGCGCAAGGACGGTATCGACTTTCTTTTTTAGCCAATCTGCATTGATATCTGGGAACAGTTCAAAAAGAGACTTGCCTTTCGCTGTCGTCGAGCTTTTTCCACTGTGATTCTCCATAAAACCATTCCAAAGAGAAACTTGGTATTGGCTGTCCAGGACAACAAGACCCACATCGATATGTTGCAACATATCAAAAAGCCAATGCAGTTCAGCTAATTCCGACGATTCAGTAGACATATTCTTTAAGCTCTAATCAATAAGATAGGAAAGTAGGCGCTCTAACGGTTCGAGCGAATCTTCAGTGAATAGTAACAGTAGGTCACAACTTATTTTATAGTTTTCAACCTCATAAACAATTTCGACAGCGAGCGTTTGCTTCAAGGAGCTCTTTTTCACTCCAACTAAGTCTTGCACTTTAATGTGCTGACCAAGTACCGCGGGATGGCTCCGACTAAATTCAATATTAAGCTGCTGACTCAATGCCGCCATAAAAGGGCCAACCAACACCGATGAAATATCCATCAGTAACTCAAGTTCCATCGTATGATCAATGGTTTCCGACATACCCAATAACTTCGCCATGTCAGGAAAGCTGGAATCCGAGAAAATCAACAGGGTTTCGATTGATATACCGGCACCCACAAAGCCTTGAGTCACTGCTGAACATTGTCCCTGCTCTTTCCCTCCGTAAGACAATGCCATTTGCAATTCACTGACTTCTAAAACATTCACTTGTGGAACAGGCAGTTTTATAAAGACATTCAGCATGTCAGCAAGCACGCTAGCGGCTCGCCCCATTGATACATTCGCGACTTCCTGCAGGCCACTTGTAAGCGTCAACTTTTCTTTTAAATCACCAAGATTCAGACCGTTATTCCCGTCTGACGTTCTGTCTTTAAAAATAGACAGATCCGACAAGGTATCAAGCAATATATCCGAGGACACAGGCTTCTTCAGAAAATCGAGTGCGCCAAGGTCCGATACACGCTTAATCGCCAGTGGCTGAACATCACCCGAAACAACTACAACAACAGGAGCATTCGCCTTACCCTGAAGCCCCTGAAGGGTCTGATAGCCATCTAAAACAGGCATATTGAGATCGAGAAACATAATATCAACAGAGGAACTGTTGATGATGTCAAGGGCTTCCTGGCCATGTTGCGCATATGTCACATTTGCATCCCAGTCCTTAGGCAGCGCTCGCGCTAGCTGTTTTCTCGCTAAACTGGAATCATCGCAAATCAATATATTGACGCTCATGAATTATCTCTCTGGAAATTTGATCAAAGGTACAACTGCCGGAATTCACTAGAATAAAAACGCTATCCAAACACTGAATCTGATGGACTAATCCGTCACTTTCCAAGGTAAAATTCCAGCTTACCTTTCAAGATTAAAACTCTAATTGCGCAAGGTTACCTTTATCCGCCCAAGAGTGCCGTTATTTATTGTAACAAATTTATCATTACATTAGGTCATCGAGAGCAACGCTTCATTTACCAGTATCTCATCATATCTATTCGCATTAGAGGAAATCAATCGTGTTTTGATGACCTCGACGCCAAGCCTTTCCAGTCGCGCGATATCCAACTCTCCGTAATTATGATGCTCATCTAACAAGAGGATATCTAGGGCTTTTTCATTAATTTCTCGCTTGTCTTGCAATGACGCCAGCCAACTCACACGCTTCATGAGAGGCCAACCTAGTTGCTCAGGGTCGATGCCTAAATTAGGAATATAGACTTTAGGGTTGGGATTACTTCGTATAGCCGTTGCAACGCCATCAGGAAGCAAATTAGCTACCAAGCTAGAAAAAAAACTGCCCGGAGGGAAACATATTAGATCCGCGTCCAAAATATCAGCTTCCCTATCTGGAGACAGACTCACCGACGCGTGACAGACGTCATCGAGACCATCGTTTAACCAGATATTCTGAATAGGACTTTGCAACGGGTCGGTTTCTTTGCCTGTCAGGTTATGCTGCCCCAGAATGGTTTCACCGCTTTCAAGGTGGGTCCCCAAATGCAATGACGTATCTACGACTGTTTTCACCTGTCCCAACGTTTTAACAAGTCGAGAAAACAAAAAGACGATGGGATCAAGCTGTTGTTGGTTATTCAGGTAACCGCCAGCAATAATCAAATTACCAATACTCGCCCCTCTAAGTTCAAACTGGGCGCCAATTCTTCGTTTCGTCACCGCCAACTGAGTTTGAATTAGCGACCGCATTGGATCGGTAATGGGCACTATAAGAGCATGAGTGCCACTTACAAGATTATTAAATTCGTCTTCTAGGTCCTCTTGATTAGCACACTTCGAAAATCGATAGGTAAATAGTTCATATACTTCAGGCTGCCCCAGCACAGTTTCATCCGCCAAGGCCATGAGTCGACTGCGCAAATCTCCTACTGCAGGCATATCAAACTCATTTCGAAGATGGGCTGAGCTGCCACCGGAATCAAAAGGGGTCACTAAATGAACAGAGTTGTGTGTATAGGATTTAAGGACGCGACTAATTTTATTTAACGCGGAACCGCCACTAAAAAACAGAAGTTTAGGGCCTTGCTCCGGCAGGCTTTTATAACGATGAAGCCTCACAGAATCAGGTAACTTCAAACGTCTTGTAATGTTCATATTATCGCGATCTTCCTTAGATTTTCTTTATTAAGGCCCGAAGGTATTCAAGGAGCTAAAAAACCGAGCAGTTTCTTCCCGCCGCTTTCGCTTGATACAACTTCTTATCCGCTTCTTCAAAGTACGCAATAGGCGTTCTATTTGAATCCACCTGACTAATCGCACCTCCCGCACTTACTGTCACTACTTTGTGTGCTGAAGCAGGATGGGCGATATCCAACTCTAACACACGTTGAAGTATCTGGTTTGTTAATTGTCTTGTCGACGCCTGATCCGCATCTCGGATAATAATAACAAACTCTTCTCCACCATAACGAATCGCGTTGGCGTTTTCACTCACACAATATTGAATGGTTTCAGCAACCTTAGACAAAACCGCGTCGCCTTTTAAGTGCCCGAAAGCATCATTGTATTCTTTAAACTGATCGATATCGATGACCACAAACGCATAGGAAACTCCGTCAGATTCTGAGTTTAAATCTCTCATCACAGCGTCAAAGTAATTGCGGTTATACAGTCCGGTTAAGCCATCGATTTGTGCTTTTTTCTCCGCATCGGACAAACTTCTTTCAAA
Organism: Marinomonas mediterranea MMB-1; assembly: GCF_000192865.1. NCBI lineage: Bacteria > Pseudomonadati > Pseudomonadota > Gammaproteobacteria > Oceanospirillales > Oceanospirillaceae > Marinomonas > Marinomonas mediterranea. The sequence goes on from NC_015276.1 coordinate 4,029,990, forward strand.
CGCTTGCGTTGCTTTTTCGCGGTCGGTGACATCCAGGAACATAATAAAGTTGCAGTTTTCACCGTCCCATAAAATATTGGCAGCACGCATATCAAACCATTTGTCTCGCACAATGTCGTGATATCCACTTAACAAAACAACACTACCCTCACTCAACTTACGAGGCTCTTTCGCCAATTTAGCGACGTTATGAGGCAGTTCACTCAAGAATGTCAGTTGACTGATATGAAAGAGATCCGCGAACATATCATTATGGAAGAGAATCTTATCTCGCTTGACTACCGCGACACAAAGACGGGAATAACGAAGCATCGACTCCAACTGGCTGCCTGTTTGTGCAAGTTGGGCTTTTTGCAGCTCAATCGTATCTAGATAGTCCTTGAGCTGATAGACCAAACTACCGATCTCATTTCGCTCATCAAATGAAAGAAGGTCTTCGTCAGTAATCGAGTCTTTAGACGAGACGATGCCTTGTAGATTGACTAACTTCGAAAATAAACGCCGTTTTAACACTAAGTAAGAAGCAAACGTAATAACGATCATAGCCACGATCGCCAAAATCAAAATATTTCGTGATAAGCCTGCACTGCTTTGTAACTCTTGGGCTTGTTGAGCGACTCTTTTTTCTCGCTGGCTATAAATTCTTTGACCATAATCAACAATGCTTCCCATTAATATTCGGTTTTGCGTATCTAAACTCACAAGCTCAGTTTGTAGTATTTCTCGCTGCTTGATTATACTCTCCAAGCCGTCTTCGCCAGCTAAAATAAGCTCCACATCATCCAGTAGCGTCACACCAGATGGAGAAACAATATCGTCCAACTGTTCGAGGTAGAAATGAATTTTCCCTAGACCACGCTTAAGCTCATAAACCTTCCCGACCGATTGAAGATTAGACACCTCTAAAAGAAGTTGTCGCCATAAATTGCCTTCTTCCATATTCGCTTCATCAACAAAGGCACCAGTAAGCAAATGTTTAACAAGTAAAATATCCGCATCAAATCGCTCTTTTAGTTCAAAGGTTTGCTGCTTTTTATCAATCAATAACTGAATACCGGGTCGCACACTGTCTAGAATCTCTCGAAGCTCGTAAACCTCCTTACTCTCTTCCAGCAGGCTTAAATTGTATGCAATTTCAGCAATTAGTTCATTGGCGTGGGTAATTAACGTTCTCGATTTAGCGCCCGAGGTACTGGCAACCAGTTCAACACCAATCGAAGACAGGCGTGTGATAGATAATTGAGTGGTTGTCAGCACTTCAAGAATAGGGATATGGGACTCAGCATGCTCCCGCGCGACCGTATTGAACTTCTCCATCTGATAAATAAGCAAGCCGCTTATCGCCACAAGGAACAACAAGATCACTGAAAAAACAAAACCAATAAGCCATCTGAGGCTGTGAAAAAAGCGCTTCTCCTGAGTCATTCGGTACTTGCCTTAATATTCGACCTTAAGGGAGTGGAAATATCCACTAACCGCCCTTCTAACTTTGGTGTAACCTGACCTTTTCTATCTAGATACTCGGATACAACGTTCCACATTAATCTTTCGCGTACAGACACCTTGTTCACAACCTGTTCTTCGCGGATCTGATAACCATCACCACCATAACGTATATAGTCTGGTATGGCCAAGGTATAGCTTTTTCCAGGCTCAAGTTCGTTTCCATTTTTGGTTAAACGAACGATCCGCTTGCCAACAGGCTTCGACAAATCATACAAAACTTCAAAACCTGAAATTTGAAAGAACGCACCGTGGAGTTTGTTTACTCGACTAACCGAATGCTCCATCAGCGCACTGAGCTCTTTTTTTATCACGTTTATCACATATAGGCTGCCACCGAACGGTAACTCTGTTTGTATATCTTTATACTTTATTATGTCACCTGCTCGATACTCTCTATTCCCTCGGATCGCCCCACTGTTTATTGCCGCAAAATCGGTTTGTACTTCTTCTTTAATGGCGTCAGCAAATACGTTCCCTAACGCAGACTCTCCCGAACGTATTTTAGATTTTGTGGTATTCGCATCAACCTGCAAGGTGACCAGCTCACGCTCTAGTATTAATTCCAATCGACCAAGATATTTATCTAACGAGACTCGTATTGCTGTATCTTCTTCATATGAGGAAACCGAATCAATTTTAGCCGATGGTTTTTGACCAAGCTGCCACGAAATCACGGCAATCTCTCCGTCCGCGCCACCACTTGATACCATCAACGTCTCTGCGTCCTCAACACTGTCCTTTACTTCAGCAGCGACTAAGATTAAATCGATCGTATCACTGAGTTCAGAAAGATCATCAGGCAATGCGGAACGCTCGGTAATCAGCACCACCGCTTGTGCACCCCGACGCTTTAAATCGAGAGCGAGCTTCTTCGCCGTTTCCATTGGCGGCTTTACCGCCACATCGCGAGTTAAATAAATATCGGTAATTGATTCATCTAAGACAGACACAAAACCAATCATGCCCTCCTGAGTTGGGTGCAAATACTTATCCACAGTGCCTTCAATGTGTTCTCCCGTGCGCTCATCAATAAGATTACTTTGTAGCATAGGAAAGCCTGCTTCAAATGTACGCAACGTGAGCTGATCAATCCCTTGCTGAAACTCACGTTGATTAACCGCAAAAATGTCGGTGCCAATCGTGTTCAACATATCCACCATATGTACGCCGCTGTCATAAACAGAGAGCGCATTAGGAAAGAGACTGTCGCCGCCATGCACAAATATGACCGTTTCATCAGAATCGCGACGGTAGGACTTTATATAAGATCCGAGCTTGCCAATGGAGTAAGCACCATCAGTTTCGAATACATTAGGAATATTGGAAGTGAAGAGAATAGTCAGCGAAAAACTCTTTGAAGAGACCAATACACCTAAGAGGAGCGAGATCACTAGCGTGGTACGTTTAATGTCTTTTAAACAGCGTATCATGTGCGCCCCCTAACTGAGCTGACTTAGACACCAGTTTAAACCGCCTATTTGCCTATTAAAACAACAGACAGGAAACACTCGGTAAACTATTGTAATTATTATAGGTTATTTCACTGCGTTACTTAGAAAGGCGTAAACACATCCTCGAGTGACAGAATGTGGATCACTTCCTATTATTCGGGACAAGCTTTTATTCGAGGCAAGCTTCACCTTCCAATGCTGAGCTCGTTGCTAAAAAGCGGCGCTATGTACTCTTGGCTGCGATTATAAGTTTACTCAATTCAGCAAACCCATGACCCCCTTCGAATTGGGTGACGTATCTAGGAGGTGTAATCAGTTCTTTTTCATAGCGTACAATGTTGGCCACTCCCACACTTTTTGAAAACCGTTCAAACAGTGCTTGATCATTCGGTGCATCGCCAACAGCCAAAACGTCGTTACTAAAATCGCTTTCAGCAAGGCAGTAAAAATCCGTTAAGACTCTTTTCGACATTCGCCACTTATCCGCCTCAGGGTGAGTAATATTAATGTGAATAGATGACACTTTTGCATTGAGGCCACTGCGTTTTAGCCTATCCAACAATTGCGTCTTTTCTTTGTGAGCAGGCGGAACGACATCTTGCGCAAAATCGATCGCGACATCCGAAATTCGGAATTCTTGATCGCTTGCCAATTTTAAGGTGCTTCCTTCGCCTAATGCTCGCTGAACGGTTTCAAGCGTCGCTTTCTGAAACGCACGAATTTCATGTTCAGGAACGCAAAAGTGGTATTGTGTTCTACCGTTCGTTTTCTTCTCTATAAAAATCGATCCACCTTCACTAATCACTCCAGATACGGGCAGCGTACGCGCCATCATATCCGACCAACCTGCACAACCTCCGGTAACTGGAATAACCTTAACACCCACTGCATTTAGCTCTTCCAAAGCTTTTAAGGTGGTCGAAAGCAGTCCGCCGTTGAACGTTAGGGTGTCATCAAAATCAGAAAGAATAAATTGGATATCCGCTAGCGCTTTCTGACTTAAACTTGAAATGGGTAACATGAAAATACTCGCTTACTCATAGAGCCGTCTTTACTAGCTTAACACCAATAAAAACGAGCTATAGAGACGAAGTGCACAGTTCAACCGACACTTGATTAGACACAAGACAAGCAGAGCTTGTATCGGAAAGATGATCTGTAAACAACCGCTCAATTCTTGAAAAAGGCGTGACTACCGCGACCGCCTTTCGACACCATTTATGCTGATCCGCGACTAAAAAAACATGGCGACTTTGATCAATGATAGTTCGGCTCACGGTCGCTTCATCTGGATCAAAATCGAGCACGCCTTGAGTTTCACTTAACCCCCCACACCCAACCACGCCGTAATCGAAATAATACCGACGTATTGATTCAAGAGTCTCATCACCTACTAGATCATGATGTTGGTGACGAAGCTTACCTGCTGTCATCCTTACGGCAATGCCATCACATTGCCCAAGAATGGTCGCCACGGTAATATTGTTAGTAAACACTTGCAAACCCTGATGTTTTTGCAATGCCTTTGCAACATACTCAACCGTTGTGCCAATGCCCAAAAAAATTGAGCTGCCATTAGGAATCGCGTTTGCGACTCTCTTCGCGATCTGCTCTTTAGCAAGTCCATTTAAATGCTGGCGCTGCGAGAAAGGTATGTTCTCAGCGGTAGACACTGGCGCAATGCCACCGTGCTGTCGTCGCACAAGGTTACGTTCAGCCAATTGATTCACATCTTTTCTTATCGTCTGAGAAGAGACACCGAAACGATCGACCATTTCCTCAACTTTAAGCAAATCGCACTGTTGAACCCAATTTAGAATCTCATTCTGACGAGCATTTAATGACACGCTTACTTCTCCAAATGCACAAATAAGTTGGGATCATCCGTAATAACAGCGTCCATCCCCCAGCGCCAATGGGATTCCACTAACTGAGCCTCATTAACGGTGTAGCATAGAAGCTTGTAGCCCGCTTGTTTAATCGCTGTCGCTTGAGCTTGTGTCAAACGCTCATAATCACAATGTAAACTGTACGCCTCGATCGCAGCTAACTGAGCTTGCCACTCAGCAGGGATGTCTTCATACAATTGCCCAAGGTAGCGACTAGAGTCCATTTGATAACAGAGTGCGAGCGCCGCGTGGTTAAAGCTCGAAATAATCAGTTTTTCATTGTCTTGCCAATGCTCTTTTAACGCCTCTAAAACGTCGGGGACAATGTTTTCAACATCATCGGCATCGTGTTTTATTTCTAGGTTTAGTCCTAAGCCAAGCGATTGAATATAATCTAACGCTTGAACGAGTGTCGGTACTTTTTCGCCTTCGTATTCCGAAGAAAACCAGCGACCTGCATCTAAACTGGCGACCAATGACGGACTCGCCAACCTCAACTTCCCTGATCCCGTTGTACAGCGATCTAGTGTCTCATCATGAAATATAATCAAACCGCCATCGGCAATCAGAGACACGTCGATTTCGACCCATTTTGCCCCCGCTTCTGCGGCCGCTTTAATAGAAGCAAGAGTATTTTCTGGCGCAAGCATCGCAGCACCGCGATGCCCGATAACCTTTGTTAACTGCATAGTTATTCCACACGTTGTTGAGTAAGCGAATCGAACGCATGCCATTTTTCAGTCGGTGCTTTTAACCAGATACGTTCGCCAATGTGTGGATTATGCGCGCCCGGCATTCGAATCACCAGTGTTTCTCCGCCCGAATGAGTCTCCAAATTCGCATAAATAAGCGTTTCAGCACCCAAGGATTCGATCGCTTTCACCGTAGCACTAAAACTTGCTTCCTCTTCAGATACCCATGCGAGATGTTCTGGTCGAATGCCCCAAATCACACTACCTTGATAGTGAAAAGGGCAAGGTAATGACACCTGATCATTTACTCGCAATCGCCCCTCTTCCATCGTTGCTGGAATCAAATTCATGGATGGAGAGCCAATAAATGACGCAACAAACGTTGTTTGCGGCGCTTCATACAACTCCATTGGTGACCCAATTTGCTCTGCCTTCCCCTTGTTCAGTACCACCAAACGATCGGCTAATGTCATCGCTTCCACTTGGTCATGGGTCACGTATAGCGTAGTTGTACCTAACTTACGTTGCAATTCACGAATTTCGACGCGCATTTGCACACGCAGCTTAGCGTCAAGGTTTGACAAGGGTTCATCGAATAAGAACGCAGCAGGGTTACGCACCATCGCCCTTCCCATCGCCACACGTTGTCTTTGCCCGCCAGATAATTGGCGAGGTTTACGCTCTAACAAGGCTTCCAGCCCCAGCATGGTTGCAACGTTATTGACCTTGGTCTCTATTTCACTTTTAGAAACACCTCGGTTCTTCAAACCATAAGCCATATTGCCGTACACGGTCATGTGCGGATATAACGCATAGTTTTGAAATACCATGGCAATATCGCGATCAGCAGGCTCCTTCTCGTTTACACGTTTCCCTTTAATCAACAAGTCGCCTTGCGTAATCGTTTCAAGTCCTGCCACCATACGAAGCAAGGTTGACTTTCCACAACCTGAGGGGCCGACGAGCACAATAAACTCACCTTCCTCGATAGTAAGATCCACACTGGGTATCGCCTGATAGCCGTTAGGGTACGTTTTACCGATATTATTTAATACAACGTCCGACATATTACTTCTCCGCGTCTACCAAGCCTTTAACAAATAATTTTTGCATACCCACAACCACCAAAATAGGAGGTAACATAGCCAACAAGGTTGTCACCATGACCTTATTCCACTCCACCTCGCCCTGCTCCACCGACAACATACGCTTAATACTCATGACCAAGGTATAATACGCATCGTCTGTCGTCACAATTAACGGCCACAAATACTGGTTCCAACCATAAATAAACATAATCACGAACAGTGCTGCGATGTTTGTTCGTGACAGCGGCAATAAAATATCGAAGAAAAATCGTATCGGCCCGGCACCGTCTATTCTTGCCGCTTCGACCAACTCACCCGGCACCGTCATAAAGCACTGTCTGAATAAGAAGGTAGCAGTCGCACTCGCAATCAACGGCAAAATCAATCCCGTATAACTGTCTAGCATATCGAGTTTCGCAATGACCTCGTAAGTCGGAACGATGCGTACTTCAACAGGTAACATGAGGGTAATGAAGATCGTCCAGAAGGCTAATCCTCTAAACGGAAATCGAAAAAATACGATCGCGTAGGCAGAAATAATAGAAATCGCCAGCTTACCAATCGTAATGCCTAACGCCATGATGAAAGAGTTGATCATCATGTACCAAACGGGCACATCAATTCCGTTACCAGCTTTAGAAAATAAAACCTGTGACCAATTTTCATGCCCCTGATCCCCAAACCAAAGAGGTATGTGGCCAGCCCCAAAGGCATCAGAAGCATGCGTCGACGCGACAAGCGCCACCCAGACAGGCAATGCCACCATAGCAATACCCAATAACAACGAAAGGTGGCTAACAAAAGTCAACCAAGGACGGTTCTCAATCATTAGTACTCCACCTTACGTTCAATGTATCGAAATTGAATCACGGTCATAACTCCGACCAGTGCCATCAGGACCACAGATTGAGCGGCTGAACTGCCAAGGTCTAGGCCGATAAAGCCGTCATTAAATACTTTATAAACCATAGTTGCCGTACTCACACCAGGGCCGCCTTGTGTCGTGGCATCAATAATCCCAAAGGTATCGAAGAAGGCGTACACTAAATTCACCACCAGTAAGAAAAAGCTGGTTGGAGATAACAACGGAAAGACAATGGTCCAGAATCGTTTCAATGGACTCGCTCCGTCGATCGCAGCAGCTTCAATCAAAGAGCGAGGAATCGCTTGCAAGCCTGCGAGGAAAAATAAGAAGTTGTAACTAATTTGCTTCCATGTGGCGGACAGCACCACAAGCGTCATCGCCTGATTACCATTTAGAAAGTGATTCCATTGAACACCAATGGTCTTCAGCCACAATGCGACCGGGCCGATACTTGGATCAAGTAGAATCCACCACAGCACACCCGCAAGCGCCGGCGCCACGGCATATGGCCAAACCAACAGCGTTTGATACACAATTTGGCCACGTATAACTCGATCAGCCATGACGGCTAACCACAAGGCAATCGCGATGCCCAAAAAGGCGACCGAAAAACTGAACACCATGGTGACGCCAATCGATGTGTAATACTGAGGGTCATTAAAAATATAAATAAAGTTGTCTAAGCCGACAAATTCTCGACTTAACCCAAAGGCATCTTCTTGATAGAGCGCTTGCTCAAAAGCTTGCTCAGCAGGCCACAAGAAAAAGATGAAGGTTACGACCAACTGAGGCAATAAGAGTAGGTACGGCAATTTTTTTTGAGGGAAAGATACGGTCATAGTATTGCTCTAATAGAAACGTAAAATATCTCAGTCAGGCCTAGGAAAACGGAGAAAACTTTTCACCGCTGCCCCAGCCCAACTGAGATCTACCGAAAAAGCTTATTTAGTGGCTTTTTCAAACTTACGTAGCAATACATCACCGCGTTTTTTCGCATCATCCAATGCTGTCTGAGCGTCTTTCTGACCAGACCAAACGCCTTCAAGTTCTTCGTTAATAATATCGCGAATTTGAACGAAGTTACCCAAACGAAGACCTTTCGAGTTCTCAGTTGGTTTACCAGACGTCATCTGAATAACACCTGTTTCAGTACCTGGATTTGCAGTATAGAAACCCTGACCCTTAGTTAGATCGTAGGCCGCATGAGTGATCGGCAAGTAACCAGAGAATTGGTGCCAATCCGCTTGAACATCAGCACGAGATAAGTAGCTTAAGAATGATGCTACGCCTTTGTATTCTTCCGTTTTCTTACCTTGAAGAACCCAAAGAGACGCGCCGCCTATGATGGTATTCTTAGGCGTCGAAATGTCTTTTTTCCAGTATGGAAGCGGTGCTACACCAAATTCAAATTTGGCGTTACGGCGGATACCTGCGTAACCTGCAGAAGACTGCATAAACATCGCACATTCTTGACTGTAAAACTTAGGAGCTGAATCACTACGGCGTCCACCATAGCTGAAAATACCATTTTGCTGCCATTCACCTAATTTAGAGATGTGCGCTACTTGAACAGGGCCATTCAACATCAACTCTGTATCCGTACCCGCGAAACCATTCGCTTTAGAAGCAAAAGGAACGTTATGTCGAGCGCTGAAGTTCTCAAGTTGAACCCAAGACTGCCAAGAGGTCGTAAAGCCACACTTCACGCCATTATCCATAAGCTTCTTAGAGGTCGCTTCAACTTGCTCCCAAGTAGAAGGCGCCTGAACACCCGCTTTAGCAAACAACTCTTTGTTATAGTACAAAACAGGCGTTGAGCTGTTGAAAGGCATAGAAAGCATGTTGCCTTCTTCATCTGAGTAGTAGCCTGTTACCGAGCTTAGGTAGTCATCTTTATTGAATGCTTGACCATTCTCACGCATCAATTTATAAACTGGGTACACCGCGCCTTCCGCAGCCATCATACTTGCTGTGCCCACTTCAAATACTTGCACAATATGAGGTTGTTTTTTCGCACGGAACGCAGCAATCGCAGACGTCATCGTTTCTGAGTAGTTACCTTTATAGACAGGCTTCACTTCGTATGCATCTTGCGCAGCATTAAAGCCAGCCGCAATTTCATTTACTTTTTCGCCATTTGCACCACCCATAGCATGCCACCACTCAATTTGAGTAGCTGCGATACTTGAGCCTGATACTGCCATACCAACTGCGATCGACACCAATGTTGATTTACGCATGAGAGGTTCCTTCATTAAAGTAGCTGAGTTGTTGGAAAACACAGCTACTTTAATGAACGGATGTTTCATTTTTGTGTTTTATTTATTTCATTTGAAACAAATTATTGTGAATAAAATACAAAGAAGGTTTCGTTTATATAGAAAAGGCATAACGAAACAAGTCTACGCAACCTTACTTAAAGGTCGAACTCTACCCGCATTTCCTCTGCAAGTGCGTCAAAGTGTTTCTTTAAATCTGCCTTGTACAATAGTACCTCGTCAACCAACTCGTCTCTGGCTGCAAGCTCTAACTTTTTTGCTAAACTAGGCAGATAAAGGCTCGATACCTCAGAGCTCGCACCTTTTACTTTATGGGCAAGAGGAGCGACCTGATTCCAATTTTTCGCGGTTACCTCGTCTTCAATCGCCTCCAGAAAAGAATAAGCCTCATTCAAAAATTCGGAGACAACCACTTTCATTAGTTCGGTATTTTCGCCTAACCTCCACTTAAAATCATGGTAATCAAATTGTTTTGCTGTGCTCGTCATACCTGCTCCTCATCGCCAGATCGTAGCCATTGCTCTAGTACTTCCTCTATTCTCGTTTTCGAAATTGGCTTAGCTACGTGACCATTCATTCCTGCCTGAATGCACTTCTCATCGTCTCCTTTCATCGCATTAGCACTCAATGCTACGATGGGGACGGACGCACTTGTAGCGCTGTCTACTGGTAGCTTTCTGATCTCCCTTGTGGCTTCGTATCCATCCATCACGGGCATCTGACAATCCATAAAAATAAGCTGATATTTTTTATCCTGCACTTTTTCCAACGCCTCTTGACCATTCTGGGCGATATCGACTGATACTCCAAACAAGCCAATAATTCCCTTACCTACGATTTGATTCGTATGGTTATCCTCTACTAACAATACATCTCCACTTAACTCGGTGCGCTTCATACTTTCGCTGCTCTGAGAACGCGTCGATTGATCTTTACGGTCTAATAAACAAATGCTGTCCCAAAGTACACTTTCTTGCACTGGCTTTAACAGTGACATCTGATTAACCCCTATCGTATTGGTTGTTTTCAGCTCTTTGGCACAAAGCACAATTACCCCAGCCAACTTATCCGTGCCTTCAGACAAATCAGGTGTCGCTAGACTCGACCAATCACCTTGCCATTGCCCCCATATTTCTTCATCGATAACAATCAGTGTAGACCCTTTCGAAAGAATGTTTTCAAGTTCAGGCTGAACTTCGACACGAATATTGGGCGCTTTCCAATACTCAAAAATACTGGCAAGGTAATTCGCCAGCGTATTGTTAGACACACAAACAACAACCGACTGATAGTTCAGTGATCGCACGGGTTCAAAAAGAACTCGCCCATCAAAAGGGGCTTCAAAGGTAAACGTTGAACCGCTACCAAGTTCACTCTCTACATGTATTTCTCCGTCCATCAAGGCCGCAATTTCCTTACAAATCGATAAACCCAACCCTGTGCCACCATACAGTCGAGTGGTAGAACTATCAGCCTGTTTAAAACGTTGAAAAAGTTGCCTCTTTTGCTCCTCTGAGAGCCCAATGCCAGTGTCAGAAACGGCCATAGAGAGCCAATATTTCTCGTTTTCAAATCTGGCGCGAATGGCTAAATTGACTTCCCCTTCATGGGTAAACTTCAACGCATTGCCCAGCAAGTTAAGAAGGATTTGTCGAATCCGAAGCGGATCACCAATCACTTCGATCGCAGGAAGCGGAGTAGAAGGAATATTAAACACAAGACCTTTTTCAAGCGCTTTTGCTCTAAGTAGCTCGCCCGTTTCTTTAGTAAGCTCCGTGAGAGAAACAGGTTTCCGATCCAAAATAAGGTTACCCGCCTCTATCTTCGACAAATCTAATATGTCATTAATGATCTCCAACAAGGTCAATGCACTTTGTCGCGATATGTCCAATAACCCTCTTTGCTCTTTAGCAATTGAAGCGCTTTGAAGAACAAGGGTAAGAGACCCTATGACGCCATTGAGGGGAGTACGGATTTCATGGCTCATATTCGCTAAGAAATCACTTTTAGCACGATTCGCCTCTTCCGCTTCCGCCTTTGCGAGCCTTAGTTTTTCACGTGATTGACTCAAGGATTCATTGCTTTTACTTAAAGCTCTAGTCCGTTCTAAAACTTGGTGCTCAATTTGGGCGGTATGACTGTAAATTAAGATAATCAGCCAAGCGACAAGGCCAGAAATAAGAAAACCGCCTGCAATGGCCGTATGTAAATTCCAAGGAGGGTGAATAAAGGAATTCCTATTAATTTTGATCATTCGCCACGTATGACCACCAATCGGAATATCGGCAGAATAAACCGTTTGGATCAGACCGTTCTTTTCATCCTCCAACAGCTTACTTGCATCTGAATAGCTCTCTCCCTGACGGATTAAAATATAGGGTGAACCATCCGCTTTTCGATCCACTAAATAGAATTCAGAACTTACCAGCTGACTTTGCGTAATCGCCAATTCTGTTAGTTCTTTTACCCTAAGCGCCGCCGTCGCATAAGCATAAAGAAACGCTTCATTTTGCTCATTTTTCAAGAAGATGGGGAAAAATAGCAACACAGCCAAGTCATTTTGCACCAGATCCAAAGCAGGCGTTGGAAATGCTGTATCGATCTCTCTCGCTTTATCCAACGCATACCGTCGGTCGGCTTGAGAGTACACATCGTATCCCAACGCTCGTTGGTTCTCTTGTAAAGGATAAATATAAGACACAACAACATGCCGCTCTGACGGCGTAACCGGAACGAGATTTCCTGACGCACTGCGTCGCGTCACAATAAATGATGTATTGTCGTAATATGGGGAGAATCGCGCCTCTAAAGCCTCAATTTCATCGCCACTGATCACTAAATTCAACGACAGACCTTGCATTGAATTTTCGTATTTTAGGGTTTCCCGAGCAAACGTTTCGAACTCGTCAGGAGTAACATTTTCACTGCCTTTAACATAACTCGCTATCGAGCTAATGGCGCTAATAGAACCTTCCGCTCGTCTCTTTAACGTCGCCGCTGAAAATTTCGCATTGTCATTGAACTCAGTTTGTTGCTTGGTGTATTCCGCCTCATAAATCAAATACGAGGCAAAGACCGTTAAGACCGTAATAAAAACAAACGCACTGGCAATTTGCCTTGGATTAGAAAAACGCGTCCCCGAAAATTTAGAAAAAGAAATCGCGACCCAAGGTACTAAAAATGCAACCCCAATAACCTCTCCCAACCACCACTGGAACCAGTTGATAAAAAGAGACTGAGGTTCAATGAAACCAAAAAAGCGCAAAGAAAAGGTGGCCACCAGAGAACTGATGAGACAAGAAATAGGGCCAGCAATGACAATGAATTTGAGCGTATAGCGTGCATCCGAAAACGCTCTTTTGTAAAAGTTCTTTGTGAAGTGCTGCGCGACCTTAGCTTGAACGAGCACACCCAAGGCGATACACAACGACAACCCAACAGAACTGCTCCCATAGTTAATGGCAGAAACATACAAGTTCAATAAAAAGTCACCGAGCACTAATCCAAATAGTGCTCGGTTGCCAAACATCAATACGGCAATGACAGCAAAGCCAGTGGCTGGCCACACAATAGCTGCGTACTCAGGCGATATTGAAAAATACTGCCCGAGAAAACCCAGCAAGAAATACAGTACAGAAGAAGCGAGAACAACTCGTAACGTCTTTAACATCCTTTGAGAAATACCCTTATATTGAGATCTACGTCCACTCTTTATTAGCTAAGTGGGTAAATGCCAAAAGCGCCAATTTTTCTCGTTTGAATTTTGTTAATACATGGCGTATTCGATTCTCTTACTGCCCGTTAATTGTTGGCGATGCTTCCCCCTTTGACTGACACACTGTCGGCACTTATTTCAATTTGAGAGCCACTTAAGACAAGACTACCCGAGCCATTCAGCTCAATAGCAGCGTCGCCTTGGGTTAAGCTAATCGTCGAGCCTTGGCTATTTAGCGTGATGCCATTTTCCGTTGAGAGCTGATAACTGCCATCTTGAACTTGGATTTGATAATTACCTTCGTCCACAATTTGATTTAAACCATTCGCAGTTTGCATCGACATGGCACCTTCACTGGTAATGGATACAGCACCTTCACGGCTTTGCAATCGCATACTTTGAGCGGATGTTTGTTCGAGCGTCGTGGCGGATTGGATCACAACGTCGGACTCTTGCGTCATCACTTCAAACGTGGTGTTAGCATTAATAGAGAAGTTTTGTCCTGCTTCATAGGTCTGCGCCTCTCCACTTTTAATCAATGTAGATTTGCCAGCACTGAGCTGGATATCTCCCTCGCTCGAATCAAGAGAAACGCGATGACCGTTGCTCGAAGCATCGAGTACGAGCGAATTTTTCTGGTCGGGTGTGGCCAACTGAATTTTTTCATTGTCGCTACTATCGTCAAATAGTAGAGAGTGTCCCCCACGAGTTTGGATCATATTGTGATTGGCATTCTCACTGTTCACCAACACAACCGAGTCCTGCGATTGAATACAACCTTGAATGATTGGGCGCTCTATGTCTCCATTCTCAAACTGCACAGAAACAAGGGTGCCAATAGCAAGAGGGAAATGCATCCCCTGCTCTTTCCCACCCAGCGGCTGAGCGAGCCGTATTGGGGGACTTGATGCGCCCTCTGACTCTGATCGTCGATCAAACCCAAATCGAATTCGGTAACAACCTTTGTCGTCAAGCTCACTGGTTGTCATCGCACTCAGCGCTAAGTGCACTGGTGCACGAGGAACAAATTCAGGTGTGAATTCTGAATCTGCCTTGACGGCAATGAATCGACAGCGAAACCCTTTTGAATTGGAATCAGAACCGTTGGCAATCAAATCACCTTGAGAACCTGAAAGCGACACTTCCAAAACGCGGTATTGACCTGCGGCGTCTCCCGATGGGCTTAGTACATCGACCAAGACGCCTGGAGCAATGGTTCGGCAATTTGATTCAAACAGAAAGTAATTATGCTGGCTCTCTTTTGCCATTAAAAAACGTTTAGCAAGTTGCTTGCCTTTATTCGGCGTCGAATAGTTCAACGCCCAAAGTTCCGTTTTAAGCGAGCTGCTCTCATCCGACGAATGAGCGTTGACCGATTCGTTCACAAGGAGATTCTGACTATGCCAAGGGTAGGAATCATTCAACTCTAGGCTAGTCGGCATTCTTCTAGCATGGCTGTCTAACTTATAGATGTGATCACGCTCTTTTGCTGCGCCGATATTTTCTAATAGCGGCAAGACTAATGCGCTGTCACTTTGCGACGTTTGCGTCACTCGGTCACACAACTGAACTTGCGTTAGCCCTTCTCCTTGTATGACATTCAGAAACACGCCTTCTTTCGCTAAAATTCGGATAACAAAGTCTAGATCGCTTTCTTGATACTGAATACAAAGTGACAAAACCTCTGTATCAGAGCATTGCGCCTCGACCTGAGCAACGCCATTTAAATCTTGCTTTAGAACGTCTTTCGCGATGTTTAATGCACTCTTGTCAGTAAAGACTCGGTTGTGCTGTTGTTCCGCCAATAACGATAAGACCGATGAGATAGTCAGAGTATATTCCGTAAACCCTGTCGTTAAAGTTCCCGTCAGCCGACACGCGGACACTAGGCCATGAACAGGACGTAACATCCCATTACTGAAAACGTGGAACCTAGCCTTTTTATTCATCACCAGCGCGACATCAATCGCCTCAACACTCACGACCTTTACCGTAATTTGGTAGCCCTGATTAAACCCCCACTCATCAAGTGCAAATGACAACACCATAAACTGATCTTGTGGAAGGTCTGCAAGAGACAAGAAGTATTGACTCGCATCAGCAGCACCATACTCTTTAAATTTTTGCCTTATATCGGAAACAGAAAAGTCCATTTTTATGCCTCTATTGAATCATCAAGCAAGGCGTTTTGTTGACCACCAGCTTGCTTATCGAGAAACACCACATCGATCGTGCCATTTTCTGATGCCGTCATTTGTAGAATGTCTGGCAAATCGGATTCGACTAGATAATGAAGTATTTCATTGGCGATTCGTGAGGATAAGAGGGATTCAATACGTTGGTTGATTAAACGCGCCCCTGCGTGACTTTCCTGACACAAAGACAACAACATATCGAGCGCAGACTCGTCACAACGCAATTCCATTTTGTACTCTGACATTAAGCGTTCAGCAAGCTTATCGAGCTTGTGCGTCACAATGGCTTTTAATGACTCTTCATTAAGCGAAACAAAGGGCACGATCTGCATTCGAGCAGCTAATGCGGGAGCAAAGTGTTGAGCAACAGTAGGTTGAATCAGTGCTTCCAGTTCCAACGTTGAAGGTGGTGTGTATTCTATTTTTCCGTCATCATTCTCACCTTTGTCATCGTCAGAGCTATCGCGTTCGTTGCCACCGCCACTCACGTCAGTGATTGCTGAATTAGCAACTGAATCGTCGGATTTTAGCGTCTCATTTTCAGAGAAACTCAAATCCACATCATCGCTCTCTGAATTCTCGTTTCTGTCTGACATTGCCTCCATAATAAGCTCAGAGCCTAAGTTAGAAGTCATGAGTATAATGGTGTTTTTAAAGTCGATTTCCCTTCCTTCACCATCACGCATAATGCCCTGATCAAACACTTGGTAGAAGACGTTCATAACATCAACGTGTGCTTTTTCTACCTCGTCGAGTAAAACGACAGAATATGGCTTTTGACGCACCGCTTCCGTTAACAAACCACCTTGTCCATAACCGACATAGCCTGGAGGCGAGCCTTTTAATTGAGAAACAGTATGAGCTTCTTGGTACTCACTCATATTAATCGTGATAAGTGAGCGTTCACTACCAAACAAGTGTTTTGCAATTTTTTTGGCGGTTTCCGTTTTACCAACACCACTGGGGCCAGCCAATAAAAAGACACCTTGCGGCCCTTCCGTAAATCGAAGCTTCGCTTTATTCGCTCTAAGGCTCTGACCAATCGCTCTGATCGCACCGTCTTGCCCAATAATGTCTTCACCCAAAGCCGCGTCAAAGGTCAGTAGATTTTGAAGGTCATCTCGCACCATGCTACCGACAGGGATTCCAGTCCAGTCGGCAATTACATCCGCAATGGACGTCGCATTGACTTCCGCCTGTATACATAAGCCTGCCGATGACGACTCTTGTTCTTCCTGTAACAGCTTTCTCAAAGAGTATGCACGATGCTTACTTTCCTCGTCGTTTTCCGCATTTTCAACTGAGCGTTGAATTTCTTCGACAAGGTGGTTTTGCTTATCCCAACTTTCTTTTAGATCGGATATTTCCAACAGGACTTGCTGTTGTTCATCTTTTAACTCGTGGTGTAAATCCATATTGCTTTCGAGCCCTTGGTCGAGCTCCTTCTCTAGCCCTGCTATTCGGTCTTCAATATAAAGCGCTTTTGCTTGAAGTCCTTCTAGGGTTTGAGGCAAAACGGCCTGACCCATTTTCACACGGGCAGCGGCAGTATCAATTAAATCGATCGCTTTATCTGGAAGAAAACGTCCACTCACATAACGATCTGACAGTTCGACTGCCGCCTCAATTGCTTCGTCTGTAATGCTGACATCATGATGCTGCTCGTACTTCTCTTTAATTTGCGTCAGCATGTGCTTGGCAGCATCCAATGTGGGTTCTTCCACTTTAACCATCTGGAAGCGGCGCGCCAGAGCGGGATCTCGTTCAAAGTACTGCTTATATTCAGACCACGTCGTCGCCGCAACGGTTCTCAACTCACCGCGAGCTAAGGCTGGCTTTAATAGATTTGCGGCATCGGCAAGCCCAGCTTCACCGCCGGCTCCCACCAAAGTATGAGCTTCATCGATGAATAACATGATCTCATCGGAGCTTCCCACTTCGTCAATCACTTGCTTTAGACGCTTTTCGAACTCTCCTTTAACGCTTGCACCCGCTTGCAACAAACCTAAATCAAGTACGTGGATATGCTTACCTTTTAAGAACTCAGGCACATCTCCGTCGACAATGCGTTGCGCTAGCCCTTCAACGACCGCCGTTTTACCGACACCCGGCTCACCAACCAAAATAGGGTTATTTTTTCGCCTACGACAGAGGATATCAATGGCTTTTCGAATCTCTTTATGGCGGCCGCTGATGGGATCTAATTCACCGTTTTTAGCCTTGATCGTCAGGTCTGTTGTAAATCGATCGATGGCTCTTGGAGAGTGAGCAGAACCCGAACCTACGCCCTGACCATGTTCGGTTAAACTCACATTCCCCACATCGTTACTGTTAGAGATACTTTGATCGAAATGGTCCACCTCGTATTCGTTTGAGCGTACAGTGATCTCACTGACATTTGCTTTCAGAATATCTAGGTTAATGCTTCTCAGCGCATCGTAACTTCTATAGTGAGGCCAGTTAGAGGAGATTTGAATAAAGCTTTCAAGAATGCTCAATGAATCAATACCGACGGTATCGCTTTGGCGAACCCAAGAAGCTTTTGATGGCATGCGCAGTGTAAAATTCAAACAAGCGCGTTCGAGTAGTTCATATAGCTCGGAAGACAAAACGGCTTTACTGTCATGAAGCACTCTTTGCTGATTCACATTATCAACAAGCTGCTGCCATAACGTATTTTGATCGACTGAAAAGTAGCTCAATACACACGATAGATGACTGGCTTCGCCCTTTACTTCGCTTTCTTCTAGTAGCTTTAGCAACAGGTGTTCCGGAACGATTTCTCTGTGTCCTCTAGAGTTTGCAAAACCGGCGGCGGCTTCCAGCGCTCGACCACATAATGGGCTTAACTTGTCGATCAAGACTTTCAGTGTTTGACTGTCCATAGCTTATTATTCCTTCTATCTTCCCAAACTTAGCGTTAATTTTTTACTTGAATAGGTTATTAAAAATTCTGGTAACTTTGATCGCTGAACTCATACTCTATATTTTGCCCCGCTTCCCCTAACACCAATGGCGCGCCTAGTTTAAGCGCTTGCCCTTTGGTGCTTAGTTCCATTGGCGGCATTCCTTCAACCACCACACTCGCCCCTATCCGGTATGAAACGAGAGTCGGCAAGTAATCTTCCAATAAAGACGCCAAATAGCGCGCCTTCTCTCCCCCAGGCTTAAAGTCTTCCAAGTGTTCTAAACTAATCACACCTAGGTTGATCTTTATAGCCTGCCCAACGACCGAGACTTTGCTTCCAAGTAAGGTATTGTCACCTAACGATAACAACTCCCCTAAAGGCAACGCTTGATGCGTATCGACGGTTTTCACTAAATTAGAAGAAACCATTAAATTAGGTAGAGACAAAGCGTGCCTAAGCATATTCTCGACAACACATAGGCTTTTTTTCCGGTTAGAAAGCGCCCCAACCGAAAAACCTTTTTGCCCTACTGTTGAAGGCGCATCGCCATCACTGCCTTTGTTATATTCACTGCGTGGAAGAGGCAATCGACCGGATATTGCCAAGCACATTTTAATAAAGAGGTTATCGTTTCCTGCATTCGCGAGAGGCTGGAATTTTTGCCAGCTCTTGTGCAACAACCAATAGGCATTTTGATTAAAAATATCTAAGAAAGCCGCAATACACTTTCCGGCTTCTGAGTTCTGCGTCACATCTTGAAGAAAGTAATGGGGTGTCGGAGCATCCACCCCATAAAGACCAAAAAAAGTCGCCTCTAACTGCCAATTGTCATTATGACCTTGAGTTAACTTATGAACATCAGAGGCAGGAAAGGATAACCAGTCAGATGGTTTCAACGTAAGCCAAGAAGGTTTGTCCCTGACTTGCGTTTGATCCTTCATCTTTAGCAGTACGTTTAGCAACTGATGATAGTGGTACTCACAGGCGGACGCTTTAAGGGAATGAGTATCTAACTCTCTGTGCATAAATTTGCTTCCCAGAACCACTCTTTATTTGATGGTAGAGTCATGATTTTCATCTCAATACGCTCTGATATGTCCGCATACGCGCCCAAAAAGGCATAGAGAATAGAGCCGAAAAAGTAAATATCTGCCGTTGAACTAAAGCCCGTCTCACTGACCGTCAAATCAAATTGAATAATATTAAATAAAACACCTTTCTTTATCTTCTGTTGGCGGCTTTGTGTCACACTATCGATCGATAGAATTCTATTCTTATTTTCTTCAAGCCCACTCCAATCGAACAAACCCAGCAGAGCGCGAAGTTTATTCGCACTGTCCAACACCGTCAGATTTTGAGAGAGCATAGAAACCAACTGCCAACCAAAGTCTTGATTTGAGGGCGGTAATGAAACCTTACTTGGTCTTGAAATATTACGAACCGATATTGTTTGCTCTATCTCCGATGGCAACTCGCACACATCGCCAAAGTCCAAGTATTTTCTTGGATAGTTATTATTCGTTGCAATCAGGCCAACACTCAACGTCTGCTCATCTATGTCTTTTGAGCCATTCAACGAGAGATAATGCTGCCACTTTCCAGTTGGACTTCTCTTCAGTTGTGCCATAAACGTGGGATCAGACTCAGAGCGATAATCAAGCTTATGAAGCGACTTATACTCTGTCACATCACCGTTTTTTAAGTCCCGACTGGCAACCTCCGATATCCAGTAAGAACTTGCTTGATTACCGTACTCACTATCCACTTTCACTAAAAAATCTGGATATTTTGAACTGGCCTTAATCGGTTCTGACTCAGCTGGAAAAGTATTAATTCCGACAACACTGTTGATACGAAGAGTTTTACTATCCACTTTATGAGTAGGTGGTAAAAATAATGCCGTCTCTATCGTAATGGACAGCCTTTGAGCGTTTTCAGAGAGCAAGGAATAATCAATATCGCAAAGCTCAACAAACATAAAACGATCACGAGCATTGAAGTAGTCAAAAAGAATGTTGTAGGCATCATGCCCCTGCTCGAAGGCGGGCAATGTATTCGCCTCTACCTTTATTCTGCAAGGATCAATTTTTGCTTTACCTAACGTACCATCTAGATTGGTGGCGTAGGTGGCAGTCGAGTTTGTTAATGCTTCATAAAGCACATAGGCAAGAGAGCGATCGCAATTTAAGAAAATAGGAAGGCTCTGATTCTGTAAATCGGCCCAGGCGATGTCCGCACTTTTTTCTAACTCTATGGTCACTTTCGTCCCTCGACCAAGCACGTCCGTCGCAGAAATGTCGTGAACGTGTAGAGGCAACAATTCAATGTTGGATGTGGTTTGAAAATGACACTTGATCGAGTCTGGCCCTTTGTAAGGAGAAGAGACAACCGTTCCTTTTGGGATGTTCGTTAGGCCGCCCGAAAGCGCAGACGGAGAAAACTCTAAGACGAGATGCGATGGAAAGGGCCGACATAACGATGGCGCCAACTGGTCTAGTAAGCTTTGACTAAGTTCAGGAACCGAATCATCTAATCGTTCGCGTATTTTTGACGTTAAAAACGCCATCCCTTCAAGCAGTCGTTCCACATACGGGTCGCGATCTCGAACCGCATTGAGGTTCAACATAGCCGCTTGTTCTGGATACGCTTTTGCGAACTCTTGCGACTCTTCTTTTAACAGGCGCAGTTCCGCCTCAAAATATTCCTTCACAACGCCTCCTGCGATGAAACATTTACATTAATATCCATATTGATTTGAGGCACTCGATGGTCCAGCGACCTCTGCGGTTCCGCTACTTTTAAAGTTCGTTTTAAAAGAAATCGCATTACCGTTATGTGTTTTTCCAGTTATTCGAATCGACACCACACCGGAATTTAGATCTCTTGGAAGAGGAATAACATGGACGCCCGTCAGCCTAGGTTCGTACTTTTCAACGATTTTCTTAACCGCAATCGCAATGTCATCTTCTGAGTAAGGTAACGCCTGATAAAGCTTATTTAAGTCAGGCATCCCGTAATCGGGTAAGTGGGACAAACCTCCCTGCCTAGCGTTCAAGAGCCTAACAAGATGATCGTGAATGCTCATTAAATAATCTTCGTAAGTAGGAAAATCACTTAACTGCGCCCCACCCATATGTTGCTGGCTCAATACTTCATACAATGACAACATACTACATCCCTGTAATAAGAACTCTGTGTTTATCTTAACGTGCAAAAGGGGTGCGTTTTCACGCACCCCCAAGCAATGGACTCAAGGAAAAGAACGTCGAATCTTATCGACCTTCAATCCATGAATCAGAGAACTCGATGTTACCGTCTAGGAACGTCCAAGTAATCTTCTGATAACGAATTGCGATTTCCTCTAGGTGAGGGTAACGCTCTTTATCTAGATCTTTAACGTTCGCCATAGTTGGGCTAACCGATGTCACTTTTACACCCTCAAGAGTGTGGCGGAAGTACTCGACTTCTGTACCTGTTTCATCGATTTTGTACCAGCTAAGCACGAGGCTATTTAGCGTTTGACCGTTACTACATGCCTTATAAAGGTATGGAGTCGCTGCGTCGTACGCCTTTGTGATAATCAAAGGTTCGTGTTTACGAGTGCCTGTTAGTTCCCCTGTATCTCGGTCCGTAGGAATACGAAGCTCGTGGTCAAATGCCAGAATTTCGATAGATCCTTCACGACCAGCAACCGTTACAGAACCCTGTACGTCGTTACCTTGATCATCGGTTAGCCACATGTAAGCAGGAATTGCCATTTAAATATCTCCTTATATTAATTTCCAAAAAAGTATGTTGCGTATCTCGAATAGAGACACATTCCCAACGCGCAAGCCTAAGCTGCGCGCCAACGAGTGAGAATTCTTTGGTGAGTAAAGGGCGTGCGCTCATGTGCTCACAAGGTCACGCCGCGGTACTCAAAACATTTAATCCATTAAACTTCTGGCATTTGAGACACAAGCGAAAGCTTCACATCAACACCTTCAACTTGAAAGTGCGGTTGCACGTGCATGTTCACAAAGTAATAGCCTGGGTTGTCTTCGGACTCGCTAACAAACACACGTCCATCTTTTAGAGGGTGTGTCGCCGCTAGTTCTGGTTCAGGGTTGTTCATTTTAGTCACAAGACTCTGCAACCACGCATTCAATTCGTTCTCTAAATCTTGACGCGACTTTAATGAACCAATGTTTTCACGTTGCAAAATTTTCAGGTATTGAGCGATACGAGACACCAAGAAAATATAAGGTAATCTTGAGTTGATTCTTGCGTTCGCTGTGTCTGCATCCTCATCGCACTCTAATGGGCGTTGAGTGGAGTTCGCAGAGAAGAAACAAGCATAGTCACTGTTTTTGTAGTAACTCAGTGGAATAAAACCATGGTCTGCTAGTTCCAGCTCTTTCGTCTCTGAAATCAGAACTTCCGTTGGAATTTTAGATTCTGTTCCACGCCCCGATTGATAGAAGTGGATTGGTAGTTTATCCAGTTTACCGCCTGACTCTGGACCACGTATATTGACTGTCCAACCATTTTTCTTAAAGCTGCGCGTCATATTCGCGGCGAAAGCAAAAGCAGAGTTACCCCACAAATAACGATTGTGTTGTTCACCCGTCACGCCCTCACGGTAGTTAAATGAGCGAATAGGGTTCTCTTCACCATAAGGTAAGCGTAAAAGAAAACGAGGGAAAACAAGACCAACGTAACGAGAATCTTCCGTTTCTCGGAAACCTTTCCAACGAATGTACTCAGCGCGATCCATGTACGTGCCGATATCTTGAATTTTTGGAATATCTTCTATGCTTTCTTTGTCAAAGAATTCTGGGCCAATTGCGCTGATAAACGGACAGTGGGCGGCACTCGCCACTTTCGATACTTCTGTTAGCAACTCCACATCCGCACCAGTACGGTCGAATTCGAAGTTGGCAATCATAGATGTCACAGGTTCGCCACCCGGTGTGTCGTATTCCTGTGTGTAAATCTGATCAAACAATCCTGACTGAGTCGTGTCTGGAGACTCTTCAAAATCTTCTCGTAGCGCCTCTTTCGTACAGTCCAGTAGCTCAATTTTCATATTGGCTTTAAAGTCAGTACGGTCGACTAAAAACTTAAGACCACGCCATGACGATTCCACTTTCTGGAAGTCTTTGTGATGCAAGACTTCATCAAGTTGTGCACTAATAACGTCATCAATCGTTGCGATATATTGATCAAGAAGTGTTTTATCAATTCTCTCTATCTGTGTGCCAGACTCTAGCGCAAGTTCAAAAAACACCTTCAACGCCGCAGTGATTCGCTCGTTTGTCTCCACTTCAGCCATATGTTTCGGGTTTTGAAATTTGTTGATATCAACTGGCGCGTCAACAGGTTCCATTTGAATCAAGCCGCACAATCGTTGATAGACAGAATCTTCTGCAAACTCAACACTCGCAGCGCTTGTAGATACACTTTCTTGTACAGACATTATTGAGTCTCCTCAGCAGTTTCCAAAGAGCGCTCTTCAACCAACGCTTTTAATTCCGTTTTCAATGCATCCATATCGGGTTGAGTGTTTAAAATGCGTTCGACTTCTTTGCGTAATGTCGCGTTGTCTAACAAGTTTGACTTGAGATCCTTTAGCAGGTTTCGCATAGACAAAAGATCACTTAGCTCAGGGATCTGGGCAGCAACTTGCTCAGGGTGGAAAGAATCAAAGCGTTTTGCGGTAAGGCTTACGGCAATATCGCCTGCCCCTTCTTTTATTCTGTTTGGTACCGCAAATTCCATTTTGGGAGCCATATTCGCAATCACCTTTTCTAGGTTATTGCCATTGATGTTAACCCGCTCTCGCTCTGACAATTCTCCTTCAGATTGTCCGTTACTGAAATCACCCATAACGAGTAATTTCATTGGCAATTCCTTTTTCTTTTTGCCACTACCGCTGTCTAAATCAAGCGCGATATTAACGCGAGCACGAGGTATTTCGCTTTGAAAACTATCCGACATTTTCCCTTCCTTTTAATGATAATCCATTGAACAAATTGGGGCTCAATAGCCGCCTATCATAACCACTCTACTGCCAGAGCAACGTCCGTCGCACACATACGCGACTGTAAACGCAAGCGCTCTTTTTCAATACGCGACATGGCCTCGTGATCCGATGCCTTTGCAATCGTATCTTTCAAAACCAAATACTTTTGTCGCCATACCCCCATCGCTAAATGGGGTAACACAACGGAGACATTCGTCTCTTCTGTTTGCTTATCGAGAGCCTCTAGTAACGCAAGCGCCGCGTCTAATAGACCTTCCTCATGACATAAACATGCCTGCGCAAGTTGTACTGAGATCTGTTGTGCAATCTCTGAACTTTGCTCTTGCTTTAACCAACTAAGCGACGACGCCAATCCCTTTTCTTCCTTTATCGATCGCGCCTTCGCTAAATAATCTACTTGCTCGGTATTGCTTGAGCTGGCTTTAAACTTAGTTTCAACTTGCTCGTACCAAGCCGCGCCCGAACCAGAGAAAAAGCTCACACCATTTTCAAAGCTCAGTTTTTTTAAATTTGGTAACCGACTTAGCAATGAATGTGACATTGACTCGATATTCATAAACACAGATTTCAAACCCGCTTTTTGCGCACTCACAGCACTCCAACGCTGAAGGTCGAAACTGAACAAGCCTCCCGGCTCCATAAACGCATCTTCGGCCGCTAAAAATGCTTCTATCCAGTTTTCGCTATCGTAAGCCACACGAATTTTATTAAGGCTTGCATCCCTTGGCGCAGGCACACGTGTTTTATTATTCTCATTCGTCGGTAATTTAAGGTCTCCCCATTTAACCGCTCGAGCAAGACTCACCATCGCACCGTACTCTTGCTTCCCACGATAATGCTTAAGCAATTGTCTATGTACTTGAGCAAGCTGTGAATCAGAACTGATGGCCTCTACATGTAAACTATTCTGTCTTGCATTTCCCGACTGCTGACCAGCGTTATTCTGGGTCTTACTCTGCTCGATTGAAGCAGGAGCAGATTTTCCTGTATTCGGCGCTCCGCTGGACTTACTTTCTTTCTCAGCAAGCTGCTTTTCCGTTTTTGACAACCAAGTTGATAGTTCAGGCCACCCGAAATCTTCGGTCTGTTTTCTTGCCTGCTCACAGAGTGTTTCGAATACTTGCTGTAAATTTTGTATTAACACCAGCGACGGTGCATCGCCATTATTTTGCGCGAATGACAACACCTTCTTTTGGAGAGGCCAGGTCAAGGCCATACGTCGGGCTTTCTCCTTCAAAGGGAAAAGCGTCTCTCCATAGCTTTCAAGCAGTGTTAGAAGTAACAACATGCCCTTATATACGCCAAATATGCCCTCAAGCTTGCTCGCTGCGAGTAAATAATACCCAGCGGCTCTAACATCTTTGCCGATTTCAGCGATAACTCGTTCCGCTAAATCTGCAATTTTTTTGTAGTCAACATCTTGCTTCTTTTCTACTTCTGCCTTTAATTCGATAAAAAGATCCTCGTAACGTGGATCTTGCCCTGACGATGAGTCATGACCTTCGATAGGCGCACATAGTTGTTTAGCCCAAGATCTCACCTCAGAGTCTTCAGAAGTGATATTTTCACTCACTTACCATGTCCCCATGTAATGACCGCATCAAGCAATAATAATGATGGCTCTGACAGCATTTTTTCTGCCCAACTAAGATAGTCATTATGAGAAAAAGGCACCGGCTCAATGTAATTCTCACCGATAAAGGCTTTATTTAGACGGCTCGGTGTCAGTGGCCGATCTAAGATATAGAGGTAACAAGCGTTTTCGTTCATGGACCAAATTAAGTCAGGTCGCCACTCCTTACCTACCAGTAGAAGAGAAAGCAAATGAGACCAAAATAAGAGACTTAGTTTCGCAGTCGAAGCTGGCCCCAAAGGAAGTACTAATTCACCATTTGCCCCCTGATCTATATAACGCTCAACCGCACCACGTAGCATGGCTAACTTCGTCACTTTACGACTATTAACGTCGCTATCGAAGATCAAGCTCGCCCAGTCTGTAAATGCCGTCGACACCATGTTTTCCATTGTGGCTGACTTAAGTTGCTTCACAGAAACGGAAACATCAATGCTCTCTAATTGCTTAAGTCGATCCAACACCTTGCTATTTGGCAGATCAAAGGGCAACTTAGAACGCACCAACGCATCAGAATCGTGATCAGATACGGCATCTAAAGAAGTCTGATCACTAGCATGTACATTCGATAGCACTTGCTCGCCAGCAAACCACGCCAATGCAGGACGAAAATATAAGTCAGAGAGCGTTAATCGAACAAAATAACTAAAAGGGTAGCGTCGTCCTAGTCGATCAGAGCTGTCGTATATGGACCCTACTATCGTTTGTCGACCGTGCCCGCCGACTAAAGCGAAGCCCACACTGTTTAACTTTTTACTCGGATCGTTTTCATTGACCTTCTGATCTAACTCTGTCACCCATTGCTTTAAACAATCGTCTAACTCCTGAACCTCTCGCGAAGCGACGTTTTGACTTAAAAAATCAGGATCGCTTGGCAGCTTTCCAAGAAAGCCAACAGATACCGCACCAAGGCTGTTTTTTTCTAAGCTGTCTTTCTGTGCGCCTTTCGCAGCGGCCTTGGCTTTAGATTTATCTGAACGAAAGCCGAACATTAGCGCGCCCCAAATAAGCGTTTAGGAAGTTCAAAGTCGCCGATAATACTGGTATTTAGAACACTTCCTTCACGGTCCGCTCTGATACGATATTT
The DNA here is from genome assembly GCF_000192865.1 of Marinomonas mediterranea MMB-1. Taxonomy (NCBI): domain Bacteria; kingdom Pseudomonadati; phylum Pseudomonadota; class Gammaproteobacteria; order Oceanospirillales; family Oceanospirillaceae; genus Marinomonas; species Marinomonas mediterranea. The sequence goes on from NC_015276.1 coordinate 4,057,324, forward strand.
TACCGATGTTCCAGAAGCATTCGCCGTGGTGTCACCTTCAAAGTCAGCGTTTAGCTCTGCGCTCGAAACGTCGTTCATGGGCCACTCTAATTCGAATTCCGTTCCGCGAATATGATGAACTATGGCCTTTTTCAATAGTCGAAGTAACGCCCACTGCCCTGACTCTTCAAGTAGCTCTGGATTGGCCTCATACGCCGTTTTCACCCTAACCTTCGCACCACCTTGATTATCGACAGGTCGCCATACAAATTCGCGCCATTCCTGTGGCTCGTTGCGGTATCGATAACCTTCACCATTCACTTCAAAGAGAGATTCAGTCACCCCTGGAACGGGGATCGGATATACCGCATAGGACATTTTCATCTCCGCTGTGCCTTGTTTAAACAACGCCTGTGAAATACGGCCCGCCCCCGCTAAAGACTCAATAAATTGGCGGTTAACCCCAAGACCTTGCTTTAACCAAGTGCGGTTACGCCATTTGTTGTTTGAGTAGCGAAGAAATGGCTCAATTTCATCTTTAAAGAACATCCAAAAATCACCCGATTCCGGTAGTAGCAATCCCTGAACATCAAGTGGTGCAGCGTCAACGACATTGTCTTTGAAAGGAAAACGACCATGCACTTTCTCTAAATAAGAACCGTAGACACGTCTTTCCCAATCTTGCTGAATAGCCGTTCTGGTGCTTGCCAGAATCGTTCGCCAAGCATAGCTAAGTGGCGCCTTGAAAGGTTTGCTAAGCGCTTTACTTTCCCGAGGAGACATCTCTAATAAAATGTTATTCACTTCGATCCATGTACTGTACAGCTGACGCTTGCCTGCCGTATCACCCGTTATCAAAGATCGCGCATAAGACTTCGCTTCTAGGTTGATGTCAGCAGACGCTAAGATATATTCAAATTCCTCACTCAGCGCTCGCATCGCATTTTGATATAACGATAGGTTTACGTTTGCAGACGCGCCTTTTACGGGTTGTACAAGTGCTAACAAGTCAGTTGCTGCAATTTCAAAATTAGGAATCAAAGGTATGTCGATTGGCAATTGATCCAACGCATTTCCAGCGTTATCGAGCAGGCCTGTCGGCGCCTCTTCTGGCGTTTCATCTTTTGCAAATTGAGCTAAAAGTTGCACCTTATACTCTGGCTCAACAAGTGTAATCTCTGTCGCAACACGATCGAAAAGAACTTTCCAAGGCGAATGATCAATACCCAGTGCTTTAAGGCCTTGTGTCGCTTCCGCTAAGTTTTTGAACGAAGACACTTTGACAGAACTTAAGAAACGCGACCATTCCTGCGTATATTGATGAAAGTAACGTTTACGAATATCTTTACGAAGTGTCAATAAAACGGATTCATCAACGTCGTTAGAGTCTGCTTCTGAAATCCCTAATACCCAATCACCCTTACTCGCAATGTCTGAAACTTCATCAATCCTTTCAGAGACATAATCGAACCACGCTTTCTGTGTGAAAATACCATCGACTGACGCATCAGAGTACATCACTGAAAGCCCGGATTGACTCAAGACATCCGATAATGCGACTGCTTCAAAGCGATTTTTCGCTTCTGCAATCAAGCGGCGATATAGAGCTTCGGGATCTGCTTTCGTGGTTAACTGCGCCTGAGCTGTCGCCACAATATCTTTTGAACCATCAGAAGGTTCTAGTAATAGCCATGGGTTCTTATAGCCTGGCGATTCATGGTTAGAAACGTTATCGCGGTGGCCAATAAAACGGACCTCTCCTGCTTCAGACATGCTTTCGCTTAGGTATAAGTTAGCCATGTCTGAGAATAACGCCTGACGTTCTTTAAAATTCAAACGTACTTCGGCTTCCTCATACGAGCGATACCATAGATTACCAATCGCTTGACTAACAAACGCCATGTCAAACTTATCTTGATTGCTCGTCAACATAAGATACGTTTTTAACGACACATAGTAGTCATCTTGGATCTCTTTACGCTTAGCCGCATCCAATTCAGGCCAAGCAGTGACGTATTCATCTAATGACGACAATAATGTAGGAACCGCTTTTTGATGAATCGTATCGGCTATCGTGTTCTCTAGTAACCTTTTAATGGCTTCGCCGTGGGACTCAACAAAACTATATTGATGCACGAGTTGAAGTGGCGAGTACGTTTGAATATTATCAAGCTTTTGATACTGCTGGTACATTCCGACTATCGCATTCAATCGATCCAATTCAGAGGAACGACTATCGTTGACACGAAGCATCAAGGTTTTCACTTTCTCTTCATAATCTGAGATAAGCAACTGATTGGCGGTGTACGTTGTGAATAAGCCAATACCTGAAAAAATCAAAATTGTAAGCGTTGAAAGTACTGTCGCCGTTTTGGCTAGACGTCCTATCCTTTGACGTTTACGGTTACCACGAACCGCATCTTTTAACGGGAAAATCACGTCTGAAAACAACCTATCAATGAAATAGCTCTGTTCATTATTTTTGGTTTTTGAAAAGCGTCGGCCCACTTTCGCAAAGACACTTTTTAGCGCATTGGAGCTGCGTTCTAATGTGTCACCTTCCTGCGTGCCAGATGTAAAATAGACGCCCGCAAACCACGGTGATTCGTGATATGGGTTGTCTTTAAACAACAACCTTAACAGTTCGTTTAGCTTATCTACGGCACCTGAGAACTGGTTTGGAAACTGAAAAGCTTCTACCTTATTAGTCGTGTCAGTCGCCAAATTCACTTTTTGTATCGTTTGTTCTAGCAACCGCTCATACAGCTCATTCAAACGCGTTTCGACAACCTCCGCGATATTAACGTTCTTATTTTCAGTTTCCTCTAGCGTGTATATCCCCCACGGATTTTTAGTTTCGTTAGGACTTAGGTCATCAAAAAATGCCTCAAAGCCTTTCAGCTTATCGGCTTTCGTAACAACAATATAAATAGGGAACGTCACACCTAATTCTGAAATCAGCTCATGCAGACGATTTTTAAGATACTTCACATGCGCTTCTAGCGCTTCACGCTCTGTCGTCAAAATTTCATCAAGCGGTAAAGCCAAAATCAAACCGTTGATTGGCGCTTTGGAACGGCTGCTTTTTAACACTCTTAAGAAGTTAATCCATTCGTCGTTGTTTTCATCTTGTGTGTAGCGACCTGCTGTATCAATAAGGATCGCTTTATCAGAAAACCACCAATCACAATCACGTGTTCCACCAATACCCTGAAAGTGGAAACGCTGATCGTCTTTCAACGGAAAATCGAGGCCCGAACGGGCAAATAAGGTACTTTTTCCTGCGCCAGATGGGCCAATCACCATGTACCAAGGAAGCGCATACAAGGCCTTATCACCTCGGTACTGCGCGCCCAATTGCGATGACTTAAGCGCCTTTAACACATCAGAAATTTTGTCCTGAAACAGGCCAGAGCTCTCACTCCCACCGGCATTATCTAATTGGCTCTTAAGCTTTTTAGTACGTAAAAAGAATACGAGTTTGCGAATAAGGCAACCAAGTAGAAAGCACGCTAGAATAGCAGCCATCACTTGAAGCTTTAGTTTTTCGCTAGTAAGGCCAATTTTGCCTCCTAGTACCCAAATCAAAAGCAGTATCGCGCCAATACCAACCGACATGCCAAACAAGCGAGATAGCAGCAAGCCCTTTAGCAGCTTGCCAATGGAATTTTTAAACATCCTTGTTACCTTATTTAGAGTAAACCTACTGAGCTAAAACGTACTCAGCCTGCTCCATTCTGTGAGCGCTTTCATTAAGCGAATATTTCATAACCGCGCCGTACGCCAACACCATAGAGACTAAAACGGCACCGCCTACTGACAGCATGACCCAATAGGGTTGCCGAGTTCCGATTTTATAAATCAGCTTATTTTCTGGTATTGCGGCTTCGCCTAACGTGCGTGGCGCAGCGGAAAACGTATCATCTAGCTGCCCCCTAAACGTTGCTAAGTAGGCTTGCAGACGTTCGTATCCTTTGATTCGATACATCCCCTGATAACCCAATTGCAAACAAACATAATATAAACTGACGGTGACCTGATTATCTTTCAGATCTTCTCTGAGTCGATCTAACTTGGTGAAAAAAGCTTCCCCAGCATTACTTTCACCAAAATACTCAATGCAAAGAGGCTTGCTCATCCATTCTAATTTTTCTTCTAAATTAGAAGACATAACCGCTTCATCAACATACGCGGCAAGAGCAAACTTAACGTCTCTTGTCATAGAGGCAACCCACTCCATTTCAAACGCGCGCCGCTCTAAATCTGTAAACGCTTGCTCTATGGATTTCCGAAAACTGATACTGTCTTGAGCTGAACCGGCCTCTTGCCCAACGTCCTGCATTTGCAGATTAACCTCTGTTGAATTTGGCTCGATTCCCTTGCTGTTTGCGCTAGCGATCCGCGCTTCGACCAAACTAAAAATCGGTGCTGCGCCTTCAACCAGCGTCGCATCAAGAATATTTAATTGATTGTCCATCTTGTTACTCATCTATCGGTATTAGTTCAACATCGGCATCCGCAAACTCACCGAACAAAATCCCTGATATTTTTTTTGTACTTTGAACTCGCTCCCAAAGCGCACTACGCTTATCAATCAGAAAATACTCATAGCCCGATTTAATACGTATCTTGGAAGGAACTCGTTGAATGTGCTGCAGTGGCAGCCCCGACATACCACTCGCCACCAAGTTTTGTATATCGGAAGGAGAAGACAATTTAACCAAACTGGGTAACTGGTCTACCCATGAAGAATCAGAACGTTCTAGATAAACAGCAAGATAGAAATCACAATTTTCTAAACTCGCTGAATTTATAACAGAGGACTCGTAAAGGCCCGGTGCTTTCATATTAAACTGGATAGACGCTTCCATTCGGACATTGCTTAGTCCGAAGATATCGCGAATCGCACCATACAACTCTGAGAAGGTAGTAGAAAGGTTATCGTGCTGATAAGGCTGTGTATAAGGCACCTTATCTGGCTGCGTGTGTAACGCTAACTTATCATGCGCGCGACACAAGGTAGAATAGAGCTGAAGCGAAGAAGCGCTTGGATTTTGCTCAACAATACGCAATTCACTGAGTATGTCACTGATATCAGACACAAACAAAAAGTCTGCCATTTCTGAGGGCGTGTAACTGCCAACATCGGATACATTGGTACGACGAGCGTTAATTTCTTTAAAACGTACCGTCAAAAGTTCAGTCAAACTGCGAAGCGAATTCATCAATCCACTGGCGGCATGAACACTTACCAACGGTGGGATGTAGTCAGAATCTAAGGTATAACTACCACCCATGTCTTTTTTTAATCGAGCAATATTAAGAGAAATAACGCGATTAGATTGGGTACCACTTTCGATAAGATTCAAATTCGGTTGAGCAAGTAGAACCTCCCGCTTACGATTGCTATCAAAACAATCCGCGACGTCTACATATTCGGAATTCCAAGCAGCATTGCCTTGCGCATTATAACCAGTAATAGTGTCAACATTATCACTGTCGGCAATCGTTAACTGAACATCAAGCTCAAGACGGGAAAGGTCACCTAACTCTAGGTGGACTGGCGTATCTCTATTTCGGTCGTAATCAATGATCTGGCCATTTGGCAGAACCGCTAAACACTGCGTTAGAACAAGACGCCCATTCTCCAGAGCAGCTTTATCCCAGCTAACATCTTTCACACCCCAAAAGTGAGGCTCGTAAATTTTGGTTCTGAGAGACTGAATTTTTTCTTGGTAAGCATCCCATGCTTGAAAATGCTGCTGCCCCAAAAAGACACCTTCAGCCCAAACGACTTTCCTTAGACCCTGAACGCCCATAACTATCTTCCCTGACCGATAAATAACTCAAACATAGAGTAACGGCAGCATTTTCTAGTCAGTATCCTCTTACTAGAACTGCCTGTTACTTGCAAAAACACAACATTACATAGACAACACCCTAACGAGGCACCATCTCAATATCATATCCTGCGATATTCACTTCGAGTTTTGCGGTCTTGCTAAGCAAGCCAGATTGAATTTTGTCATATACTTTCCAGACACCCTCTCTTGAACGAAAGAACGCCATCACCCCAACGTGTTTAGCCGCTTCAAGCCGTTCGAAAACCAGCTCGCCGTGGTAGTCGGGAGAAATCGTATATTCTTCTACTGAAAGAACGGAGTCTTGCAACGCCGACTCAGATGATTTCCAAAGTTCATCGTAACTCGCTTCTTCAAACAGTCGGGCATCACTGAGTTGGTAGACACGTACAATGACGGAGTAAACATTACCAAAGGCATCAGGATTTAAACGACTAGAAGCATTTACATCTAAGGACAAACGGGTAGTAGAGCAGCCAAATAAAGTAAAAACCAATAAAATAGCGACAGCAGATTTGCAGATTTGAATGGGGAGCATCCTAGCCTTCCTGAACCAACATCGTGTTAGTGAATAAGTATCAACGCGGCGATATTTTGCGCATTTTTCCGGTCAGGTCAAGCTTTTTGTTTAAAAAATGTAAAAATTGCTGACGGAATTACGCTATAAATCACTTTTTACAACGAACATAAAAGCAGCAACGACAAATGCTAAAAGATCAAAGCGGTGATAGTGAAAGACATGCTAAACATGCACCGAGTACTAGCGCCGCTGGCCAGCATCATGCCCATGAACGCAGGCGGGTTCGGGGATATGCAAAACATAAGAGAATCTACTACGACACAGAAGCCCTCTGTCGCACAGAAAGTTTGGCTGGCACTAAACGAAAAAATACCCGCACGAGGGCGGGTATTTTTTAAAGAGCCTAGGTGATTAATACTCTAAGCCAACTTCAACTCTTTTCTGGATACTTGAGCTAGAAAGGCAGAACGATTTTTGTACTGAGGATTAGACGCGACCGCTTTATCAATTTTCGAAATCAATAAATGCGGAAGAGTGACATTAATTTTCTCACTCTTACCCAATAGAGGCGTGATATCTACACTAGCCACCGCCCAAATACCATCAGCAAAATCAGGGTTATCCTTATAAACTGCAATTTCGCTTGCGACGGGAACATCTTCGCCGTCTTCAAGCATTCCTTCCAAATGAAAAAAAATCGCTTCTTCCGCCATATCAATTGCTTCATTAAGCGTGGTACCAGCAGAAAAACAACCAGGAACATCAGGTACAGTTACGCTGTAACTGTCACCATCGTCAGTGTGCAGTACGATCGGATATTTCATTATGCCACTCCTAATCAGCTACTAGTGCCTATTTCTAAGATGCGTAATAGCTGCTTGGTTTAACAGTTTTTGTATGATTAAAAAACAAACTCAATCGAGTTGAGCTTGTTTCATGATGCTTTTTAAGGTTCCAATAGATATATCCGATTTCGGATGTGGCACCGTTACGCGTCGCGTCCCTTTTTAGCAGGGTGCTTAAATTGAACATGACTACCCTTAGTCGCAACTTCATACCATCCATCCCTTTCTAATTCCTTGATCACCTCACGGCTTCTCATATTTAGCTCCCGTATGAACACTTGATCTTAGAAAGAAGCAGTCCATGCCATTACAAAAATACAACCCTAATAACCCCATCTATCGAATTAAAATATTCTATCATCCACTGCAATCTTCAAACCAGAAACTATAACCCCAATAACTCCAGATCTTATAATTAACATAAACACCAACTTTTCCTTTAAAGGCAGCTTTCTTTAACACCACTGTCGATCGAGAAAAAGGTCTTTAGAAAACAAGCGTTCTCTATGATAGAGGCTCATCTTACGATTGCTTTGTAAGTTCTGCTTGAATCATATCCGCTATGTAAGGTGTCTCATTTCTAAGCTGCTCTTCAATTGTTGTTAGACGATGTCCGAGAAAATTCATAATTGGTCAAGACATCGTTTCTCCATCTTTGACGGAGAAGTCTACATTTTTCGAATAAACTGCCCACACTGCAACAGTAAATGCGTGATCGCTCACAGCAATGATGTCTCTGGAGGCATCGACGGCTTATTTGTGAAGGATCTTTATTGTCACTGTCATAATCCCGATTGTTGTGCGTCGTTTGTCGTGCGTGCAGCGCACACGCATTACCTACAACCGCCACGTAATTCCGTCTTAGACATGGCAAAAGCCTTGGTAAAGAAACATGAAGAACAGCTTGAGTTAGGAGGGATATAAGCGTGTTTAACTTCGACAAGAACCTGTTTGAGGTATTCGGTGCGGGAAATGCTACAGAGCGCGACAACAACAAAAGCCTCGCAGACGGGCGGCTATGCAACCCAGTTGCAGATAAAACTCAATAAGTACCTGCCTATTGAGCCCGTGGACGATTCCCCTGCCACCACCATCCTCCCTGACGAAGCCAAGGTACAACGATGCATGACCGCGCTGGACAACTACGGCGAAGGAGCAAACGTGCTGAATGCCCATGTACAAAGCCGCCTAGCCAGCTTTATGGAGGACATGCAAATCGCCAGCACAGCAAAGATGATTGATTCGTACATAAGTGGAACGCCTGCGAGTTGTGTGAACATCAATACAATCGCGGGGTCATTAGCCGGTGCAACCGATACCCTGTTGGATTCAACCAACGATCTATTAACCGAGCTAGACCAGGGCATAACGAACTACGATGCCAGTACCTTACCCTTGAATAAGTTTGAAGCGCTGTTGGATCGCGTATCCAATACATTAGAAGCCAATGCCGCGACCATTCTCGGCACCATCTCAAACGAAACCCAAGAACTTGCCAAAATGTACGAAACCCATAAAAAGATGGCGATGGTCATGGCGGTTCCTGCCTTGATTAAGGATGACTGTATTAGACCGTTGTTAGTGAGAGTGGCGGGGGCTGAGCTCATTCCATTATTAACAGACGAAATGAAATTTTTTTGATATTTTATTTTTCAAACAAGTCTATCAAAAAGTAGAAAAATATAAAGAAAAACATAGACTTATATAAAAAGACAAAAAAACAATATTTTTATTGCGTATATTTAATATACCTACTAATCTTTATTTCAAAGGACGCAAAGGATATTGCATGTAGTACTTGAGTTAACCGAAGACACTTATATTATTTCTTGGGGGATAACATGAACTCACGTAAAAACACTAACACTGCAACCAAATTCATTTTTGATAATTTTAATGCTATGGATAGTATCAAAGATATAGAACATTTCATTAATGAAGTAGTTCATAATACTTTGATCCACAAGCGACTACATTCTAAATACCCTTTAAGCATTTTGAGCGAAGACGATCTAGATAGTAGGTTATTTCCCAAAAGCATAATGAGAATTGCACGTAAGCACCAACAAATAATCACGCACTCATTCCAAGACACAAAATGTACTTATAAACACCATTCGACGCACCAAATCTTTCTATCCATTATCGAGAAAATTTTTTTTACGGACGCTATAATTAGAAAAGCCCCTATCAGAGTTGCAGAAAAAGAATCCAAAAAAAAGATAGAATTAATTAGACATCTATTAGCTAAATCGATTTCTAAAGAACTAATTACCATGGATTTCATTGGCGAAGACCAATTACTATATTCTTCTGCATTACTCTCGATACTTTCGAAATGCCCGAGCTATCTCGATACGCGAAATGAGTTAAAATTGAGTGCAGACGTTGCCATAAAAACAAAGAAAGGTCACACGTCTAATATACTAAAGAGAGAGAACACCATCCACCTTATTGACGATATACGCATCTCAAATGTCAATGCGTTGCAGTTAATGGGAGCAACACAACAAAAGAACATGGAGAGGGATATCCTCGATATCCTACAGTCGAACAAGACTATCATGGCTAGCGACCCTAGAGCTGTTCATGTGGAACTCGAAATGCCAGACAAAAATTTATCGTGTTTCATGGTTTCGTATCACGATACGAGCATGACACCCTTGGATTACTACCCATTCAAGGTAGTTATAAAAGACCGTTGAAAAGCTCTTTAAAAATTTACATAGTAAGGGGATTTGAAATGTTAGACACGCATTGTTCAGAGAATAAACCTGTTTACCTGAGTCGCAGACGTTCCTTCTCAGATAGCAGCACTACATCTGGATTAAAGGAGACGTTTGAACACATTCAAAGAAGTAATAATGTAATTCCAATCAAAGGCGATATATCAATAAGGTATTATCATTGTGAAGCGCTAGAAATTTGCCAAACGTATCTAAGGCGAAACTCTACATTTTCTTCGGTAAAGGACTCCGATCTATTTAAAACATCGATCCACAAAATCTTTGAATTAGCAGAATTCAAAAAAGCAATTCTAGATCAAAAAATAAATAAACGAAAAAAGCACACCTTGTATAATATAGAACTATTTGAAATGAACAGTAAAAACAAAACAAACAGGTTCGTAAACTGTTCACGTTTGCGGAGAGGAGATATCAAAGAGCTTTTCCCGTCCACAAACAAACCAACCACATACAAACTAAATAAGTATGAAAAAATTAAATTCGATTTGTTAAGTGATTTTTTTGATTACTCAGATGCTCATGAAGCGTCTATAAACTTGATCGTCATTTTCACGTCATTATTAAGAGAAGAAGATAGAAATTTATTCGCCTACAATTACAAGAGCATTCTTCAAACATAGGATATCAAAATGGAAACCATCGCAGATCTATCATTATATATTGACTCAAACATAAAGTTTAGTCTCTTTTTTAAGTTCATGCTTATATTGAGCTTTTTCGAGGTAGCATTTATCCTTGGCTGCAATATTATAATTTGGTCTGCATATCTAATTAAAGTGGTGTTTTCGATCTTATTTAGGAAGGAGATCTACAATCAAACTCCTCCTTCAATAAGTCTAGCACCGCTTGCTTACAAGTTTCTTTCCAAAGTTGCGTCAGGCTCTATGGACATACTAAGAAGGTATGAACTACATAAAAACCAAGAGAAAACAGAAGAACCATTAAGAGAGCACCTAAAAGACATAAAAAAGAGCAACTTGGAAGCAGAAATGCTATCGGAGGAAAAGACCAATAAGAGCTCTGATATTAGTTAAATGACGCTCGCTTGTATAAGAGCCGCTAGGTATGGACAATACCTAGCGGCTTTTTTTATCAACTCACCAACTTCTTAATACAATGCGGACACAACACGTCGCCTTCCGCGTCGTAAAAGTAGCCTTCTGTGTGGCACTCTTCGCAGACAATGACGATGCGCATTTGTCGAAAGACCGCGTCTTTATCAATGGGTTTCGTCTTGAACATGGGGTGCCTCCTGTAGCTCTTCCTTATGTTGTTGAACGCATGCTGGGCAAGTTGGCCCCAGCGTTTCGCCGTTGTGCTCTACCAATCGCCAGTCACGACGGAGTAGTTCGCACACCATCCACTCAGTGCTGTAATACTCTAGGTTGATCTGTACCGCACGGCAGCGGCTGTCCAATGCAGAGCGGCGCAGTTCGCCTCGTAACACGGGCTTGTATTTTTAGCTTACTGCTACCTCCACCGTTCGAAAAATGGGCGTTAGTACCAAGACAGGCTTCGAAACCTTATCCAGATTTTGCTGGCTGCTTGTAGGGTCTTTTTAGATTACTGTCAAGGGCTGGTGAGCTTATGATAATTTTAACCAAACTAGGATTCATAATATTAAGGAAACAAAATAGCTCTAAAACCATGTAAGGAATGTAAAAAGAAAGTATCTTCAAAAGCGAAAACATGCCCTCATTGCGGTATCGAAAAACCGGGAAAAAGCATGCGCGAAGCCGCTGGAGGTTGCTTAGTCTTTATCGTATTAGCTGCGATCGTTCTATTGTTCATGAAGTCATGCGGCGGAGACTCTCAAGAAGAGTTAGTTGAAAGCTTAGCGCCCAATGCTCAAGATTACGTTGTATTAGCTTCTGAAGAATACGCCACGCCGTCTGACAAAAAAGGACTGAAATTCACAATCTATTCCGAAGACTCTTATACCTTCGAAAAACGAGGCCAAACACTCATAAAGGCCGCTTACGATTTATTGGAAGATAAAGACCTATACGAAGTTGTCATTAGGCTTTCCGCGTTACCCTCTATTAAACCCAAATATATTCATGCCGGATTGATAAATTATCACCCTCATAAAGAAGACACTTGGGGCAATAAGAAAGAATACATTTGGAATGTAACCGCCAGCCCGAACAAGATCATAGATGGTCAGTTAGAAGAAGATGGTAAGCTTTATCCGCTCAAATACATGGCCGTAAAATCGTACCTAAAGAAATAAAGCTAGGCATAAGGCAAACACACAAAAAAGCGCGTGGCGCAACGATGCGTCACTTGTATTTCAACGGAGTCTAATTCAGATTTCGCAGGATGCTCACACTTTTAGCTGCGGGGTAATAGACAATTTAGAAAGGAATGAGCTCGTCATCGTCATCTAAAATTTGCTCAAATCCAGTAGTCTCACCTTTATCATTCAGAATGGCCCTCACTTTCACTCTTTCTGTTGTAAGGTGTTGAGAATATCCGTGAAGCCTGTCATAGAAATCAGACTTTAACTTATTAAATACATTACATTTATCATCTAGATATTTTTTCGACAAACAAAAATATTCTAAAGTATCTAGTATTGAAAGCATAAGGTAATAGTCATTCTGCAACCTGCCTTCTATAGAGCTATAGTCAAAGGACAGCCTTTCACCCACATAATAATCAGGAAAAACAAGCCTAGAAAAGCTATACATATTGTCTTTAAAGGCATAGGGTTTCCTATCAGGCATTATGTAATCCTCATCCCAAAAATCATTTAAACTTACTAAATGAAAATAAATTTTATGGAAAAAATTTTCGTACGATACTAGCCCATCATCAAGAATAGATGGATCACCTGAAGCTTGCATATCATCACAATAATATGAGAAATACGTATAATCATTTTGAGCGAATATATCTGTGTAAATATGCTCTTTTGATATGAATTTTATTTTTTCTCTCTTCTCTATATCAGATAAAAAATCCATAAAAATTCCGCGATGTTTTATGCAATTTTCAAATGAGTTCTTCTTATCTGTTGCTTCTATTTGTTTGTCAGAACGACTGATCTGAGCAGCCGTTTGAACCGAGCGGTGATGAGAGGCGACAAGGGCCACTAGAGGGAAAGCAAGCGAAGCAATAGCAAGAGGAAACTTTAAACGACCAATAGCATCGTTTACACAGGCCGATGTGAAGCACACCCGCAAGTCTTCATTAGTAAAGTCCGCAATGCCGATAGCAGTTGCAACTAAAACACCAGTGCCTATCGGCCCCCATAGCGCCCACTTGAACCACTTTAGTTCCGTAAGAGTCTTATCGTGCGCCATACTGCATCCTTGGTTGGGTTAATTGATTGTTTCTGGGAGAAAGTGGAAAGCGGGAGTTTCGCCGTTTAGTAAGTTCACAGCTGCGCGTCTATTCTGCGTAGACTTCATTAGATCAAGAATAGGTTTGCCACAGGCTAGCTCTTTATCTCGGTAAGTTAGGTACCAGTTTTTGGCTTTTTTAAGATTCGAGCAAAGCTGATCTACATTTTCATCAGACACAACCTCAGATCCCAACTTTACCTCAAACAAACGCGCTAACAACAAATTCGCTTTAGACAAATTCGCGCCAATCAAATCCGCTTCAGACAAATACGCGCCAGAAAAATTTGCTGCCATAAACCTAGCACCAGACAAATTCGCGCCAGTCAAATCCGCTTTAGACAAATACGCGCCAGATAAATTTGCTACCATAAAGCTAGCACCAGACAAATCCGCACCAAACAATGCCGCACCAGATAAATTCGCAAAAGACAAATCCGCACCAGGTAAATTCGCTCTAGACAAACCCGCACCAGATAAATTCGCTCTATACAAATTCGCCTCGGACAAATCCGCATACATCAAATTCGCATGAGACAAATCAGAACCTCTTAACTTAGCCTTTTGGAGTTCCACCCCACGCAAATAGGCTCCTTGCTGGTCTTCTTCTACCGAAAGGTCTATCCCTGTTAACGGTTCATTAATATTGTTCAAATATTCTAGCGCTTCTTTTTTGCCGCTGTTACCAGGAGCCTTAGTCGTAAGAAGTTGCCACGCCGCCACCTTGCGACCTTGCTCCGCACTCTCTTTAGAAAGCTTCATGTCATCACGAGCCAGTTTTAGAGCCTCGATGTTTCGCTGGCGATCTTGGTAATCGAAGATTATGCCAACTAATGTCACAATCAGTAGAAAAGAACTCAGGGCTTGGAATATGCGGGTAAAGTGCCAGCTGTCTAACCAATCGGCAAAGCGGTGAAGCTTTCCTTTCTCCGGCTCTTCTTCCGTAATGCAAACTTTCTGCACCTTAGTCGGAGCCAACTGCTCTTGGCGCCTTTTTAGAAATGGATGCTCTTTTGTGTAGCGTGGCATGGTACGTCCTTGATCTATGGAGACTTCCTATATCACTGAATTGATCAAATATTGTCAAGGGCTGATTGGTTTATGGTATAAAAGACAATCAACTTTGTGTGTACGTGCTCAAGGAGGGTTCTCGGATTATGGCACAAGCAAATTTTGAGTACGAAGCGATTCGTTACTTAGTCGATAAATGTGGGCTTTATGAATCTGTTTATCAAGGTGAACAACAAGTGATGGTTCGTAACTCTAGCCCTCTTTGCCTTGATATAAAAGAGCTGCTTGCTGAAATTAAGAAATGGGCGATTGATTCAGGCAAAGCCTTTGGCAACACCTGCCCTAACGGGATGAGCCTTTCTAATCGTGTTTTTTGCTATGACATTACGGAGTACAATGGCACCTATCTCGCAGCTTTTTGGAATGAAGTACCAAAAGGAAAGCGTGGCGTGGGTACTTTACCTAAAGATAAGCCAGTAAAAGACCAAGTACCAAGCAACGCAAAAATATCACCGTCCGACATTCCAGGTTACATGACCTATTTCTTATTCGCTCCCAAATACAACAATATGTTCTTGCCAATCAAGCTACGTCAACCTGGCGAAACGGCGAACAATCTAGCAACCTCAAACATGAAGCAATACTTACTCAATTATATTCGCGACCATTCTGAATATCGTATAAAGTCTGAAAATGGCAGTTACACTTTCTCAGACAAACCACGAGGTACGAAAAATCGCCTGCCTCACAGTTCTTTAACACCTCGCCTAGATTGGACGAAAGTCAAAGATGATGCAGACTTAGAAACCGTATTTGCCAACGCAAGTTCAGTCACCAAATTGACTTACAAATTCAATCAACCAGACAAAATTAAGAGTAAAGCAAACAAACGTTTATTTAGTATAAAGCAAGCGGTTCAAGACGTTAAAGATCACGATAAACACCTAGACCCCCGTAGAGAGATTGAAATGATTATTCCTGTTACTGGCATCAGCAAACAAGAATTAGACGAGCTTGTTCGAGACTTCGAAGAATACGACAAAACACAAGCTTTCAACGTCGGTTTCAAACTGCAAAAAGACAGTCGCGAATACTGGCTCGACAAAACCTACCGAAAGAAAGATGGACGATTGATGGTTATGGTGCAGCCTAAAAATAATGACTTCCCTATTTTGAAAGATTTACATCAAAAGCTCTTCAGCGAGCTGGAGAATTTCTTAGCGAGCTAGTCAAAAAACACTATAATGAACAGGGAAGATTGAGGTGTACTATGACGAATTTCATTGTCCAGCTATTAGCAAGTGAGAAAGGAGTAGCTTGGCTATCTGGCCTTTCTTGGGTTGTGATTTTCGGCGCAGCTATCCTTTCCTTTCTGCCAGGCATGGATGTTCAGGCAATGGATCTTATTTCCATTTCAAATAGTATGATCACTATATCTGCCATCATTTTTGGAATAATGGGTGCGTGGTTATCTTTGGTCAAAGTCGAATACCGAGAACAAATCAAAGAAAAGGTCCCTAAACGCGAAAACGTGCAAGATATCCTCAACAAAGCAGAGAACTTAAGCGGTATTATCACAACAAGCTGTGTGATTCTATTTATCTGTATCATCTATAATTTTGCCTACTATGTTTTCTCGAACTACGCGTTCTTTCAATCTATAAAGTCTGAATTAAAAGGCTTGTCGCTCTCAGTATTGGTGTTTCTTGGAGGTATTCAAATAAGATTACTGATTGCCATTATGTGGAGCGGTGTTGATCATGTGCTTGATCTTTATTCCTTAAAAGATCAGCTAGAAGATGAAAGGGATTAAAGCTAACTTTTTTACAAAGTTGAATCACAACAAAGCCCTCATTGCGCTTAAACTCGCCCTATCAATATTTTATACACTATAGTGAAAAAATCTAAACAAAGTTAAAGGATAAATAATGAACCTCGGAGTAGTTCGAGTTGGCGAGACAATGGGGCTTGACGCAGACAAGTCGCAAATGGACTGATTCACTTTACCAAGACGAAGAATTCACACGCTCGTGCTGTACCAGTTTCAGTCGCGCTTGAGCTTATGATAAAAAGCGACCGATCACGCCCGAATTTTGGTCACATGTTTGCAGGAAGCTGCTCGCGGGCATTTCGATCTGCGATCGCCGATGCTGAAATATTTTTGCCAAGAGGCCAGCTAACTCACGTTATGCGCCACACCTTTGCTGTGCATTTTATGCGAGACAAAGGCTCGATCTTTGATCTACAGAAGATTCTTGGCCACAAAACGCTAAAGATGACTTTGCGCTATGCGAAGTTCCACCCAGACTATCTCACTGATGCTATTCACAAGAACCCGACTCGCTTTAATGCAGCGAGACGGGATCGAAATCGCAGTTTAATAATATGGACACTTTTGGACACCGCTCATTCTCGGAGCGGTTCTGAAAAAAATGTTTTGCGTGTGATTATCTCTCTTTCTTAGACTAGCTTAGAAATGAACTATCATGGCCACTTTACGAAAGTTGCACCAAAGTAGACAAAAATTCATGGACACTTTGTGGACACTGGCACAAGTTGCAGACAGGAAGGGTAATAAATTTTAGACATAAAAAAAGCCCTAATGCCATACTATATATAGGCTTTAGAGCTTCTAATAATGGTGCCCAGAGGCGGAATCGAACCACCGACACGAGGATTTTCAATCCTCTGCTCTACCGACTGAGCTATCTGGGCAAAAAAGATATGCACTTACTTAGTGAAAAAGCACACATAAAAAAACCAGCAATTTGCTGGATTTTAAATAATGGTGCCCAGAGGCGGAATCGAACCACCGACACGAGGATTTTCAATCCTCTGCTCTACCGACTGAGCTATCTGGGCAAGTGCGGCGTATTATAAACAAGGTTTTATCAGGGTCAATACTTTTTTCGATTTTTTTAACAATCACTTAGGAATAATAAGCAATCTGCCTGTCTTCATCGTGCTTTCTTAGCTTGACTATTCGCAGCCTATATCCCCTCTGGTATGATGCTATGAATTTTATAGAGAGTTAATTCATGCTTCATATTGTACTGTACCAGCCAGAAATTCCGCCCAATACAGGAAACGTCATTCGCCTATGCGCCAACACTGGCTATCAGCTACATTTGATCGAACCATTTGGGTTCGATCTAGACGATAAAAAATTAAGAAGAGCGGGGCTTGATTATCATGAGTTCACTCATGTTAAAAAGTACGCTAATTGGGACGCCTTTATCGCCCAAAACGAGAACATTGGTACTCTATACGCACTCACCACGAAAGGAAGTCGTACCCATAGCGAGGCCGAGTTTAAAGAGAACGACGTGTTGGTGTTTGGGCCAGAAACGCGCGGCCTGCCTGCTGAGTTTATTGAAGCGCTTCCTAAGCCTCAGCGCCTAAGACTTCCAATGCAAGCGGACTCGCGAAGCTTAAACCTTTCCAATACCGTTGCTGTTATGGTGTACGAGTCTTGGCGTCAACTTGACTATAAAATGTCTTCTACGGATTAATCAATGGTATGAATTCTCTCGGATTATTCTTAAAAAAGAAAAGTCATGGCCGACAACGCTATAAAAAAATTGTGTATCAGCATGCAATAAAAGACTTACGACGACGCTTTGTCATGTTAGCAGCGATCATCGTAATACATAGCATCGCAATGGTCTTCTTCGAAGACTTAAATTGGTGGCAAGCCTTTTGGCTAACGATGACCTCCGCCAGTACGACAGGGTATGGCGACATCTCTGCGGCGACATTCTGGGGGCAACTGACCACCATTGTTCTTATATATGGTTTAGGCATCACACTGCTGGCCCAAATCGCCAGTGATTACGTTGAACTACGTTTGATTCAGCGCGATATGCGTGTCAAAGGCAAAATGGAGTGGAGCACTATGCGCGATCATTTACTTATTATTAATACCCCAGCATTACATACAGAGCGTTATCTAAAACTGCTCATAACACAAATAAGCAATACTCCTGAGCTAGAAGATACGCCCATCCAAATTTTGACCCCGCACTTCCCCGACGGACTCCCAGAAGAGCTACGTGAAATGGGTGTGGTGCATCATACTGGAGATGCAACGGAACCTGGGAAACTTGAATCAGCTGGCGTAGACAAAGCCAAATACATTATCGTCTTATCACCAGACAGTCAGAACGACCACAGCGACAGTATCGTCTTTGATACACTTCATAGAGTTCACGAAACGGGCGCTAGCGCCTTTCTACTAGCAGAAGCGGTCAATGACCTTAATAGAGATCGATTTAGAAAAGCGGGAGCAAACGCGGTTATACGCCCTATCAGAGCATACCCTGAGATGTTGGTAAGGTCTTTAATCGCACCTGGCACCGAACAAGTTCTGGAGAACTTATTTCGATATCAGGGAGACCATACGGTTCGCATCGATGTAAATTTATCCAATGTCACTTGGGCGGAAATCGTGACTCGGTTAATTCAGGAGAATATCGGTACCGCTCTAGGCTACGAAAATGAATTTGGCAACATCGTCACGCATCCAGATACACATGCTTCCATTACCGCACGATCACTAATTGTACTCGTGGGTGACGATACAAACCTACCATCAGGATCCAAGATAAAAGCCCTGTTTTAAATATTGCTCTGACATACTTACTGCTCGTTTAAGCGATAGAGCAGTAAGTATGCTTTAAGCCCATAAAATCACGTAACCCCAAGCTGTTATTTTTAAAAAGACGAATCAGGCTCGCTCAAGAAGGCCGCTTCTTCTAGGCTACTTGGTCGCCCCAAAAGCGCATTCCGATGCGGATACCGTCCAAAACGCTCAATGATCACTTTATGCTTCAATTCAAACTCATAGTTATGCTCCAGCCCCGGTTGACTGAAAAGCCTCATCGCCTCATCGTGAATGACCAGCGACTCGCTGTGCATATAGGGCATATATAGAAAACTTCGCTGTATTAGGGGTAACTGCTGGTCTAACGCCAATGAGACCGCCTCTTGCGCCAGCACCAGCGCCATCGGGTCCTGTGAAAAAGCACGCGGTGTATCTCGGTAAATGTTTCTGGAAAACTGATCAAGCACTATGATCTCCGCCAGACGACCAATAGCAGAACTCCGCCATAGATAAAGTTCACCTTTCGCGGCTTTTTCTAGCACTTCACCAAACAATTCCGTGAGTTTACGATCAAATTCAACGTCTTTTTTATACCATTGCTCTGGTGTACAAGACTCGAACCACAACTCAATCACATCATTTGCTAACATGGCGTCACCTTTTATCGGTAAAGTTGGTTTTAAACGAAAGTACCACAAAACCAGTAGGCACAAAAAAGCCAGACTACTGTCTGGCTTGATCGTAATTATAGATGGCTTTTCGAAGTTCGGTTAGAGCTGACCCGTTAATACCAAATACTTTTCCATGAGCTCTTCTTCTGTTTCGACGTAATCTTTGTCTTTAGGTATACAATCAACTGGGCACACTTGCACACATTGTGGCTCATCATAATGGCCTACACATTCAGTACATTTGGCAGGATCGATTACATAAATTTCTTCACCCTGACTGATTGCCTCATTTGGACATTCAGGCTCACAGACGTCGCAGTTTATGCATTCATCGGTAATGATTAGAGACATGATACTCCCCTCAAATTTGAACTGGCGCTAGCCTATCATAAACTTACTGAAAGTCGTTCTTACTTAGCATTCTGATAATGCTCTTTTAACACTTTTTCCACTTCTGGATGAACAAACTGCCCAAAGTCACCGTCTAATGAGGCGATCTCACGCACAAGTGTCGATGAGATATAGGAGTGTTTTTCTGAAGGTGTTAAGAACAAACTTTCTACGTCAGGGGCAATAACGCGGTTCATATTCGCAAGCTGAAACTCGTATTCAAAGTCAGATACTGCCCTCAGGCCACGTACCACTACTTGCCCATTTACAGAGCGAGTAAACTCCGTTAGCAAATTATCGAAGCCAACCACTTCGACGTTATGCAAGTGACCAAGCACGTTTTCAGCCAGTTCAATACGTAGATCATGGGAGAGCGCTGGGCGCTTCTTGGGGCTCGCTGCGACAGCAACAATGACTTTAGAAAACAGCTTGGCAGCGCGTTCTACTAAATCTGCATGGCCATTGGTAATAGGATCAAATGTGCCAGGATAAACCGCAATCGTACTCATAACTCTCATCCGAATTATTATAAATAAGAAAGTTGAGAACTATCGTCGCGTGACATTCCCAATTTAAGGGGCGCATCATAAAGGATTACGCCCCGCTTCTCAATTCCTATGCTAGATACTGAGCATACAAAAATTCAATACCGTGCTTAATACAGTTTAGATCACATACGGTCTTATGAAATTCTGCAATATCGTAATAGCGAGAAAAATAAAGATTGGCGATAAATCCAACCCGCCTAGACTCGGCAAAACTTTATGGCAAGCACGGTAAAGTGGTTCACATATTTGACGAACAATCATTGCACCTGGGTGATCCGCATGCGGAGCAATCCAGCTTAAGATAACCGTAATAATAACAGCCCAAAAATACAACTGCAGAAGGTTATAAAACAAGCCCGCGATAGTATAGATAACGTAATGAGCAGGCGTCGAATTAAATCCCGCAATCATTAAAATCAAGAAGACCATTGCAAACTGGACAGCCAAAGCCAACACAACAGATGCGGTATCAAGACGTCCAATTGGAGGGATAACTTTACGCAAGGGCAACAATATTGGGCTGGTTGCTTTCACAATCGCCTGACTAATTGGGTTGTAAAAATCAGCTCGACTTAATTGCAAAAGCAGCCTTAGCATTACAACAAAAAGATACAGGCTACCTAAGGTTTTTACGACTAAAATAAACGGATCACCGCCCATGACACACTCCTAACTTTTCGCCATTTCTTCGGCTAATTCTTTAGAACGCTTTACGCAAGCACGCATCGCATCGTCCATTACTTTATCTATATTGGCGTCGTTGAGAGAATTCAATGCCTGTTCGGTTGTTCCATTTGGCGACGTAATATTGATACGTAGCTGGGCAATAGATTCGTCCAATTCGGTCGCCATTTTTGCAGCACCTAACATAGTTAACGACGCGAGTTTTCGACTGTCTTCTTCGGTCATGCCCTGATCTACGCCTGATTTAATCATAGATTCCAACACTCGGAAAAAATAGGCTGGTGCACTGCCAGACAACGCCGTTACTTGATGCATTTGCTCTTCATTGTTGACCCAAACACAGTCACCAAAGCTTTTAAACACCGTCGAAATCCATTCTTTTTGCTCAACCGAAGCAACTGTGTTCGCAACTAATCCGCTCGCTCCACAATTAACCAACGCAGGTGTATTTGGCATACTTCTGACTACAGCAGCTGATACTGGTAACCAAGACTCAATGGACCCAATCTCTACGCCTGCCGCAACAGAGACAAACATTTGGCGGGGCGTAATAACCTCAGCAGCTTGCTCTAAGACACTTCGAACCTGATTCGGCTTCACGCATAAAAACACAACATCGGCCGCTGCAATGGCATCGGTATTCGACGTCATCATGGTTAGGCCGAATTTTTCTTCGAGTGCGGCGAAAGAGTCGGTATTAAGCGATGTACCGCAGATTTTATCACTGGGATAACCACTTGAGACCAAACCACCAATAATGGCAGAGGCCATATTACCCACACCAATAAACGCTATACGTAAAGACATTCAGTATCCTTTAATAATTTTTAAGTTCTAGGGCGAATTATCAGTTAGATGTTGAGTAATCACGCGCCCCAAAAATGGACGTTCCTACACGTACTAAAGAGCTTTTTGAAGCAATAGCAGCAGGAAGGTCTCCAGACATGCCGATCGACAGCGTATCGACGTGTAAGAACGCTTCAACTAGCGCTTCATACGCCTCAGTAAGTGGTCGGTAAACATCAATTTGTGCTGCTTCACTTTCTTGAGGAGCAGGAATTGCCATCAGCCCACGAAGGACTATATTAGGTAAAGAATTGACTAAATCAACCATCTCACCCAACTCACTTAACGCAATTCCTGATTTACTTGATTCTTGGCTAATATTAACCTGAATGAGTACATTTAGCGGTGGCTTAGATATGGGTCGCTGTTCACTTAAACGTCGAGCAATTTTTTCCCTGTCAACGGTATGAACCCAATCCATTGTTTCCGCTATTTGACGCGACTTATTCGATTGGATAGGCCCAATAAAATGCCACACTATGCCTGGATAATTTTGCAGTTCTCCGTACTTGGACACCGCTTCTTGAACATAATTTTCACCAAACAAACGCTGTCCAGCTTCGTACGCTTCAATAATGGCTTCTATTGGTTTAGTTTTACTTACGGCAAGCAGATTAACGCTATCTTCGATACGATTATAGCGGGTCTCAAGCGTATGAATATCGTGTTTAACACGAGAAAGATTATCTGAGATCTGAGTCATGACTCATGCCCTATGAACACACTCTAACGAAAAGCCACTATAGGTCGTAAGCATCATCCATCGTCTTTAGAAAACGCCCATGATACTCAATACGATACCCAACTGGCTGATCCACCTGATCTGCCGCTGCATGTGCAGCAATGTACAGCGCATCTAGGGTAGATTGTTCAGGATAAAAAGCAACGCCTATTCCGACATTACCTCGAAAAGAGCTGTCTTTTCGGAATGCTTCACTTGATAAGGCTTTATAGATTTTGTTCGCAATGATCTCAGCGTCGTCTAAGTGCCCGATTCGAACACCGGTTAAAAAGACATTGTCGCTATAACGTGAAATCAAATCATTATCACGTAATGTTTCTTGTAAAACGGTGGATAAAGTTTTTAGGTTTTCTGACAACACAGGGCCATGCAGCTTCACGCACAGTACCGCCAATCGTTGAAAATTCCGTCGAGCATCCTTAAGAATCAATTCAAGACTGGTGTCAAACATCGCATCACGTAACAAGCCAGTTTGTTCATCATAATGCTCAGAGATCAATAACTTTCGATCAGCATTTTTTCGTTCAAAACCGGCCTTGATCCACTTCCCCATTCCTTTGAGGCTTTGCTCAACCATGAACTCAGTAATGTTCTCAGACAGCGTCTCGTGATCAAAAAAGAGAGCGACGGTTAACCAATTCCCGTCATGATCCTGAACACTGTGCATCCAACAGCCCGAAATGCCTTCATTTGATAGAAATTGATGCCAATCTATCCAATCCGACTGACTACTGAGGTTATCTATGCGAACAAACGGACGAGAAGGGCTAGCGGCAAATGTAAGCAACGCTTGAGGAACACTAATGACCTCACCAATCGTATTACATACGCTATTTGACCATTCTTTATGGTTCTCAATACGCCAGTGCGCCAAGTCTTTATCACACCAAAGCAAACACGGCCTGACACGAGGAAAGAATTGCTTAAATTTCTCTACAAGAAAGGACAGCATTGAATCTTGACGAGCTCCTCTTGCAACCATGTAAAGCAGTTCTTCTTCCTGCCTCCTTACGTTGCTAAGGAAATCGAGTTCCAGCTTCAGGCGATGAATATCCTCGGCTTCAGACCTACTCGAAGTGGAGTGCAATAGCTCTGGCGAATTGTCTACCATGTACGTTTATCAGCCTTATTAGTTCACAATACTCATAGGTTAATATGCTCAAATAAAAAGTAAAGCAATGAAACCGATCAAGAATACGCAAGGTTTTGTAACCAATAACAGTAATCATATTGACTATTTATTGAGAAGACACTCCGTAACAATATGTATACGGAGTGGTCTCTTTATCTACAAAAAAGATTGGCGTATTTACGATTTATAGCTTACTTCATATTCTTATTATCGACGATACACGATTAGACTTAACCATGAAAACTATAAATACATTGACCGGACACATAAGTTTGCGTGACTCGTCCCGTTAATTCTACGCCATCAAAGGCCGAATTATGACCTTTAGAACGTCGAGAACTATCATCCCATACCCACGTTTGCGTACTATCAAATAAGATAAAATCTGCAAAGCTGCCCGGTTTCAAAGAGCCTGCTTCTAAACCAAAACACGAGGCAGGGCCACAAGTTAGCGTTTTAATCACATCCGTCAAACTCAAATCCCCTTCATCCATCAGCTGTAACGCCAAAGGCAGTAAGATTTCCACATTTGCCATGCCAGGCTCTGTCGCAGCAAATGGGGCGACTTTCGCCATTTTTTCATGTGGCTGATGGTCGGAGCAAATGGAACGAATTGCCCCCCGCTTTATCCCTTCGATAAGAGTCAAACGATCATTTTCTGAACGTAAAGGCGGTATCACATGGAATTGACCGTCAAACTCATTCAGAACTTCATCTGTCAGCAACAAATTATGAAGCGCAACATCTGCCGTGACAGGCAAACCAGATTCTTGTGCATCCGCTATCATTTCAACAGACTTCGCACATGATAAACGAGCGAAGTGCGCTCTTACGCCTGTTTTTTCTACCAACAACAGATCACGCATCAAGGCAATTGTCTCTGCCGTTTCAGGAATACCTGCCAAGCCGTGAACCGTAGACATCATGCCTTCATGAGCGCAACCGCCCTCAGACAGACTAGACTCGTCTGGATGAAAAACAACCAGCAAATCGTGAGTCGCTGCGTACTCTAAAGCACGAGACAGTACTAAAGTATTACGCATGGGCCTTCTGTGATTTGAAAGCGCGACACAACCTGCATCCGTTAGCGCAACCATATTGCTAAGCTGATCGCCTTGCAAACCTTTGGTTAACGCACCAATAGGAAATACATTGGCCATTCCAGCCTGATCGGCTTTGTCTTGAATTAACGCGGCAACCGCTGGGGTATCGACAATAGGCTTTGTATCTGGAGGCGACACCAATGTTGTCACACCGCCCGAAATCGCAGCACGCCCTTCAGTCGCTATGTTGCCTTTTTGCGTATAGCCAGGTTCTCGTAACGCAACGGCAATATCCACCAGCCCAGGTAAAACCCATCGATCAGCAGCGTCAATGATTTCATCCGCGTCAAAGCCCTCAGGAGCTTCACCAATACTGACTACTTTATGATCTTCAATAAATACATCGATCACAGCATCAAGGTCTTGGCTTGGGTCGATTACACGACCATTTATAATCCGAAGTTTCATCTTAAGCTTCTACTCCCAATCCACCTTGTTGTTCTTGCACCTGACCACTCATAGCCATCGACAATACGGCCATTCGAACAGCGATACCATTGGTCACTTGATTGAGAATCACCGACTTTTCGCCATCTGCCACTTCTGAGGATATCTCAACACCGCGATTAATTGGCCCTGGGTGCATAACGATGGCATCAGGTTTAGCCCAAGATAGTGCCTCTTCTGTTAAACCGTAAAGACGGTAAAATTCGCTTTCACTCGGTAACAAGGCACCAGACATACGTTCTTTTTGAAGTCGTAGCATTACGATGACATCAACGTCATCCAAACCCGCAGACATATCATGACAAATCGTTGCACCAAGATCTTTAAAGTAAGAAGGAACCAAGGTCTTCGGTCCAACTAGACGAACCTCTTCAACGCCCAAGGTGGTGAGGGCATGGATCTGAGAGCGGGCAACACGTGAATGAAGAATATCTCCGACAATCGCGACTTTAAGACCTTCAAACTGACCTTTATGGCGGCGAATAGTCAACATATCTAACATCGCCTGAGTCGGGTGCGCATGACGACCGTCTCCCGCATTGATGATAGCGACATTGGGAGTGCAGTGCTCCGCAATAAAATGCGCCGCTCCACTGTCCGAATGTCGAACAACGAACATATCACTTTGCATTGCTTCAAGGTTTTGAAGTGTATCCAACAAAGATTCTCCTTTTGACGTCGCTGATGTCTCAATGTTGAGATTAATAACGTCAGCAGACAAACGCTTAGCTGCCAGTTCAAATGTAGTTCGAGTACGAGTGGAGTTTTCAAAGAAAAGGTTTACGACTGTCTTCCCACGAAGAAGAGGGACTTTCTTAACCGATTGTTCTCCCATTGAGAGAAACGAGTCAGCCCGATCAAGAATTTCAGTTAGAATGGTTTTATTCAACCCGTCCAAGGTTAAAAAGTGCTTTAGCTGACCATGTTCGTTTAATTGTAACGCCCTAGGGTCGGATCGCATCATAATTTGCTTTCCTCAAACTGCAATACAGTATTCATTACTGTGTAGATAGGAAAATGCCCAGCATCATTTTGATATGACGCCATCAACGTGATGACTAACAATACGATAAAGAAGCTGGGCATTAAGTGGTACATCTGATCACCACATGTTTATACCTATATTGTCGTACGTGGCGTGCAAAAAATAAAGCGAGATTAATAGCTTTAAACGGTTTCTATCACTTTGTATCGATTATCGACACAGTAAGTGGATCAGGCCCGCTCAACTTGACTCTTTGGTCAGCTGAAAGCGTTAATTTCTCACCAACAATATCCGCTTGAATAGGCAGTTCACGATGATTCAAGTCGTACAAAATGGCCAACGATATACTTGCTGGTCGACCAAAATCGAATATCTCATTCATGGCTGCTCGTATTGTCCGTCCCGACATTAAAACATCGTCAACCAAGATCACGTGACGGTCTTCCAATGCGGGTAGCTGTGTATGACCTACTTTCGGGTTTAGACCTGCTCGAGTAAAGTCATCCCGATAAAACGTAATATCCAGCGTCGCTAGAGGTTCTTGTGTTTTTACACTGTCTATCAACTCATTGGCGACCCAAACACCACCAGAATGAATACCAACCAGGACAGGATTATCGATATCCTTTTCCTGACAGTACTTCGCAATCTGATCTTTCATTGACGTAAGCGCTTTGTCTAAATCCAAATTCATTAATACTGTTACCTTGTCTATTAAACAGATAAGTCGATTAAACTGACTCGTCTTTTCACTGATTAGTTTGTTCGGCAAACCAGGTTTCTATAATCAACTGAGCAGCTAACCCATCGACCGAATTTTCTTTGAAATTTCGATGACCACCCTGAGCAATAACCTGACCTTTAGCGTCATACGACGATAGCCTCTCGTCCATCATATGGTATGGACGGTTATAACGTCCATGCAATCGTTTAGCAAACTTACGAGCTCTTTGACACATCTCATTTTCGCTGCCATCCATATTTAATGGCAAGCCAACAACAAAACAATCTGGCTCCCATTCAGCAACGAGTTTCGCAATAGTATCCCAGTTGGGAATACCTTCATTGGCCTTTAATGGTGACAAAGGGCGGGCCGACATTGTTACATTCTGCCCAATAGCAACACCAATTCGCGTTGTACCAAAATCAAACCCCAATACAGTTTTCGCTATATTGGGGCTTGCTTCATTTGTTTTTTCACCTTGTATCGAAGATGATTCTTCTATCATTTTTAACTGTGTCCCATATCTGGCGATAACCAAGTCATATCCACACCAAGTACCTTAGTTGCCGCACTGAACTGCATATCACTTGGGGTATTAAATAATACGTCTAAGTCGGCCTCACATACCAGCCAATCATTATTGGCTATTTCACTTTCTAGCTGTCCTTCGTCCCAGCCGGCACATCCGAGCGCAATTCGATACATGGATGGGCCATTGCCAATCGCAATATTTTCTAAAGTCTCAAGAGCCGCTGACAAATTCACTTCATCAGTGACGCACAGCGAGTTGCCCCAACTTTTATCCGACGTATGCAATATAAAGCCTCGCTCTGATTCGACAGGGCCGCCAACATAAATGGGTTCAGACGCTAATCTAGGCGCTTCTACTTTCATTCCTAAATGATCAGCGAGTTCGGTAAAATCAATGCTAGAAGGGCGATTAATGACGATTCCCATCGCTCCCTCTTCTGTATGTTCACATAAATACACCACGGTATGCTCGAAATCTGGGTCATTCAAATGTGGCATGGAGATCAAAAAATAGTTCTTTAAAGACTGGAATGTATTGTTCATAAACTACCCTCTATACTGTGAGACGAAAGCGTTTCGTCAGGGTCAATTTTTAACTACCTCAATAAAAACAATTTTGTAAGCTTCTCTATACTCTACGAAAGTAGGCGACTGTCTAGCACCTGCCTTAAATCCGAGTATAGGCTAAGCTTGAGATAACCCCATAAGAAATAGTGTATTTTTTCTTAAACGAGGACTCAGCCCTCTTCAAATCTGACACAATAGCCTTTAATATGACCATTCGGACAACATTAAATCAGCGAACAAACATAGCGAGCACAAATTGCAATGTCTTTACTAACCGTCAAACAACAGCAAGCGACACGACCTTATATGGCCTATGCATTGCGTTGCGAAAAAAGTTTGGTTATGTCGTTGTGGTCGCATCAATATCAGGCTGAGACAGTCGATTTGCGTTACTTTTTTCACAAAGGGTGGTCATCCTAGAACCTCTGTTTTTTTCCTAGCTATGAAACAAAAAACAATGACACGAGCACTTGCTCGAAGCCGATTAGGATTTAAAAACCATGAAATTAGAAGCGATCGATTATCAAAGCCCCAACGCCGCAGAAGAGTTTGTAACGTCACTGAGAGAAACAGGATTTGGCGTCCTTAAAAATCACCCTATCCGAAAAGAGCTTGTCTCTTCCATATACGATAATTGGCAATCTTTTTACAACAGCGCGGACAAAGAAAACTACCGTTATAATGTTGGGACACAGGATGGATACTTTCCACCTGATGTCTCTGAAACCGCTAAAGGTCATTCTAAAAAAGACATTAAAGAGTATTTCCATTACTACCCTTGGGGGCAGTGTCCGAAAGAACATAAAGACGAATTAGCGCAATACTACTCAGAAGCCAATACCCTAGCGGAAGAATTACTAAAATGGGTAGAACAGTATACGCCTACAGACATCGCACAACATTATTCCCAATCCCTGTCGAGCATGATTGAAAACAGTGATCAAACCCTACTGCGTGTGCTGCACTATCCACCACTTAAAGGTGACGAAGAACTGGGTGCGATTCGAGCAGGAGCACATGAAGACATAAACTTACTGACTATCTTACCCTCAGCAAACGAGCCAGGGCTGCAGGTAAAAGCGAAAGATGGTAGTTGGATGGATGTTCCGTGTGACTTCGGCACGTTAATCGTTAACATCGGAGACATGCTACAAGAAGCGTCTGCCGGCTATTTCCCATCTACCTCCCACCGCGTTATCAACCCAGAAGGTGCAGACAAAACGAAATCTCGTATTTCTTTGCCTCTGTTCCTTCACCCAAAACCAGAAGTCGTTCTTTCCAAGCGCCATACAGCGGGTAGCTACTTACACGAACGATTAGTGGAGCTTGGGGTCATTTGATCCGCTTTCTCTCGTCACAATAACCTTAAGTTCAATTGAGCTTCGCCTAGCACAATTGAACTTAAGGTAAACCAACTACGATCAGAAATGGAACACAGTCGCGCCTTTGTCTTAACATCACCGATGCGACTGTGTGCTTAAACAACCGTGCCCCTTAAACAACTGTGTCCTAGTTCAAGCTAACGCGGCATTAGAAGGATGAAGGTTTTACGGTTTACTTCGACGAACCAATTTCACACCAGTTTGAATCAGAGAGACACCTTTACGCGCTTGCAACTCCCCGCAAATGCCTTTCGGTAAGTACAAAGCGAATAGGACTGCTACGGCCCCCAGTCCAGCCAAATACCAAGCACCAAAATCACCAAACACTTCTTGGAGTATAAAGAACAAAATCGCGCCAATAATAGGCCCTTCAAACGTCCCTAAGCCGCCAACCAATACCATAAATAGCATAAAGACAGTCCATTGAACACCAAAATTGGTACGAGGCTGAAACGTGATCGCTGTAGAAAGCCAAATACAACCTGCAAAAGCACATCCTACCGCAGCAATCACAAAGATAATCCGCTTGGTAGATTCAACTTTAATCCCGACAGATCGCGCCGCTTCCTCATCGTCCCTGATTGCCTGAGCCGCCGCACCAAGGCGGCTTTTTAATAACACCAACACGCCTCCAGAAAACACCACAAATACACTCAAGCTAAACCAAAAATTCAAACTACGCCGAAGCTCTGGTTCATAGGCATTCATAGCCAATAAAGAAGTACCTGTTTCTCCCTGAATAATCGGGTCAAACATCACAAAGATACGAATAACCTCAGCGATGACCCACATAGCAATCGCGAACTCACCGCCTTTCAGGTTTAAAACGAAAAAGGATATGAGATAAGCGATAACAGCAACAGCTAACGATCCTATAATAAACGCGCCATAGGGGTTCATATCAGCCATAACAAGGCGAATAGCAAAGTACGCGCCTAGACCAAAGAAAGCTTGTTGACCAACTGAAACTAACCCAGCGAAGCCCGCCAAAAGGTTCCACATCATGGCAAGAACGATATAAATCATCAACATAGTGACTTTATCGATAATCTGACCGTCAGCATAAAAAGGTAACAACGCAAGACACACAACAATGAGCGCAGCCACTTTAAACGTCAGTCTGCCTTTTGCGTCCCATGACTCCACCGTCATTGATTGTTTATTTATCATTGTGAAGCCCCTCGCTCTTTTACAGGCGTTATGTTTTTCTCAGCGGTACGTTTGTCAGAAGAGAAAGAAGATAGATATGCTCTCCAGCCACCGACATGAAGCGCTTTTTGATTTAAGAATCGAACACCTAATACAAGGAGAAAAAGAGAATGCCCTGCTAACTGAAACCATTGAGGATCGAAGAACGCACCGACACTTTGTGCCACACCAAGTGCAATGCCTCCTAACAAGGTTCCCCATAGTGAGCCGATACCGCCAATAACAACCGCCTCAAATGCAAAAATAAGCTGAGCCGGACCTGAATAAGGCGCAATAGAAGCGCGCATAGCGAGCATTACCCCGGCAATTGCAGACAAAACAAATGCGATGCCTGTAATTTTTCGATACACCTCTGCCGAGTCAATGCCACATAGTTGAGCCGCTTCAGGGTCTAACGCGGTTGCGCGAACCGCTCGACCAAACCTAGACAAGCTCAATACGATCTGCAATCCCACCAGAGTCACGACAGCAATAACAAATACGATAACAGGCAGTTTCCCGACACTAATTTCGTCGGTCAAATCCCAACTGTCCCAAGAAAGGTCGCCAATATAATCAGCAAGAGAACGAATATCCGAACCGAAACCTGCAAACAATCCATTTTGAATAACCGCAGCCAGACCAAAAGTCGTCAAAAGTGGCAGAAGAAAACCGCCCCTTTGAGTCCGATCAAACACGTATTTCTGTGTTAACCAGCCCAGTACATACATGATTGGAATAGCGCCTATCATTGCAAACCAAGGCGACATATTGAAATACTCAACTCCCAAGAGCACGATAAACGCACCAAGAATTGCATTATCTCCGTGTGCAAGGTTAATAAAACGCGCCACACCAAACATAAGAGAAAGCCCAGCTGCCAGAATGGCGTAATACCCACCTAACAAGGTTCCTTGCAATAGAGCATCAAGCATCCGCACCCTCCTCAACACCGAAATACGCGGCGTAAATATCTTTTTTATCGAGTGTCGATGACTTCCCTTCCAGCTCAATGCTTCCTTCTAACATGCAAATCGTATGATCAGAAAACGTAATGGCTCGGTTCAAATCTTGCTCCACTATAATAAAAGTAACATCGAGCTTTTGTTTCAAATGATCCAGCGACTCATATAATTCACCAATGGCGATGGGTGACAGCCCAAGCGAAACCTCATCTATCAGCAAAATCGTAGGGTTGCTCATTAACGCTCGTCCTATTGCAACACTTTGGCGCTGACCACCAGAGAGGCCACCAGCGCGTTTATTAACGATCGACTTAAGTCCCGGCAGTGCGTCAACGACTTTATCTAACACCCAGTCGCCTTTACGACCATGTTCAGCAGCCACCATGAGGTTTTCTTTGACCGTCATATCCGAAAACAGCCGCCGCCCTTCGGGCACCATCACAAGCCCCTTCTCAACTCGACGATTCGCGCTCACATTATCAATAGCGTCTCCATCCAATAGGACGGAACCAGAAACAATGGGATGAACCCCAGAAATCGCTCTAAACAGCGTCGTTTTCCCTGCACCGTTAGAGCCGACAATAGACAGCACATCTCCTTTTTCAACGGAAAACGAAACGCCTTTTACAGCGTTGAGTAAGCCATGATTGGCAACAAGGTTCTCTATACTTAACATACTCATTGAGCCACCTCCGAGCCGAGGTACGCCTGCATAACTTGCTTATCAGCCATCACCTCTTTGGGCAGCCCTTGCGCAATCACTTGCCCAGAGTCCATACACACAAGTCGGTCAATCACTTTTAACAAGGCATGGAGTATGTGCTCTATCCAAACAACAGTAATACCATCCTGTTTGAGCTCTAAGATCAGTGACACTAACTGTTGTAATTCCGCTTCGGTTAACCCACCACCAATTTCATCCAGCAATAATATGTCAGGCGACGTTGCTAGTGCCCTAGCCAACTCTAGGCGCTTTCGATCTAAAAGCCCTAAAGATGTCGCTGGACGATTCGCAATCGCCGTCATGCCAGCCTTTTCCAGCGCGTCAATTGCAAGACATTCTATTTTTGTTTTAGTCAACTTACGCCCACTACCAAAATTCGCTGCGACCATCACGTTCTCAAATACACTCATTCCAAGAAAAGGTCGTGGTATTTGATGGGTACGAGCAATACCAAGCCGACATCGGCGAGCCGAGTCGTGCTTTAGTATTGAATTGCCTCCTAGTTGAATATCACCTGACGAAGGATCTAACGCCCCAGCCAATACCCCAAACAGCGTTGTTTTACCCGCGCCATTTGGGCCAACAATGCCAACCGCCTCACCTTTATGGACTTCAAGATCGACGTCCGCCAGCACTTGAAACGCACCGAAATACTTATTGATTCCCTTCGCGTTAATCAAACACGTGTTTCGCATACATTAGCCTCCCAGCTTATAGCGCGTCATCGTACCGGTCAGCGGAACAGAAGGAAGGTTCGCATTTGATACAATCGGCAACTCAAGAGGCCAAGGTCCTTGCTTGGATTTCATCCACTGAACCCCGACCAAACCCGCTCTGGCACAGTTCGGCGCAGGGCCATTTTTAAAGTCAACACGGCCCACCGCTGTATCCGCTTGGAGCTGGGACAAAGCCGTCGCTAGTGCGACTTTATTTTTAGGATCATTAGATTGAACTAAGGCACTGATGGCAGCATCAAAGAGTGCTGCATTGGCACCGACTTGCTGATTCCATTGCTTATCCATCGTTTTCTCAAAGCCATCGGCTATTTCTGCACAACTAAGGCCTGTAGACAGAGAGGTAAATGGAAAATCTTTATGCCAATAAGCACCTGAATGTAAGCCGTAACCCAGTTTCCCCATTGACTCAATCTCAGCCGGAAATAAACCCGCTTTTGCGAGCTGTGCTACCTTCACTTTTTTCGCAAGACCTTTTTGGGCGGCTTGACGCCAAAAGACAGGAAAATCTGGGGGGAATGGAAAGGTATTAAATATTTCACATTTTTCTTTTTTAAACAGATTAATTTGCTGAGTAAAATCACTTGTGCCGTTTTCATACAATCCAGCATCTACGACAGTAAACCCTTCTTTTTCCAAGGCTGGCAACAATAGCCCTCGGATGGCATTACCGTCCGCATCGTTTGGCAATAAGGCTCCCACTCGCTTATTCGTATCCACTTTCTGCCACTGATCAATATAAAGCTGTGCAAAATCCATCACACCGAAACAGAAATGATAGGTCCATTTAAAAGGAGACGCCTGCCCTGGAATTCCTCCTCGGCCAAAATAGAAACTCTCCCACGGTGCCGTTGTTGAAAGACAAGGAACACCGGCGGCTTCACAAGCATCAGCCACTGGGTTTACAGTTTCAGGTGTCGACGACGTGAGCATAAAATCAATGTGGTCCCCATCGATCAGTTCCTTAGCTTTTAAACTAGCGCCAATGGAATCAGAACGCGTATCACCTATAATAATGTCTAACGCGTATTTCACGCCGTCAATCGTTAAGCCCTGAGAAAATTGACGCATTACTTGCTCTACTAAAAACTCGTCCCCCTCTCCAAATACACTAAGCGGTCCAGAGCGCGGGCTGATAAAGCCAATTTTGATCACTGGATCTGAGCTAGCACGTGCTGCAGAGGAAAAAACCGTAAAACCAGCTGGCAATACGCTGCTACCTAAGGCAACCCCCATACCCCCTAAAAATTTACGGCGGGAGAGAGGTGACTGCTTCAACGCCTTATCTGACGTGTTGCAATCTGACATTTGTCTATTGGGCAAGTCTCTATCTGACATAGGTGAACTCCGTTATTTTTATTATTGGAAAGTCCTAGTGGACACGAAAGCATGTCAGCAAGCACTGTGCCGATTTATTATCCCAATCTAAACGCGGTGTCAGTAAAATATTAACCTATTGATTTATATGTCAATTATAAAATTCCATGAACTATTTTTTATAGCAGCAAGAAAAAAGTAATTTGACCATATCATCAATCCTAATAAACACTGAGTGTGAACATTTTGATGATTTCATCATGTCGAGGATAAAAATAAAAATGACACGTTCAGAGAGAATTTCATTAGCTGAGTTAACCCAAAGCAGGGATAAATCAGCACTAAAAGGCAGTTCGAGAAACTTTGAAAGCCAGCACAGTCCTACGCTAAAAGATCTCACGGAGAGTCTGCACTTTTCACCTGGCGATGGCCGTATATGGCTCGAAGATCAACGAATGCTGCTTATACACAGCTCTTCCTTTGGTTTTATGCGTAGCGAATTAATCGATACATTGGGCTACGAAAAAAGCAGAGGACTCTTCACTCGAACAGGCTACATGTCAGGAATGCGAGACGCCGAATTGGTTCGCAATCAATGGTCTGATTCAGATCCTGTCTCCATGTTTAGTGCAGGTACACGCCTTCATGGACTTGAAGGGGTTGTGAAAGTTGAAACCGTTCACTTTGAATTTGATACTGACAAAGGTCTGTACGAAGGGGAGTTTATTTGGCACCACAGCACGGAAGTCGAAGAGCACATCACCCACTTTGGAAAAAGCCCTCACCCCGTCTGTTGGATGGAACTCGGTTATGCGATGGGCTACGTTTCTGGTTTAGTCGGAACACTGGTTGTTTTCAGAGAAGTCGAATGCGCAGCAATGGGACACGATGTATGCCGCGTTATCGGTAAATCAGCAGAACTTTGGTCCGATATTGAAGAAGACTTACGCTACTTAAATACTGCGAAAGACGCACCTCAAAGCCAAGCAAACACCGCTGCTGTCGAATCAAAGGTAAACGAGGAAACAACCGCCGATTTACCTGACTTTTCACCAACCCACTCCCCCACCATTGAGATTCTAAAACACAATAAAATGATCGGCGTATCGGCGGCTTTTAATACGGCTTATCAAGCCATAAGTAAGGTCGCCCCGACACAAGCAACCGTTTTGTTCTCTGGGGAATCCGGTGTCGGGAAAGAGCTGTTTGCCAACTCGGTACATTCACTCAGCCCTCGAAAAGACGCTCCTTTTGTTGCCTTCAACTGCGCTGCAATACCTGACAACCTAATGGAAGCAGAACTATTTGGTGTAGAAAAAGGGGCGTATACCGGAGCAAACACGAGTCGACCTGGGCGTTTTGAACGCGCAAATGGCGGAACACTATTTCTTGATGAAATCGGCGACCTCAACGCGTCAGGTCAAAGTAAACTACTACGCGTATTACAGGAAAAAGAGATTGAACGTGTCGGTGGAACACGCTCTATTAAAGTCGATGTACGCGTTATCGCGGCGACCAATGTAGATCTGATAGAAGCCGTTCGCAATGGGGAATTCCGTGAAGACCTCTATTTTCGTCTTAACGTTTACCCCATTTCCTTACCGCCTCTTAGAGAACGAAGAGCCGACATTCCATTGCTAACGAGCTATTTTTACCAGCATTTCTGTAAGCTGCACCAACGTTCTCCCTCTGGTATTACCCAATCGGCAACACGAGCGCTGCTAAATTATCGCTTCCCTGGCAATATTCGAGAATTACAGAACCTGATCGAGCGCGGTGTCATTGCGACAGAAGACGGCAACCCAGTAGATTTAGCGCACCTATTCCAGAACGAGGAGATCTCACCCGCGGAGACCTTGTTCTCTATCAGCTCAAATGGCGAACTTAAAAACGCACATACAAGCTTAACCAACAGCCCCACATCCTTATTGGACACACTCCATAACCTGACAGGCAGCAATGAAGCATTGGATTTAGAGATGCTCGAACAGCAGATATTGTCAGATGCTGTCACTGAAGCGAACGGCAACTTATCCGAGGCGGCTCGCCGCGTTGGCCTAAGTCGCCCTCAACTGGCATATCGCATTAAAAAGTTTAAATAGGAGCTGGGCCAACAGCCCGCTTCGATTCTGGCATCGTGTCGGCAATAAATGGCATTA
This sequence comes from Marinomonas mediterranea MMB-1, assembly GCF_000192865.1. Lineage (NCBI taxonomy): Bacteria > Pseudomonadati > Pseudomonadota > Gammaproteobacteria > Oceanospirillales > Oceanospirillaceae > Marinomonas > Marinomonas mediterranea. The sequence continues at coordinate 4,094,076 of NC_015276.1, forward strand.
ACGAATCCACTATCTTTTGAGGCATTTCGAGTTGTGGTGTATGGCCACATTGATCAATCGAAATCATTTCCGCATTTGACGTTTGCGCGGCTGCCTCTATAGAGTGACGGATAGGAATCACACTGTCCTCTTGACCATGAATAAAAAGGACTGGGGCGGAAGTCGAGCTTAGGATAGACAAAGAATGCTCGACCAATTCACGTTTCTGCCCTTTTATATTCGTCATCACCTTTAACGTATCAGCAAATGCTTTTTGCGCTCCGTCTCGCATAACATTACGATGAATCACTTTTTTAACGTCAATTGAAGCGTTATAACTCGAGTGGAAAATAGCCTTAATTTGATTATCAATGGCAATTTTTCCAGGTTTTGATAGAAGGCCACTCAAAATAGGCAATGTCATCAAACGAAATGGCATAGGAGTCTCAACACCTAGTGTTGCTGCATTCAACAAAGCTATATGTGTAACTCGCTCTGGCGCTAAGGACAGCATTCTAATGCTAATAGCCCCTCCCATTGAATTACCCATTAAGCTGACCTGCGAAACACCTAACGCATTCAACAAAGACCATCCTAGAGTTGCATAGTCATCTGGACCATAAGGTTGCTTAGAGAAGTCTGACAAGCCATGATTAACGACATCCCAAGAAATAACTCGCACCGTGTCTGGAAGCCTTTCAGCAACGAGATCCCACGTTTCCAAAGACGCACCAATGCCATGAGTCATAAAAAGGACTGGCCCATCACCTTCGGTATCTCGATAGCGAATATTGTAACCATCGATATTTTTATACTTATCCAACACAATAAACCTCCTTTGAAAGGAGCTTCAGAGTAGAAGCCCCTTTCGTCTGACACAATATCACGATCTTAAAAGTGATGGTTAAAACGTAAAATGAATCGATCGCTTTCCGCACGATTTTTCGCATCTTGTTCAAAGTAGACATTGGCGACAATGCTATTATTAGGATTTAAAACGTACTGAAAACCAGGGCCGATGGCCCAAACTTCTTCTTTTGTGTCAGCGACGTCACTACCGTTCGCTTTCGTATTCGTGATTTGATTGAGCACATAACCACTCAATCCAACACTGAGACGATTAGATACCGCGTAAGCACTGGCGAAATTGATATGGAACGCCTGTCCGGCCTGTGTTTCAGTAGCGCCTAGATTGCTATATGTTGGTGATGGATCGTCATTTTTTCCATTCCATAAATAGGAAATTCGGGTAGATGCCGTCCATCGAGGAGACAACCAATAGGTCAAAGCGTAGTACGGGTTGATATATACGCTGTTACTACTTGGGTTAATTGCCTTCGACGAATCATATTCTCCCGTCGGTATCGATATATCAAACTCCACTCGCTGAGAGAAAACTGGGCCGTTAGTGCCCATAACGGGGTCAAACTGCAAAAAGGCACCTAGAGTTAAATCTCCCACCCCTGTGGTCGAATCTAGTGCCACATTATTTAACCCGTCATCAACATCTGCTTTTGCCAAATAGGGAAGTAATCCAGTGAAGCCTAAACTTGCATTGCCAATTTTTGTATCAGAAAGATAAATCAATTGGGTCAGTGGCACAAACACATCAAGGTCTTGCTTAGGCAGCGTCAACGGCTCACCGTTTGCGCCATTCAACGTATTTGCTGTAGAGAATTGCAGGTATTCGACGAAGTACAGTCCTGGACCCGTTGGCGGCGGCGCTGCGTCATAAAAACTGGTTGCACCTAGATTTATACCAGGAAGGTCGTAGGCGAATACTGAGTAAGGCAACGTCATTAAGCCTGTTGCTATGAGTGCTCTCGATTTGATCATAATTTGGCCCATTTTATTTTTGTTATGAGGACGGCAACAAGAAAAAAAGTCGCACTAATCATGAAGAAGCTCGGGGAAGAAGCCCTTCATAAAATACGCGAACTGAATTCAAGTTGGCCAATCAAATACGATATAGCGAAGATCATGCCGAGTTGGGAATCAAAAAGAGTTAAATAAAAAATCCATTTTATTCAAAAACTTAGAGCGAATATAACGAGAGTTTAAAAATACGCAATAAAGAATAGGAGAAAAGAAATTTATCAAATGATCAATCACTGCATAGGTGATTAATGATTTGAGAAAGTAAAGAGTGACACATTAGGAGGGCTCAACTGCGTTTTTAGACGCCTCTAACTTCCCGCCTTTACGATGTCTTGCTGAATCCCGCGAATACTGCGAGCCCAAGGGTTTAAACTACGTAGATCATTAGGCAACGCTTCAACCGCAGCAATGGCTTCACTTCGGTTTCGATAGCTACCGTAGACAACAACAAACCACGCCTTGCCTTTGTGAATTGCCCTGAAATAGCTGAATTCGTCAATACTTCCTTGATCACGAATGAAGTCTTTTACAGTGTTAAGATTGTGAGTTCCTAAAAGCTGCAAAGTATAGCGTGTCGGTGTTTGAGCTTTCCAAAACTGGGTCTTATCAAACGGGTCTCTTTCAACAACCACTTCCGGTTCCGCTTGCTTTTCGACAACGGGGGCGGAAGCAATTGGCTGAATGTTTGCAACGACTGGAGTGTTATTGCTTTGCCCGACCGTATTTTCTCTCACGGGTGCAACAGCGACACTAGAAGGCTGCGCAGAAGGCGCTCTTTGTGTTTCAGCCACTTGATCATTCGCACTCGGTTGAAGTACATCCGCAGGAATAGGGGGCAATGCAACGGGCGCGTCTTCTTGAAGTTTACGCTGCATATCTTCGATACGCTTTATGGTTTCACTGTTGCTTTGGCGCACAGCGTTGGGCGACGCGGCAATAGGCGGAATGGATTCCGATGCAGTCTGAGGTGATTCAGGCGTATCGTCACTGAACAACACCATCATTAAAATCCCGAGCATAACCAAAGACAGGAGCGCCATATGGACCAATGGGAAACCAAGGCTCAAGCTGAACTTGCGTTTTTTCTTCGCTTTACCTGCCGATCCCATCCCCATAAGACGCTGGGCCACGGCATTTATCTGACCAGGCTGCCCGCCTGACTCTTGATAAATGGCTTTTATTTGTTTGTCGCTAAACGGCAGATTAATACCACCACCGACCGCTCTAACGCGGTGTAATAAATAAGCTTTGGTTTGTTCGTATGAGAAAGGCGCTAAGGTCAGTACATGACTGAGTTGTTCGTAACGACTGGTTTGATATTGGTCAAGGTTTCTTGAAACGGGAAATTCACTGAACAAAGCAACATGAGGTACTTCTTGAGCCTCAGTAGCCAAAGACATCATGTCCATGAGCATAATGATCGCGTCAGTATTCAGTTCCTGAGCATTATCGATCAAGATAATGGCTTTACTGCCATTTCCTTCTAGCTCATGAGCAAACTTCAGCAAGGGGCCAAACGAGGTTCGCGATTCGACATTAGGCAGAGCGCTTGCGAAGCCTGTGTAGATCGCTTCCAACAATTGTCCCGCCGTCATTAGCATAGTCGCTTTTACACGACTAATCTCGGCAACGTCGCCTTGCGCTCTAATAAACTCTTCTAGAAAGCGCGATTTTCCGCTACCGCTCTCCCCTTCAATAATAGAAAGTAAATTACTGTATCGACTAAGGTGCTCAAGCAACGCGAGCTGCTGATTACGCTCCTCCGAGGCAAAGAAAGCCCCCCCTTCTTGACTGAAAGGGTTTCTCAGCATGACTTTCGGTTGCTGCTGCTCCAGCGCATCCTCTAAATCAAACTGAAAGCTGGTCTCTGCCATAGACTTCCTTACTCCATAAACGACTGATCATGCGCAATACAAATGCGACAGCGACAGTCCGTGTATTTAATTAAGACGACTCGCTTCTAATGCATCTTCAAGACACGCATTAAAATAGTCTTCTGGAAAATCTGACGTCGTAATCGCATCACCTAATGACTCAAGTAATACTAGCCGTAAATTACCGTCTAGTACCTTTTTATCTAAAATCATACGCGATAAAAACGCGTCTTTCGTCATATTTTGCGGGGGTAAAACAGGTAAATTTGCTGCTTTTAAAAGATTTACCGTTCTTACTAGCTCTTCAGAAGAAACATTCCCCATTCGACATGAAAGGTCTACTGCTAATACCATGCCCGCCGCAACCGCTTCGCCATGAAGCCACGCACCGTAACCCATTTCAGTTTCAATCGCATGACCAAATGTGTGCCCCAAGTTCAAGATAGCTCGAATGCCACCTTCTCTCTCATCTAGCGCAACAACCTTCGCTTTGGCTTCACAAGATTTATAAATGGACTCGGTAATACGCTCAGCGTCGAGCGACATTAACGCTTCGATTTCGTTTTCCAACCATTCAAAGAATGGCTTGTCACAAATCAAACCATATTTGATCACTTCCGCCATACCAGCGGATAACTCCTTCATTGGCAGCGTTTTGAGCGAATCCGTGTCGATAACCACCGCTTGAGGCTGGTAAAACGCACCTATCATATTTTTGCCAAGAGGGTGGTTAACGCCCGTTTTTCCGCCAACAGAAGAGTCAACCTGAGACAATAAGGTCGTCGGTACCTGGATAAAATCGACACCTCGTTGATAGGTCGCTGCTGCGTAACCTGCCATGTCACCAATCACACCACCACCCAATGCAATGATGGTGGTGGTTCGGTTATGCTTCGCCTCCAGTAAAGACGTCATAATCTGGCCATACGTATCGAGCGTCTTGTACTTTTCACCATCTGCTAGGATACAGGTATCAACTTGGTAATCAGAAGAGAGTAAGGCGACCATATCGTCCAAATACAGGGGCGCAATGGTCTCATTGGTAACGATCATCACTTGTTTGCCTTTAATCGCATCAGCAAACAGCGATTTTTGTTTACGTATACCCGCACCAATGTATATTGGGTAACTTCGATCTCCTAAATCAACCGTTAAGGTTCGCATAGTTATACTGGACTCTCTGAATTCTCAAATTGATTTTTTATCGCATCAAGCACTTTGTTCGCGACCGCTCTCGGATGGCGTGCATCCGTTTCCACAATAAGGGAGGCGACGTCCCTATAAAGTGGATCACGTATCTTAAACAAATTGGTTAATGTCTCTTTCGGGTTGCCTTTCTTTAGCAAGGGCCGATGATTACTCTTCGACGTTCTATGCAGCTGCTGCTCTACGGAGGCGTATAAATACACCACCATCGTCTCTTTTCTGAGCAACGCTCGATTCTCTTCTCGCATTACAATACCGCCGCCTGTCGCCAATACAACTCGTTGCTCAGGCTCTTCAAGCATCTCTTGTAATACATGGGTTTCCCTGCGGCGAAATCCATCCTCGCCCTCCTTGTCGAAGATCCAGGGAATGTCTGCGCCCGCTTTTTCCTCGATCACTCGATCCGAGTCAAAAAACTCTCTTTCCAAAGTCTGGGACAGTAAACGGCCTATGGTCGTTTTTCCTGCTCCCATCGGGCCAACTAATACAATGTTGGGGGCATTTTTCATTTTATTTTACGTCAAAATATCTGCTGTCTCGGGCCTCGAGAGAGCCAAAAACAAAAAAATTGCGTCTAATATCTTTGTTTTTGACCGTGTCTGACCTATTTTATCGTCATTTGTAGCAGTTTTGGCGTAATAAATACAAGTAATTCAACCTTTTCTGTTTTATCTGACCTATGTCGAAACAGAGCCCCCAACACAGGAAGGTCTCCAAACACGGGAACTTTTGAGATATTCTCAAATTTTTCTTGGCGAAAAATCCCGCCTAAAACCAATGTTTCTCCGTCTTTAACTTCGACTTGAGTATTCAAACGATTGGTTTCGAGGCTGGGGACACCATTAACCATTTCCCCTACGGAGTCCTGATGAATATTGAGGTCGAGACGCAGAACGCCCTGCTCTTTCACAATCGGCGTCACTTCCAACATCAAACCAGCCTGTCGAAACTCAACCGTTGTCACATCATCGTGCTGTACTTGATACGGAATTTCGGTTCCAGATTCTATTCTTGCCGACTGTCCTTCCGCCGTCACAATTTTCGGTTTAGAAATAACGTTAGCAAAACCATCCGTTTCCAACGCATCAAGCAGTAAAGACAATCGGCTGCTTCCCCGCGTCGTCTCCACAGCCAAACTGGAAGTTGCGCCGATGGCGTTCAAATTCACCATACCGGTTAGCGCTTGGCGAGTACCGTCCTCAATGACTGTTTGCCAATTTACCCCCAATGTTTTTTGAGCTGACCGATGCACTTGAGCAATGTGCGCCTGAATTTCAATTTGACGCACAGGCGCATCTAGCCATGCAATGGTTTGTTCAAATACCCCATCGTCTAGACAATATTTAGCGGCAATAGAGTTCGTACGTTTATCCACGATCAATTTCGTTTTCGAAAAAAAGGCAATAATTTGTTTACCGACCTCTTCTGCACGAGCGTGCTTTAAGGTCCAAAGCGTGGGTTTACAGTCTTTGGGGGCATTCTTTGCTGTTTTCTCGTCAACTGGTTTCTCTCTCTTTGGTAAAAGCAACGCGATATTATCTTGCCAGATCAAATCGACGCCTAACTGCAGAGCCGCGGACGATACGACAACGTCCCAAGTTGCATCAATAATGGAGAGAGACAAAAGCCCCTCTATCTCAGGGTGAATAACAATACTTGCACCCATTTGGGTTGCTATTTCGGGAAGAATGGTATGCACTGGCTGGCGATCAATCATGATGTCCATGGCAGACGCGCTAGAACTTGCAAGCAACACGCAAGTCCATACACGAGCCCACACAAGAAAGGTTTGTTTTATCATTGTTCAACACTCACTCTGCGCGTAAGGCTCACCGTCCATGGCACGCCATTCTCCCTAACAAACGTCGCGCTTCGCTGCTGTTGAGCCATTAACGTTGCTTGAATCATTGGAATCCAGTCACCGTTTTTGACCCAAAATTGTTTTCCGAAGTGCTCTACCTTTACCCAATGTTCATTCTTTTTCGTCAAAGTACTAATGAGTTGAATAGCGGGCACCTCTGAGAACGAGTTGATGCGACTATCAATCGGAAGCCAATTGATAAAAGAGCGATTGGATTGAGGGGGAAGAACGGCCAGTTCCAATATCGCATGCCAACGATCAGACTCTCGCCGCCAGTTCATCCCAGTCACGGACAAGGAAGCAATGGATTGAAGTGACTCAAATAGCGACTCCCATTGCAATAAGTCTAACGAGCCTTCCAACGTGATTAGTGAGATGTCGTTTTGGGCGGTTTTATGTACTTCTAGTTCAACATGGCTACCTTCAGGTGCTTGCCATCGATCTAAAGCAAGCCCCTGACGTTGATCGCGCATCTGTTTCAAATCGTACTGAGCGATCTCTCGCTCACGTTTATTCACGTCTTCTAATAACGAAGAAAAAGGCAACCACCAAATTGAAACCTGAAGCAGAAAAAGCAAACGCCATTGCGCTTGCGTCAAAGGCGCATTCGAGAAAGGTTGCGACACATAGTCAATAAATTTCAAACGTTGCTTCATAAAGCGACTCCGGTTTGGCACGAGCGAACGAACGGATGATAGGCGTCGTACTCACGGCCAATTGCTGGTCACCTAATTGTTTTCGAAACTGCGCCTCTAGAGCAGAAAGACTGTCTTGTGTGCCTGTTAGCCGAACCGTCGCCGTTTGTTCAATCCATGAAAAGGCATCTAAACGTATTGTTTTAGAAATACCTCTTATCAAACCTAAAATGTCCTGTTCCGACAACGAAGCAGATTTCACATCCGATGACGCCCATGGGGAAACGTAAGCAGGAGGATTGGGAATAAAGTGTTGAGCGTAACAATAGAAACTCGCAAAAGAAGCATGAAGTAAAACACTAGCGCACATAAAACGCTTAGTTTTCTTCCACCACTGAGCCCTGTTTTTCATTACGGGATCATAGCGCTCAAACACTAGCTGGCTTTGAAGCGCCGTGCCATCAGCACTGAATTTAGAAGAGTTGGATTTAGAAGAGCTGGATTTAAAAGCATTGAACCGAACCGCATCGGTTCTAATATCCAATTGAGAGACGTCGCTTTCTAGCAAGAAAGACGATACATCGTGAGTCAAATCAAAGTAGCGACTTAAGCCATCTAATCGCTCCATGGCGACGGCTTCAATAGAGAGTATTGGAGAATTCGATTCAGCGCGATTTAATTGATATCGAAACAGCAGAGACTCTTTCGTGACAGCGCAAACCTCACTCGCAAAGGTCGCGGCGGCAAGATAACAAAGTTCGTCGTCGTAAGCAGGATCGACTTCTTCTTGATAGTGAACAATCCAAGCGTCTGGAATCGCAACAATGAGAGTCGTATTAGCAGCACTAAAGGAAGTTTCTAACTCGGGAAAAGGTATGGGAGAAGTATTAGGGGCCGTTTGAAGACACCAATCCCCCTGCTGGTATGAAGCCAGCCATGTAGTTCGAGACACTATTCATCATCCTTGATAAATAAAAATTCATGGTTCGTACATATCATCCTGTTATGTACGGTCTAAAATATCACGATAGGCAAGTGGGCATCTTCTGCCCGCAATGTAATGTTCTTTTTCTATCGAACTTTTTATCGCAAAATTCGTCAAAAACGATAACAAGAATACACGATTCACCCTAAACTAGACCAGCGTATTGTATAATATTTCCGCTATAATGGCGCGCGCATTTAGATTTCTAATAATTTGGGTAACTATGTCAAAGTTTATAAAAATTGTCCTTGCACTGGGATTAGTCGGAACATTAGCTGGTGTGGGTATTGCCGTTGGAATGTACTACCAAGTAAAAGACAAAATCCCCACGGTTGCCGAATTAAAAGACATCGAGCTTCAAATCCCTTTACGTATTTATACTGCCGATGAAAAACTGATCGGCGAATACGGCGAGCAACGACGCACCCCCATCAACTTTGATCAGATTCCTAAAGAACTGGAAAGCGCCATACTGGCAGCAGAAGACACAAACTTCTATCACCACCCTGGAATCGACATAATGGGCATGGGACGGGCAGCCTTCCAATTAGTAAGTTCAGGACGCATTCGCGGTGGCGGTAGTACGATTACAATGCAGGTTGCTCGAAACTATTTCCTTTCTTTTGAGCAAACCTTTACCCGTAAATTTACCGAAATTTTAATTTCTTTAAAAATGGAGCAAGAGCTTTCTAAGCAGGAAATTTTAGAGCTCTACGTCAACAAGATTTATTTGGGTAAACGAGCCTACGGGTTCGAAGCAGCCGCTCAGGTCTATTATGGTAAACCGCTGGCTGAACTCAGCCTTGCTCAAATCGCAATGATTGCTGGACTTCCAAAAGCGCCATCGCTTTACAACCCCATTGTTAACCCATCCAGAGCCCTGATTCGTCGAAATTGGATTCTTCAACGTATGTTGTCGCTTGGCATGATCGATAAGCAGTCTTATCAAGAGGCGGTTGAAGCGACCATATCGGCGAAGAACCACGGTGTCTCTCCTGATATCGAAGCCAGCTATGTGTCCGAAATGGTTCGTTCAGAACTGTATGAAACATTCGGCAAAGATTTATACAACGAAGGGTTAAAGGTTTACACGACGATCATCTCGGATCGCCAAGAAGCGGCAAACAAAGCCATCTATAACGGTGTTCTCAGTTACGACGAAAGGCACGGTTATCGAGGCCCACTGGAATCCCGTCCAGACTTGGTAGCAGCGGACCTAAAAGAACAAACGAAAGAGCTCAAAAAAATATCCAATGTTAAAGGCTGGCAAACCGCTATTGTCATTAACACGGAAGAACAAGGACTAGATGCGCGGTTAGAATCAGGAAAGCAAGTCGCTTTGACTTGGGATGCGTTGAAGTGGGCGAAACCTTATATCGATGAGAATAAAACTGGGCCAGAGCCAAAAACAGTAGCCGACATTGTCGTTGCGGGGGATGTCATCCAACTGCGCCCTGTCGAAATCACGGATAAAGAAACAGGTGAAACTCAACAAAGCTGGCGGTTAGCTCAAACGCCCGCAGCACAAAGCGCACTGGTCTCTCTCGACAGTCGAAACGGCGCGATTCAGTCCTTGGTTGGCGGCTTCGATTATTATCAAAACAAGTTCAATCGGGTCACGCAATCAAAGCGTCAGCCCGGCTCTAACTTCAAACCATTCGTTTATTCTAGCGCGTTAAGCCGCGGCTATACGGCCGCAAGTATCATCAATGATGCTCCTGTTGTCTTTCACGATAAAAACTTAGCCACTGCTTGGCGTCCAACAAACGATGGTGGTAAGTTTTATGGTCCTACACGCTTAAGACAGGCTCTATATCGCTCTCAAAACGTTGTCTCTGTTCGCCTTTTGGATGAGATGGGGATTAAACCCACGCTTGAATTTTTAAAACGATTTGGGTTCGACTCTGAGAAGCTACCTCATAACCTCTCGCTATCATTAGGAAGCGCAAACTTGTCTCCGCTTCAAATCGCTACGGGCTACGCTGTATTTTCAAATGGCGGCTTTCGAGTTCAGCCCTTCCTAATCGATCGTGTTGAAGATCGTAATGGTAAGGTACTGTTCCAATCTGAACCGATGACGGTATGCAAACAATGTACTCTGCTTGATAAAGCCTCAGAAGAAGACGCTCAAATGGGGTTATTTAACGTCAATGGCAGCTTCGCTACCTTACCCGTCGCGCCACGTGTTCTTGATCCAGATGTTACTTACATTATTTATGACATCATGCGTGACGTTATAAAATACGGTACAGGCCGCCGCGCGCGAGTACTAAAACGCGACGACATTGCGGGTAAAACCGGAACAACAAACGATGGACGAGATGCTTGGTTCTCAGGCTTTAATGGCCATATTGTAACGTCGGTCTGGAGCGGATTCGACAACTCTTCACCACTAGGGCGTGTAGAATGGGGCGGATCCGTCTCGTTACCTTCTTGGATCTCATATATGCGTCACGTGCTCACTGAAGAGCCTAAGTCTTACATTGATAAGCCTTCCTCATTGATTACCGTGCGCATCGACCCGAAAACAGGTGAGCGTGCCTTACCAGGGCAAAAAAATGCTATATTTGAAGTATTCAGACAAGCTAATGTGCCAGCAAAACGCATCGTAGCCGTTCAAAAAACAGAAACGCAATCCACCGTGAGTGAAACGCAGCAAGAAAAGAAAACAGAATCCGCCTTGGAAAACCTGTTCTAATCAAAAAGACAATGAAACTCTGCAGCATATTACCAGGGAAGGTACGAATAACTATGAGTCGTCAACATGCTCAAGCCAGTGGACTTGTTCACACCTTCCCTAGAGTATTAAGTGAGACGAGTATAAACTAATCAATAACTAGGCAAGGAAGAACCTTATGCTCCCCATGAAATTGTGGTTCCACATATTGGTTAGTCGCCTTAAAAATGCTTGCGATCACAGCGCGGGCTATTATCTCCCTTACGCATTTTATATTGGACTGATTGGTATCGTGGGATTCCCTCTCTACTTTATTATTTGGTCCTACGTTTTTCCTCAACCTTATGAGACATTAACACTGCGCCTCATTGGCTGTGTTCTTTTTCTCGGCTTAGCCTTAATTCCTATTTGGCCCAATCAGTTACGTCGTTTTAAAAGTCTTTATTGGCTTATTATCATGACCTTCGCACTGCCTTTTTTCTTTGTTTATATGTTACTGATGAATCAAGGAAACACGGCTTGGGCCATGTCGACCATGGGCGGATTAGCACTGCTCATTATGGTGGCTTATGACTGGGCATTATTTGCCTTTATGCTAACCACCGGAACCACATTAGCTATCGCCGCGTTTTCTCTTTCTTCCGATCACTCAATACTGTCTGAACATTACCTATCGCAGCTTTCGGTCTATCTATTTTTAATTACGACAGGGAGTGTGACCTTTTACTACCCCAATAGAATCAAAGAGGAAAAGCTCAAGGTACTGCGCTCAGTCGGCGCAGAGATATGTCATGAACTGCGAACGCCGCTTATGACCATTCAAAACAATACATCAGGGCTGCATAAACATTTTCCAGTACTGACTCAGTCTTATGAGCTCGCAAAAAGTAACAACCTAATCAAAAAGCCGATTAGACCTGATATTTTTAAAGCACTCGAACATGCTATTGAGCACATTGAGAATGAGGTAAAGCACTCGAATACTATTATTGATATGTTGCTTATGAACCTAAACAAGACACAAATCGATACAACACAGTTCGAAGTGCTTCTGGCATCAGAGGTCATGATTAATGCAAAAGAGCGATACCCTTTCGATTCAGAAGCAGAAAGCAGCGCCATTAATATCAAAGTGGTACAGGATTTCGAATTCGTAGGCTCTGAAATTCTTATGACTCACGTAATTTTCAATCTAATAAAAAACGCTCTGGTGTTTACAAAAAGCTCATCAGAGGCCAGTATTGATATCTGCCTAAAACAAAGCAAATCTAACAGCCTGATATCCTTTCGGGATAACGGCGAAGGCATTAGTTTGCATGATCGCCTTTCTATTTTCGATAGTTTTTACTCATCGGGGAAACAACATATTGGTGGAGGCTCAGGTATTGGATTAGCCTTTTGCAAAAAGGTTATGTTAAGTTTTGGTGGGGACATTAAGTGTCATTCTGAAGTAGGGAAATACACTGAGTTTATTTTGAGTCTTCCTCGTAAAAGACTTGAGTAGTTAGCCAAGAAGGAATTTTACTTATGCTGAAGCCAAAAAAGAAAGTCATTAATGCGTATTACCATCCTACAACCGCCGTCTTTCTTGATGACCATAGAGCCTTCTTAAACAGTGTTCCTCTCGCATTGGAAGACGACATCGCTTATCAAGCATTCTCTACTCCCCACAATGCACTCGAATATATAAACAATCACACGTGCCATGACAGCTTAATCCAGAAAAATGACTTTATTACGGATGGTAGTAAGGCTCATCACTACACCTTAAATGCAGCCATTATTGAGTCTAAGGCGCGATTTAACGAGAGGTTCGCCGAGCCTTCCGTTTTAATCACCGACTACGCGCTTTCGGGATATGATCTCAATGGCCTAGAAGTATGTGAATCTATCAAACACCCCAATGTAAAAAAAGTACTGCTCACGGGCGTCGCCGATGAACAAATCGCGATTGAGGCGTTGAATAACAAAGTCATCGATTACTATATTAAGAAAAGCTCGCCTGATGTCTTTAAACTCGTTAATCAACTCATTCATCAATATCAACAGGATTATATTCGAGAGACTACGCAGGTCATTCATGAGAGTCTAAAATTAAGCAAGCCGCTTATTGAAGATCCGGCAATCATCGAGTACTTCTATTCGATTCTTAAGCAACACCACACTTTTGAATATCAAGTATTAATCGAATCCACTGCCTCATCTCTGGACTTTTTACTGCTGGATGAAAGTGCTCAGGTGAAGCGCTTGCTAGTATTAGACCCTGACGACCTTGCGGTACACGTAGAAGTCGCTCAAGACGCCCACGCCGACGATGAATTGCTAGATGAACTAAGAAGCGGGAATAAAATCCCTTTCTTTCCGACTGCTGACGGCTTCTATCATCCAGATATTAAAAAAGAGTGGGAGAACTACCTACACCCTTGCGTTGAAATTGTCGGTGAAAAAGCTACCTACTTAGCCGCCTTTATTGCCAACCCAGATGATCGGTTCACCTCCATCCCTGCGGCTGAAATCACGTCATTCCACGACTATTTACAAACAGTGGGCACTCACGTTTAAAGTTAAAGAAAGCTTTTGAGAAAGTCGTTAGAACCGTCTCAAAAGCTTTAACGTGTCACTTTGTCGATCATACCAACACGGCTTCGGCGCGCGGTACTTTCCTTTTTCGGGTTGATCGCCATTGGAGAAAATCGACTTCTTCTCGAATTTCTTCGCATACCTGAATGATTTTAACCAGCTGTGCATCAGTCAAGTCGGCGTTCACAGAAAAGCGCACCAATGCTCTATTTTTAGCCGTTGCTGGCGCTAAGAAAACGGAACCAAAGACCCCTCTATTTTCCAACGCGTCTTTTAAGATCATCGTTTGCCACTCTGTCCCAGACTCAAGAGCAATAATTTGAGAGGCTGAATGATCTGTGTTGTACCCCAAGCCCTCTAAAGATTGTCGAAGAAAGGACGCATTTTTTCTCAGTTTTTCCCGTTTATAATCCGATTCAAGAATCAGATTTAAGGTCATATCTAATCCAGCAATCTCATACGGCAATAATGCCGAACTAAAAATAGAGGGCTTAGAAGTACATTTAAAATAATCACCAAAGCCTGTCGGGCAAGTCACTAAACCCGCCCGCCCTGCGAACGCTTTCGCTAGACTCGCGGTCCGAAACATAACCTTATTCTGCAACCCATATTGGACAACCATTCCCCTGCCATACGGGCCATGCGTACCTAAAGAATGGGACTCATCCACTAACAATACACAGCCTTTATCATAGGCTGCATCGACTAGCTCTTGTAATGGGCAAACACTTCCATTAGTACTATAAATGGAATCGACGATGACAAGACCTGGTCCATTCTTGTTGATCAGATACATCAATTGATCAACATTGTTATGCCTAAACGGTTGTATTTTTGCCCCACTAAACTTTGCACCGTCCCATAACGACATATGCGCCATCATATCGATATAGACAGGCGTATCGGTGTCTTCAAGTATCGCTTGTATCAAGCCCACATTAGCACTGTAGCCTGACTGACAAAGTACCGTTTCCTCTGCATCCAGAAACGTTGCCATGCGTTCTTCGAAAAAAATTTGAGGATTATCACCATGCATAAACGCCGATGACATCAACACAAGGTTATCTTCATTTTCCAACACTTTTTTCTGTGCATAACGTACTTCAGGGTGACCTGCTAAACGAAGGTAATCATTACTGATGAGTTGAATTGACGAGGCAGTAGGCGTAAGCCCATGCAGTATGTTTCTTCCATTCAAAGCGGCGCGGCGCAGCTCATGTTGACGCACTTTTTCTTCAAGATAACGGGGATAGCTTTTCGAATTAACTGACATAATTTCTCTCCTGCTAACAATAGCCAATTGAATTTTGAAAAACTCACGAAAAGGAGAAACGTCCAAATGATAGTCAAAGCCATAAATCCACCTTGGTTAGGCCTTAAATTCGTCGAAGAAATACGTATCTGGGAAGAGGTTTATTCTATTAGTAATATCTTAAAGCACGCCTTAATAAACGCCCTCCCTCAACCTATACGAGCGACATACTATTAAGAAAAACCATGGAGGCTTGTATCATCAAATGACACACCTTCTAACTTTTCTGAGAGTAGTGCCGCCTCCAAGAAACTGCATATCCGAGCTGTATGGCCCTTTATAACACTCAAAGGAGTACCTTAAAGCTCGAATATTTCATCGAGACTTCATTTAGTGTAGTGGGGAAGTTGGCTATCTAATTAGGGAGAAACACGGTTTGCAGAAAATAAATCCCGTCGCTGAAATTTGAATTCGCACAGCGCAGAAAAAGAAGGGTATTCACATGAGAGCCTCCTTATTGGAAGCTCTCATGAAAGTTAAACTCGAAAATGACAGGAAAAAGTTTTACGAGAACCAAAAGATCGGCGTTATGAGTTCCACTTTTCTTGGGGGGCTACATAGTCTTCAAACGCTCTTAGAAGTCCCTCAGGCTGGCTTTCTTTAATTAGCATGTCGACATAGGGTTTCTTCACAAAACCTTCTCTATGCATACTCACAATCATCTCAAACATGAGATCGTAGTAGCCGTCTACATTGTAAAACGCACAAGGTTTTTTATGTAAGCCAATTTGAGCCCACGTATAAACCTCGAATATTTCTTCTAAGGTACCAACGCCGCCAGGTAACGCGACAAAAGCGTCCGCTAAATCCGCCATTTTGGCTTTTCTCTCATGCATATCGGTTACGACATGCAGTTCTGTCAGGCTTGGGTGAGCGATTTCCCGTTGCTCTAAGTGAGTCGGTATAACCCCGGTCACTTTCCCACCAGCGGCCAGAACCGCATTGGCGATAACGCCCATGAGTCCAACATGCCCTCCTCCGTATACGACTTCTATTCCATTTTCCGCAAAAAACGCACCTAGCTCAGCAACCGCTCGCTCATATACTTTAGAGTGACCTAAACTAGACCCACAAAATACAGCAACTTTCATGCGCACCTCTAACAAAAATACATCTGATTTCTATTACGATAAGATCTATGCTCGACAACTGAGCTCTCCAATACAGAACGCTCTAAGACGAGATAAAAGCCTTACTATATAAAATAAATATGTCACTTTGCTAACGGTATTGCCTTAACCTTGCGACAAGTAATACTTTAGGGTTAGTACAAACAAAAAAGGCGATGCTCATTAAAGCATCGCCTTTTTATTAATCATTTAAAGTCTTACGCTTCAAAACGATCCAAGCTTTCTAGAGGGTAGAAATCAGGGTAAGGTAGAGAAGCAACACCTGAATCTACTGCTGCTTTTGCAACCGCACCAGACACCTCTGTTAGCAAACGAGAATCCATTGGCTTAGGCAAGATGTACTCTTTACCAAATTCCAATGCGCCGCCACCGTATGCATCAATTACGTCCTGAGGAGCTGGCTCTTTCGCTAGGTCTTTCAGTGCGTTAACTGCTGCTACTTTCATTTCTTCATTGATCTTAGTTGCACGAACATCTAGCGCGCCACGGAAGATGAATGGGAAGCCAAGAACGTTATTCACCTGATTCGGGTAATCAGAACGACCTGTCGCCATGATCAAATCGTCACGAACTGAGTGTGCAACTTCAGGGCTGATTTCTGGATCAGGGTTAGAACATGCAAATACAACTGGCTTCGGTGCCATTTTTTTCAATTGATCACCAGAAAGTAGATCCGGACCCGATACACCGATGAATACATCAGCGCCATCGATCGCATCATCCAATGTGCGCGCATCGGTATCGATCGCGAACATTGACTTGTATTTGTTTAGGTCGTCACGACCAGAGTGAATAACGCCTTTACGGTCAAGTACGTAAATGTTTTCACTTTGAGCGCCACATGCAATGATCAGTTTCATACATGCTGTTGCTGCCGCACCTGCTCCAAGACAAACGATTTTAGCGTCTGCAATGTTCTTCTCTTGAAGCTCAAGCGCGTTTAATAGACCCGCAGCAGTAACGATTGCTGTACCGTGCTGATCATCATGGAAAACAGGGATATTACAACGTTCGATCAACTCACGTTCAATTTCAAAACACTCAGGCGCTTTGATATCTTCAAGGTTAATACCACCGTACGTATTCGCAATACGTGCAACCGTATCAATAAACGCTTGTGGGCTTTCAGATTCCACTTCAACGTCTACAGAGTTAACACCAGCAAAGCGTTTGAACAACACGCCTTTACCTTCCATTACTGGCTTACTTGCTAGAGGTCCAATGTTTCCTAGACCTAATACTGCTGAACCATCAGAGATAACCGCAACAAGGTTACCTTTACCCGTGTAGCGGTAAGCAGTTTCAGGATCTTTTGCAATTTCACGGCAAGGCTCCGCAACACCCGGGCTGTATGCCAAAGAAAGGTCACGAGCAGTAGCAGTTGGCTTGCTAATCGTGATATTCAATTTACCAGGAACAGGATTCTCATGGTATTCCAGTGCGGCTTGTTTTAAATCTTCTGCCATTTTGATGTTTCCGTCTCTTTAGGTGTAATGAATTTGAGAGTCAATATTGCGGCTTATATTGGAAGACTCACAATTTGCTCTTTATTATTTTAGCTATTCACTTTAACTTGTAGCTAACGGGGCTTCGAATTCGTTCATACGACACGCCCTCTAATTATGAATGCCAGAATAGTTCATCTTTCGGTGCCTTTCAAAGTTTAACCACCTTATAGTGATTATACTCACACACGAATGCCGCTAAGCGTCAGACGACACATCCAGCAAATCATTGGGATGTTTCACAATGAGCACCCACGATTTAAATCTTTTCGACTGACTATTGCGCTGATGTTGCCAGCCTCTGGCTTCTATACGCTTATTTTTAAGCGAATAAACATCTTGCTCGGACCATAATTCCGATATCAGCCTTGGCAAATTAATCACTAGATCCTGATTCGTCTCTAGCCACCAACCGCCCCTATTTCGGGTGATTGAAGTAATGGTTACCGAAACCTTTGTAAAGCCAGCTTTTGGCTGCCAATTATGAGGTGCTCGCCATAATCCATGATGAGCATTACGCGCCTTCCGTTCCGATTGGATCAAACAATCCTGATATTTTGTATTTGGAGGAATCGCGATACGATAACCAAGTCCCGCCGATAGTAACCGACTCGCTATGGAAATACGATCCTTATCAAATAAATAGTACAACTTTCGACCATAACGGTCGCGGTCATTTAATGCGCTTTGCCAGTACACTTCTTTGCCAATCAATGACTTAAGATAAAGCGTTGCTTCCATCGCGAATGGCTCGTGAAGACCGTGCTTATGATCCAGCTCAGGTGTATTTACACCGACTAACCGAACCTTCCTTCCATCCTGAAAGTAAACGGTATCACCATCAACAACACGCTTTACTGAGGCTAATTTTACGCTTCCATTGGCCCGGCACAAGGGTTCAATAGTTACAGTCTGACCAAAACTTTCTAAAGCGAACAGGCATAAAAAAAGCGCCAAGATGAATTGGCGCTTTTTTAGAAAACAGTGTTTCATTCAACAGATTATTTAGTTGAACGACGCGCTCCGAAACGCTTGTTGAAGCGATCAACACGACCACCAGTATCAAGCATTTTTTGCTGGCCAGTGTAGAATGGGTGACACTGAGAGCAAACATCGATGTGTAGGTCTTTGCCTAGAGTCGAGTTAAGAGTTAGTGTGTTACCACAAGTACAAGTTGCAGTTACTGTTGTGTAATTTGGGTGAATTTCTTTTTGCATTGTCTTTACCTTATAGTTTGGTGTGCCGCCACTTAGTCAACGATTTGCTAAGCACCGCACGATTCGTCGCGCATTAAACACGCAGTGGTACCAAAGAGTGGCGTATTTTAGGGACTGATTAACAATTCAGCAAGCGTTTTTTGCTGCAAATAACCTGTGACATCGCACTCGCGAAGCGACCGCAGCTGGCGTACACTCTTCGGGTCACATGAGCACTTACATTTTTTCTATATAAACCAAGGTTTTAGTTTTTACATGCAGGAAACATTGCTTACCACACAGCCCTATATAAAAGTAGCATTGCCTGTACCGATGCGACGTACATTCGATTATAAAGTGCCGAAAGCCATTGCTGTACGCCATATATTGCAACCTGGTATGCGAGTTAAAGTTCCCTTTGGAAAAAGCCAACGCATTGGCATTATTGAATCGCTTGCGAGCGAGTCAGACTGGGACGATGCGCAAATAAAGCCGCTTAGCGCCCTTCTTGATGACGCCCCTGTGCTCGATACAGAAATACTGTCAATATGCGAATGGGCAGCGCGTTATTATCATCACCCTATTGGCGAAGTGCTGTTTCATGCTCTTCCTGTTCTTTTACGCAAAGGGGAATCGGCAGACTTTAGAACCGAAACATGGTGGTTCCCTTCAGAAACAGGACTAAAAACGCCCTTAGATGAATTAAAGCGCGCTCCGCGACAAGTGGAATTTCTAAAGGCAGTACAACAACATGAAAATGGACTAAGTCAGCAAGTTGTTTCAACACTGGGATTAGCGCCCGCTGCGGGCAAGAGCCTAGAAGAAAAAGGCCTCGTTTATCGTGAGCAACGCCAGTTTTTGAAAATGGCAGAAACGCACGCGCACCAGAAGCAAGTACCGCCCATTTTGAACGATGAGCAACAGGTTGCAACGGATCACATAATACACAATACCGGCACGTTTCATGTCTCACTTTTAGATGGCATTACAGGAAGCGGCAAAACGGAAGTGTTTCTGCGAGTCATCGACAAACTGATCAAAGAAGATAAACAAGTGTTAGTGATGGTTCCCGAAATTGGGCTGACCCCACAAACCTTAAAACGATTTGAAAACAGATTGGACACTGACATCGTCTTGATGCACTCCAACATGACGGATCGCGAACGTTTAGACGCTTGGCTTCTATGCCGTCAAGGTCACGCAAAAGTCATCATAGGAACACGATCAGCCGTTTTTATGCCGATTAAAAATTTAGGCATGATCATCATAGATGAAGAACACGATGCCTCTTACAAGCAGCAAGACGGCTTTCGCTATCATGCTCGAGATCTGGCGATCAAACAGGCTCAATCGGCTAACGCACCGGTTCTTCTCGCGTCCGCTACACCATCGTTCGAATCTCTCAATAACGCCCGACAACAAAAGTTCGCTTGGTTAAAATTACGGAAGCGAGCTGGCAGTGCGCAAATGCCGACAATAGAACGCGTTGACCTAAGAGGACAAACACTCGTCCACGGTTTGAGTGAATACACGCTGGAAACGATGAAACAATGCCTAGCTCGAAAAGAGCAGGTACTGGTCTTTTTAAATCGTCGAGGTTTTGCCCCCACGTTAATGTGCCATGAATGTGGCTGGATCGCGGCCTGTGATCATTGCGACGTCAACATGACGGTGCACAGAAAAGCCAATAAACTGCACTGCCACCATTGCGACCACCATAAAGCGCTGATCTTTGAGTGTCCAGAATGTCATTCAAGAGAGCTATTTACCGTCGGCGAAGGGACAGAGCAAGTTGAGGCCGCGTTAATTCCACTGTTCAAAGATACCCCCATCTTACGTATTGATAGAGACAGTACGCAGCGTAAATCTGCACTGACGCAGATCACGCAAAAAATACACGAGCACGATCAGGCCATTCTAGTCGGGACTCAGATGCTCGCAAAAGGCCACCATTTCCCCAACGTGACACTGGTTGTTGTGATGGACGCAGATGCGGGACTCTTTTCGGCGGACTTCAGAGGAATGGAACGAACAGCGCAGTTAATTACCCAAGTTTCGGGGCGTGCAGGACGCGCCAGTAAACCTGGGCAAGTACTGTTGCAAACCTATCACCCTGATCACGAAGCGATTGAATGTCTATGCGAGCGCAGCTACGAAGAGTTCGCTCTAGAAGGCTTACAAGAACGAGCCGATCTAGCACTACCGCCTTTCTATCATCAAATTATTGTTCGAGCTGAATCGGCAGACGAATGGGAGGCAACCCAGTTCTTAACCCATTTAAGAGAAATGCTCATGCCGTATTGTGAAGCGGGCATTGGCTTTGTCGGTCCGTACTCCGCCATCATCGTACGAAAAGCAGGTCAACACAGGGCTCTTCTCAGTATAAAAAGTCCAAAAAGAGGGAACTTGCATCGATTAGCTGCGATCGCCAGTCAATGGCTAGAGCAAGAATTTCGATCACGAAAAATTCGCTTTGCAATTGACGTTGATCCACTAGAAACTTACTGAGCATATGCGCATAATGTGCGCTTCAAATTGATCGTTTAACGGGTAACTGATTTAACTCATGGCAGCAAAAGGAAGCCGTCCACGTAAGGGCGCAACACGAAAAGCGGCAACACCACCACCGAAAAGAAAAACCTCATGGTGGATGTGGTTGATTGTACCCGCTATTGTTTTCGGGTTTATATATGGACTAATGCAGCTGAGTCAGGTTGAGCAAACGACCAAGCCGCAAACGCAAGTTAAGACACAGGCTCCAACAAAGTCCACTTCGACACCCGCAAAGGCAGAACAAAAACCTAAGGTTGTTGAATCACAGAAAAAGCCCGTTGAAACGGCAAAACGTGCAGAAAAAGATAAATTCGAATTTTATCAAATCTTACAGGACAGCGAAGTCGACACCAGTCACGTCGACGCCTATGAATATGAGCCCCGTGGCGAACAAGACTTCCTGTACATGCTTCAAGCAGCGTCGTTTAGAAGTTCGACCGATGCTGATCGCTTAAGAGCGGAATTAATATTGTCCGGGTTACCTGCCGCGATTAGAGAAACGACGGGGGAAAATGGCGCCCCTTGGTATCGTGTCACGGTTGGTCCTTATCTATCACGCTCTGAAAAAAGCCGAGCTCAAGATAAGCTAGTCGCAAAAGGCATCGAATCTTACACCTATAAAATCCCGCGCCCAGAAGGAAAATAACGCACGTTTATCTCGCGTTAATGAGACTCTTCTTCCGCCCTCTCCTTCTTCCACTTAGCCGATCAGCAACTTGCAGCTGATCGGCTTGAAATCCCCTTAATCGCCCCCATTTTGTTTAACATTGAAACGGGAGTATTACATGACTACGATTTTAACCGTCCGTAAAGAAAATGAAGTGGTTGTTGGTGGAGACGGTCAAGTCTCACTTGGCAACACAGTAATGAAAGGCAACGCCCGTAAAGTACGCCGTCTGTACAAAGGCGAAGTCATTGCCGGTTTTGCTGGAGGCACGGCTGACGCCTTCACCCTATTTGAGCGTTTTGAAGGTCAGTTGGAAAAACATCAAGGTCATTTGGTCCGCGCTGCGGTGGACCTTGCAAAAGACTGGCGCTCCGATAAAGCACTTCGCAAACTAGAAGCGATGCTGGTCGTAGCGAATAAAGAAAACACGCTTATTATAACGGGAACGGGTGACGTAGTTGAGCCACAACATGGCGCACTAGCGATTGGTTCCGGTGGTAATTATGCAGAAGCGGCTGCGCGTGCCTTAATCGACAACACGGATTTAAGTGCAAAAGATATCGTTGAGAAAAGTCTTAATATTGCGGCTGACATTTGTGTGTTCACAAACCACAATCTAACGATCGAAACCATTGCTATCGATCCTGCATTAGAAGACCAGACTAACTAACTTAAAAGATTCAGATTTAAAGAGACTGACTATGAGTAAGATGACGCCAAGAGAAACCGTCAACGCATTAGACCAACATATCATAGGCCAACAAAGCGCAAAAAGAGCGGTCGCTATTGCACTGCGTAATCGCTGGCGTCGTATGCAACTGCCTGAAGACATGCGCGCTGAAGTCACGCCGAAAAACATCCTAATGATCGGCCCTACTGGGGTAGGCAAAACGGAAATCGCGCGTCGACTTGCGAAACTATCTAACGCGCCTTTTATCAAAATCGAAGCCACGAAGTTTACCGAAGTGGGCTATGTCGGACGTGATGTTGAATCAATCATCCGTGATCTAGTAGAAATGGCGATTAAGATGTTACGTGAGCAAGAAACAACACGTATGCGCCATAAAGCAGAAGATGCAGCGGAAGACCGTATTCTAGACGCTTTATTACCACCAGCACGCGGTGGTGATCCAGAACTGAATAACGAAAGCAACACACGTCAGATATTCCGCAAAAAACTGCGCGAAGGTCAGCTTGACGACAAAGAGATCGACATTGACGTTTCTGAAACGCCAGTTGGCGTAGAGATCATGGCTCCTCCAGGCATGGAAGAAATGACAAGCCAGTTGCAAAACATGTTCTCTAGCATGGGCAACGACCGCAAAAAACGCCGTAAACTAAAAGTAAAAGATGCATTGCGTCAGGTTCGCGATGAAGAAGCGGCAAAACTGGTCAACGAAGACGAGCTTAAAGCACGCGCTGTTGAAGCCGTCGAGCAAAACGGCATTGTATTCTTAGATGAGATAGACAAAGTCGCTAAAAGCGGCGAGCGTTCAAGTGGAGAAGTCTCTCGTGAAGGTGTACAGCGTGATCTACTGCCTCTTGTTGAAGGCTGCACGGTCAATACGAAATACGGCATGATCAAAACAGATCACATCTTGTTTATCGCGTCGGGCGCTTTCCACCTGACAAAACCGTCTGACTTGATCCCGGAACTTCAAGGTCGTTTGCCTATCCGTGTTGAGCTAGATGCTCTAACGGTTGAGGATTTCAAACGTATTCTTGTCGAGCCAAGCGCGTCACTTACGAAGCAGTATGTCGCACTAGCCAAAACGGAAAACATCGACATCAACTTTACGGATGAAGGTATTACTCGTATTGCTGAGATTGCTTGCCAAGTTAACGAAACGGTAGAAAACATTGGTGCGCGTCGTTTGCATACTGTGCTGGAACGTTTGCTTGAAGAAGTCTCTTACTCAGCAAGTGACATGCCAGACGATCAACAAGTCAATATTACGGCGGAGTATGTTGACGAGCAACTTGGCGAAGTCGTGAAAGACGAAGATCTAAGTCAGTATATTTTGTAAATAATAGACCCCCTCCCAACCCCTTAGTAAGGGGGGAGGAGCAGATGGCAGATCATTTAATGTACTTTTTTCTTAGCAATGAGAGAGCTATAACCCCCTCCCAACCCCTTAGTAAGGAGAAGGAGTAGATGGCAGATCATTTAATGTACTCATCTCTTAGCTATAAGAGAGCTAAAGACCTCTCCCAACCCCTCAGTGAGGGAAAGGAGCAGATATTGGACAACGCTAAATGCTAACCCCGACGAAGATTCACTATCATAAGAAGTCACGCGAGCTTGAACTCGTGTTTTCAGACAATCAAGCATTTCGATTGAGTGCTGAGTACTTACGGGTGCATTCTCCTTCTGCTGAAGTAAGAGGCCACGGGCAGCAGCTCCCCATTCTGCAATTTGGTAAAAAAGACGTCGCGATTCAAAACATCGAAGCGGCGGGGAATTACGCATTAAAAATCACCTTTGACGATGGTCATGACACCGGGCTTTATTCTTGGGAGTACCTATACAACATAGGTAAAAACCAAGAAGAACTTTGGCAAATGTATCTGAGTCGCCTTGAAAAAGAAGGCAAGACGCGCGACACTTCCGTTATACAAATCCACCAGCTTTAAGCGTCAGAAGATAACCTATGGAATCCATTAGCCTCTCAGCATTGAGCGCCATCGAAAAAGCCATCAACCTTGCTCTTGAGCAAGACTCTCCTTCTTTGGAACGCCTTACTAAGCTGTCAGGGCAACAGATTTTTCTGGAAGTAGACGATTTCAATCTCATACTTCAAGTCCATATTCATGAAACAGGCGTCATGCTGTTTAAACCTGAAAGTATGGAAGAGGTCGAACTGGACCCTAAACTCGATACCCATGTAAAAGGCCCAAGCAGTGCTTACCGTAAGCTACTGGAAGGGGATGGTTTCTTCGACGGAGACCTTAGAATTCAAGGCAATGCTCAAGCCTTAATGACACTACACAAGGTGCTAGAGAACTTTGAATTAGACTGGGAAGGCATACTAGCCGACTACATTGGCGACCTTCCAGCAAGCACGCTTGCGCGTTTGCTTCGCTACCAATGGGGAATAACAAAAGAAGTCTCGACCCAAGCCCGCATCCAACTGGTAAACCACTTACAAAGCAACAGCCAACTGCTGCCTAGTAAAATCGAATTCGACCACCTTGTCGATGATCTAGAACGCTTCGGTGTTCAGCTAGATCGTTTTGAGGCAAAGCTTCGATTATCTGAGCGGAAGAAAAACAGCTAGACCTGCTTATCCTCCACCTTATCGACAATATACTCCCCGATTGGAATCGCCGATGTCGCCGCTGGTGATGGCGCATTGCAGACATGCAAACTGCGTGGGCTTTCTGCAAAAAGGAAGTCGTGAACCAAAGTGCCGTCTCGCATCACAGCTTGAGCTCGAATGCCTGCGGGGTAGCGTTTTAAGTCATCGACGGTAATCTGAGGGCAGTACTTTTGTACCAATTTAAGGTAACCCGGCTTCCAGAGTGAATTTTTCGTTTCAACCAACCCACTCCTAAAATGTTTTTTTGTAACGCGCCAAAACCCAGGAAACGTAATCATATCGAAAATGTCGCGTAAGTCGATATTAATCCGACCATACCCTTCTCGCTTCCAACCTTGTACGGCATTCGGCCCAACCGTGACAGAACCGTCAATCATGCGCGTTAAATGTACGCCTAAGAAAGGTAAATCAGGATCAGGAATGGGATAAATCAGGTGGTTGACAAGATTATTGTATTTTTCAGGCAGCTGATAGTATTCACCACGATAAGGGATAATCTGAAAGTCGGTTTTGATGCCCAGCATCTTCGTCGTTCGATCCGCCATTAACCCTGAACAGGTGACCAAAAACTTCCCTTGATACTCGACTTCACACCCCTGATGAATAGCACCAACCGTAATAAGGTCATCGTATTCTTGAAGTTCCACCACATCGTGCTTTAAGCGTGCTTCTCCGCCTATATCGGTAAAGCACTTAGCCATTTTTGTGGTGACTTCCTGATAGTTCACTATCGCTGTGGATTTGACGTAAATAGCGCCTAGCCCCTGAATGTTAGGCTCACGTTTTTTTAATTGGTCTGCGCTGAGTAGTTCAACATCAATCTCGTTTTGCTGGCAACGCTCAAAAAGCGCCTGCATACGCTCGACTTCCAAAGGCGTCGTCGCGACAAGCAACTTACCGCATTGGTTATAGGGGATGTCGTTTTCTTCACAAAACGAAATCGTTGCTTGCACACCTGCCTTACAGAAGGTTGCTTTGAGGCTACCCGGAGCGTAATAAACACCCGCGTGTATCACACCACTGTTGTGGCCCGTCTGATGCTTCGAAAAGACAGCCTCTTTTTCTAACAACAGCACTTTTTTATCCGGAAAACGTTGCTGCAACTGCCATGCAGTCGAAACCCCAACAATACCACCGCCAATCACAATGTAGTCGTATGTCATATACGTTGCTTATCCCCGACCAGAAACGTCTGTCATTTTATTTAAACACGATTCATACAACCACTATTCAAATTCTGCTCTCAATGCAGCGCCTTCCAAACCACAGCCTATTGCGACATGCAATTTGGTGAAAGCCGCTTCATAGGTCATGTCCTGACCCGAAACCACGCCCGCTTTAACCAATGCAGAACCCGCAGCGTAAGCGCCTGCTACCACAGAACCTGCACCACATTGGCTAACATTAACAATGCACACTCCCCGCTCTGTCGCATTCTTTAGCATTGCAAGTAACGCATCGTCTTTATCTGGCGCATTGCCAGCGCCGTAGGACAACAAAACCGCACCTTTTACTTGGTCAGTTAATAAACCAGACCAACTCTGAGCGCTCACTCCTGGAAATACGGGTAATAAGGTAACGGCACCCGCTTGCATTTCAGGCAACCGCTCGGTCATGTCTTGGTGCTCACTTGTTAGCGGAGTCCAAACCCAATCGATCCCTAATGTTCCTAGAACAGGGTAATTAGGTGAGCTGAATGCCTGCCAATCAGTGGTGTTTGCTTTGTGTGCTCGATTGCCAGCAATGAGTAGACTGCCGAAAAATAAAGACACGCCATGTTTACCTTCATTGCATGCAGAAATCGCGCCCAGTACATTATTTAAGCCATCGGTTCGAGCTTGAAACATAGGGACTTGAGACCCCGTCACAACAACAGGTTTAGAGGCGTTTTCTAACATGTAGTATAAAGCAGATGAAGTATAGGCCATGGTATCGGTGCCATGCAGCACGATAAAGGCATCGAAATCGTCCCATCGTGTCGACACATCCAAGGCAATTTTTCGCCACTCTTCTGGTGTCGCGTTGGAAGAATCAATCAACTCAGGGTAGCGGTAGACACAATACTCATTTTTTACATCGGACTTTGCGGTTACCTCTTCCAGCTGCTTCTGAAGCACCTCGGCAAAATCTGGGTCAGGGATCAGTCCATCATCGGACTCTTTCATGCCAATCGTCCCACCCGTGTAGGCTATGTATATCTTCATCGTTTCTAATCTCCCCATTCGTCTTTCATTGGTCGGCGTTTTCAATAATGGTTACTCATTATATTTTAGCGACCTTAAGAGAATATGCTATTAAAACAAGATATTGCTACGGGGAATCCTCAATGAGATTGCTGTACTGGCTCTTTTTTAGCCTGTCCAAATTTGATGTTTAAACGACTCATATACACACCCGCTAAAGTCGTCACTACGCCGCTAATCTGAACCCATGTCATGCTCTCACCAAAAATAAAATAACTTTCGATCGCAGCGAGAGGAGGCACCAACAGCAATAATGACGACACCAACGAGGCTTGAACTTTACGATATAACCAAACGAGTAAAAAGACACCGCCACATGAAAGAACAAGAATGCCCCAAGCGAATAAGGCAAGCGACGTTGCATTGACAATAAGTAAGCGCTCACCAAGCACAAAGACAAAGACACATGAGACCGCCGCCGCGGCTAAATTTTGTATTGCCATCGTAGTGACAATATCAGATTGAGAAATGGACATCTTCTGATAGACAGACCCAAACGAAAGGCAAAAAATAGCCAAAATACCAAGCGACACCATAGCAATACCGTAACTATGATCCTCGACATGCAATGACGGACCAATAACGAGATACAAGCCAAAGATGGCGACCGCCATTCCAACTAGCCCCGTTGCCGAGGTCTTTTCTTTCATGATTAAAAATGCCAACAGCGTCACAAGAATCGGCTGTAGCGACCCAATCAGCGCCATAACACCAGCGGGAAGCCCATTAGCAACCGCGACATACGCAAAGCCTAAATACAAACCATTAAGCAAAATGCCCGCTAAAATATGCTTAGGAAGTTCAGAAAAAGAAGGAAAGGATCGCTTGAATAAAAGCGCTCCGATAAGAAAGAGAAGCCCTGTCAGTGCAAATCGGATAGCAAGGTAAATGTTCGGATCGACCAACCCGACGATGAATTTACCCGTAATAAAACCCGTTGACCAAATCAAAACCAATAGAACGAAGAAAATCTGCACTGCGAGATCCCTCTCTTTTTATCATTGTTTATTAATAACTATAGTGAGCATACCAGCTTATTTGAACAAATAACGTTCAAATATAAAAAAGCGACTCTTTTTAAAGAGCCGCTTTTTTATCGCATTATTCCATCTTGAAATAAATTAATTCAAGGCAAGATTACATGCGCTCTAATGTCTCGATGCCCAGCAAGGACAACCCAAGCTTCAATGTCGAAGCAGTGTTCAACGCCAGTTGCAAACGACTGTTTTTCACCTCTTCATCGGCTTTCAGAATCGGACAAGCTTCGTAGAAGCTCATGAACGTCCCCGCCAATTCGTACAAGTACGCACACAAGAAATGCGGCATACCGTCATTTCCAACTTGTTGTATCGCTTCTTCAAACTGAACCAACTTAACCGCAAGCGCTCTTTCCTGATCTTCAATCACGGAAATGTCGCCTTGCAAAGCGGCTGCATCAATATCAGCATTACGCACAATGCTGGCAACGCGAGAGTACGCGTATTGAAGGTACGGTGCTGTGTTACCTTCAAAGCTCAGCATCGTATCCCAATTGAACACGTAATCACTGGTACGGTTTTTAGATAAATCCGCGTACTTAACAGACGCAACACCGACTACACGACCAATGTTACGAAGTTCGTCTTCCGCCATATCTGGGTTTTTAGAAGCCACCAGCTTATAAGCACGTTCTTGCGCTTCTTCCAATAACGCAGACAACTTAGCAACACCGCCAGAACGCGTTTTGAACGGTTTGCCGTCACTGCCCATTACCGTACCAAAAGGCATATGCTCAAGGCTGATAGAATCGTCAGCGAAGCCCGCTTTGCGAGACAAAGTAAAGATCTGCTCAAAGTGCAAAGATTGGCGCGCATCAACAAAGTAGAGCGCACGATCGGCTTTCAGAACGTTTTGACGGTAACGAACCGCTGCCAAATCCGTTGTCGAGTACAAGAAACCACCACCGGTTTTTTGCACGATAATTGGCGTAATCTCACCGTCTTTATTGGCGAACTCTTCTAGGAAAACACACTTCGCGCCCTGATCTTCTTTAATCAGACCTTTTGCATCAAGATCATTGATTACATTTTGAAGATCATCGTTGTAAGCACTCTCTGGCATAACATTTTTACGCTCTAGAGAGACACCTAACATCTGGTACGTTTCTTCACAGTGCTCTAGGGAGATATTGATAAAATCTTGCCACAGCGCCTTACACTCTTCGTCGCCAGATTGCAGCTTAACCACCAACTCGCGAGCTCGAACAGAGAAAGCCTCATCATCGTCGAAGCATTTTTTGGCTTCACGGTAAAAGGTTTCAAGATCAGAAAGCGCCATGCTAATTTCACTGCTTTCTGCACGCAGACGTTCCATGTACGCCAACAGCATACCGAACTGAGTTCCCCAGTCGCCCACGTGATTCTGGCGAACCACCTTATGACCTAAGAACTCCAGAGTGCGAACAACCGCATCACCAATAACCGTTGAACGTAAGTGACCAACGTGCATTTCTTTTGCTAGGTTTGGCGCAGAGTAATCCACAACCACCGTTTGCGGCTCAGATACCGTAACAACATCCAAACGCTCACTTTTACGCAAACTCTTTTGCTCTTGCGCTAACCAAGCATTTTTCAGGAAGACATTAATAAAACCAGGGCCCGCTATTTCCACCTTATCCGCAAGATCGGTCAGGTCCAGCTTCTCAAGCACCTGCTCAGCAAATGCACGAGGGTTTGTTTTCAGCTTCTTCGCGACTCCCATGATGCCGTTTGCCTGATAATCGCCAAACTGTACTTTAGCGGATTGACGAACCAGTGCCGGAGACTCTTCTGGTGCGCCCGCTGCGATCATCGCAGCCTGAATTCGTTGATTCAAAAGGGTTTGAATATTCACGTAAAACCTTTTATTTAGATGTTATGCTCATTTTGTTAAGCAGAATCAAAACGTTACAACCCGCGAATCGTAAAGCCGAAACGCGGGTTGTATTTTGTGTTTGTTAATAGGCGCTATGATACCCGATTTTAGAACAGTTATCTAAGCGCAAACGAAAATGCAGAGCGCAAAATACACGAAAGCCACAGAACCCGTATGGCCTATTGAAATCAACCGACCTGCCCCTCAAGCCTTCGAGTGAAAATCTACCTCACGACGCAGACAAGCTCATCTTAAAAAGCAACGGCTTTACCACACCGACAAAAGACCATATTCCCTCCCCTTACCAAAGACGATTAGAGAGAGTTTGCGCACAACCAACACGGATAAAAGGCCGTATTCCCTCCCCTTACCATAGACGATTGGAGAGAGTTCTTGCACACAAGCAACACAGATAAAAGGCCATATTCCCTCCCCTTACCAAGGGGAGGGTTAGGGAGGGGTCTTGTCTACTTCAAAATACATAATATTTCTAAAGTATGCTCCGAAGCGACTATATAGCGCATAAATTAGACCTAAAGCTCTAAGCTTTACTTAATATAGAGACACAAACATCAAAGCTGCTCACAGCCTTACCAAATAGAAAAGCAGGGTGTATATCCAGTCTATTTTTGACCCACCTCAAGAATGGCACACTATTTATATGGTGAATAAAATTCACTTTTTCGCTTTGTCTACTACACTTTCTAAAAGTGAATTAATATCAGGTATATAACGAATGAATGGCCGAAATAGTGTGCCGTAGCGATAAATACATAGACGCATGCTCATCGACATGGCACGATTTTCCTAAAAGGCTAAAACTCTATTTAGATCAAGGTCTTAGAAGCAGGTAAAAATCATACCTGTGCGGTTGAGCATGTCTATTAGTAAAATGTTAAAAGTCACAAGGAGCTACTGTGCAAGAAATCCATGAAAGGGTAATCGTAACAAATGACCTATCGTGCACTAGAGGCAATAGTGAGGTTGCTGTTGTTCACGCCTGCAAGAGTCCATGCCACCAAGGTGCAGTAGGCTACCGAGGAAAGTTACCAAGTACGCACCCAAACTACTTAGTGCTAGAGCAGGAGTATGATTTATTTCTCAATATCATTGACCCACCAATTCCGTTGTTCATGCCTCCGCTATTTACAGAGTTTTTAGCGTTTGCGAATAAACACTGGTCTCAAGATAGAAAGCTGCTAATTCATTGCAATCAGGGGGAGTCGAGAGCCCCCTCACTAGCAATGTTATTTTTGGCGAAAGGTGTTTTTGCTATACCTGATACATCATATGAAGTGGCTAGATTAGAGTTTGAGAAACTCTATTCAAGATACAATCCGGGTAAAGGTATTGAAACGTACTTTTCAAAAAACTGGTCGCAACTTGGCAGCAACTTTTAACAAGGTCAGCCAGAGCTAGAAGTGTAGATAAAAATGAAGAAAATTTACTTTATTCCAGCTGTATGCACAGTATTTATTGGGATACATATACTTACTGACTACAAAATTGATCAATATGTAATAGCTCTGACATTGATTGGCTTGATACCTTGGGCTCCTAAATGGTTAGAAAGTGTGAAATTTGGGGATTTCGAGGCAAAATTCAGAAAAATAAAAGAAGAGTTAGATGCAACAAAGCAGGAAGTAAGTCTACTAAAACACCGGTATTCGGAGCTAGAAGACGATTATCTGAATGAATGTAAAAAGTTTGATCCAGATGCTAGCCCGCAAGTATTAAATAAGTTGGCAACTAGTTTAAAAGGCAAAGCTAAGGGTCTCTCTTCAGTGGACTTTCTATTTCGTGATCTAAACCTAAACTCACCGCAGCATATTGCTTTTGGTGCAGCTTGTGCGATGCAAGTAAGACCAGCTTTCCATGCTCTAGATGCAGTAACAAACCTTCTTTCTGCGCTGGCGAAAAAGCCGGATATCAATGGATATCGTCTTAAAACTATTTATCGCTTACTAATGGCTATAGACGAAGTGGTTCGTTTGAATGAAAAGAATCAAGATGTTGAGTTGGTTTCTAAAAAACAATCAGAAAGCATTAAGAAAATGACTGTACTTGTTGTCGATAATCCCCAGTGTAGAAATGATGATACTGCAAAGCTCGCTAGTAAAATTGCAGAAAAGCTCTAACAAAGCATTGCAGCGGACAAGTCGCTGAATGCGGCGTTAGATTTCATGGAGTAAATTTTGGCTTTCGATATTTTCATTAGTCATGCGAGTGAAGACAAAGAGATTGTGGCTCGTCCAATCGCTTCGTTTCTCGATGAAAACACTGAACTTACAGTTTGGTATGATGAATTTACTTTGAATCCTGGAGACAGCCTTTCGGAGAAGATTGACTATGGCTTGGCTAATAGCAGATATGGTCTAGTGGTAATTAGTCCAGCATTTATGAGTAAAAACTGGCCAAAAAAAGAACTAAGAGGCCTTAATGCACTTAATGTTGAAGGGCAAAATAAACTGATACCGGTCTGGCATAACGTTGCAAAGGAAGAGGTTATTTCATTTTCTCCAACTATCGCAGATGTTTACGCTCTAAATACAGCGAATGGGGTCAGTAGCGTTTGTGACGAAATAATTAAGGTAGTAGTTTCAGTAGAAACATCAATAGATGAACTCATTGATAAGGCTCAAAAACTCTTAAAAGATGGCGAGTTTGAATTAAGTGTTATGAGTGCTTCCAAGGCATTGAGGCAACATCTAGAGTTCATTGCATTGCAAAGGCTTGGGCCAAAGTATTTTAGAAAAAAAGGTATAAAAAGGTTTTCTTTATTACAACTTTTAGATGCTCTTCACTCTAAAGGTGGCATAATTCCTAAAGATAGTGAATCCGAAATAGACCGAAAAAAACTAAACTCTCTGCGAAATATAGCCGTTCATGGCTCTAAAAAAAAAGAACTAGGGTTTAAAAACTCAAATGCGTTTATTGTACAAGTACGTATTATTATTCGTGAAAGTAAAATCTAACAATTCAATCAACTTTGCGTCTTTGGCGCCGAAAGCAGCAAGGCTGCGCCGGTTATTTAGGTGTTAAAGCTCAGGAGATATTATTGGACTTAGTATCAAAATCTGGCTATTCGGTTGCTAATTCATTAGCAAAGTCTTTTGCCTCGAATGTTATTGAGAGATGGACGCGGCATCGTGCAGAGAAGTTTTTCATCGAGTTTCAAAATAAGCTACTTGCAAATCGCTTAGAAGGTGATGTTCAAGTAAATGTATCTGAAGAAATAGAAGAAATCTTATCAACAGATATTGGTAGTGAAGTCGTCTTTGATGCATATAGGCGAGTAAGCCTTTCTAAATCTAAAGATATTGGCCCTCGAATTATAGGAATATTAACTGCTGAGCTTTGTATTGAAAATCGTACTACTAACGACTTTGAAGAGCTGATTTTTTCAGTGGCCGAGACTTTAAATGATTCCGAAATGGCTGATTCAGTAAGCACAATCAAGCATTGGCTCAGCTTATCAAAGCATGGTAAATGTAAAGGATATCTGGCTGGCTCTGCCTATATTGAAGACGACGAACTGAAATATGTGTTAGATCATAGTGTGATTGAGGATATCTCATATATGGCAAACTCAAAGGAAGTTAATCTAAGCACAGATAGTTTATATGAAGAGTTTGGCAGTGGTGTTCAAAAGCTAAAAAGCTTGGGTGTATTAACCACTCGAATACAGCAATCAACTTTTAGTTACCATGAGGATAGTGAACGACACATTGATCAGGATGGTACGGCGCAGGTTACACTAAAGCTAGTTACTTTTCCGCTTAGTTATAGGCGGATTTTATCATTAATAGAGCAAGCGTATTCTGATGCAGAGCTTTAACAAGACCAAGCACAAATGCTCAACAAATTACGCTGGACTCGCTAAAGCTCACCTGTGTTGGCGGCATTAAATGCCAATAATAGTGTAATTAGTCAAGTAATAGAGAAACCATGATTAGGCAAAAGGTTCCTAGCTTATTTAATAAACTAGGAGTGGATTATCAATTAGATGAAAATAACCAACCCAGTGATGAAATGTTTGAGAAAGTTAAAAGAGAGCTAGCTAAACTACAAGGAGCTCTTATTGGGCAAAAGGCGACGCTTTTGCTAGAAAAAGCGGGGCATTCGGTCATACCGACAGAATCATAACGAAGCATTCAAGATTGATTCGAACACCTGTTTTTTCGAAAGGGCTGGAAAGTAATTCTAGTTCAGTAGGTTAGTAAAAGAAGAAATAATCAGACAAGATAAATGAGCATGTGCATTGATAAAATGTACCCATATAACAAACGGCTCAAACGGACAAATAGAGAAATGAAGAAACTGCTTATCTTGATTCCAATTTTCTTTGTCACAGGGTGTGACACCTTGCGGGGAGTTACCAGAGTCGCTTATTTTGAGCCTGTGCCAAATAAAGAATGTGTTATCGCTACTGCCCAGACTATTGAAGGTCTCACAGAAATAGAACACTCAACAGAGAGTGGAGGTAGGCCATTAACTCTTCATGGTATTGAAAAGGCAAACGTGGTTCACCGATATTGGTATACCTACAAAGATATAAAAAACAATTTTTACTTTGTCGAATCGTACAATGGCAAAGTAGAGTTTCGGCATGGGTATGGTTGCCTGAATTGCTACTCATCTCAAGAAGTCATCGACACAATTTATCCATTTATAATTCAAATGGAAAGCAAGCTCCAAAATCAATGCGGTGTTAATAACCTTACGTCGAGCATTAAAGAGTATTGTAGTGGTGTTAAATGTCCAAGTGCATAATCGTTCCGCTACGCTCCATTGGACACGCTGACGCACGCCTTTGCTTGCGGCATTAGATTCCCATAAGTGGATTGATTAAATACCGTAGTCTCGCTCTACCTTTGATATACGAGTTTTGAAGGATGAATACCATTTTTCATGACCAAGCTTTTGAGCATTTTGATGCTCAACATTAGCTTTCCACTGTTTTATGGATTCCAGATCAGACCAGTATGAAACGGTAACACCAACCTCTTCTCTTGCTGACTCTACGCCTAAAAAACCCGTTTGTTTTGAAGCAAGTTCGAGCATTCGATCTGCCATTTGGCCATAACCGCTCTCCTCTTCCGTTCGAAGAGAGGTAAAAATAACCGCGTAGTAAGGGGGCTTTGGTGTGTTAGCTATTAGGGTCATCTTTGCTCCTTTGGATAGCTTATATTTTGTTAATACGCGTATTCATTGTTTTGGAGGGTGCCTTTGGTTTTGTCGTTTAATGGAGAGATATTCTGGCGAGTACGACCCCCTCCCAACCTCCCCCTTGGTAAGAGGGAGGAGCATAGAACTCAGACCCTCAACCCTTGGTAAGCGGGAAAGCATAGAACTCAAACCCTCGATCCTTGGTAAGGAGGAAAAGCATAGAACTTAAGCTCTCGACCCTCGGTAAGGGGGAGGAGCGAAGAGCTCAAGCTCGTTGCCCCAGTGAGGAGCAAGGAGATAAGAGCCCACTTTTTATTTAAAGAACAACTCACACGCGGCGTTGTCGTTTTCGTCTTGGTACGGATAGCCAAGTTCGTCAAGGTAGCGAGTCACGTCTGTTTCCTCACCAACGGCTTGCAAACCGACTAGCACGCGACCGTAGGCGTCGCCGTGATTTCTGTAGTGGAACATGGAGATGTTCCACTGTCCGCCTAATGTATTTAGGAATTTAAGCAAGGCTCCCGGACGTTCGGGGAATTCAAAGCTGTATAACAGTTCCCCTTTTTCACTGCGCAAGTGGCCGCCAATCATGTGACGTACGTGCACTTTGGTGGTTTCATCGTCGGTCAGATCGACAATTTCGTAGTCTTTAAGGTCGTTCAATAATTCCTGACGACTGTCTGGGCTGTTCCCTATCGCGACACCAACAAAGATAACGGCTTGCTCGGCGTCACCATAACGGTAGTTGAATTCGGTAATATTTCGTCCGACTAGTGCCTGGCAGAAACCTTTGAATGCGCCCGGTTCTTCTGGAATTTTTACTGCGATAATCGCTTCGCGTTTTTCACCTAACTCAGCACGCTCGGAAACATGACGTAAACGGTCGAAGTTCACGTTTGCACCGCTGTTGATCGCGATGAGCTTTTTATCTTTGGCGCCCGTCGATTCCACGTACTTCTTAAGACCTGCAAGCGCACACGCTCCGGCAGGCTCTGTTATCGAGCGTGTATCATCGTAAATGTCTTTAATGGCCGCGCACATTTCATCTGTCGTCACGGTAATCACGTCATCGACATTGTCTTTTGCAATCTTAAACGTGTGCTCTCCGATTTCCGCTACGGCAACACCTTCGGCAAATATACCCACTTGATCAAGACGGGTTGGTTTGCCAGCTTTCATCGCGGCCTTCAAACAGGCTGCGTCTTCTGGCTCAACGCCAATGACTTTGATTTCAGGACGAAGGTATTTTATGTAGGCTGCGACTCCGGCTATTAGACCGCCGCCACCGACGGGAACGAAAATCGCGTCGATATCACCTTCAATTTGGTGCAAGATTTCCATGCCGATTGTGCCTTGACCTGCGATGGTATCGAGGTCATCAAACGGATGAACGTAGGTTTGGCCTGTCTGAGCCATGATTTCTTTCGATTTGACAGATGCTTCATCGAACGCATCGCCAAACAGTACCACTTCGGCACCGTGATTACGGACAGCGGATACCTTTACATCAGGCGTGGTCGCTGGCATGACAATCGTTGCTTTCACACCTAATTTTTTCGCCGCAAGCGCTAAGCCTTGAGCATGATTCCCCGCTGATGCGGCAATAACGCCTCGGTCTAACTCTTCCTGCGATAACTGACAAATTTTGTTATATGCCCCACGAATTTTGAAAGAGAAAACAGGTTGAAGGTCCTCTCTTTTCAAAATAATCTCGTTACCCAATCGCTTTGACAATTGATTGGCACGGGATGCGGGTGTTTCCACAGCGACGTCATAAACGCGCGCCTGTAGAATTTTCTTTATGATTGTGTGGGGCATAAGGGTTCCTAACAAATTATGTACGTATTGCACCTAATAGCGCTGTTTTTCAGTCTGCCTTTTTAAAGAGATAAGCTGACCTTGAAAAACGGAACAAGAAATATACTCTTTCCAGCTCTTTAGGCCAAGAGAAGCAGGGCTTATGCCGCAATTTTATCCTACTTTATTAACCTCTTTTTTCCTCTACAAAGCGGTAACATTACGCTCGTTAAGTGGCTATAATATCGCCACCTCCATAGGTAACCATCGAAGCTCTGTGCTTCTTTAAACAAACTTAATGAATAGGTTCTGCTTAGCATGACTCAAGACGAACTCAAAAAAGCCGTTGCGCAAGCGGCTGTCGAGTACATCCTTCCCCTTCTTGAAGAAGACACTATTGTTGGTATCGGCACCGGCTCCACCGCGAACTTGTTTATCGATGAACTAGCACAACATAAACACCTTTTCGACGGCACGGTCGCAAGCTCTGATGCGTCTGCTGAGCGTTTAAAAGGTCATGGTATTCCGGTATACGATCTAAACAGCGTTGCGGGTATGCGCGTTTACATCGACGGGGCAGACGAATCTAACCACTATTTACACCTTATAAAAGGTGGTGGTGCTGCATTGACTCGTGAAAAAATTGTAGCGGCATGCGCAGAAGAGTTTGTCTGTATTGCTGACGAATCAAAACTTGTAAACGTTCTAGGCGACTTCCCTCTTCCTGTTGAAGTCATTCCAATGGCACGCAGTTATGTGGCTCGTGAGCTTGTTAAGTTGGGAGGCGACCCAGTTTACCGTGAAGGCGTTGTCACTGATAACGGCAACCATATTCTTGACGTTTACAATTTAGAAATTGTCGACCCAATCAAGCTTGAGAACCAAATCAACTCAATTGTTGGTGTGGTTACTAATGGCTTATTTGCTTCACGCCCAGCGGATGTTTTATTGCTAGGTACGCAAGAAGGTGTGAAAACACTGAAAGCCTAATACCTCTGTTTTTACTCGCTGCCTGCTAAAAGGTAGGCAGTGAGCACTTATACTTAATTGATTAAGCTGAAAATTCTCTTAAAAACCCGCCCGATATCTCGAACTCTAGCTGACTCTACCTAAATGCAGTGGCATAATTTCTATATCAACTCATAAAAAGGAAATGCTCAGCATGCAAACCCTCGCACAAGTTTTGAAAGCATCAAATGCTCCTGCTGCTCTACAAGACGTACTGACCACGACAACGAATACGTGCATCGATATATGCGAAGCACTTCATAAAGGTTCGTTGGCTGGCATATTAGGCGTTGCAGGTAATGAGAATGTTCAGGGAGAAGAACAAAAGAAACTCGATGTTATTTCCAATGATATGTTGAAATCCGACCTCATGAACTGCCCAGCGGTTCGCGCTGTTGCATCGGAAGAAGAAGACGACATAGTGCCTGCAAATACCGACGGCGAGTATTTGATCGCATTCGATCCATTAGACGGTTCTTCCAACATTGATATTAATGCAATGGTTGGTACCATTTTTTCTATCTATCACGATCAAAGTACACAGCCTGCAACTGAAGCCGACTTTCTAAAACCAGGCTCAGAACAAGCTGCCGCGGGTTACGTGCTTTATGGCCCCTCTTGCATGTTGGTCTTATCCACTGGAGAAGGTGTAAACATGTTCACTCTTGATCCTGAAAAAGGCGAGTTTGTTGAAACTCAAACTGGTATTGCAGTAGCA
This sequence comes from Marinomonas mediterranea MMB-1, assembly GCF_000192865.1. Classification (NCBI taxonomy): domain Bacteria; kingdom Pseudomonadati; phylum Pseudomonadota; class Gammaproteobacteria; order Oceanospirillales; family Oceanospirillaceae; genus Marinomonas; species Marinomonas mediterranea. The sequence continues at coordinate 4,133,261 of NC_015276.1, forward strand.
AAAGACACTCAAGAGTTTGCGATCAACATGTCTAACCAACGTTTCTGGTCTAGCAACATGCAAAGCTATGTTGAAGACCTTGTCGCAGGTAAAGAAGGCCCTCGTGAGAAAAACTTTAATATGCGTTGGGTTGCAGCCATGGTGGGCGATGTACATCGCATTCTATGTCGCGGCGGCATCTTTATGTACCCTTGGGACAGCAAAGACCCAAGCAAGCCAGGTAAACTTCGCTTAATGTATGAAGCAAACCCAATGGCGATGCTAGTCGAGCAGTCAGGCGGTAAAGCACATACTCATACGCAACGTATTCTGGATATCCAGCCAGAAGGCATTCACCAACGTGTTCCAGTTATTCTTGGTGCCGCTAACGAAGTGGATAAGTGCCTAAGTTATTAACATTGAAATAATAGCTATGTCGTTTCTGACTAGTGGGGATAACCGAAAACGGAGCTGAAGAGCTCCGTTTTTTTGCTATATTAACCATGCTTTTATATTTTGGAGGTCTCCCCTTTTGTTCTACCTGCGGGGCTGATACGATGCAGTCCATTAAGAAAACTTATCATATTGGGACACAGGAAATGAAAAAGCTAATAGCTAGCTCTATATTAATTGGAGTAAGTGGCAGCCTTTTTGCCGCAGGGGAAAATTTAGACAATTACCTTATTGTAGGGCTTTCGAGCTCTTCTTATGATGGCTATAGTCCTAGCAGTTCAGACATAAATGTTGGCATTGGGTTCCCAATTAATAAAGCAATAAGCATTGAGACTGGCTACCACATTTTTGGCGAAGTGTCAGAACCAGCAGACGATCCAAATAGATTTGATATAAGCACTGTGTCCGCAACGGCTCTCTACGCTGTAGCAAAATACAGCCATTACTTATCGGACAACTTTTCTGTCTTTGGAAAAGCAGGAGTAGGGCTTATTACAGTCACTGGAAAAAGGGAGATCAGTTACCCGTCAGGAAGCTCACAATCTTCTTCCTATTTCGAAAACGAAGAAACTGAAACCAAGTTAATTTATGGTATAGGCGCAGACTACAAGTTTAATCAAGATTGGGCTATGTTTGCTGGCGCATCTGCATACTCGTCAGATATTCAAACATTTGAAGCAGGCATCCACTACCATTTCTGATTCTGATTCTGATTCGGATGTGAGAGTAAATCACCTTACTCTCACATCCACTCTAAACTCTGGTCGCCATAGGGTGGTCTGGATCGAGTTGAAGTAAGTCCCAACGATTTCCATATAAGTCTTCGAACACGGCGACAATGCCGTAGTCCGCTTGTTTTGGCTCTCGAACAAATTTGACTCCATCGGTCACCATACGATTATAGTCCCGCCAAAAATCATCGGTATTAAGAAATAGAAAGACTCTTCCGCCAGCTTGATTGCCCACAAAATCGAACTGCTCGGGTTTAGATGCTCTTGCAAGCAATAAAGTCACGCCCTTCGCACCAGGTGGTGATACCACAACCCATCGTTTATCTTGTTCTGGTTGATAAGTGTCTTCTATCAACTCAAATTTAAGTTTGTTTACGTAAAAGTCGATTGCTTCATCATAGTCTTTTACGACAAGTGCGATATGAACAATCGACTGCCTCATTTAAGGTCTCCAAATACATTTCTATAAATTTATACACATGTACACAGGCTTCCTAAAAACAAAATGAATCGTATTTATTTCTAAAGAAGATTAGCGTAAGAGGTTACAAAAAATCTAGAAATCACTCAATGACAGCACTTATGGGCTTCATTAACATTTGATTATTTCAACAACTTGAGCGACTGGCTAAAAATACCAATTCTATTCGTACTCGCTCTATTCGATAACAAAACGTGACAATATATTCTGTTTCTCAATAGGAAAAGTTAGATTAGAATGAATTTGTTCACTAAATCATAAAAAACAATCTGCGTCACCTTTTAAATAAACAAAAAAATTAATTGAAAGGAACTTAAGATATGAAATCGCTAAAGTTATTTATATCCGCTATCGCTATTGCCTTTCCTCTTATTGCATCAGCACAAACCGTTAAGTTAACCACTATGAACTGGTCTCCCTTCTATGCTGAAAGCTTGAATAATGGTGGTTTTATTACTGCTATTGTTGAAGAAGCTTTATCTGAAGCAGGCTACGACAGTGCTGTAGAATTTACTGGATGGCAAACAGCACTCGATACGGTGAAATCAGGTAGTAAAGATGCACTTATCGGTGCTTACTATACCGAAGAACGAACTAAAGATTACTATTATTCCATTCCGATTTATACCGTATTAGTAGGCCTAATCAAGACCTCTGATTTCCCACTGAAAAACTACAATTCTTTTGAAGCAATAAATGACTACAAAATAGGTAAAATTGAAGGCTCTTCTATTGGAGCTTCCTTCGATGCCTTTAAGTTTTCTCAGCTTCATGAATTTGATTCAGTAAGCAGCGCAGTAAAAGCATTAACTATGGGTGAAATCGACCTTTATGCGGATAATCTAGCTGTTGCAAAAGATGCGGCTCAGTCATCGGGCCTTGACAGTTCTCAACTACAGATTTTGCTTCCACCATTAGAAAAGAACGACCTTTATTTGTTAATTTCAAAATCCATTCCTAATGCAATGGAACTTAGAGACGCATTCAATAAAGGACTTTTTGCAATTCAAGCCTCTGGTAAATTCGACGAAATCTTAACGGAGTTCAATCAACAATAGACCCAATAAGAGAAGGACACTGGTTCGTGTTCTTCTCTTTCTGTCTACCGGTTCATTTTTCATATCTAAATACCTTATGCTTTGACCCGTCTCACCTTATAGTATCCTTAGCGTGTCTATAAAAGCGATTTCCACAAGCTTGAAGCCCTCTGGTTGCGATGTCAGTTGATCTACAATGGCTTGAATTGAAAGGTTTAGTTTTAAAGTATCCATAGTCTATCTTTTGTTAAATTACTTGTTTTTTGGTTGAAACAAAATCCATTTAATGAAAGAGAGGCCTTTTATTCCCCCCCATAGACACATTCATTTGGAGCGGTATTAGTTACACTACGCTAATCAGCAATCTATTTATTTGATATTTAGGAAGACTTTTTGGAATGCTAGTTCATGACCCCTCCCTCTTTCTAATCAAGCCTTTTTTAGCTATTTAGACTATTTGAGGCTTGTATTCGCTTTGATGCTTTACAACACCAAAACAAATTTGTACAAGCTTTCTCATTGCTGCTCCGAGTGCTTGCATGTGAGTCTTTCCACGACTTTTTAGGCGCTCATACAGCGCTTTTACATCAGGGTTATGTTGCTTTGCTACAACAGCTGCCATATAGATTTTTGCTCTAACATTAGCTGGCCCAACCTTTGATAACATTGAGCGGCCTTTTAGTGTCCCTGATTCTCTAATTCTTGGAATTAGTCCCAAGTAGGCTGATACAACAGACCCTACACCAGGAATGCTTTCTAGAAAGCGTCTATTTACTTTCAATGTTGGATGATTATCAATATGCGTATCAAGCTCCTCAATTAACCTATTTTTCTCTTTGACTAAGACAGAGACAATAACAATATAAGAATTGGCTGCGATTTCAGCTTGCTCCTTTCGATTCAATTCTCGTTGTATGTCTTTCTCTATCGACTCTATTCGCTTGATCAAGACCTTTAGCTTGCGTACTTCAGGCGCTTCAGGAGTCCATAGTTTTGGCGTCACCTGATAGCCAAACTTGGCTAAAAGCAAACGGTCCGATTTATCTGTTTTGTGAGTTACACCAAGTGCCTTAGCAAACTCTTTAGACCTTGCTGGATTAACAACGCTAACTTGAAACCCTAGCTGAAATAAATGGGTAGCAATGCCTTCGTGATAAACACCAGTTGCTTCTAGAGTGACATGAAGTTGTTCTGGCTGTGCTGTCGTGACTTTAGTGAGCCATTGAGCAATACGTTCAAAGTCTTCCGGATTATTTTTAAAGACTTTCGTTTTGATTTTTTCTGATAAGACGTCTTTTAGCCAAAGACAGTCTAGCTTATTTTTTCCGACATCAATTCCAATATAAATCATTTACCTTTATTTCCCTTGTACATGCAGCATCACTGTAAAAAAACAGGCGCTTGGATACAATCCAATGTTGAAGGATCAGTCTGGTAGAATAATCTCCCCCCACAGCATCAAGTGCTTGGGTTAGGAACATACTTACCAGACTGGAGTGAATTACTAGCTAAGCAATTCACGTACATACCGTCCCAATAAGTGTGTCTAACGAGGTGTTGTAAAAGAAGCCTCTCTCTCATTAAATGACATTGTTTCGACCAAAAAACAAACCATTTAACAAAAGAGAGACTATGAATCATTTAAAGCTAAACCAAACTCAGATACAAGCCGTTGTTGATCAACTCACATCACAACCCGACGGTGTGAACCGGTTGCTAGAGATAGCAATGAACAGTCTAATGAAGGCAGAGCGTAACGCCTATTTAGAGGCGGCACTAAAAGGCAATAAAGCCAACGGTTACCGTTCTGTGAGTGGCTATGGTGTGGGCGACTCACTATCTTTGCAAATTCCCAGAGATCGCTTGGGAGGCTTTAAACCAACCTTACTTAAGGTCATGAAAGATCAAGCAGATTCACTCAATGAGCTTTGCTTTGAGCTTTATGCAAAAGGATTGACCACCCGTGATATTGAGTCCATTACCGAAACAATATACGGACAACATCTGTCAAAAAGCCAAATATCCCGCATCACTTCGAGCTTATCAGAAGCCATGCAAGCGTTTAGAGAGCGTCCATTAGCTGAGTATTATCCTATCATTTATCTTGATGCAACCTTTGTAAAAACGAGGCGTGAACGAGTTTCCAGCGAAGCGTATTACATAGCCCTCGCGGTGTTGGCAGATATGACACGTGAGGTAATTGGTATCTACAATGCACCGACAGAATCAGCCAGCGTGTGGAATGAGATCTGCATTGATTTAAAAAACAGAGGTCTTAAGCAATCAGACTTGTTTGTCATCGATAACCTGACCGGATTAGACAGCACGCTTGAGACGCATTTCAAAGCGCCCATTCAAAAGTGTATTCTACACCTCAAACGTTCTATCCTTAACAAAACAAAGAAGCAGCATCGTCCAGAAATGGTCTCGGATCTCAGTGACATTTTTCAGCTAGAGAATCGAGATGATACAAAAGATGCTCTCTTAAAAAGAGCCAAAGCCATTTCAATAAAGTGGCAGCGTTACTATCCACACCTAAAGCGACTAGAGGATGCTGATTGGCTATCTTACTATGCAACGTATCTTAGTTTTGAATATGATATCCGTAATATGATTTATACAACGAACTGGATAGAGCGTTTAAATAAAGCGTTCAAACGGACGTTGAAAATCCGAAATTCGATGCCTAGCGTCGAGTCGGTATTAACGCTTTTAAGCAAAGTGGCCATAGATATGAATAGTTCGACTTATCGTCACCCAGTGAGTCGTTTTCAGAAAAGCCACCTGTTTAAATAAAGAGTGAAGCCATGAAATGAGAGACAAGACACACTTTTTGGGACAGTACCTTTGTATGAGCCAGTCCGTATGACCCCTCCCTCGCCCTCCCCTTGATAAGGGGAGGGAATAAGACCTTTCCAGACGTTCAGTTTGGTTCAGTCCAGAAACAGAAAAAGCCCTGACCATTTCTGATCAGGGCTTTCTGTATTAGAAGCTTGACGACGACCTACTCTCACATGGGATCCCCCACACTACCATCGGCGATGGCGCTTTTCACTTCTGAGTTCGGGATGGGATCAGGTGGTTCAACGCCTCTGTGATCGTCAAGCAAACTGGGATGTGTTCGTTCTGGGTGATCGATTGTTTCTCTGATCTACTCCCAAAACACACAAGTTCGTTACTTGGCTTATCTTACTGATTCTGCTGGCTTTTTCAATCTAATTAATCGATCGAATTTACTCAACGCAATCAGCGTGCTTTAACAATGCTTTTTGAAATAACTCTAATCAAACTTCAAACCCACTCTCTTATCAAGAGCGTCGTAAATTCATATGCACTTCGCAGTCTTTCTCAAAACCACTTTGGTGTTATATGGTCAAGCCTCACGAGCAATTAGTATTGGTTAGCTCAAGGCCTCACAACCCTTACACACCCAACCTATCAACGTCCTAGTCTCGAACGGCTCTTTAGGGAACTTAAAGTTCCAGTGAGATCTCATCTTGAGGGAGGCTTCCCGCTTAGATGCTTTCAGCGGTTATCCCGTCCGAACATAGCTACCCGGCAATGCCACTGGCGTGACAACCGGAACACCAGAGGTTCGTCCACTCCGGTCCTCTCGTACTAGGAGCAGCTCCTCTCAAATCTCAAACGTCCACGGCAGATAGGGACCGAACTGTCTCACGACGTTCTAAACCCAGCTCGCGTACCACTTTAAATGGCGAACAGCCATACCCTTGGGACCGGCTTCAGCCCCAGGATGTGATGAGCCGACATCGAGGTGCCAAACACCGCCGTCGATGTGAACTCTTGGGCGGTATCAGCCTGTTATCCCCGGAGTACCTTTTATCCGTTGAGCGATGGCCCTTCCATACAGAACCACCGGATCACTAAGACCTACTTTCGTACCTGCTCGACGTGTCTGTCTCGCAGTTAAGCGCGCTTTTGCCTTTACACTCTATGCATGATTTCCGACCATGCTGAGCGCACCTTCGTGCTCCTCCGTTACTCTTTGGGAGGAGACCGCCCCAGTCAAACTACCCACCACACAGTGTCCTCGATCCCGATAAGGGACCTGAGTTAGAACCTCAAACATACCAGGGTGGTATTTCAAGATTGGCTCCGCTTGAACTGGCGTCCAAGTTTCAAAGCCTCCCACCTATCCTACACAAGTAGGTTCAAAGTTCACTGTGAAGCTATAGTAAAGGTTCACGGGGTCTTTCCGTCTAGCCGCGGATACACAGCATCTTCACTGCGATTTCAATTTCACTGAGTCTCGGGTGGAGACAGTGTGGCCATCGTTACGCCATTCGTGCAGGTCGGAACTTACCCGACAAGGAATTTCGCTACCTTAGGACCGTTATAGTTACGGCCGCCGTTTACTTGGGCTTCGATCAAGAGCTTCGCTTACGCTAACCCCATCAATTAACCTTCAAGCACCGGGCAGGCGTCACACCCTATACGTCCACTTTCGTGTTTGCAGAGTGCTGTGTTTTTAATAAACAGTCGCAGCCACCTGGTATCTTCGACCGATCAAAGCTTAGAGAGCAAGTCTCATCACCCTAACCGGCGCACCTTCTCCCGAAGTTACGGTGCCATTTTGCCTAGTTCCTTCACCCGAGTTCTCTCAAGCGCCTTGGTATTCTCTACCTGACCACCTGTGTCGGTTTGGGGTACGGTCTATGTATATCTGAAGCTTAGAAGTTTTTCCTGGAAGCATGGCATCAACCACTTCACCCAAAAGAGGGTTCGTCATCAATTCTCAGCCTTAAGAGGGTCCGGATTTACCTAAACCCTCAGCCTACAACCTTAAACGCGGACAACCATCGCCGCGCTGGCCTAGCCTTCTCCGTCTCTCCATCGCAATATACATCGGTACAGGAATATTAACCTGTTTCCCATCGACTACGCTTTTCAGCCTCGCCTTAGGGGCCGACTCACCCTGCCCTGATTAACATGGGACAGGAACCCTTGGTCTTCCGGCGAGGGGGTTTTTCACCCCCTTTATCGTTACTCATGTCAACATTCGCACTTCTGATACCTCCAGCCTGCCTTACAGCTTGACCTTCAACGGCTTACAGAACGCTCCTCTACCATACTAGTAAACTAGTATCCGTAGCTTCGGTGTACAGTTTAGCCCCGTTATATCTTCCGCGCAGGCCGACTCGACTAGTGAGCTATTACGCTTTCTTTAAAGGGTGGCTGCTTCTAAGCCAACCTCCTAGCTGTCTAAGCCTTCCCACATCGTTTCCCACTTAACTGTAACTTTGGGACCTTAGCTGACGGTCTGGGTTGTTTCCCTTTCCACGACGGACGTTAGCACCCGCCGTGTGTCTCCCGCGCTCATACTCATTGGTATTCGGAGTTTGCATGGGGTTGGTAAGTCGGGATGACCCCCTAGCCCAAACAGTGCTCTACCCCCAACGGCAATACGCGAGGCGCTACCTAAATAGCTTTCGAGGAGAACCAGCTATCTCCGGGCTTGATTAGCCTTTCACTCCTATCCACAAGTCATCTCCAAACTTTTCAACGTGTGTGAGTTCGGTCCTCCAGTTGATGTTACTCAACCTTCAACCTGCTCATGGATAGATCGCCCGGTTTCGGGTCTATTCCCAGCAACTAAACGCCCTATTAAGACTCGGTTTCCCTACGGCTCCACTAAATGCTTAACCTTGCTACTGAAAATAAGTCGTTGACCCATTATACAAAAGGTACGCAGTCACCGAACTAAGTCGGCTCCCACTGCTTGTACGTACACGGTTTCAGGATCTATTTCACTCCCCTCACTGGGGTTCTTTTCGCCTTTCCCTCACGGTACTGGTTCACTATCGGTCAGTCAGGAGTATTTAGCCTTGGAGGATGGTCCCCCCATATTCAAACAGGATATCACGTGTCCCGTCTTACTCGATTTCATTGATAAGGCATTTTCGTATACGGGGCTATCACCCACTATGGCGACCCTTTCCAGAGTCTTCTACTAACACCAAATCAACTTAAGGGCTAATCCCCTTTCGCTCGCCGCTACTAAGGGAATCTCAATTGATTTCTTTTCCTAAGGGTACTTAGATGTTTCAGTTCCCCTCGTTCGCCTCGTAACGCTATGTATTCACGTTACGATACCCGCAAGCGGGTGGGTTTCCCCATTCGGAAATCTTGGGATCAAAGTCTGTTTATCGACTCCCCCAAGCTTATCGCAGATTACCACGTCCTTCATCGCCTCTGACTGCCAAGGCATCCACCGTGCACGCTTGGTCACTTGACCATATAACCCAAAATGATCTCATTCAGTAATACTGAATCAGAAACATTGAACTACATACCAAAGAGCTTTTGTACCTCTTTGGATTTACGATTGTTAGATTGTTTACTCAAATCTCAGAAGGAATTAAGAGATCCGAATATCAATCCACCGGTTTGACGCTTGATTATCGTCTATTTCAAAAAGTCATATTGTTAAAGAGCAAGTTTAGTGCTTAAAAACACTAAGTCAGAGACTAAGAAGCCTCAGCTGATGATGTTAATTAAAACAACCAACTGGCTTAGCATCTTGCTTAGGGTTTTATATATATGTGTTGTATTCCGATCACCACTTAGAAGAAGTGGTGGAGCTATGCGGGATCGAACCGCAGACCTCCTGCGTGCAAAGCAGGCGCTCTCCCAGCTGAGCTATAGCCCCATATATCGCTGCAGAATTATAAAACGAAAATCTTATAATTCAATACCAAAAAGGCTTAGAACAAGGCTTGAAGTTGTGAAGCATAGTTTTCTATGCGAGCTAACTTCATAACGACGCTATAAGGATTTTTGGTGGGTCTAGGCCGATTTGAAAAAAACAGACCACCTCACCGCTCTCTAATCGAGAATGGGGTGCGCTCAATATCAAACAAGCTAAATCCATTTTAAATCCAAAATTTCTTAGAGCAAGGCTTGAAGTTGCGAAGCATAGTTTTCTATGCGAGCTAACTTCATAACGACGCTATAAGGATTTTTGGTGGGTCTAGGCCGATTTGAACGGCCGACCTCACCCTTATCAGGGGTGCGCTCTAACCAACTGAGCTATAGACCCAAAAATTTACAACACTCACTAACACAGATATCAGATAATTTGTGTGAACGCTCACCAGAGCTTCTTATCGTTTAAGGAGGTGATCCAGCCCCAGGTTCCCCTAGGGCTACCTTGTTACGACTTCACCCCAGTCATTGACCACTCCGTGGTAACCGCCATCCCTAAGGTTAAGCTAGCTACTTCTGGAGCAATCAACTCCCATGGTGTGACGGGCGGTGTGTACAAGGCCCGGGAACGTATTCACCGTGGCATTCTGATCCACGATTACTAGCGATTCCGACTTCATGGAGTCGAGTTGCAGACTCCAATCCGGACTACGACGCACTTTTTGGGATTTGCTTACTTTCGCAAGTTCGCCGCCCTCTGTATGCGCCATTGTAGCACGTGTGTAGCCCTACTCGTAAGGGCCATGATGACTTGACGTCGTCCCCACCTTCCTCCGGTTTGTCACCGGCAGTCTCCTTAGAGTTCTCAGCATCACCTGCTAGCAAATAAGGATAAGGGTTGCGCTCGTTACGGGACTTAACCCAACATTTCACAACACGAGCTGACGACAGCCATGCAGCACCTGTCTCAGAGTTCCCGAAGGCACCAAAGCATCTCTGCTAAGTTCTCTGGATGTCAAGAGTAGGTAAGGTTCTTCGCGTTGCTTCGAATTAAACCACATGCTCCACCGCTTGTGCGGGCCCCCGTCAATTCATTTGAGTTTTAACCTTGCGGCCGTACTCCCCAGGCGGTCTACTTATCGCGTTAGCTGCGCCACTAATCTAAAATCGACCAACGGCTAGTAGACATCGTTTACGGCGTGGACTACCAGGGTATCTAATCCTGTTTGCTCCCCACGCTTTCGCACCTCAGTGTCAGTATCAGTCCAGGATGTCGCCTTCGCCACTGATGTTCCTTCCTATATCTACGCATTTCACCGCTACACAGGAAATTCCACATCCCTCTACCGTACTCTAGCCTGCCAGTATCAGGTGCAATTCCAAGGTTGAGCCCTGGGCTTTCACATCTGACTTAACAAACCACCTACGCGCGCTTTACGCCCAGTAATTCCGATTAACGCTTGCACCCTCTGTATTACCGCGGCTGCTGGCACAGAGTTAGCCGGTGCTTCTTCTGAAGCTAACGTCAAAGTACTTGAGTATTAATCAAGCACCCTTCCTCACTTCTGAAAGTGCTTTACAACCCTAAGGCCTTCTTCACACACGCGGCATGGCTGGATCAGGGTTGCCCCCATTGTCCAATATTCCCCACTGCTGCCTCCCGTAGGAGTCTGGGCCGTGTCTCAGTCCCAGTGTGGCTGATCATCCTCTCAGACCAGCTAGAGATCGTCGCCTTGGTAGGCCTTTACCCCACCAACTAGCTAATCTCACGCAGGCTCATCTAATAGCGGAAGGTCCGAAGATCCCCTCCTTTCCCCAAAAGGGCGTATGCGGTATTAGCATGCGTTTCCACATGTTGTCCCCCTCTACTAGGCAGATTCCTACGCGTTACTCACCCGTCCGCCGCTCGACGCCTGATAGCAAGCTATCATCGTTTCCGCTCGACTTGCATGTGTTAAGCCTGCCGCCAGCGTTCAATCTGAGCCATGATCAAACTCTTCAGTTAAAAGAATTTGCTCTAACTCATGAATAACGTCTGACTTTAACTATTTGCCTTCCAACCTAAGTTGAAAGACCGTAAAGCGAATTGACGTGTTCACTCATCAAAGACTTTAATTTTTTAGAAGTCTCCAGCGAGCGCCCACACAAATTATCTGATTATCTATTTTAAAGAGCGTACTGACTGGATCATCTTAAGAAGTGTTCTTCTTAGTGTGTCACTCGTTGTTCTGAGTGGCTCTCCGTGTCAGTGGGTGCGTATATTACCTTCCAGATTTTTTTACGCAAGTACTTTTTTCATTTATTTTGATTTTTTATCTATTCATCTCAATATCCTAGAATTCATAGGCTTTGCTAGATAGAGGGCACTACTAACAAATAGAAGAACACTGCTAATAAAGAAGCGCGAGTAGGAGCCAAACGTCCTTCTTAACCTACCTTCATAAAGAAGGCGTTCGCTTCGATTAGAAGCGGGCACCTTATATAGTCAACAGGAACAAGACCAATCAGAATACAGCACGCAACTCTGAACTGAGCCTCTTTAACTAAGCGTATGTATCTCTGCCTAAAATAGCTTCATAGATTTTCATAGCTCTTTATAGACTACAACTGACTCTCTTCTTACTTCCAAGCAGCCTATCAAAACCAAAATAGTTTTTAGCTATTTAAAATTTAGTTATTACCAATTTCATTAATTTAGAAAAACTTCCTAATATAGCTCTCGTTGGTAACGCAAACCGCAATTAACTTTAGGAGATATACAATGGTTAACACTCAAATCAAACCTTTCAACGCAACAGCATTCAAACAAGGCGAGTTCGTAGAGGTTTCTGAAAAAGACGTATTAGGTAAATGGGCAGTATTCTTTTTCTACCCGGCTGATTTCACATTCGTTTGCCCAACTGAACTAGGTGATGTTGCTGACAAGTACGAAGAGCTACAAAAGCTTGGCGTTGAAGTGTTCTCTGTATCAACAGACACTCACTTCACTCACAAAGCGTGGCACGATAGCTCTGACACTATCGGTAAAATCAATTACTACATGCTAGGCGACCAAACAGGCACTATCACTAATAACTTTGGTGTAATGCGCGAAGGTCAAGGTCTTGCTGATCGTGCAACCTTCTTGATGGATCCAGAAGGTACGATCCAAGCAGTAGAAATCACAGCAGAAGGTATTGGCCGTGACGCTGACGACCTACTACGTAAGATCAAAGCAGCACAATATGTAGCAGCGCACCCGGGTGAAGTTTGCCCAGCAAAATGGAAAGAAGGTGAAGCGACATTAGCACCATCTTTGGACCTAGTCGGCAAAATCTAATTTAGATAACGTCGGCACCGCCTCCCTCATCCCCTCTTAGAGGGAGGCACTCCACTTTATTTAACACACAGTAACGGGTTAACGAACATGTTAGATTCAAATATAAAGCAACAACTGGACACCTATCTAAAGAACATCATTAATCCGATCGAGATTACTGTGTCCACTAACGGCACTGCAAAAGCAGAAGAGTTACTAGATCTTGCTCGTGATATTACGAGCCTGAATGAAAAAATATCCTTATCTGTTGATGAAACGCCAACAGGAAGAGCACCTTTAATGGCAATTGGCCCTAAAGGTGAAAAAGCGCGAGTTCAATTCGCAGGTATTCCAATGGGGCACGAGTTTACGTCTCTTGTTCTTGCCTTATTACAGGCTGGCGGACACCCTGCAAAAGAGTCCGCAGAGACCATTGAACAAGCTAAATCGCTTTCAAACAAACTCAATTTTGAAATTTATATTTCACTGACTTGTCAAAACTGTCCAGAAGTTGTTCAGGCACTTAACTTATTCGCGGTACTGAACCCCAATGTCACAACGACAATGATTGATGGCGCCTTATTCCAAGACGAAGTTAATGAACGCAACATAATGGCTGTTCCTTCTGTCTATCTTAATGGCGAGTTATTCGGACAAGGCAGAATGTCATTAGATGAGATTCTAAATAAAGTAGACACTGGCGCTTCGGATAAGCAAGCCGCTGCGTTGTCTGAAAAAGCACCTTATGATGTGCTTGTAGTCGGCGGCGGTCCAGCAGGTGCCTCCGCAGCAATTTACTCAGCTCGAAAAGGCATTCGTACTGGTGTCGTTGCAGATCGCTTTGGTGGACAAGTTGCCGATACAATGGCAATCGAGAACTTTATCTCTGTTAAAGAAACTGAAGGGCCGAAGCTCGTCGCAAACCTTGAACAACACGTATTGGACTACGATGTCGACTTGATGAAGACACAAAAAGCAGTTCGTATCGAGAAAAACGAGTTGATAGAAGTCGAGCTGGAAAATGGCGCAGTTCTAAAAAGTAAATCCGTTATTCTTGCAACGGGTGCTCGCTGGAGAGAAATGAACGTTCCTGGCGAGAACGAATACAAAGGCAAAGGTGTTGCTTACTGTCCACACTGTGATGGCCCATTATTTAAAGGTAAGAAAACAGCAGTCATCGGCGGCGGTAATTCAGGCATAGAAGCAGCCATCGATCTTGCTGGAATCGTAGAACATGTCACAGTACTTGAATTTGGCGATCAACTTCGGGCAGATGATGTTCTAGTTAAAAAAGCAGAGTCGCTATCAAACGTTACGATCATAAAAGAGGCCATGACAACTGAAGTTATTGGTGACGGGCAACGTGTCATCGGCTTGAAATATACAGATCGTAAATCAGGTGAATCACACCTTGTCGATGTTGCAGGCATTTTTGTTCAAATTGGTTTAGTTCCGAACAGCGAGTTCCTAAAGGACTCTCTAGAACTGACGGATCGTGGTGAAATTGTAATCGACAATAGAGGGCAAACATCCATGCCAGGCGTATTCGCTGCTGGCGATGTGACCACACAAGCATACAAACAGATCATTATCTCAATGGGAGCTGGCGCAACAGCGGCTCTTGGAGCATTTGATCACTTAATCAGAAGCTAATATAGCTTAGATTCAATATTTCAATTTGGTTTGTGCGTTCCAACCAAAACAAACTGGCTGTCTTATCCAAGCAGCCAGTTTTTTTATATCTTTACCTTCTCGTACTCTTTCGTTTCGGTAGAATCAATACTTAACCGACATAACGTATGTTGACTCCGAGCATTTCCCAACGATACAGCGCCAATGATACAGGCAACTATTCCCAATAATGCGCCAAGACCAATCGCATAACGCCCTCCAAATTCATCACATAACCAACCGACTAACGGTCCACCTAACGCCGTACTTCCTAAGATAACGCTAATCGCAACCGCCATGACACGACCTTTGTATTTCTTATCAGAAGAAACCTGAATAAAAGCGTTTGCCGACGTTGTCATGAGCTGCAAAGTCATTCCTAAGAAAACAAGAGCGACACAAAACATCCAAATAGAACCACTCATGGCAACGCAAAGACAGGCTATTGAGTATGCCGTCGCAACATACACCATACGTCTTACGGTCGGTGCAGGCAGACTTGCGGTTAAAACAGCACCAGTAATCGACCCAACAGCCATCATTGAAACCAGCATCCCATATTGCATCGCCCCCCCATGAAACTCGTTGATGTTGATTGAGGACAAGTAAACCGCAAAACTCATTCCGGTAATGCACACACAAGACACCATGGCCAATGCCACGACCATTTCCCGACGAGATGCGATATAGACAAAGCCATCTGATATTTTATTTGTGCCTTTGGTGGCGGAATGATGTTTGAAAACGCATGAAGATTTCAACGATAACCATAGGACGCAGCACAACATCGGAATATAGGACATTGCGTTCATTAGAATCACCCAACCAGAGCTCGTTGACGCGATTAATACACCTGCGATTGCAGGCCCTATAAGACGTGCACTATTGAAAGAGACTGAGTTCAAGCCCACTGCATTTGTTAGCGCTTTTTCTGGCACAACGTCTGAAACAAATGCATGTCGCGCAGGAATATCAAACGCCACCACGACACCGTGAGTCAAAGCTAAAAAATAGATATGCACTAGCGTGACTTGCTCCGTTATAACGAGCATACCCAAAGTAAACGATGTAGACATAAGCAACACTTGGGTTACTAGTAGTAGCTTGGCGCGATCAAAATAATCGGCCAAAAAACCCGTAAATGGAGATAAGACTAACTGAGGCACGTATTGCAGTAGAACGACAATACCAATAGCAGTGGCATTTTGTTTGGAAAGATAAGCGATAACCAACCAATCTAGTGCGGTTCTTTGCAGCCAAGTCCCTAGATTAGAAACAAATACACTGCTTAACCAAAAACGAAAATACCTATTTTCAAGCGAGCGGAATGTTTGAAGCACAGCCTTCTCCTCATCAAACAGAACTTTCAACTAAAAATGAACGTAATCGTTCATTCGTCGACTAAAACTGAATGCTTGATAGGTTGACGGCTACAATGAAACTCAGCGGCAATCCATTGCACAACCTCAGAACGCGAAACTCACGTCCTTACATAATGTAATTTAAATTTTTAGAATATAAATCAGTCGTTAATTACGCTCCACCATCAGATCACTACTAATTTCTTCAATCGTATTTTCAAGATCCGATTCTGTAAGATGTTTTGGTAAAGCCAAAAGAAAATTCGCTACGAATAACATTTCAGAACTCATAGGGGCGGGTTCACAGAAACTAGAAAGCTCTTTAACGTTCACTTGTAAACTAGCAAGTTTTTCAGAAACTTCTTTAACAATCCCTGGGCGGTCATTTCCAATCACCTTAATCGAAAGCTCTAGAAGGTCTCGGTCAACTACTGAAGCTCGCTCAACAGAGACCTTTAACCCTAACGGCTCTAAGTCCTCCAATGCGGCTACAAGTTTGGTTTCCTCATTCTTCTCCACTTCAACCGTAACGATTCCAGCAAACTTATCCGCTAGGTGAGCCATTCGGCTTTCCTTCCAGCTGCCTTTATTCAACTGAACAACATTCGAAAGCATTTCCACTAAACCAGGTCGATCTTCGCCTATTACTGTCAGAACCAATGTTTGAAACATACTACTTTCCATCCTATTTTCTGAGCCAGTTCGCAATACAGCTCGCACTTTAAAAGATAGAACTAAAATCTAAAATTTGAAAGTTTCAAAACAATCACTTACATTCAACTAATGAATTATTGGCGTTGTTTGTAGACAATAGGATTCTACCAATAGCCGATAACCCCTTTATATGCAGAGAATAGAAATGAAAAACCATCACACTGGCCCTCTTTCTCAGCACGAAAACATCGACCGAGAGCAGATTTCGGTACTTTACAGTGGCCTTTTCTCTGGGTTAGTCGTGTCATTGATCTCAGCCATTGGAATCGTGATCGTATTCTTCGGTGACGAACGAGACACAGCCAAACTACTCTGGTTATTAACCATGATTGCAAGCGCTGTTCAGCGTTGCATTGATTTTGTACTCTTTCGAAAGGAAAAACTTAGCGACCCGCAATTCGATACTCGTAAATATCAGCGGCGTTTTTCGAGCGGCTGCATTGCTTCCGCTCTTATCTGGTCGTCTTACCCCTTGTTTTTCTACGAAGGGTCGACAGTAAATGAACAAACAATCAGCATGATTATTATGACGGGCTTATCAGGTGGTGCAGCGACGACACTGGCCAGCCATAAACCAACAGCCATAAGCTACATATTACTTTTAATGGTCCCGTATTCACTTATTTTAATTTTCTCACCAATAGAGCACCACCGGGTCCTTGGTGTCATTGGGCTTTGCGCCACCGTCGCACTAGCAACGATGGCCAGAACCAATGCCCGTGTTCTAACCAATTCAATCACACTGAAGTTCGCCAACTCAGAGCTTCTAGAACAGATGGAAGAAAAAGTAGAACAACGGTCACGTCAAATATATGAGCTATCCCATAAAGACCCTTTAACAGGGTTACTTAATCGAGCGGCGTTTATCGAAACGTTCAAGGACATTAATAGCCCAGCGAACCAGCATAGCTCACTGCTCTTTATTGATCTCGATGGCTACAAACTCGTCAATGATGGCATGGGGCACGCCGCTGGCGATCAAATAATGAAGTCAGTGGCAGAACGAATCTTAGAGTATTGTGTTGATTCAACGCTTATATGCCGCTGGGGCGGTGATGAGTTTTTGGTCTACTCGCCCTATGAGTCGAAAGCTAAAACCCTTGAATTCGCAAATGGGTTGATCGAGCGTTTATCTCTACCGTACCCAGTCACGGCGCAATCCAGCGCAAATATTGGCGCTACGATTGGCATTGCCATTTATCCAGAACATGGTCTTGAGCAAAGTATGTTGATCCAGCGTGCAGATATGGCAATGTATCACCAAAAAAACATTGAGAAAGGCTACGCTCGATTCTTCGATGATAATTTACAAAGCAAGTTACTGAGAGAGCTACATTTGCGTAACTGCATGCTAAATGCGATTAACAACAAGGATTTCTATGTCCTTTTTCAGCCTATCATAGACACAACCCATAACGAGATTGCATTCATTGAAGCACTCGCCAGGTGGAACCTTGATGGTGAACAGATTAGTCCCGCAGAATTTATCCCTATTGCAGAGCAACATGGACTCATTAAGTCACTCGGGGAGCAACTGTTTATTCGCGCATTAGAAAAAGCAAAAACCTATGTAATGGAGCGACATTCAACCAAGTTGTGCTTCAATGTCTCAATAAATCAACTTCATGATATTCACTTCTCAAAAGTCGTCATTAAGGCGTTAAAGGATACTCAATTTCCAGCGGATAAACTGGTTCTTGAAATGACAGAAACGGCTATGGCACAAGATAAATCGACGATTATGACCCAGTTACGAAAGCTCAGATCACTGGGCATTCAAGTCGCAATAGACGACTTTGGCACGGGATACTCTTCCCTAGCCTATATGCAAAATTTCGACATTGATCTGGTCAAATTAGATAGAAGCTTTATCACTCAAATTGATAGCGAACAAACGTCAGTTATAAAAGCCGTCACTGAATTATCTAAAGCGTTTCACTTTAATATCATTGCAGAGGGTATTGAATACAAGAATCAAGCAGAGAAGCTGCAATCACTAGATATTAGTGTGCATCAAGGTTTTCTGTATTACAGACCAATGACAATGAATCAGATCTCTGACCTATCTCTACAGCCGTGAACTTCATTTTAATCATTTCAATTTTGAAATTCCTGTTGACGATGTCATATTAGTACGACTTTATTGAACCTTTTATGGGAATCAACTCTATGTCTAATTTATTAGAAAAGCTTAATTGGCGTTATGCTACAAAAAAAATGGATCCGTCAAAGCCGGTTCCTCAGGAGAAAGTCGACGCCATCCTAGAAGCGATTCGCCTAACTGCAACATCAAGCGGACTCCAACCCTATGACGTTTTTGTTGTCACAAACAAAGCCTTGCGTGAAGACATAGTTCCACATGCTTGGGGACAAACTCAGATCACGGATGGTTCTCACCTACTCGTCTTCGCGGCATGGGATAACTATACCGAAGAGCGCATTAACGCCATGTTTGATTTGGTCAACGAAGAACGCGGTTTTACAAACGAAGGCTGGGAAGCGTACCGTCAAAAACTGCTGGCCGTGTACCCTCCTCGTGACGCCAAAGAAAACTATGAACATGCCGCTCGCCAAGCTTATATTGGTCTAGGCACCGCGCTCATTGCTGCCGCTGAAGAAGGTATCGACAGCACACCAATGGAAGGCTTTGACCCTGAAAAAGTAGACGAAATTCTCGGATTAAAAGAAAAAGGGCTTCGCTCTGTGATTCTCTTACCATTAGGCTATCGAGCAGAAGATGGGGATTGGCTAGTGAACCTCAAAAAAGTGCGTCGAGCAAAAGAGCAATTCATTACTGAATTGAAATAGTCTCCTAAAAAGACGGTAAACAAACGCTGCCTATAACCGATATGGCATATTAATCATGCCTATCGGTTCATATCGTTACGACACCATGTTATACATACTACAGACTCACAATACTAATCGCTGATGGAATGTAACATGGACCAACTGCCTTTGTTTCTGCTCGATTTATTATTTCGACCAGAAAACGTTCGACAATTACAAATCGATAATCTGAACGAAGAAGAAGTCTCCTTACTTGCGCGAACCTGCGCACAACATCGAATTGGGCCTTTGCTGAGCGAAAGCATAAAGAAAGCAAATTTATCCGTACCTGATACACTCTCCGATTACTTAACGAAAGCAAACAAAAAAAGTATCCAACGATACTTAGCAATACAATCCGAGCTAATCGCAATCAACAAGCTATTTTCTGAGAATGAAATCCCATTAGTCGTTTTAAAAGGGGCAGTGATATCCTCTGATGTTTACCCTTCCCCTCACCTAAGACCGATGCGTGATTTGGACGTATTAATTGAGCGAAAAGACACAAAGAAAGCCGTTCAGCTATTAAAAGATAATGGTTACACCCCTGAGATCAATCTTGATGTGTTTGATCTCGATGCCACTAAAGACTTTCCAAATATCTATTCGCCACACAGGCGATGCATTATTGAACTACATATACAGGTTCTCGACTCACACCCAAAAAGACCCGATTTATTAGATGTCTTAGATTGTAAAGAGTTTGCTAAATCAGCGAGTGATATTCTCAAGCACTCGAAATACAACTACCACCACTTTTCTGACACCATCATGTTGCTGCATCTCGCAATACACGCAAGTTACTCCCATACCTTTAACTGCGGCCCCCTGTTTATCTCAGACATAGGAATGCTTATTCAGCGAAATGAAGTAAACTGGCCTCGTTTCTGGGAGTTATGTGAGGAAGGGCAATGGACAAAAGGTTGCTTAATCACCTTACAAATCGTAGAGCTATACTGGAGCAACGTGACAATTGACTGGCCAACATCGCAAGACTCTTTTACTCACAACTTGAATCTATCTTCTATTGCGGCTCTAAGTCTGCAAAACTTAGAGTACAAAGAAGGAATTGGTCTTCGAAAAAACATCGCGACTCAGCACTGGTTTATTTACGCGTTGAAAAAACTCATTATACCTAAAGCTAACTTAGCAAGAGCCTATAATATAGAAGTCACTTCTTGGAAATTATATTTGTTCTATATAATACGACCTTTTAACCGTCTAATGAGTTTTTTTAGAACCAAGAATGACCCAGATACAAAAACAAGTGTCCAAGTTCATACATACCTTGAATCTAAAGACTAACTACGCTGAGTCGCTTTAGAGTTTTCAGCAAGAAATTACGAATACAAAGGCCAACGCCAGCGCTTTCTAGCCCTACGAAAATTACTGACGTCGTAGAAACTGAAATGCTCAACCAAGTCCGCTTCTGTGTAAAACATTCTATCGTGCAAGAAGTGGCCTTCGTCCTCACGAATTTGATCCACCAGCATTTGGTAGCTTGTATTGTGCTTCTTAAGCTTACGTTTCAAGGTCGCTAAACTCATTCCTGCGTATTCGCACAACGCTTCGAGTGACGGAATACAGCTAACATCCTGCGCTAGATAAGAACGAACTTCTTCAACAATACTGTATGTTTCATTATTCATTACCTCAGCCAATACCGTTTGATAAAGTCCTTGAGACGGCATTTTTAGTGCAGATCGCGCACATTGATTCGAAATACTGACGCTGTAACGCTTCACGCCAACACTTAACTCCTTGCCCCAAACACCTGAGTACTCTTCCAAGTTTTCAGGAACATCTTCCAACTCAAATTGCCAATCAACTGCCGTATTTATAGGAAGCAACCAATCGCAGGCATATCGAAACGCTTCCATGCTATAGGTCATCACAAAGCGTTTGTGAATGTTGTCCTGTAGCAGGCCAAATGAATCACGAAACACAAAAAACAAGCGATCTTCAGTTTGTCGTCGTTCAATTGATATAAGAGGAGACCAGTGACTCGTACTGTTCATCAGTAAATACAGAGCATCATTTAAAGTGGGCGCATGCTGCATACCCTGCGACCACGACTGAAGCGCACTGGGGAGTAGGCGTTGGCCCAATTGAAACGCTAAATCGGAGCGGTAATCCGTCAACGTCGCGTTGTAGCAAAGTTGAGCCATTTGCTCAGCACTCACTTTTCTTTCTAAAGAAAAGAAATTGTCTTGAAAGAGTCGAGTTTTGCGAAGAAATACATCGGGTAATTCACCAAACTCCATTAACAAGTCATTTAACAATGCCATCCCCGACTGCAAACCAATAAAAGCGTCCGTACTTTCAAGCCACGCTTTTTTCTTCATTGGCGCTGGTTCCCCATTATTAAACAAACGTGTGGACATCAGCTTGGGCGAACCGTTACCGAGACATTACTATTGGAAGGAATCGATTCAATCAACGCAATCTGAGCAAGCTTGATTGCTTGAGTCGTTTCCCTTTCATCCATATGTGCAGCCACACTCTGCTTAGAGTGCATCACCGACATCTCAATAGCGGTCTGGGAAGAAGACGAAAAATATCGAATCGCTCGCAATGCCATAATCAAATCCTGAACCATCTTATGTAGATGTGCTTCTGCCAGCACTTGTTGCTGCAAAGAAGTAGGTTTGATCAAAACGGCATATTGATCGCCCACTATATGAAATACACCGCTGTCATCGGGTAGATTCCACAAAATGGTATCTGCAATAATGGATCGGAGTTTGCCGTATTCGTTGCGTGGCAAAGCGCTTTGCGCCCCTTCTTTTTCAACGTCTGGTACCACATCCAAGAAGACAAGCAACTGTTCTTGATCTGATATTAAGGCTTTCTTTAAGTGAGGAGCTTGTGGCAGCGACGTTTCTCCGTGAAGCTTATGTGATCGGTTGTGAAACATCCGAGCACGTTTATGAAGATATTTTTGCACTTCCGTTTGCTCTCGGTACCAACGAAACAAACCTATCGTCAGAGCCAGCAACCCAACTGGCAGAGACTCTAAAAGGCTATCCCAATAATGCCCATCGTGTAGTTTAAAGAATTCATCAAGAACATCTTGATAACAAGAGGCAAATAGACCGAGCATACCGAATGCTAACCAGTTGGTTGTTGCCCCTTTTGATCGAGACGCAAGAACAATGCACAGCCAAACCACAAGAAACAGCGCCGTCGCCCCTTCGCCGAATATATCAATCCAAGACCAATCGGAAATGGATTTAACGTCACTGGCACTCATATTAAGCAGCGTTAGGCCCGCGCACACAAACACCAAAGCCACCAACCAATAAAGGTTAGGCCGAATGCGGTAAAGAAAGTCTGACAATCGATAATGAAAGGTATGAAACCTGCGAAACATGATGAACTCCTAGTAGAGTGTCTCGTTTGTACGCCTATTTTGTGACATTTTTGTTGCCATTAGATGACAGAAAGTGAGCCACCCCGCTTAAAAATGACGAAATAGTCCAAATCGCTCACACGAACAGCGCTGACACTACAAACCCATAAGGAAACCCGATGATCTAAGCAGTGTTATACGATCATAGGTATAAAAACAGTTTAGTCCGATCAGCTCATTTCGCCTATCAAGAGGCAGAAATAGCACAAATGCGGATGATATGACCAAAAAACGTAACAAAAATGACACAAGAGCGGATTAACGTGCAACCACCTCAACCAATCCTAAAGGTGTGTAAGCATGTTTAAACGTCATTTACTTGCGACTGCAATCAGCAGTGCAATGCTCGCTTCTGTTAGCGCCCATGCAGCGGTTATTTCAGAAACCACATACGAAGATATTGCCGACGCGGCGACTTGGGTTAGTAAAGACACTACAAAGAGTCTTTTAATTGCAACCCTTGAAGGTGACGGCATTGCCGTATTTAACGAGCAAGGTAAAGAGATACAACACATCGAGGGCATTGAAGCTCTAGGTGCGGACGTTCGCTACAGCCTTACGGATGATAATGGCGCGAGTATGGACATCGTCGCTATTGGCCTTCCTGATGAAGACTCATTAGGCTTCTACAAAATTACAGGCGATGCAAAGCACCCTCTTAGCTCAGTGGGCACCATCAACATTGACGCGACACCTGAAGGGGTTTGCCTTTATCAACACCCAACAAGCGGCCAAATTACGGCGACAGCCTACACTGAAGACGGGGATCTACTTCAGTACAAGCTAATTTTGGATGGAGATACAGTAAAAAGCCGCTTCAACGATGGCGGCGTTGCCGAACCAGTACGTCATGCTAATGTCGGTGGCGAGTTAAGCGGTTGTATCGTCGATGATCAATCTGGCACGCTTTACGTGGCAGAACAAAACATTGGTGTATGGAAATACGGCGCCGATGCCGAAAACGTAAAAGACCGAGCATTTTTAGATGTTGTTGAGCCACACGGGAAGCTTGAGGAGATCGAAAACATCGACCTAGCGATCCAAGAAGGCGGGAAAGGCGTGGTTCTGATCGCAGACGAAGGCAAAGGCTTTAACCTTTACGACCGCAACTCAGGCGAATTCCTGGCTAAATTCGATGTAGAAGGCGTCGAAGAAGCTAAGCTAGTTACAACGGCACGCAACGGAATTTGGATCGGTAATACCGAAGCTAACGAACCTGTTTATCAGTTCATGAGCGCCGACGAGTTTAAATCTTTAAGCGGTGTAAGCCTTGCAGGTTTACAAAGTAACCGAGACATCAAAGTAGCGGGGGTCAAAGTCGTCACAGCGTCTGGCGAAACAGATGCAGTCGACAGCAAAGGCGATGCAGCGGATGACTCAACCATTTGGTTCAACGAATCAAACCCAGCTAAAAGCCTGATTATCGCAACTGATAAAAAAGGCGGATTGCTCGCCTACGACCTGGACGGAAACGAAGTTCAATTCTTCGAAGAAGGCCGTCCAAACAATGTCGACCTACGCCAAAATATAGATGATGGAAAAGGCGGTAAAATCACATTGGCAGCTGCCTCAAACCGCGACCTAAATACGGTGACTCTATACACAATCGACGGTTCAGATACACCAATCAAACTGTTGCCTGCAATCGGCGACAATGTTCATGACGAGTCTCCTGAGTTCATTTCCAACGTCGATGTTGTTTACGGTCTATGTATGGGACAAGGTGAAGACGGTACTCCTTACGTTTTCGTCAACGGTAAAGACGGAACCACAGAACAATGGAAAATCACACTCACAAAAGACGGCGCCAAAGGTGACATCGTTCGCACTTTCTCTGTTGAAAGCCAACCTGAAGGTTGTGTTGTAGACGACGAGACTCAAACAATCTATGTCGGCGAAGAAGACGAAGCAATCTGGACTTTCGATGCCCGCGAAAATGGCTCAACCAAAGCCAAGCTATTTGCGGCAGTAGACGGCAAGCATTTGGTTGACGACATTGAAGGTGTGACTATCTATGAAACAGACCAAGTTCGTTACCTGATCGCTTCCAGCCAAGGTAACAACACGTACGCGGTTTACGATATGAACGACAACAACCAGTACAAAGGCAGCTTTGCCATCATTGGTGATGATGACAAGGGAATTGACGGAACAAGCGATACTGACGGTGTTCACGCGTTCTCTGGCAACCTGGGTAGCGCCTACCCGAATGGTATGTTCATTGCGCAAGATTGGTACAACATCAACGACGAGTACGAATTGAAAAAGCAAAACTTCAAAATGGTCGATTGGAGAGAAATCCAATCAGCGCTTAAGCTGAAATAACGCTTAGCATAAGGAAGGTACGAATAAGTCTTATGAGCCAACGGACTTGTTCACACCTTCCTTAACAAGCCATAACCCTTCATGGAAGTGAAAGCTGCCTAATTTTTGTGACGTTAGGCGGCTTTTTTATTCTGTTTTTTCAATCCCCCATTGCAAAATATCAGTGTTAAACTTGAGCTTTCACCTTAAAAAAGGCATAGACATGATTGCTCGAGAATGGAAAGCACGAGTTCCAAATAGACACAAAGAAGGTTTTAAAGGAGCACAAATATTCTGCCGCCGGTTTGACGAGCAACATGTCGAAATCACCTTAATCACCTATTGGCCTGATCGTGAGAGCGTTATGGCATTTGCAGGTCAAGATATCGATGTCGCTAAGCTCTATCCAGAAGATGATCAATATGAATTAGATCCTGATACATTTGTTCATCACTATGATGTCTTAGAACATCAGTTCGTCTCGTAGACATCACGATGACTCGTTCTCAACGACTTCTCGAGCTCCTCGATCTTCTTAGACAAAGCCGACGTCCGGTGACCGCTAAGCAATTAGCTGAACGACTTGGCATTAGCGTGCGCAGCGTGTATCGAGACATCCTAACGTTGCAGGAACAAGGAGCCCAAATAGAAGGAGAAGCGGGCGTAGGTTATGTCATGCAAGACGGCTTTTGGATGCCGCCGCTCATGTTTTCCGAACAAGAACTCGAAGCCATCGTCCTAGGTATGCGCTGGGCGTCCAAACAAACAGACTCCGAGATGCAGTCTCACGCGGTCTCTGCACTCGCTAAAATTCGAAATGCCTTGCCAGACGACCTGGATGACAAAGTACTTCACAATACGCTACTCGTACCCCCGCCTCAAAAAAGTAAAACAGAAAACACCTCTAAAGACATTCTGATTCCTCTGCGACAAGCCATTCGAGAAGAAAAGATCGTTCAATTTGACTACAAAAGCTTAGATGGCAAAGCATCATCTCGAAAAGTCTGGCCTTTTGCATTGGGTTATTTTGAGTCCGTTTCCGTATTAGTAGGATGGTGTGAAACACGCAACGCAAACAGGCACTTTCGTACAGATCGAATACGAAATCTAACCCTACTTGAAGAGCGCTCCCCTAAATCAAAAAGGGCTCTCGCAGCAGAGTGGAAAAAGGAAAACGGGATCATTAGTTAATGATCAGAAAGTAATAAATACTGATTATTATTGCTTGAAGGGCGAATATAACCCAATTCAATTTTTTCACCTTTACACATTAACCAACCTCGCTCAGCGTTTATTTCGTCGCGACTAGGTGCACGATTACGCTCTAAATGATATCCCAGAGTACTCAAGTCTGATTGGATTACTATACCTTGACTATTCAGTAACTGTGATTGACCGCCTTCACATCTCAGCAAGCTTTGGAGCTTCATTCCATATAAAGTATTAGACGTTATTACAAAAATAATAGACAACATAAAGATACTGAAGAAAACCGCTGAGCGTTTTCGCTTAAATACATTTAATGGGAGGCGTACCCAACCATCTTTCATATCTAATAGGTGAAAATGAGCCTCTCTTCCACTTCTAGTCATCATTTTTGCAATAGGTTCGATTAGGAAAATAGCGAACGATATAAACCCAACAAAAACAACTGTTGGTGTGACTCCTAAGAGCCATTCAATTAAATACAAATCCATAAAAAACGATCTCAAACGGTATTAAACACTACTGACAAAAATTGACACTAGGTCACCTTAAACTGGTTTCACTTTCACAGTCAAACTCGTTATCAAGGAGACTAACATGTCGCAACTAAACTGCGTCGTTCTCTATGCAGAATCGATCAACCAAAGCGTGGCGCTTTATACTCAACTGATCGGCCTTCCACCGGTTGACCAATCACCAAACTTCGCCATGTTCCGCACAAACGAGGGGTTAATGCTCGGCATTTGGCAAAAAGATCAAGTTCACCCTGAGCTCGATAAAGTAGGATGCGGTATGGAAATCGTATTCGCGGTTGAGAGCTCTGCCCAATTGGAACAAGAACTAGGCAAATACGAATCGCTTAATCTTTCCATTCTTCACCCCATTGTCGAAATGGACTTTGGCTACAGCTTTACAGCGCTTGATTCTGATGGTCACAGATTACGAGTTATGTGCCAAAAGTAACGCGTTAGACAATTTTCTGAGTGTCGTTTTCTGATAAAAAACGACACATTCTAAGAAAGGGATTAACAATGATCACAATACGACGCCCCAATCTGCAACTTATCTATGTTTCAGACATAAAACAATCCACGCATTACTATCAAATGATATTTAACATTGAGCCCTATTTTATCACGCCTAGATATGTGGTGTTTAACATTGATGGCGAAGCGAATTTCGCCATCTGGTCTGGAGCAGGCGAACCCGACAAGGACGCTCCCCGATACTCTGAAATTGGAATGTGTCTCAACTCAGATAAGGAAGTAAAAGAACTGTATTCAGAGTGGGAAGCAAATACAGACATTAACATCCATACGCCACTGCATACAGATGTCTTTGGTGAAACGTTCTTAGTAAAAGACCCCGATGGACACCTTATCCGAATCTCTTCAGCAGACTGATAGTCGGAAGGCGATAAGCCTGCCTGACGACATGATTTCTAGGAAATACGCTTTTCCTGAACACCGTGACAGGCAATCCAGTGCTCTTGTTCATTAAACCGAGTTTCGATCAATTCAGGTGTCTCTGTTTTACACCGCTCATTCGCGTACTGGCAGCGGCCATGGAAAGCACAGCCAGATGGCGGATTCAATGGAGAAGGTAATTCACCTTCCAACTTGATTCGTGTACGTCGCTTATCTGGCGAGAGCTGAGGTGTACTCGACAACAACGCTTTCGTATAAGGGTGTTGCGGGTTAATAAAGAGCTGTTCGCACGATGTGCGCTCCACAATTTTTCCAAGATACATCACCATCACTTCATCAGCTATGTGCTCAACCACCGACAAATCATGAGATATGAACACATAACTGAGGCCGAATTCCTCTTGCAAGTCCATCATAAGGTTCAAAACCTGAGCCTGAACAGACACATCTAGGGCGGATACCGGTTCATCCGCCACAATCACTTGTGGATCCAGCATCAAACCTCGGGCGATTGCAATTCGCTGTCGCTGACCACCTGAAAACATATGAGGATAGCGGTCATAATGTTCAGATTTGAGGCCGACTTTATCCATGATTTGCAGCGCTTTTTGTTTGCGCTCCGCTTTAGATAACGCCGTATTAATCACCAATGGCTCTTCAAGAATAGAGCCGATCTTCTTTCTTGGATTCAGCGACCCATAAGGGTTTTGAAAGATAATCTGAATTTTTTGTCTCAGCGCTTTTTGCTCCGCTTTTGACAACGCTAGTAAGTCTTCACCCTCAAACGTCAACGCACCATTCGTCGGGGTTTCAATCATGGTCAACATACGCCCAAGCGTGGACTTACCACAACCCGACTCCCCTACTACGGCAAGAGTCTTTCCAGCAGGCAATTCGAAACTGACTCCGTCTACTGCCTTGACCGCCGCATCAGGTTTAAACAGACCTTGCTTTACTACGTAGTGCTGCTTCAAGTTGTCTGCCTTCAACGCCATATTATCGTTACTCATGCAGCAGGCCTCCCCTCATCATTTAATGGCGTATGGCATTTCACTTGTCTTTCTAACGTTCCTCGATTTTCAGGAACCTCTGAATGACAGCGCTCTGTGGCATAAGGACAACGAGGACTTAACAAACACCCTTGCGGACGATCAAATAATCCGGGAACAACCCCAGACAGCGCTTCTAGACGAGTACGACCTGATGCAGACTCTGGCAACGAGGCCAGTAAAGCTTGGGTATAGGGATGTTTTGGGGTCGAGAATAGGTCTGCCACTGTACCGGATTCGACCACTTGCCCCGCGTACATGACAATGACTCGGTGCGCCACTTCAGCCACCAGCGCCAAGTCGTGAGTAATCAGCACTAGTCCCATTTTCTCACGCTCTTGAAGCTCGATAAGCAGATCGATAATCTGCGCCTGAATCGTCACATCTAACGCCGTTGTCGGTTCGTCGGCAATCAAAAGCTTAGGATTGCACGCTATGGCGATCGCAATCATGACGCGCTGACTCATGCCTCCCGATAGCTGATGCGGATAGGCCTTCAAACGTGTCTCTGGAGCAGGAATGCCAACTAAGGTTAGCAGCTCGATCGCTCGCTGTTTCAATTCTTTTTTGCTGCCGCCTTGATGCGTTTTTAACGCTTCCATGATTTGATAGCCAACCGTAAAACAAGGGTTTAGACTGGTCATCGGGTCCTGAAAAATCATCGCAATGTCTGCACCTGTCAGTTTACGCCGTTGTTTTTCAGGCATTGCGAGCAAGTTTTGACCTTCAAACGATAGATTTTGAGCTTGTACAACGCCCGGAAAATCAATCAGCCCCATAATGGAAAGTGAGCTGACACTTTTACCGGATCCAGACTCCCCGACAATGCCAAGGATCTCACCTTCTTTCACTTCATAACTAATGTTGTCCACCGCTTGAAACGAGCCAAACGAAACGGATAAGTTTTCTACTTTTAACAAAGACATAAAACGCTCCTACTGCTTCAGTTTGGGATCAAGTGCATCTCTCAGCCCATCGCCCATGAGATTAAAGGCCAAGACCGTCAGCAAGATAAATAAGCCAGGGAAAGTCACTACCCACCACGCACGCTGAACGAACTGCAACGCGTTTGCGAGCATACTGCCCCACTCAGGCGTCGGAGGTTGAGCGCCTAAGCCTAGAAAACCCAGTGCCGCCATATCCAAAATAGCGCTCGAAAACCCCAGAGTCGCTTGAACAATCAGTGGTGCGAGGCAATTTGGAAGAATACAAATAAACATCAAGCGCAACGGACTCGCACCAATGACACGTGATGATGTGACATAATCGCGCGACATCTCAGACAAGGTCGCCGCCCGCGTTAATCGCACGTAATGAGGCAAAGAAACAAGGGAAATCGCCAACGCTGCATTGACGATACTTGGGCCTAATACAGCCACAATAGCAATGGCTAAAAGCAAACTCGGCATGGCCAGCATAATATCAACAATACGCATAATAGCGGTGTCGATCAGCCCTTTAAAATACCCTGCGATCAGCCCTAGCAATATGCCGATCACCAAGGACACCGTCACCGCAACAAGGCCAACAGACAATGATAGCCGTGCACCATGAATTAGGCGCGACAACAGATCACGACCCACATCATCGGTTCCTAAAAGATAAGACCGGTTGCCACCGTCGAGCCACGCAGGAGGCAGCAACAAAGCATCGCGTGCTTGCGCAGAAGGCGAGTGAGGCGCCACAAGATCCGCAAAAATGGCAAGAAAGCTAACGAAAAGAATAAAAAACAAACCAATCACCGCACCCCGATTGGTTTTAAAATAGTGCCAGAATTCCTGTAGCGGTGTCTGAATAACGAGCTCAGTGCGCGCGGGAGTGGGAGTGGAAGCAGTAGTACTCATACTTACTCCTAATTTGTATGACGAATACGAGGGTTAACGATGCCATAGGTCACATCAACCAAAAGATTCACAATGATAATAATCGTCGCAACGATCAGAATACCGCCTTGTACCACGGGATAATCACGACGACCAATGGACTCGATCAACCACTTACCTATGCCCGGCCATGCAAACACCGTCTCAGTCAGAATCGCCCCTGCGAGCAGGATACCGACTTGCAAACCAATTACAGTGATAACAGGAATCAAGGCATTACGTAGCGCGTGAATCACAATCACTCGCCAAGGTGCGATGCCCTTAGAGCGCGCTGTCCGAATGTAATCCTCACCCAATACTTCGAGCATTGAGGATCGTGTCATACGCGCAATCACCGCCATTGGGATCGTTCCCAAAACAATGCTTGGTAATATAAGGTGAGACAATGCAGAAGAAAATGCGCCGTCTTCATCCGACAACAAGGTATCGATCAACATGAACCCTGTCACGTCGTCAATCCAATACACGACATCAATCCGCCCCGATACAGGTGTCCACCCCAACGAAACGGAAAACACCAACATAAGCAGCAGCGCCCACCAAAAAACCGGCATTGAGTACCCAGTTAATGACACCGTCATCACAGAATGATCGAAAAAAGTGCCGCGTTTTACGGCGGCAAAAATGCCGGATGGGAGACCGACTAAGATGGCAAAAATAGCAGCGCAAAAGGTTAGTTCAACCGTGGCAGGAAATAACGCGAGAAATTCACTCAAAACAGGCTCACGGGTGACCAAAGAGTTGCCTAAATCGCCCTGTAAGACCCCAGTCACATAACGAAAATATTGAGTGTATAAAGGCTGATCAAAGCCCAATTGAGCACTTAGCTCTGCGTGACGCTCTTCAGATACGCCTCGCTCTCCTGCCATCACCTCAATCGGGTCACCAGGGATCAGTCTAATCAATGTAAAGGTAAGTAGAGTAATACCAATGAAGGTTGGAATAACCAACCCTAATCGTCGCAGTAGAAATTGCAGCATATGAATGATGTCTCTCGATGCTTAAAACACAAACCGCAGCTGACGGCATCAACTGCGGTTCATCGATGGAAAGCCTACTGGCTCTCAGGTTTTAAGTTACTTCTTCAAACTAACATTGTAGAAGTAGTGACCACCGAGTGGGTCGATCTTGTACCCTTGTACTTCCTGACGAATCGGCTCATAAACAACGGAATGTGCAACCGTGACCCAAGGCGCTTCACGTTTGAACACTTGTTGTGCTTCTTCATAGTATTTCGTACGTTCAGATTTATCGGATGTACGTTTTGCCTCAAGCAGCAAGTTATTGAACTCTTCGTTACACCATTGCGCACGGTTCGAACCACCCACACCGTCACAACCAAGCAACACATACAAGAAGTTGTCTGGATCGCCATTGTCCCCTGTCCAACCTAACAGGACAGTATCATGCTCACCTTTCTTAGAACGGTTTAGGTATTCACCCCATTCGTAAGAGACAATTTTTGCCTCTACGCCGACTTTCTTCCAGTCTTCTTGGATAATCTCAGCCATTCGACGCGCATTTGGGTTGTAAGGACGCTGAACCGGCATCGCCCAGATATTGGTAGAGAAGCCGTTTTCATAACCCGCTTCTTTCAGTAATTGCTTTGCTTTTACTGGATCGTATGGGTAATCTTTTACATCATTGTTGTAAGACCACATAGTAGGTGGAATCGGATTTTTCGCGACTTTACCCGCGCCTTGGAATACCGCATCAATAATGGCATTTTTATTGGTCGCAAGGTTCAAAGCCTGACGTACTTTTCGATCCGTAAAAGGCGCTTTTTGAGTGTTAAATGCAAGGTAACCGACATTAAGCCCTTCTTGACTCATTAGATTTATGTCGCTGTCCGCGTCCATCTGAGCAAGATCCGCTGGGTTTGGATACGGCATCACATGACATTCACCCGCTTTTAGCTTCGCATAACGAACTGAGGCGTCCGGCGTGATGGCAAACACTAAACGGTCGATTTCCGCTTTGCCTTTCCAATAATCTTTAAAGGCGGTGTAACGAATCAATGCGTCTTTTTGATATTGAACTTTCTGGAAAGGGCCTGTTCCTACTGGATCAGTGTCCAACTTCTCAGGCGTTCCTTTTTTCATTAAATAATCAGCTTGTTCAGCAGAGAAAATCGACGCAAAGTCCATCGCCATATTGGCAACAAAAGGCGCTTCTGGATGATTCAAAACGAACTTAACCGTGTAATCGTCGACCTTTACGATGCCGTTTATAAGAGAGTCCATCCCCATTCCAACAAAGTACTCGTAAGAGCCACCTGATACGCTATGGTATGGGTGTTTCTTATCCCACTGACGAGCAAAGGTAAAAATCACATCGTCCGCATTAAAGTCACGACTTGGTTTAAACGACTTGGATGAATGAAATTTTACCCCTTTGCGTAAGTGAAAGGTGTATTCCAAACCATCGTCAGAGACTTCATAGCTCTCGGCCAAACCCGGTTCGGTTTCGGTTGTTCCGAGTTTGAATTCCACAAGTCGGTTGAACATATTCTTTGAGGTCGCATCAAATGTCGTCCCCGCAGTATAGAAGGCAGGGTTAAAACCTTCTGGACTGCCTTCTGAGCAATATACTAGTGTCGTTGCGGCTTGCACTGAGGTAGACGCCATAACGCCTGCGGTCACTAGAGCCAGTGACAAAGAGGTTAACCTTTTCTTCATTTTTAACTCTCCGATTATGTAGTTATAGATCGTGTAAACACGTGGAAAAGCAAAATCAGGTCTTTCGTTTCTTTTGTGATATTTTTTTGAAGGGAAGCATTCATACAAAACTAGGCGGCGTCTCATCTGAAAGGCCCCTGTTTCGTTGTGAAGAAGCAGATCAATGAGAAGCAATCCCCGCTAAACACCGTTCAGTGTTTGAGCAGGGTTGCTCTGCCTCATCCATGAGCCCCCTTTAGCCAGCCACCGCTCCGTTATAATGCAAACATTGCGATCTCGGCTGACAAAAAGATTACGTAATACCTCCTAAATGACCAATCGAAATAACGATATGCCCTATACGCACAACGTATACAGAGGTGGGATAAAGATATAACTCTATGAATATAAAAAAGTTCTTACGTTTCGATGAGATTAACGCTTGTAAAATTTGAAGGTAAAACACTCTATTTTGATGTAATTTTCGGCTTGATAGATTATCCGCAATATGGATAATTCATCGACTTAATCGATTAAGAAACTAACTAATAAGAAAAGCACCATGCCAGATACACATCAAAATTTTCGCCCAACGATGCACTTTTCGGCGCCTTTTGGCTGGATTAACGACCCAAATGGGTTGGTTTACATGGATGGTGAGTGGCACCTTTTTTACCAGTATTACCCTTTCGGAACCACATGGGGACCCATGCATTGGGGACATGCGGTGAGCCGAGACCTATTGCAGTGGGAACATTTACCGATTGCACTTAAGCCTGACCAAAACGGCCAATGTTTTTCAGGCTCGTCAGTGGTTGATACGTACAATACGTCGGGGTTATTCGAACACCCTAGTCAATCTAACCTAGTCTCTTTGTATACCAACACACTCGGTTTAACGGCGATCCAAGACAATGGCTTACAAGCACAGTCCATAGCAACCAGCACGGATGGTCGATACTTCAAACAGCACATCGATCTGAACCCTGTCGCGCCAAACGAAGGTATCCAGCACTTTAGAGACCCTAAGGTCTTTTGGCATGATCCAACGAATAAATGGGTCATGGTCGTCACTGAAGGGCAAAGCATTGGCCTTTACGGTTCAACCACGCTAACCAAATGGGAAAAGCTATCCACATGGGGTGAAGAGGAAGCGATCCATGATGAATTGCCCTGGGAATGCCCAGATCTCTTCCCAATAACGGATGACCAAGGGGTGGAACGTTGGGTTCTAGTAATCGGCTTACAACGAGCCGCTTACGCAGGCGGCAGCGGTACCCAATATGTCGTAGGGCATTTCGATGGCGAGCGTTTTACGAACCTCAATGCGAAAGAAGACGCTTTGTATCTAGACTATGGTAAAGACTTCTACGCTGCACAAAGTTTTTCAAATGCTCCAAATGGCCGACGAATCGCCATCGCGTGGATGAGTAACTGGCTCTATGCTAACGACGTCCCAACAGACGGTTACCGTGGTTCAATGACACTTCCTAGAGAACTATTTTTGATCACAACCGAACAAGGTTTGCGTCTAAAGCAATCATTTATCATCGATTCATTAACCTCAAGCGCCAACGAAGCCATCCAGCATAACGAACCAAATCAATGGTGTTTTGAACTTAAGCAAGGCTTACTCAAAGCAGAACTTAAAATGAGTAAAGGCACGCAGATTGAAATCAAACCGTTTGGCGACAAGGCCTTGACCTACCGAATTTCACACAGTGAATCTGGTTACCTTGTCGAGACAAAACGGAAAGTCGTTGTCTCTTCGTCTAATGTTTTTGAACAAGCGTTTCCTTATCAATCTCGCTTTATTATACCGTCTCAAAATGCCCTTAATTTGATGTTGGCAAAAGACGCCCACAGTTGTGAGTTGCTTCTCTGTGACGGACTTTACAGCTGCACAGATACGGTATTTACACACGATACTGGGAAGGTGACTTGTTCGATTCTTGAAGGACAAATACTGATGGAGTCTGTTGACGTCTTATCACACACATAAATCAACGCACGCGTAAATCAAAACCGGACGCGAACGCTAACAAAAAGTAGCAGCGCCCTTCCTAAATCAATCAGCTTGATATAAGAAGGGCTCTTTATGTTACGACCCTTTGTGAAAGAAGGGTTACGACGCTCGATGAAGGAAAGACGCGATCCAAACCATGATCTTAGGCGAGTCTATCGCAACGCTTTCAACGCTCTGATAAGCCTCTTTTGTCACATCCTCAGGCAATAACGCATTGCCATGTAGATCCAATAATGCACTTTCATACACTTTCGAAAATTCAGGATGAGCTTGGAACGTTAATATACGATCTTCGTAAATTAACCCTGCATATTCACAGAAATCAGAACGTGCGAAAACACGAGCATTGGCCGGAATCGCGGTCACTTGGTATTGATGAAATGCGCAAATAGACAAGGTTTCCCCTTGCGGAATACCGGGAACAGAATCGTCCGTGACGGCATAGGAATGAATCCCCACGCCCCAACCGCCTTCAAACTTCTCAACGTGACCACCTAATGCGTAAGCAATAATCTGGTGCCCAAAACAAATCCCAGCAAGCGGTTGCTTTAACTGATCGATTTCACGCACTAAATCGGCAAGCTGCAACATCCATGGCAACGCTTCATCGACGTTTGAACGCGAGCCAGTGATAAGCCAACCGTCACACTCCTTGGCGCTTTCAGGAAATTGATCAAGACGCACATCATAAGTGCGAAATTCAAGACTTGGTTCAATTTTACCTAACTGGATAGCAAACATGTCCGCATAAGAGGGATATTCAGACAACAAGCTGTCTGGCGTAATGCCAGCGGCTAAAATACCGATTTTCATTTCGTAACCTGCTCCAACATTAATTTTGAGGCATCTCAACCTTATTTTGACGACGCATAATAATGACAGCAGCCAATACGGCAATCGTCACCGCCACTATCATAAGTGTCGCCAGTGCATTCACCTCAGGCGTGACTCCCAATCTCACTTTGGAGAAAATCACCATCGGCAACGTACTGTTACCCGGACCGGACACGAAGCTGGCGATGACCAGATCGTCAAGCGACAGGGTAAAGGACAATAACCAACCGGACACTATGGCGGGAGAAATCAAGGGTAAGGTAATCAGGAAAAATAAAGACGAAGGTTTCGCCCCTAGATCCATCGCAGCTTCTTCCAACGTCGCATCAAGTGACGCTAAACGAGATTGCACCACCACCGCGACATACGCTAAACAGAAGGTCGTATGAGCAATGATAATGGTCGTCATACCGCGACCTGCTGGCCAACCAAAGAGACTCTCCATCGCGACAAACAACAACAGCAACGAAAGTCCTGTAATCACTTCAGGCATCACCAGCGGCGCAGTAACCCACCCCGCCAATAACGTTTTACCTTTAAACCGTCCCATGCGACTCAGCACAAAGCCCGCCATGGTGCCTAGCACCGCCGCTAAAGTCGCACTGATAAAAGCGATCTTTAAGCTGACCCACGCGGCGTTCATGATTTGCTCGTTTTGAAACAGAGCAACATACCACTTGAACGACCAACCGCCCCACACTGTCACCAACTTAGACGCGTTAAAACTGTAGATAATCAAGGCAATAATAGGCGCGTATAGAAATAGGAAGCCCGCACCTGCGCTCGCCAACAAAAACTTAGATTGACCTTTTGTTGTACTCGACATTACACCGCCTCCTTATTGCCGTTACGCATAAACATAATCGGCCCAACCAAGACAATCAGCATAATAATGGCAACCGCAGACGCCATCGGCCAATCACGATTAAGGAAGAACTCATCCCATAGTACCCGTCCGATCATTAGCGTATCTGAACCACCCAACAAGGCCGGAATCACAAACTCGCCGACTGCAGGAATAAAGACTAAAAGACACCCAGCGATGATACCGGGCTTCGCTAAAGGCAAGGTCACCAAACAAAATGCTTGATACGGTTTAGCACCCAGATCTTGCGCGGCTTCAATCAAATTCAAATCCATCTTTTCCAACGTGGTATAAAGAGGCAAAATCATGAATGGAAGATAGGTATAAACAATCCCCAAATACACAGCAAAGTCGGTTTGTAGCATCTGAATCGGCTGATCGATCAAACCAATCGACATAAAAAGCTCATTCACCAAGCCATTCTTCTTTAATAGCCCCATCCACGCGTAAACACGCAGCAAGAATGACGTCCAAAACGGCAAAATGACCAAGGCAAGCAGTATGCTGCGCATTGTCGAGGAGCTTTTCGCGATAACGTAAGCAATCGGAAAGCCAACAAAAAGCGTGATGATCGTCGAAATCACCGCAATTTTGACCGAGCTGAGGTAAGCGTCTAAATAAAAGCGCTCCTCAAACAGAAATAGATAATTACCCAACGTTATTTTTAACGTGGCATACGCATCTGTCGCGTCCCATTCAAAGATCGGAGAATACGGTGGAACGGCGATGACCGCTTCAGAAAGCGAGATTTTGAATACCACCAAAAACGGAACAAAAAAGAAGGCCGCGAGCCAAAGCATCGGCACCAAGATCACAAAGAGGCGACCTAAATTGATCTTCAGCAGTAAGCTCACTAGCGTGCTGTTCTTCAGCGTCGAATTCATCATGAAGTCAGTACCACACTACTGTCTGGGTCCCACGTCAAAATAACATGATCGTCCCACGTTAAACGATCTTCCGCCGAACGAGAGACATTAGGCTGTGTCACACGAACGTCTTTTCCGCTTAACAACTTGACCTTATAGATCGACTGGCTACCCATATAAGCAACATCGATGATCTGCCCTTTTGTACAATTCACCTTGCTATCAAGCAAGTCAGGAGACTGCTTGGCAATACGAAGTTTTTCCGGACGAATAGCCACGCTTACGTTTTGATTTGGCGCACAGCTGATGCCATGATCAACTTTAATCGAGCCACCCATGTCATCCGATTGAATTGTGACGCTGTCTCTTTCGTCGTCCGCGACGACACCATTAAACAAGTTTACATTGCCAATGAACTCCGCCACGAAGCTGTTGCTCGGGTATTCGTAAACCTCATGAGGCTCAGCCGTTTGAACGATCACGCCATTGTTCATCACGCCGATGCGAGTTGCGAGGGTCATTGCCTCTTCTTGATCGTGCGTCACGACCACAAACGTGATGCCCAGCTCCTCTTGGATACGCATAAGCTCAAATTGCGTCTCTTCCCTTAGTTTCTTATCCAACGCGCCCAACGGCTCGTCTAAAAGAAGCAATTTTGGCTGTTTAACCAGCGAGCGAGCCAATGCAACACGCTGACGTTGACCACCCGATAACATGTGCGGCTTACGTCGTGCTAAGTGGCCAAGTTGGACCATGTCTAATATATCCGCGACGCGCTTTTTCACTTGCGCGGCGGGAACGCCTTCTCGCTTAAGGCCAAACGCAACATTGGCTTCAACGGACATATGAGGAAATAAGGCGTAGGACTGGAACATCATATTAACGGGACGCTCCCACGGAGGGATGTGCGACATATCAACGCCATCAATTAAGATCCGGCCAGACGTTGGCGTTTCAAAACCCGCTAACATTCTCAATAATGTACTTTTGCCTGAACCGGAACCGCC
This sequence comes from Marinomonas mediterranea MMB-1, assembly GCF_000192865.1. NCBI lineage: Bacteria > Pseudomonadati > Pseudomonadota > Gammaproteobacteria > Oceanospirillales > Oceanospirillaceae > Marinomonas > Marinomonas mediterranea. Next base: position 4,172,017 of record NC_015276.1, read on the forward strand.
CAGCAGACAAAACAATTCATTTTTATAGATATCCAGTGAAACAGAGTCGACCGCTGTAAAGTCGCCAAACCGTTTTGTAACCTTTTCGATTTTGACATAGGGCGTCGCATCAGGCGTGCGCCAAGGTGTTTCACTTGATATAGACTCAGGTACCGAGGACAAAGACATAGCTCACCAGTGCAATATAGGTTCAAAAAGAGATCTCTAAAAAGTCACCTTGCATCACGTAGATACGCACTAGGACGACGGGCTTCTTATAGAGAGTCCCATTATGTGAATTTAACTCATCTATTCGATTCTATAGGCATTAGAAGAAAATAGGGAGCGCTAATATTCTAGCGCCCCTATGCCTAATCATATAACGATCTATATCGTTTTAACGACCTGTTTTAACAGATTGCCATGCTCGGGTTAAAGAGCGGTCGAATCGAGACGTATGAGCGATTTGAACAAATAGCTTTTCTTGCACTGCTTTGGTTGGGTAAATACCTTTGTTGGTTTTCACTTCTTCGTCTAACAATGGTACCGCTGCGGTGTTAGGAACCGCGTAATACACATAATTGGATATGGCCGCCGCCGTTTCACCTTTAAGAATGAAATCCATCAGCTTGTATGCCGCTTCTGGGTGCGGAGCGTCTTTAGGCATTGCCATCACATCATACCAAGCAACCGTGCCTTCTTTTGGAATCACGTAGTTGATTTCAACGCCCTGTCCAGCTTCCTCTGCACGAGATTGAGACTGAAGAATGTCACCGTTGTAACCAAGAGCGACACAAATATCACCATTGGCTAAATCTGCAATGTATTTACTAGAGTGGAAATATTTATAAAAAGAGCGAGCCGAAGAAAGCAATTTTGCCGACTGTTTAAGCTCTGAACGGTCTTCGGAGTTCGGGTTAACGCCACGGTAGTTATTCACCACAGCCATCACCTCAGCAGGAGAGTCTAAGATGCCGATACCACAATCCGCTAGTTTCGCCGCAATTTCAGGGTTAAAAAGCACATCTAACGAATCAATGTCTTTTGTTCCTAAACGCTCTTCAATCATTTTAACGTTGTAGCCAATGCCAATCGTGCCACCAGCATAAGGAATATTGTGTTCGTTGCCTGGATCATGCAATTCAATTTGCTTCGCAGTAATGGGGTCGATATTGCCTGCATTGCTTAGCTTTGACTTATCGATTGGTTGATAAATTCCAGCTTTAATTTGGCGCTCAACAAATGAATTTGAAGGAAATACGAGGTCGTAGCCAGTGCTACCCGCCATCAACTTCGCTTCTAATACTTCATTGCTGTCATACACATCGTAATTTACTTTAATGCCAGTCTCAGCTTCAAACTTCTCCATTGCGCCTGGCGCCATGTAGTCTGACCAGTTATAAACATTGACGACATCTTGAGCATGAGCAACCCCAAAAAGAGCACTACTACCGATGACCATAGTTTTTAATGCGATGTTACCTAACGTTTTCTTTTGCATTGAATTTCTCCAGTGTAAGGAGGCATCTGGTGAGTAAAAATCATTAAGCTTACCGTCTGCTTTCCTCGTTCGTTTCTTTTGTGATAATGAATAATTATTATTAGTTTTTCGCGCGGTGAGTATGAAACCTATAAGTAGGCTTCATACTCGACGTTCGATATTTGGCTAAATATCTTACTTTGCTCCTGCTCTTTTGCCGCTGCGAATACGCGAACAAAAGATTCACCTAGATAGTCCTTTACGAAACTGCTGTCTTTGAATGATTCCGAAGCCAACTCCCAACGATTTGGCAGGGTTTCATGCTGATCGGCTAAGGCATAAGCGTCGCCTTCAATAGGGCTTGGTGGCGAAAGCTTTTGCTCAATGCCATATAACGCCGCTCCTAATACCGCAGCCAATACAAGATAAGGGTTGGCATCCGCACCGGAAACACGGTGCTCAATACGACGCGCAACACATGGGCTTTCAGGAATACGAACCGATACCGTGCGGTTCTCATATCCCCAGCTCGCAAAGGTTGGCGCGTGGGTACCCAATTGGAAGCGACGATACGAATTCAAATGCGGGGCAAAAATCAACATGCTATCGGACATGCGATTCAACAATCCAGCTACCGCGCGGCGAAGCAATTCAGTGCCTTTGTCAGTCCCGTCATCAAAAACGTTATTGCCGTCATTGTCGATCAAACTAAAGTGAACGTGGAAACCATTGCCGCTTTTTTGCGGGTAAGGTTTCGCCATAAACGTCGCGCCGAAGCCATGTTTACGCGCAACGCCTTTAACCAAACGCTTAAACAGGTTTGCGTGATCCGCCGCTTGAACCGCATTGGATGTATGATTCATATTAATTTCGAACTGACCTGGCCCGAGTTCTGAAATGATCGTATCCGCAGGAATCCCTTGTTCGTCACACGCATTTCGCACGTCGGTAAAGAACCTCGTTAGTCCGTCCATTTCTTCGATAGAGTAGCAATCCGTTTGAGTCAGCGTACTGCGACTTCCTTCCGTCATGGTCGGCTCAGCAGGGCGTTTCTTCGACTCAGAGTCTCCATCCAACAAATAGAACTCAAGTTCAGTCGCGACAACTGGGGTATAACCAAGCGCTTTAAAACGTTCCACTATGTTATTCAAAATCTGACGTGGATCGCACATAAAAGGCGTACCGTCTGGGTTGTACATCATGGCGAGTATTTGATCTCTCGGCTCAGATGCCCAAGGAACAGTGATAGGATCTGCATGTACAGGAAGGCAGATACCATCGCTGTCACCTGTTTCAAATACCAAACCATTTTCAACAACATCGTCTCCCCAGTGATCAAAGCCAATCACAGATTGAGGTAATTTCACGCCTTGCGTCATGACGCCTTTCAGGCCAGATGCTGGAATGCGCTTACCACGTAAATTGCCGTTTAAGTCCGTGATAAACAGATCAAACTCATTCCCTTCTTGTGTAATAGACATAGTCATTCTCTGAAGTTTGTCGTTATAAAACATGTATTGAACGTCTAGCGTTTCAAAAAACCGTCATTTCTCATTGACGGGTTCGCTAAAGCTGACTTTCACTTGATATATATCACCTTACCCGTTACAAACAGGAAGAGTAACTATCCCCGAGTGGGTATATGTACTTTACGCCTAATTCCATTACTATTTTTATTAGGCGCTTTTTAAGCAAGGCGCAACATTGGACGTTTTGCGAGGAACACGACGAACCGTTATTGATATCAGGGACAGTTGACCTGCTTAATAGGGTCATCAGGTACGTAAATTGAATAACAATAACCTGCTAACGCACTCAGCGTAGGAACACTCGAAATGCACAAGACACAAGTGGACACATCAAGCCTAATCAAAGACCTTGCGGTATTGACCACCCATTTGCGTGTTCACAGCTTCCCCGTTGTTATGGAAAGCTTTCTAAGCAATTTATGTTACTTCGACACCATTTTAATGGTCTCTTATAAAAAATCCCTTAGACCGGTTCTTATCCACCCTCTAGATCCCGCTGAGCACAGCCCTTCATTAAAACTGTATCTCAACAAAGCGTATATTATTGACCCTCTTTTTAACTCGATTCAAAACGGAATCAACTCTGGTATCTGTCGATTAGTCGACATCGCACCGGATTCATTTGAAGAAACCGAGTATTTTCAAACCTGCTATAAAAAATTCGATTTAGTCGATGAAATTAATCTGATTGTTTCCGTCGACCAATCGACCACATTGGCGATTACACTCGGCCGAAAGAAAGTCGTCGGCTCCATACGCAGAACAGAATTAAATAATTTAAAAACCGCATTTCCAATGATTGAAGCGCTCATCGGTCAGTTCTGGTTAGCTCAAGCACGAGACTATTTGGACCAAGCGCCGAAAAAAGGCGCCTTAAAACACGCGTTAAAAACCTTCGCTCGTGGCGTATTAACTGCTCGTGAGCAAGAAATATTAGGCCTCATCCTACGCGGTCATTCTTCTAAAGCGATTGCTGACTTGCTGAGCATCAGCGCCGGTACTGTGAAAGTACACCGAAAAAACATACATGCCAGACTCAACACGTCGACACAATCAGAAATCTTCACCTTATTTTTGAATCATCTAGACGACGTGGATAACACTTAACCCATTTCGAGCAACTCATAACCGCAACATGTTTGTCATTGTCCGTTTGTAAACTGATGCCGCAAGTCATGAATTCGTTTTCTGTTTCCCTCTAAAGAAAACACGAATCACAATCGAGCGGTTAAGGTGGTTGCGGTCTCGAAAACCAAACAGTCGCCTCTCATCTACGCCCTGTTCATGCCTTCATTCCTAATTAAAACAACGGAGTTATTATGAACAACGTATTACCTAGTATTACCGTTTTATCCGCTATGCTCTCTTCGTTCGCTTTTGCTATGGAGCCAGTAGACAGTGAAACATCGCTGAATATGGCCATCAAACAAGCAAACCGTGATTCAAGCGTCGCGAGCATTGTTTTAAAAAAGGACGCGGTTATTTCGCTCACTTCACCAATTATCTATACCGGAAAGCAAGCGCTTTCTATTGAAGGAAACGGTGCGGTACTAAACGGCGAAAAGTCAGGGACGTACGACGAGTTTTACGACAAAGAAGAAAAAGTAACAACCGTTCGAACAAATGATGGCACGCTCGTTTTCAAAACCGCTGCAGACATCACTATCAGTGACCTATCAGTGGTCGATAGCCATACTCGAGGCATTGTCGTCACCGTACCAGAAAACGCCAAAGGCAAAGACCTTCACATGACGCTCAACAACGTCAATGTAAAAGGATCGTCTCTGTATGGCTTGCACCTTGATGACAACCTAAGCGAATTAGACGACGGCGATTTGGGGTCTGCGATTGGCATCAAGCTCGACATCCGCAATTCTAACTTTATCAATAACGGTACTGGCGCAATTGACTTTGACGGCATTCGCGTTGACGAGCGTGCACAAGGCAGCATTACCGCGACCATCGTCAACACCAACATTATTGGTAACGGCGGCGACGGAATTGAATTAGACGAAGCTGGCGCGGGCGATGTCAACGCGACAATGAACAATGTGGCTATTAATAACAACGGCGCATACAACGAAAAAGACCTAGACGACGGATTCGATATCGATGAAGGCGACGACGGTGATTTAATTGTGACGCTGAATAACTTACAGATTAACCACAATCGTGACGAAGGTTTGGATTTTGATGAAGCTGGCAACGGCAATATTCAAGCAACCATCAACAACGTCTTCGCTTCCTACATTGATGACGAAGCCATCAAATTAGACGAAGAAGACGCAGGCGATATTAATGCAACGCTATCAAACGTCAGTATCGATCACAGCCAAGATGACGGCATTCAATTTACCGAGCTTGGCAAAGGTCAAATCGATGCAGCACTAAACAATGTTAGTGTGACAAATAGCAAAAAGTACGGGGCAAAAATCGAACAGTGGTTGGTTGAAGAGGAAGCAACATCTGAAGAAGCACAAGGTACGGTAAGCCTAAGCAACGTCATGTTAAAAGGCAATGGTAAAGGGGATAACACCAGCAGCCACGGCGTTACAATCAACAAGTAACCTTGTTAGTAAATACAAGCAGGGATGACATAGTAGCCCCTTAGAAAGAGTAGGGGGCTACTTCTATCAACTTTCTTTCAACTTCCTACCAAGAGACGTTCAAAACACGTCGGCGAGAAGTCCCTTTCTCCCCTTCGCGCTTCACGAGGAACCTCGGTTTAAATACCCAATTTGTCACGCATAATATAGTAAGACGCGCCAATGGCTGTGTAAGGCACTCTCAACATACGCCCACCCGGGAACGGATACTGAGGCATACTAGCAAAGACATCGTAACGTTCTCGATCACCTTCGATTGCATCCGCCAAAATCACGCCCATTAGGTGGGAGTTCGTGACACCGTGACCGGAATAACCTTGAGCGTAAAACAGGTTATCGCCAATACAACCAACTTGCGGCATCCTCAACAGCGTCAGCAAAAAGTTACCCGTCCACTCAAAATCGATCTTCACCCCTTTCAGGTATGGGAAGGTCTTCAGCATTTTAGGGACGATCAGCTGTTCAATTTTTCCCGGTTCACGTGCACCATACGAGGTGCCGCCGCCGTATATAAGACGCCCATCACCGGATAAGCGGAAGTAGTCCAACAGATAATTACAATCCTCGACACAGTACCCCGTTGGAAGCAGTTGCTTTTGAAGCTCTTCGGACAAAACTTCAGTCGCAACCATTTGGGTACCACAAGGCATGGCTTTCTTCTCGACTTCTGGAATCAAACCTAATAAGTAAGCGTTACCTGCAACCACAACAGTATCCGCAACCACAACACCATGCTCCGTCACCACTTTCGCAGGTTTGCCTTGTTCGATACGAATGGCCTTTGAATCTTCAAAGATAATGCCGCCAAGGGATTCCAGTGCTTGCGCCTGACCAAGAACCAAATTCAAAGGCTGAATATGCCCCCCTTTACGGTCTAGCAAGCCACCAGCATAGCGATCTGATCCAATGTGATCTTGAATGGAAGAGGCAGACAGCAGCTCCAATTCATTGTGACCATGCGCTTCCCAAAGCGCTTTCTTTGATTTTAGATCCTCAAATTGCTTTTTATTGCAGGCTGCAAAAACGTTGCCGTGCTTTAGATCACAATCGATGTTGTACTTTTCAATTCGTTCTCGAATCAACTCTGAGCCAGCAAATGCCATTTTGCCCATTTTTTGGCCGATATCTTCGCCATAGGTACGAGTGATGTAATCGATGTCACGGTTAAAACTGTTTACAATTTGTCCTCCGTTACGACCTGATGCGCCGAACCCAATACGAGTTCCTTCTAGCACAACAACCCGCTTACCACGCTCAGCCAGACTGAGTGCGGTTGAAATTCCTGTAAATCCAGCACCTACAACACAAACGTCGCATCGATGCTCACCTTCTAGTTTAGGTCTAACCTTTTTGTCGTTAGCGGACGCCGCGTAATACGAATCAATATGTGAAGGTACTGACATGAATAAACTCCTAATAAAGCTGCCTAAATGACGCTCGAACCGCAGCTCGAGCGATGGCTTGGCAAAACAAAAAACTTATAAGCGAATGCAGGTGTATTTCACTTCGGTGTATTTTTCTAGCGCATGCCAAGACTTGTCTCGACCATTACCAGACGCTTTTACACCACCAAAAGGCACCGTTGTATCGCCGTCACCCCAAGTATTCACCCACACCATGCCCGACTCCAATAAGCGACTGACGCGGTGCGCTCGTGATAGATCGGCTGTCCAGATCGCTGCACCCAAACCATACTGAGAGTCGTTCGCCAGTGCGATCGCCTCTTCTTCTGTTTCGAACGTTTGAACCGCCAACACAGGGCCAAATATTTCTTCTTGAACAAAAGTCATACCATTGTTCGCCTGATCGAAAATCGTTGGCTTCGCAAAGAAACCATTGCCTTCCTGATAGTCTGGCTCACCGCCCAATAATAGGTTTGCGCCTTCTTCTTTCGCACTTTGGATATAGCGCGTTACGGTTTCAAGCTGCGCTTTATCCACCATTGGTCCCATTTTCGTGTCAGGGTTCAATGGGTCGCCAGGCTGATACGTTTTCGCCGCGCGTAACAAGGCCGTCATAAACTCATCTTTGATACTGTCATGAACGTACAAGCGCGAGCAGGCAATGCACACTTCACCTTGATTGGTAAAGATCGCAGACGCGGCACCTTCTGCCGCTGCCTCGATATCTTTGCAGTCAGAGAAGACGATACAAGGTGATTTGCCGCCAGCTTCCAGCCATACACGTTTCATATTGGATTGCCCTGCATATTGCATTAACAAGCCAGCAACACGGCTAGAGCCTGTAAACGCAAGCGTCGTCACATCCATATGCAATGCGAGGGCTTTACCTGCGGTGTGTCCAAAGCCTGGGAGAACATTAAACACACCGTCAGGCAAGCCAGCCTGTGTCGCCAGTTGCGCAATGCGAAGCGCACTCAAAGGCGATTTTTCAGAAGGTTTCAGTACAACGCAATTACCCGCCGCGAGCGCTGAGGAAATTTTCCACATCACCATCATCAAAGGGTAATTCCAAGGCGTAATCGTCGCGACCACACCCAAAGGCTCACGTGTAATCAACGCAAGGTTTTTTGGATCGGTAGGCGCAATTTCACCATACAATTTATCAATACATTCTGCCGACCAACGCAAAGCGTCAATGGAGTCAGGCACATCAATATTGACCATTTCATTAATCGACTTTCCCATATCCAGCGTATCGATTAAGGCTAATTCGTCTTCATGCGCTTCTAATAAGTCCGCCCATTTTTGAAGGATTCGTTTTCGCTTGCCTGGCGCCATTGTCGACCAAACACCACTTTTAAACGCATTCTTAGCGGCTTCTACCGCGACGTTTACATCGTCTTCATCACAGCTTGCGACTTTGGCTAACAACGACTCATCGGTTGGATTAATACAATCAAATGTTTCGCCATTCACGGCAGGGACATACGCACCATTAATATAGGCCATATGAGGCAATCGATCTTGGCTGACTAGTTCGTCACGAAGAGACAGCCATTCTTGATAAGTTTTCATAAATTCGTTCCTGTATCGTGCGCTAAATGTGGTGTATTGGGTATATTAAAGTATGGATACCCGCCTTTTGGACACGTTTACTTTTTCAATACATCTAAAGCTACCGACATGCTTTAAGTAAAACTATATCCCTTAGGAGGTATCACGCTATTTTAATGTGAGTATTTGACGAATTAACCATTGTACGCTGTCTTGATTATCAAACCTGTGATGCGTCGTTAAGCTTAATTTTAATGGAGGTACACCGTCGGGAAGCGCAACCTGACGCAGTGGCAACATGGTTAAGAGAGACGTCGCAATCCGAGATGGCACACACATGAGATAACTCGACTTTGCAGTGACCATGCCACCTATCGCGTAACTTTGAACAATCATAGCAATCTGTCGCGCCTGATGGTGCTGTAAGAGCCAGTCGTCGATAGGGTCCGTCGACGCATTAGGCAAATGAATATGTGGCGTTTCGAGAAACTGTTTTAACGTCAGTGTTTCAGGCAAGTGAGAAGCCTCGGCAACGATGCCGACAAGTGGATCATCCAGCCAATCGTACCTTTGGTAATACTTAGGCACAGTGGAAGGTTGATCAACACTGATGATCATATCAATATCGCCGGATTCTAAGCGCTCACGCTGGCGCTTCTCTGGCAAGATTTCAATGGCGATTCGAACGTTCGGCGCTTCTTTTTCCAATACTGGTACAAGCTGAGGCAATGCAAAAAACTCAAAGTAGTCCACGGCGGCGACATTAAAGGTTTTTGCGTCCAATACTGGGTTGAAAGGCTTCGCTCTAGAAAGCGCCATCTCGATACTATTAAGCCCTTTTTGCAAATCAGGCAATAAACTTAACGTAAGTGGCGATGGCTCCATTCCCATGCGAGTTTTAACAAACAACGGGTCATCTAAACGCTGACGCAACTTTGCCAGAATGTGACTGGCAGCAGACTGACTCATAAACAGCTTGTCCGCAGCACGAGTTAAATTGCCCTCTTCGGCCAATACGGTCAGTAATCTAAGTTGCTGAATGTCTATGTCCATGGCTTAATCCCGTGTACAAATTCTAGGGGAACGTATTGACACTTTCCCGATGTTATTAGTTTTTCTCATACTGAGAATCAAATTTAGCACTTCCAGAATAATCCAAATACCACTAAAAAGAATAGACACAAGATTAATAACTCGAAAAAGAGGCGTCGAAAATGAGCAAAATGACGGTTGCAGCCACTCAAATGCACTGCACTTGGAACAAAGCAGAAAACCTAGACCGCGCAGAATCTTTGGTAAGAAAAGCCGCGGCGGAAGGTGCTCAAGTCATTCTTCTGCAAGAGCTATTTGAGCTTCCTTACTTTTGCATCGAAATCCATGAGCCTTATACGCAGCTTGCGACGACTCTCGAAGAAAACGAAATGTTTCCCCGTTTACAAGTGCTAGCGAAAGAGCTGAACGTCGTACTTCCTTTCAGCTGGTTTGAACAAGCAGGGCAAGTCAGATTCAACTCCGTAGCCATGATCGATGCTGACGGTAGCCTTTTAGGTGTTTACCGCAAAACCCACATTCCAGACAGCGATGGTTACTTAGAAAAATACTACTTTAGCCCTGGTGATACTGGCTTTAAAGTATGGGATACACAATACGGAAAAGTGGGCGTTGGCATCTGTTGGGACCAATGGTTCCCAGAAACAGCACGCTCTATGGCTTTGATGGGCGCAGACGTTCTCTTATTTCCTACAGCAATTGGCAGCGAGCCGAGCCAACCAAACGTGGACAGCATGCCGCATTGGACCAACGTGATGCGAGGCCACGCTGCAGCCAACATGGTCCCCGTCATCGCATCGAACCGAATTGGCACAGAAGAAGCACAACACCGTGACCTTAATATGACCTTCTTTGGTTCTTCCTTTATTTGTGACGAAACCGGTAACTTGATCGAGCAGGCCGACAGAACCTCTGAATCGGTTCTTGTACATACCTTTGATCTGGATGAGATTCGCTTCCAACGTCAGGCATGGGGACTTTTCCGTGACCGTCGCCCAGAGCATTACGATGTAATTAAAACGCTAGACGGCAACGTAAAATAAGGGAAGCAGGTATCACCATGTCCACCGAAAATACTCATTTAACAAAAGCGTATCTTGAGTCGACACCCGCTCAAGACGGCTTTCACATGCCGGGGGAACATCACCCTCACTCCAGCGTTTGGTTGATCTGGCCAGAGCGCCCAGACAACTGGCGAGACAACGCTAAACCTGCTCAAGCAACCTTTGCGCGTTTTATCACTGCGCTGTCTGACTATGTCGACGTAAACCTCGCTGTGTCTCCAGAGTGCTTAAACGATGCAAAGCAACAGCTCCCTGAAAACGTTACCCTACACCCAATGAAATCGAACGACGCTTGGATGCGTGACGTTGGCCCAACCTTTGTTATCAATGATAAAGGCGAGAAACGCGCTGTCGATTGGCACTTTAACGCTTGGGGCGGCGAGTTGGACGGCCTGTATGAAGACTGGTCAGATGACGAGCGCATTGCCAAGCAGGTTGCCGATGCGGAAAAAGCGGCCGCGTATAAAGCCCCTTTTATTTTAGAAGGCGGCTCCATCCACAGTGACGGTGAAGGGACGGTTTATACCACTGAAGAATGCCTTTTGCATCCAAGTCGAAATCCTGAGCTATCCAAAGAGCAAATAGAGCAGCATTTATTTAACTACCTTGGTGCACAGAAAGTCATATGGCTAAAGCTCGGGTTGGTGAACGACGAAACGAATGGTCACATCGATAACATCTTGCACATTGTCGGCCCTGGAGAAGTCATCATCACGGTTTGTGATGATCCAGAAGACCCTCAATACGACATTAGTCAGGCTGCCTTGAAGACTCTTTCTTCAGAGACAGACGCCCAAAGAAGAAAAATCATCGTTCATAAATTGCCCATGCCCGGCCCTCTTTACATTACAGAGGAAGAAGCAAAAGGCATCGTTCAAACACCGCGTATGGAACGTTGTGAAGGTGAGCGTTTAGGGGCCTCGTACGCCAACTTTCTAATCACCAACAATGCACTATTTTTCCCAATGTTGGATGAAAGATACGACGAGCAAGCTAAGAAAATACTGCAAGGGGCGTTCCCTGAACATAAGATAGTCGGCATACCTGCTCGAGAAATCGTACTCGGTGGCGGAAACCTGCACTGTATTACTCAGCAAGTACCCAAGCCTCAGATCGATAACTAGTCACGTATGTATACGCTGATATCGCTCATCCTGTTGTTACTGTCTGCTTGGTTTGATGCCAAAGGTTTTTACTACGCTGGATTAACCTGGACTCACACAAATCAGCTCTCGGTAAAACAGGGAGCGCTCTCATTGCTGTTCTTTATGATTGGCGTTTCTCTGTACGTCTTTTCGGTTCGATTCCTAACGATGGCCGGTGCCACATCCACCACCATTCAGACATTGCTCTGGTTCGTCGCAACGATTGTGGGCGTAGCCATCATGAATGGTGATTTTAAAGTTTGGGATACGATGCAATACGCTGCATTTGCCGTTGTCATTCTCGGACTAGCAGCACTCATATCTTTATCTGCTCATTAAACGCAATACAAAGAATGGAAAAAGGTTTACAGCCCAATTCCTTCTTACTCATCGTACTACCTACTCCAATTGCCCTTCCCTAGCAATGTAGCCACTCCTATTTGGTTTTAACTTTAGTTTACAAACAACCTAAAAACTTCATAAAAATTACAAAGCCCCACAGAAACAATCAGTTAATATAAAATTAATACCATTGAATAACACATCCAAAAAACATAAGTTAACACAAGGACACGTTGAGTAATCTAAATGCGGGCAGCAAAGAAGTCATGCGCCCTAATATTTACAAGCAATAGGAGTTAGCTATGGATACAGTAAATAACGCCAACCAAGGTTTCTCGTTACCTTTGAAAAAAGGTCCATTTCAAAACAACGGTGCTTCTCCGTGGTATGTGACTTTAGGCTTAGGAACCCCTTACCAAAAATTGAAATTTTCATTCGATACTGGTAGCAACTTTATTTGGGTAACCTCTAACTTATGCGCAGATGATAGCTGTAAGCACTATGGAAAAGGTCGATTCTTCATTAATAAGTCGGCTAGTTTTGTAAATATTCCTCTACGCCCGTCTGTCTCAAACCCAACACCACATATAGTAGGTTTTGGCCCTTGGGGCTCAATGGAGGTCAATGCGGGTAACGATGACTTCAATCTACTATCTATAGAGCAAGACGATAAGATAGAAGTGAACTCCGACCTTTACACTGCTAAAAATTACTCTGGACAACAGTTTGAAGAGTTAGATTGGGATGGAGGTATTGGACTGCCAGCTTTAGAAGAGCTGCCAGAGGTTCAACATAATCCTTACTTAACAAGATATCGGAGTTCCCCTCGTTGTGCTGAGTCACACGCCCCTTCTTTTCATTTCTTTAAGACATTAGTGAAAGAAAAAAAAGTCGCTCAAGATTCCCCTTTCGTCACCTTTTCAACTGATTCAAATACAGGAGAGGGCGAAGTACGTTTTGGCAAATTAGACGACCGTTATAGTGACTCTAAAGATTACCTATTTCTTCCTTGGGATAAATATAGTACTGACTCTCTAGCTTACCTTTGGACAACGAAAATGTATTCGTTCTCGGCAAACGGTACAAATCTACTCTCGTCGGATGAGCACAATACCGCTTTTCTATGTTTAGACTCAGGCTCTTCGCAATTTAAAGGCGATGTCGCCGCCATGTTTGCAGCCTATCAGATCACGACTTTACAAGGCGGTGATGTTGAAATTGAAGTGGGTCAAGACAGTAATGGAAAGCCTGGAAAACTCGTTATCACACCGGAGATTTATAACCGTAAAATTGAGGCCGGAAGCTTAAAGGGAGAAGTTGTTTCACAGTTTGCTCCACTTGAAGGGTTAGGGCCAATGGCTTTAGTCGGTTCCGTTCTTATGGACCACCTTTACACAGTGTATGAATACTCGATTTCAGGCCGCGTAGAAGACGATTCACTCATGATCTCACCGAAAGGCATGTGGATCTTTAATCAGCCGACTGGAGTAGAAATAATCCAAAGCAAGCAAGACAAACCAGCTCCTATTTTTAATAAGTCCAAATAGAGGGAAATAACATGTCGAACAAATTACAAGGTACTTGGGTAAACTCTTACCATTCAAAACTTAAGATTGCTGTCGATGAAAATGGATCCGTCGCTGGCGAATACTCGTCGACCACAGGATCAAGTGGTATCTATCAAGTTATTGGCCACACGATCACTACCCCTCAAGCAGAGCGTAACTCGCAGCAAAAGGATCCTATCGGTCAAGGCGTCGTACTGTCTATTTATTGGAGAGCCGTTGACACTGGTGCAACGCCCGACAATACCTGGCATTGGGTATCAACATATTGTGGCCAGCTCCAGCCAAACGGAGATTTGTCTGTTATAAACTCTTTGGTCGCAACGGCGAAGTTCGACGGCTTTATTGAAGGCGACTACATAGACCAGCTTATCTTTAAAAAGACCGATGATGAAGCCGCAAATGTCACTCCGATAAACTTCGATCAAGAACCTTCTCAACCCTCTATTCCATCTAATCTAGACGGGCTTTGGCAAGACGCGCTTCAAGCAACCAATTTATGCATTTCAGTATTGGATGAAAAAACAGGCTTAACGTTCGCTAGTGTAAAAATAGGCGAGCAAAGCCTCAATATGTGGGGATTTAGCGATACTCGTCTTATGACCCAAGAAGGGGATTCTGTAACTCAACAGAGTATTACACTAAGCGGTTATCTAAACGACCCTGCGTTAGCAAAAGACCATTTAGAGAGCAAAATAACACCGATTTCAATTAGCGGCTATTTGGACCTTTCTAATCAAACACTTTTTGTTAGCAAATGGCTTGGTGACTCAACCGACCAAAGTACAGTGTACTATCAATCCAACCTTACGGGTCTGCGCCTTACAAAAATATAACCATAGGATATAACCAATGAAACTAAGTGACGCCTTTGATATAAAAGAACATGAAGAAATGGTAATAGAGTGCTTTTTTCAGCTTTGGCGTCACTCTGCAGACCTTATGTTTATAATGGCCGTCGAAAGTGAAGAATTCTCTTTATTCGATAATAATCCAGCTTCTCGCGCAATAATGGGGCTGGATAAAGACATGAAGATACACAGGTTAAACATACGTGAGTATTTCGGAGACGCTGTCGCCGAAGGTTTGTACGCAACCTATTACAAGGCGATAGAAGCTCGAAAGCCTATTTCTTTAGAGCAAGTAATCTACATAGAAGAACAGCAGGCATGCTATGACACATTGCTTGTCCCTATATTCGATGCATCCGGTAACGCGACTTTTATTTGTGGCGTGAGCCGAGATATTACAAAAATCAAAACCGCTGAAAAAGTTGCGCTTGAAGCCTCAGAAAAGCTTAAAGAATACAATACTGGCCTTGAGCAACTCAACGAAACTCTAGATCGAAAAGTAAAAGAACGTACCGCGGCATTAGAAAACGCTAAACAAGAGCTTGAACAGGCACTCGATGCAAAATCCGCTTTTGTTGCCCGCATGAGCCACGAAATAAGAACACCAATCAACGCTGTAATTGGGCTTAGTAATCTAGCACTAAAAACGCAGCTCAATGCCGAACAAAATGACTATCTTACAAAAATAAAAGATTCTGGCGATGTGCTTCTTGGGCTCGTCAACGACGTTCTAGATTTCTCTAAGATAGAAGCCGGCATGTTGAAGCTTGAATCGGTTCCATTCCACCCAGAAGAACTGGTGCGAACGACCATCAATATGAACTCGTTCAGCGCCTACGAAAAAAATCTCGAACTGATCACAGACATCGCGAAAGACGTGCCAACCGAATTAATTGGCGACCCACTTCGAATCCAGCAAATCCTCATCAATCTAGTGAATAATGCGGTTAAATTCACCAGTGAAGGCTCGATATGCATTCGTCTATCGAGTGAAGAACAAGAAGAGGGTCATGTTTCTCTCAAATGTGAGGTATCGGATACCGGCATAGGCATACCCGAAGAGCATATGGATACATTGTTCAGTTCTTTTGCTCAAGCCGATGACAGCATTACTCGTAAATTTGGCGGTACCGGATTAGGCCTTACTATTACTAGCCAGCTATCTGAACTGATGGGCGGCTCAATCACAGTAAAAAGTGAGTTGGGGAGTGGCACCACATTTACCGTGCACTTGCCCCTTAAAATTTCCTCCCATCAACCTAAGGCCCAACGCTTTGAAGGAATGAAGCCCAAACGCATTTTAGTCGTAGACGATCATGAAATCTCTCGTACCGTGTTAAAAAACATTTTGGATGGTTTTGATATCCAAGCCGATACGGCGAGCGATGGATTTCAGGCCATTGAAGCAATCAGAGATGCGTATCACTCTCAGCAAAAATACGATGTTATTTTTATGGATTGGTACATGCCAAAGATGAATGGCATTGAAGCGTCTCAGAAAATCAGAGAAGAATTTAAAGACTTCGCACCGCCAATTCTAATGATTTCAGCGTATGAAAAACATTATATTCAATCGCATCTGACAAGCGGACTAATCAGCCAATTCATAGAAAAGCCTGTGAGTAGATCAACCGTTTATGATTCTATCGCTAAATTTTTGAACATCAACGTGGATGAAATTCCAGAAGAAAATGAGATCCCAAATTTTTCGGGATACTCGGTCTTGCTCGTCGAAGACAACCCAATCAACCAGCAAGTCGCGATAGGCTATTTGGATCATACAAACATAGGCATCGATTGCGCAGAAAATGGCGAGATCGCGCTGAAAAAAATACAGTCAAAATCCTACGATCTAGTCTTAATGGACATTCAAATGCCCGTCATGGATGGCCTAACTGCATCCAAACACATTAGAACGATGCCTGAAGGTCAACAGCTACCAATCGTTGCTATGACAGCACACTCATCTGATGCGGACAAACAAAAAAGCCTAGAAGCGGGAATGAATGGCCACCTATCTAAACCAATCTCAAGTGAGCAGCTTTATTCCATGATTAGAGCGCATATTAGCGACTCACCGAAACAAACAGCTCAACTTAGAAACACCAACTTACCAACAGTAAGTGAAAAAACATCAATATTGGAAAAGTTGCGAAGCGGAACATCATTAGATGTAAATAACGCGTTAGTCGCGCTCAGAAATAAAGACAAACTCTACCTCGATATCGTTCAGTCGTTTCACAAACAATATCTTCCATGTGTTCAAGATACTTCTAACTTACAATTTACACTTGAGAGTGCCACTCTATTTGGCGATATCCACTCTCTAAAATCCAATGCTGCCTATATCGGAGAAAACACGCTCTCGGCACTATGCTCTGAAATAGAATACGCCCTAAAAAACGATTCTAAGGTAGAGAGTCACGCTCTCGAAGCGCTACATCAACGACTTTATTCCTTAGTCGATTCTCTAGAAAAAGTCTTTGAGGGCAATAAAATACCGTCCAATGCGGGTCAACAAGATCAACACACGGCCTTAGAAACGCTCCTTCAAATGATTGAAGACAATGACTTTGCTGTTGAGCACAAATTAAAAGAGCTCTTAAATGACCGAACATTTACTCAATGGCATAATGAGTTAACAACGATTCATCATTATATAGAAGAGATTGAATTTGAAAGGGCTGCGATCTTCATTCGCAGTCAGTTAGATCGACTTAAAAGAGGTGATTTATAATGTCGACTAATTCTGGGGTATTAGTCATCGATGATGAAACGATAAACTTAAAAGTGATTAGCGATATTCTACGCGACGACACTCAGCTTATTTTGGCGAAGAACGGAGAGCAAGGCATCCGAAAAGCGGCTGAGTTTATGCCAGACCTAATCCTTTTGGACGTTGTCATGCCTCAAATGGATGGGTTCGAGACATTAAAAATACTTCGGAGCGATCCAAAAACATGCCACATTCCGGTTATCTTTATTACCGCACTGGATGACAGCAGTAGCGAAGAAAAAGGTCTGTCATCAGGCGCTGCTGACTACATTCAAAAACCGTTAAAACCAGCCATTGTGCGAGCTAGAGTGAAGTTGCATCTAGAACTCGCTAAAAAAAGAATGCTGCTCGAAAAATTAGCAAACGTCGATCCTTTAACCTCTATCGCAAATCGACGTAAGTATGAAGAAGTTGCTGCCAATCAGTGGCATGAATTATTAACCACAAAGGGCTACCTATCGCTCGCCGTCATTGATATCGATAATTTCAAGCAATATAACGATTCAAATGGCCATGCGGCAGGAGATGAAATCATCCGCAAAGTCGCTGACGTTTTGTCATATGAATTCAATGGAGAAGATGAATTAGTCGCAAGATATGGCGGAGAAGAGTTTGTCGTTATTCTCCCGAATATCGACCAACAAGGCGCTTATGAAAAACTGGATCGTTGCGTTATGTCCATTCGCGAGCTTGCTCTACCTCACCCTTCTGGGGGCGTTGTCACTATCAGTGTCGGTGGTGCAACCATGACCCCTACTCCAAACGCTCACCTTGATCAACTGTTCTTAAGCTCTGATGAGCTCCTGTATCAAGCAAAGAAAGCAGGCAAAAATAGAGTTTTATGGAAGAAAAGCGTTGTCGCGCACGCTTGTTGAAGAATACTGTTGCATTACGAGTTATTCAGGTGTGACTAATTATCTATTCGGAAAATAAGTAACTTTCTAATATTTTAGTACAATTTAGAATATTATATCAGCCTAAAAACTTGGTTGATTTTTTGAAAACTCCATATAAAAAACCATTATTTCAAGCCCTAAATTAAAATATAAATAGCAATGACGTTACTGGCGATAGAGCGAGAAAAACTCTAGATTTCATCACAAAAAATCAGTAATAATAGGCAACACCTATTATTACTGATTAAAAGGAATTATATGGCTATTTTATACCCTTCTACTGGGCCAAGGTCGAACAACAGCATCAAGGCAGAACCTCAGGTTTATAGCCTTTTAAAATCACTAGATGATAGCTTTACAATCATCCATTCAATCGCTTGGTTAATGTATGACAGGGAAGGAAAAGAAAGATCTTCAATTGGAGAAATCGATTTCATAATTTTTCACCCTTCATACGGAGTAATAGCGATCGAAGTTAAAGGAGGGTTAGTACATTTAGACGAAGATGGTTTTTACTATGATGGTAACAACCATAGCAAAGAAAAAATAAGGATTTATCCAATAGAACAACTAAACAGAGGACTATGGAAATTACAAAACTTACTCTTACCATACCTAGAAGGCCTAAAAGTAAGTAGAGTATTCATTTTTCCAGAGTCGAATTTAAGAGAGCTTCCCATCTCTATAAAACATGAAGAATCAAACCTAGTTATACAAAAGCCAGACATAGCCAATTTTGAAAAAAAACTTGTAAAAATCATCAGTAAGCAAAAGCAATCACACAATGTTCCTAATTACTCTAATTCAGATATCAAGAGAGCTATTAACAAGCTACTTCCAAAGTGTAGAAGTTTAAGTTTTCTATCAGATCAAATCGATTATAACAAGAAATTCCTTAAATTCACTCAAGAACAGTTCGAATGTGCCAGAACTGCAATATTAAAACAAAATTTTATAATTACGGGCTGGCCCGGCTCAGGAAAAACCATCATCCTTATACAGTTAGCAAGGTATTTTTCTAAAAACAATATAAAAGTATTATTTCTTACACATAACACACTACTTAGAAAGAAAATATCTGACAGTTTAAGAGATCACAGAAACTGTAGTGTTTCAACTTTATATAGCTATATTGGAACTGTTCCAGACATTAAAAATACTCAGCAGACAGCAAGAGAGTTAAAAAAGGCTCTATCCAACAAAGATAAAACAAATTACGATGTAGTCATTACTGATGAATCTCAGTCATTTCATAGTTCTTATTGGGAAGCAATATATGAAAGCTTTAGAGAGAAGAGAATCATAGTCTCTCTTGATGACTCCCAAAAACTTTCTTTTGAAAACGGGTGCGACTTAAACTTCCTAGAATCCTTATTTGAAGAAAGAGCTTACACTTTAAGTGAAAGTCTAAGAGTACCAAAGAAGGTATGCGAAAGAATAAAATTGTTTGAACTCCCTAAACATGCAATCATCAATAAAAGGGAACTAAATGAGAGCTCTCTTTTAGAAATAGTTACGGAGGATATAGAACGCGAAATAAAAAAAGTATTCCAGCAACTAAATCAAGAGGGAGTCTCTGAGAGAGAAATTTGCGTTTTAGCTCCATTCAGTTCAGGAAAAATTCCTTCGGGTATCGTTCCCCAAGGGGTTGAAGTTGAAAGTATAGGAAGATTCCGCGGGTTGGAAAAGCCTGTTGTTATTATCTATGGAACTAGCCCAATATCTAATAGAGAACTTTTTTGCTCATATTCAAGGGCGACGACAAAGTGCATTTCTATATTAGATTACAAAATGGTAACGAAAGGACACTTCGAAGATTTAAGCAAAGACCTAAAAAAACACAGATTAGAAGAAATAGAAAAGATATCCAACTCGCAAAAAAATAAAACTTTGATCAACGATTTAGATCTTGATCTAGAAATAATAAACAAAGACTTATTAGATATATATTGGTCAAAAAAATATAACTTCCTCTTTGTCCCACCTCATCCAATAAACCCGATACTGAGTGTAGCTTTTTCAGACTACTTTCATAAAAAAAGTAAAACACCGATATGCTATTACTTTCCAGATTCTGAAAATATTTTCTTCCTATCTCATCAAGATGAACACAACTCAGCATTAAAATCAAAAATATCATATTGCGAAAAATGCAAAGAAAAATCATTTAAAAACGAAGCATGTATATCTTGTATAAAAAACAAAGAGAGAAAATTTAATTTGAAAAATGAAATAAAGAAAGAAATAAAGTTGATCCTAGAAAACAAAAACAAAACCCCTGAACAAAAAAAGAATCTCCCAACAACTCTTTCAATAATCCTAAGCATAATAAAGAGCCCCAAATTATTCGGCATAAAAAAAATCATTAAACTAATAGAGAATAGATATCCTGATAATACTTCTCTATTCTTAATTCATTACTTAGTCGCAGTAGTAGTTATACATCGGCAAAAAAATATTTTCAGCTTAGCGGATATTGTGGACTATCTTTGCTGCAATATTGATGAGTATTTAGAAAAAAAACAATCTATTGCCGGAAAATCTGGTTATATAAGAGACATACTAATTACTGAAAATATAATTATTGAAACTAAAAAAACTAAATTCTATAGTTTGTCTACTGAATTCGAAAATGAGCTTTACTATTCGTAAAGCTCATTTTTTTTACTTAGCGGTCTTCAAATCCGTCCACATACGAACAAGTGATCGTTCGATTTTCATCGGACGAAGTTCTTGAGCGTACATGTTGCTCTTCACTTCTTCAGAAGGGTAGATGCCCGCATTGTTGGTAATCTCTTCATCTTGATATTGGCTCGCTTCCGTATTTGGATTTGCATACGCCACATAGTTTGAGATATCAGCAATGACTTTCGGCTCTAACAAGTAGTTGATAAATTTGTAAGCCGCTTCTTTGTTTTTCGCACCTTTAGGAATGGCCAACATATCAAACCAGATTTGCGTGCCTTCTTTCGGGATGCTGTATTCGATATTCACACCATTTTCAGCTTCTGATGCACGATCTTGTGCTTGAATCACATCACCTGACCAACCGATAGCCACACAGATTTCACCGTTTGCAAGTGCGCTGATGTATTGAGAAGAGTGGAACTGGCGCACATATGGACGAACGCTTTTCAGAACTTTCGCCGCTTCGCTGTCCGTCGAGTAATCTTTGCGATCATGACTGTTTGGATTTTTACCTACGTAGTTTAGTGCAAGTGGGTAAAGTTCATCGGGAGAATCAAGGAACATGACGCCACAAGATTGTAGCTTTTTCATGTTTTCTGCTTTAAATACAAGATCCCAGCTGTCTACAGGTGCATCGTCACCTAACACTTCTTTCACTTTATCGACGTTGTAACCAATACCCGTTGAGCCCCACATGTAAGGCACGCCATGCTCATTACCCGGATCAGCCGTTTCTAGCACTGACAAAAGCTTTTTATCAATGTATTTCAGATTTGGCAGTTTCGACTTATCCAATTTCGCAAAAATGCTGGCTTTAATTTGACGAGCAAGAAAGTTATCACTCGGAACCACAAGGTCATAACCAGACGAGCCAGCTAACAACTTGGCTTCAAGTACTTCGTTACTGTCGAAGACGTCTTGGATCACATTGATACCAGTGCGTTCCTCAAAGTTAGGAATCGTGTCTTCAGCAATATAATCAGACCAGTTGTAGAACTTAAGATCTTCTGCATGGGCTGTCACTGCACCCATAGACAAAGCACATACTGCGCCAGCCACAGGCAAAAGACGGTTCAAGCCTTTAACGTGTTTGTTCATGATTGTGGTTCCTATTGGATAGTTATATGTAGGGAGCCGAACTTCTATTGAAGAAACTCCCATTATTATGAAAACTTAAGAAAAATGCACTCTCTCAATGAATAAATACACCGAGAGAGATTGCAGAAAACAAATATGTTTAGCGAGGCCTTAGCGTGACTACGGGCATACTAAATAGCGCTGCTTTCACCCTCTACACATTCAGTAATAAGTGCTCTCGCTCCCAAGAACTAATAACACGGTTGAAGGTTTCAAACTCACTGTGTTTTACCCCAACATACGCCTCAACAAAGGCGCGCCCCATGATATTACAGATCGGCTCACAAGCATCGAGTAAACGCAGTCCTTCTTCAAGAGTACGTGCAATTTCAACGTTTTGGTGGTCTGGTGGCGCGTCTGTACTGTCGTACGGCGCCGTTGGTTCAAGCTCTTCTGTAAGGCCAAGATAACCACACGCCAATGTCGCCGCGATCGCTAAATATGGATTACAGTCAGCTCCTGGGAAACGGTTTTCGATACGCGTCGCTTCCGGCGATGCTTTTGGCACACGTAAACCAACCGTACGATTGTCAATGCCCCATTCCATGTTGATCGGAGCCGCCATTTCAGGCGCAAAGCGTCGATAAGAGTTTACATTTGGCGCAAAAAAGCTGATCGCATTTGGGGTGTATTTTTGCAACCCACCAAGATAATGATAAAACCGCTGACTTGGCTTCCCATTGTCGTCAAATACGTTTTCACCCGTTGTGCTGTTCAACAGACTTTGGTGGATGTGCATCGCACTGCCAGGTTCATTCTGCATGGGTTTCGCCATAAAGGTCGCATGCACACCGTGCTTTATCGCCGCTTCTCGCAAGGTTCGTTTAAACACAAAAACTTGATCGGCAAGATCCAAAGGGTCACCGTGTAAGAAGTTGATCTCCATCTGAGCCGCACCGGACTCATGGATCAAGGTATCGACATCAAGACCTTGGGCCTCGCAATAACTGTACATAGTATCGATAAACGGATTGAACTCGTTTACCGCATCAATACTGTAAGAACGGCGCGCGCTTTCAGGCTTACCTGAGCGACCAGCAGCAGGCTTCAGTTCGTTATCTGGGTCTGCATTTTTCTGAATGAGATAGAACTCGACTTCCGGAGCGATAACCGGCTTAAGCCCTTTTTCTTCATACAGCTTCAAGATATTACGCAAAATCGTTCGGCTGGAAAGACGGTGTAGTTCACCATCGGTATCATAACAATCGTTGATAACCTGAGCAGTCGGTTCGTCAGCCCAAGGCACGAGGCGAAGCGTATTTGGGTCAGGGACTAACACCATGTCGCGGTCTCTAGGATCGACAATGTCGTAGTGATTATAGGCCCAATCACCTGTGACACTTTGGACTAAAATCGTTTCAGGAATACGCCCCCCTTTTTCAGCGAGGAACTTGTAAGTTGGATAAAACTTACCTCGTGCGTTTCCTGTCATGTCTGCCAATGTGGATTCCACTTCCGTAATCGCGTGCTCTTTTAAAAAAGCCTCTAGCGCTTTCATACTTCACCTTTCATGCTAATTTTCATGCATATTTCTATTGCGATATGAATATTTTTGGTTATGCTTTGCACTAAACCGAATAATACTTCGGTTTTAAACATATTTCAGTTTGATTAAAAAATCAACGCGCATGACGTAAAAAATACTCGATTAAGCGTATTTGGCCGAAACAAACAGGAACTTAGCAGTGCGAACAAATAAAGCCCCTCTTCCTCATCAAGCATCTTACTACGCGGCAACCGCAAAAATGATGCGCGATTATCCACAATTAAAAGGTGAACTGGAAACAGATATCTGTATTGTTGGCGGCGGCTTTACCGGAACATCGGCCGCATTGCACCTTGCCGAGGCTGGCTTTAAGGTTTGCTTACTTGAAGCGAACAAAATCGGTTGGGGCGCGTCTGGCCGAAATGGCGGGCAGCTCTGTCAGGGCCATAATATGGATCATGAGGAGCTAACCGAAGCAGTTGGAAGGCACCACGCAGATGCACTGTGGCAGGCCTCTGTCGACTCCGTTGAGTTAGTAAAGAATCTCATTGAAAAACACCACATCGACTGTGATCTAAGCTCTGGCGTCTTACATGTCGCCTCGAAGCATAAACACGATGACGAACTAAAAGAATCCGTAGAATACGCGCACTCCACGTTGAATTTCGATCAAGTCGACTACCTAACACCGCAGCAAGTTTCCGAAGCATTAGGCACCGAACACTTTTTTGGTGGGGAGCTTTATAAAACCGGCGCTCATATACATCCACTCAACTTCGCTCTTGGTATGGCAAATGCTGCCCATAAACTGGGCGCTGAAATATATGAAAGCGCCCGTGTCATTGACTACACAGAAGGGCAATCTCCGCGAGTAAGAACGGAAAACGGCACAGTAACTTGCAAGTATTTACTGTTTGCTTGCAATGGTTATCTCGGCAAACTCAATACCAAAGCCGCGCGTAAAATTATGCCAATCAATAATTTTATTATTGCCACAGAGCCGTTACCCCGTTCATTGACAGAAAGTATTAATCCAAATCGCTATGCCGTCGCTGACTCTAACTTTGTTGTAAATTATTTCCGCCTGTCTCAAGACAATCGAATGCTTTGGGGTGGTGGGGAAAACTACACCTCGAAATTTCCAAACGACATTGCGAGTTTTGTCAAAAAGCATATGATTAAGATTTACCCTGAATTGGATCGCTACACCATTGATTACAGTTGGGGTGGCACGTTAGCCATCACGCTAAATCGTATGCCTCATATTGCTCGCCAAGCGGATAATATCTTTGTGGCGCAAGGGTATTCTGGCCATGGCGTCGCATTGGCGACGTACGCAGGTTCATTGTTTGCCAATGCCGTTCAGGGCTCATTAGAAGGCGTGGATGTCTTTGAAAAGCTGCCGATGCGAGACTTCCCTGGTGGCACACTTTTACGCTGGCCGGGGTTAGCTGCTGGCATGTTTTATTATTCACTAAGAGACAAACTGCCCTTTTAGATGCGACCAAACCTCGTTCATTGACTGCTCAATATGGAGAAAAAAATAATAATGAGTCAATTACCTTCTCAACAAAAACCATTACAAGAAGTGGCCAAACGAAGTCGTCCCGTTCAATCTCGCTCGATTAAACGAACCCAACAAATACTGGATATCACGGGCGAATTACTTGAGCATGTCGGCGTCAACGACCTCACAACGGCCATGATCGCCAAGGAGCTTGGTATCTCTGTCGGTTCGCTTTACCACTACTTTCCCAACAAACAGGCTATTTTATTCTCGATGGGCGAAGTCTGGTTAGAAAGCATTGAAGCAGTACTAGAATCCATGAACACATGGGCAATTGAAGACATGTCGTTAGATGAGTTCATTGAAAAAGCCATCGACTTAAATCTACACACCTATCGTAGCCAGAAAGCCATTCTTGTATTGGTTCAAGCCATGTTTTCTATTCCAGAATTAAAGGAATTGGATGAACGTCATGATAACTTAGTGATTCGCTACATGGCCGATTTTTTCCAACGACTGGGGTTTAAACAACCTGAAGACGAAAGAGGTCGAATCGCTCGCCTCTACCTAGAAGTCACGCACGCTAGCTATCTGGTGATCGTCAACCAAAATAACCAACGCGCGGCACGCACATTAGTAGACCTAAAGCGCATGATCAGCGGACTACTGCTGTCTCATAAAAAGTCACAACCCATTTAAAATACGACACTCACTCAGACCCGTAATACGTAATCAATCGTGCGGTTTCGTCACCCCAGCAGTTTCTCTATAAACGGAACTAACGCTTTTGCCAGCGCTTCGTTGCCATTCGTATCCAAATGAACTCCATCAGCAGTACTCGCTTGAAGTACACCAGCAGCATTTAGAAACAGGCAGTCGTTGCGCATTGCCATGTTCTGATAGTGCTGATGAAAATACTGAGATTTCTCGACCGCTCCGGAAAAGGTCTCGGCCATATCCCCTGTTGGCTCAGTAATATTAGGCGGCGCGACAACGATAATGCTTGGTGATGGGAAGTCCTGACTGTTTGGCATTCTCACTCTTTCAATGATCTTCTCAACGCCTTTGGCGGCTTCAAAGGCACCCACATTAAAATGCCGCTTAAGGTCATTTGTCCCCAGCATAAGCACCAATACATCAACCGGTCCAAAGGTTTCCAATGCGGCTTGAATGTATGAAACACCATTGCGACCGTCTCGAAATGGGTCCTCCCATATAGTGGTTCGACCCGGAAGGCCATAGTTAATAACCTGATGATCATTGCCCAAAAGCTCTTCAAGGATACTGGTCCAACGAAGCGGCTTCATATAACGTCCGCCATTCGGTACAGTTCCCCATGTAAGCGAGTCGCCATAACACAGTACTGTTGCCATCCCATTCTCCTTTGCCGTTTAAAAAACACACACCTTAAGTATTAAGGAAGCTGAGCATATGTCCACTGATTTCGATCAGTGTGTCTTATAAAGGCAGCATATCAACCTCATGATTTTCACCATATGATTTTAATCAACAGGCAAGACTAAACAGCGACCGATAACGCGTCGAGCCTAAATCCTGCGATTTTATGAACTTCCTGAATAGCGGTATCGAACTCCGTTTGTCGATCGTTTGGTGTTCGACTGATAAAACCCTCTAAAATTTGAGCCTTCGTTGCTCCTTTGACCGCCATGATAAATGGAAAACCGAACTTATCTTTATAACTATTATTAAGCGTCAAAAAATGCGCCAGCTCCGCTTCAGTACATTGATCCAACCCCGCTCCCGCCTGCTCCTCGGTTGAGCTGTCTGTTAGTTCACCAGCCAATGCCGCTTTACCCGCAAGATCAGGGTGCGCTCGAAGCAAAGCTAACTTTGTTTCCATGTCACTGTTGTCGACAATAAGTTTCATCTCATGTTTTAACGTTTCCACCGAGTTAAACTCGACGGTTTTGTTATACAACGCTTCAGCTACCCAATCAGAATGCTCATACACGCTACCGAACAAGAGAATAAAGTCTTCTTTATTGAGGTTGGATAACCCGTCTAACCGCTCTTTCTGAACTTCGTTCAACATTTCTTTCATCCTCTTATTTATTCGCTATTATTAGTGTATGTCTCACTGCAAACTCTGCAATGGCATAAATCTTGTTCAGTTGCTCAAATACATTAAGCACGGCATCTGTATGCCAAAAAGACCTAGGACTTTCTATGGGCTATCTCACAACACACATTTTAGACACTGCAAACGGCACTCCAGCGGAAAGTGTCAACATACGCTTGTATGCAATTGGCGAAGGCAGCGAGCGAATACTCATAACAGATACAACCTCGAATTATGATGGGCGCTGCGATACACCGATCTTAACGGAACAGACGTTTGAGGTCGGGACCTATGAGCTTGAGTTCGACATCGGGGAGTACTACGCCAACAAAGGCGTCGAGTTGCCTGAACCACGTTTTCTGGATGTAGTGGTGATTCGGTTTGGCATTAACGACCTCGAATCGCACTACCATGTTCCGTTGCTCGTTTCGCCATTTTCCTATAGCACCTATCGAGGAAGCTAACCAACAACGTAAAATGGGAAGCGCACCACCATAACCCCAAACGCTTCCCATCATCGCTCTATTGCACCATTTAAAAGCATTTCTCAGTACATCTTAGAAACCCTCACGTGCCGACTAACTAGCCATTCAATAAAATCAAAAAACACAAAAAAACCTAAACGACTGGTCAAATTTGATAAAAATCATTGTTACACAACAAAAAACAATCAAGCAAGCCTCCTAAGGCACGAAATTTGCCCCTTAGAACTCATAGCAAAACGAATTCGATAGGAGTGCGCAACATGAAAGCGTTAGTAATAGGTGCAGGCATTGGCGGCGTATCTGCTGCTGCCGCGCTAAAACAGCAAGGTATTGAATGTGAAATTTTTGAAGCTGTAAAAGCAATCAAGCCTGTAGGCGCCGCCATTTCAGTGTGGTCCAATGGCGTAAAGTGTATGAACCATCTCGGCATGGGCAGCATTATGGACCGCTTAGGTGGACCCATGCACTATGTGGCGTATAAAGATGGGATAAACAACAGCCTAATGACACAGTTCAGTCTTTCGCCTTTGGTCGAAGCAGTAGGCGAACGTCCTTGTCCTGTCTCGCGCGCAGACCTACAAGAGCAGATGATAGACTGGTGGGGGAAAGACTCGATTCAATTTGGCAAACGCCTTGAATCTCTCGAACAAAATGCAAACGGTGTTACCGCTTACTTTACCGACGGTACGAGCGCTCACGGCGATTTTGTCATCGCGGCGGATGGAACACATTCAAAGGCTCGTAAACACGTACTTGGACATGATGTCGAACGCCGCTATGCGGGCTATGTCAATTGGAATGGTCTTGTAGACGTGAGTGACGACATCGCCCCACCGAACCAATGGACCATGTTCGTCGGTGAAGGTAAACGGGTTTCAGTGATGCCCATTGCAAACAATCGTTTTTATTTCTTTTTCGACGTCCCTTTGCCGCTCGGTCTTGATGAAGACAGAACCACCGTTAAACAAGATTTAACAGGCTATTTTGAAGGTTGGGCGTCCCCAGTCCAAACGCTGATTCAAGCCATTAATCCAGACACCACCAATCGAATTGAAATTCACGACATCGAACCGTTCGATCAGTTAGTAAAAGGGAGAATTGCTTTACTAGGGGACTCCGCTCACAGCACTACGCCCGATATAGGTCAGGGAGGGTGCTCTGCACTCGAAGACGCCGTGGTCTTAGGGCAATGTTTCGCGAAAATTAAAGATATTGAGGCTGCACTCAAAGAATACGAAGCGGCGCGCCGTTTTCGAGTAAAAGATTTGGTTTTGAAAGCAAGAAAACGCTGTGATGTCACCCATGGTAAAGACATGTCTGAGACCCTAGCTTGGTATGACGAGTTAAAAGTAGAATCTGGAGAAGGCATTATCGACGGTTTGAAAAAAACCATTCTCGGAGGTCCGTTGGCTTAAAAAAGCGACAAATAAATCTCCTAAGGTTTGAAAGAATATAAAAAAGCCCCTTACGGGGCAAAGAGAGTGATTTTTACAATAACAAACCTACTATTTCTTAGCGGTAGTCGTCTAACCAGCTAGAATCTACTTTACCCGCTTTAGACTTGTACTCTGCACCAATTGGCGCAGAGTAACCGAGTTTGTCCAATTCCGAGAGTACGTAGCCATAATTTAGCTCGCCAGTATTAGGCTCGCTTCTATCAGGCACTGATGCAATTTGAATATGACCGATAATAGGCAACAATTGCGTTAAGCGCCGACAAATATCACCTTCCATAATTTGCAGGTGATAACAATCAAACATCAGTTTTACATTATCTCGTCCAATTTCCTGCAATATGTCTTTAGCCTGTTCTGATGTTTGCAGAAAATAGTTTGGCGCATCATAATGGTTTAACGGCTCGATCAAGATATTAATGTTATGAGGCTTCGCTTTATCCGATGCGTATAGCAGGTTGTTAATAAAGGTCTTTTTTGCTTCTTCGCCTGTACTGAAGCCAGCCATTACATGAATATTTAACGCCTCAATTTTGATAGCATAATCAATAGATTGATCAATAGCGGCTCGAGCTTCGGCTTCCCTTCCTGGAAGCGCAGATAGGCCATTTTCACCATTGGCGAGATTCCCACGGTCAGTATTCAGTCCTAGCATTTGTAGACCGGTTTCCTCCAATGCGGCTTTTACTTCACTCGCATCAAATTGATAGGGCCAATGACATTCGACCGCGGAATAGCCTGCTTGATAAGCAAGCTTAATCGCTTCTGGTAAGGGTCTGTCATTCCACAAAAAACCTAGGTTTGCTGAAAATGTTGTCATCAATCCCACTCCACATTGAATTTACTAATGATTTTCTGTATCTGCGCTTCGTTTAGCATTTTTGCGTCAAAGCCACGCATCATCATCGCCAATTTGGCGGTTTCTTCTAGTTCTTCAATAGCGTAAACCGCAGCTTCAAGGTCTTTACCAGCTACGACAGGACCATGATTCGCCAACATCACAGCAGATCGCTTACCCGCGAGGCCACGAATAGCATCGCCCGTTTTTGAGTCTCCAGGTATGAAGTAAGGCAATAATTTAACCTTGCCCAGCTTCATAATGGAGTAAGGGGTTAACGGTGGTAAGAAGTTATCTTCATTAACGTCAGGCATCATAGACATAGCGACAGAACAAGTACCGTGTAAATGCACAATAGCGTTCGCGCTGGAACGTGTGTGGTAAAAGGCTTCATGCAATGACATTTCTTTGGTTGGCTGTAACCCATCTATCAAGGTTCCATGTTGATCAAAGCGACTTAGCGTCGCGGGGTCAAGCCTACCAAAGCAACTTCCTGTTGGCGTCACGAGCAAGCCACCATCTTCGGTACGAGCCGAAATATTGCCTGACGAACCACAGGTTAGTCCTCGATCAAACATGGATTTTGCCATTAGGCATATTTGCTCTCTAAGCTGATTTTCCTTACTGCTCATGACATCATCTCCACCGCTTTCTTGAAGAACTCTTCATTACCAAAATTACCCGATTTAAGCGCGACTAACTTTGCAAACTCTCCAGAGATTTCCGCTAGTGGCACGCCGGGAGCAATGCTGGCACCAATCTTTAACATGCTCGGATTTAGCGCTTTGATGACGGCGCCAGAAGTTTCACCGCCTGCAATCACAAATTTTGTGACGCCTCTTTGATCAAGTGCTGTTACTAGACCTGCCATAAATTCTTCGACGATTTGACTGGCTTTTTCTACGCCTAATACGGATTGAATACGTTTAATATTCTCTGGAGTATCGGTAGCGTAAAACATCAATGTGCCAGTGTTCCGGTTCTCATCGAACCAAGCCAAATAGTCTTCAAGAGTCGTTTTGCCAGAAGCAATATCAAGAGGAGAGATTTTCTTCGACTGATTGCTCTGTTTAAAACAAGCGACCTGTTTTTGCGTCATAACCGAGCAACTACCCGATAGAACGATAGCATCTCCGGCTACTTTACTAAGCTCAGCGGAGTTATCTCTGATTTTAAATAAGCCTTTGTCTTCGAAATTTTTAGCTAAGCCAACCGATAAACCAGAACCGCCTGTTAGTAGCTTGAGGTTGGCGCTCGCTTTACCTATGGCATAAAGGTCATCATTTGAAAGCGTATCAACAACGGCATAACGGTGAGTTTCAGCCAATCTTTCATAGGCTTGCTCAATCGCCTGAGTACCTTTTGAAATGGTGTCAAAAGGTACGAGTCCGACTGTGCCTTCGGCTTGAGAGGACATCACACGTATAAGATTGGCATCTTTCATAGGCGTTAACGGGTGATGTTGCATACCACTTTCACTAAGCAGGGAATCATTTACAAACAAATGACCTTTATAAACGGTGCGGCCATTTACTGGTAAAGATGGACAAATGACGGTAAAACTTTCACCCAGATTATTAAGCAAGGCATCAGTG
This sequence comes from Marinomonas mediterranea MMB-1, assembly GCF_000192865.1. Lineage (NCBI taxonomy): Bacteria > Pseudomonadati > Pseudomonadota > Gammaproteobacteria > Oceanospirillales > Oceanospirillaceae > Marinomonas > Marinomonas mediterranea. The sequence goes on from NC_015276.1 coordinate 4,203,527, forward strand.
ACTGGACCAATATTGCCGCGCTCTGTTGAATCAAACGTGGAGCAGTATTTAAAGTAGTACTGCTCGCAGTGATATTGCTTAAGCCATTCGAGAGCAGCAACAGACTGCTGTATTGCTTGGTCAGCAGGCAAGGTACGTGATTTCAACGCGATGACAACCGCATCCGCCTCGGTTAAATCAATAGGCGAATCTGGCACGCCAATCAATTGAACGGTTCTCATACCTGATTTAACAAGAAAGCTGGCTAAATCCGTTGCTCCTGTAAAATCGTCGGCAATACAGCCTAAAAGAACACTCATGACTTGCTCCTTATTTAGATTTAGCTTCTGGCAAGGTGATGCCTGGGTAGACTTTTATTACCGCAGAGTCGTCTTCTAACCCATGACCTGCTGCACTAGCAGACAAGAATTGTTGATGTGCGCTGGCGGAAATAGGCAAAGGAAATTTAAATTCCTTACCTGCATCCAGTACGATACCTAAGTCTTTGACGAAAATATCAACCATGCTATTTGGGCTGTAATCCCCTGATAAAATCTTTGGTACGCGGTTTTGGAACATCCAAGAAGAACCTGCACTGTTTGAAATAATCTCATAGAGCATTTCAGGGGCTAGCCCTGCTTTTACCCCTAATGCCATCGCTTCTGCCGCCGCAGCGATATGAACACCTGCCAGCAACTGATTAATCATCTTCACAGATGCGCCTCCTCCAACAGTATCGCTCACTCGGTATAATTTCGCAGAAATAGCATCAAATAGAGGCCCACAGTCTACAAACGCCTGTTCTGGACCAGATGCCATAATAGACAGTTCACCAGTATTGGCTTTTGCTGCGCCACCACTAACAGGCGCATCAATCATTCGCAAATTCATTTCTTGAAGCTTTTCATTTAGTGCTTTCGCATAGCTCGCTGAGGTCGTGCTACCTAAGATAATCACAGTATTAGGCCTAAGTGAGGCGGCAATACCGTGCGCTCCAAACAATACTTGATCACATTGATTAGAATTAACCAACATAAGCAATACCACATCAGCGCCCTTTGTCGCCTCTAAAAGGGTTGCTGGTGCAAGGCCTCCATGCTCTTTAAATGAGCGCATAGCTTCTGGGTTTAGATCAAATCCATAGGTTGTTAAACCAGCCGAAACAGCCGATTTCGCGGCTCCCATTCCCATCGAACCTAAGCCAATAACAGAAAAAGTGGACGTAGAAGTAGACATAAATAATTACCTATAAAGTTAAATATATGGGTATGACTGGGTTCGTTAATTAAGACCCGGTAACCAAAGTGCGATGCTAGGGAAGGCCATGACCAGACCAAGAGCGGAGATTTGCAATAAAATAAATGGCCATAAAGAAAGGAAAATTTCTTTTAGGGAAATATGCGGTGGCGCCACACTTTTAAGATAAAACGCGGCGGGGCCGAAAGGCGGGCTTAAGTATGATATTTGCATATTCATGGAGAATAAAATGCCGAACCAGATAGGGCTGTAGCCTAGAGACACAATAATCGGAACAAAAATAGGCATGGTCAGTAAAGCGATACCAATCCAATCCATGAATAAACCAAGTACAACCAAGATAGCCATCATGATCAGCACAATAAAAATAGGCGCAATATCTAGCCCTAAAATCACGGATTGAATAAAGCGGTTACCACCCATTAGATTGTATACACCAACCAACGCGCTCGCTCCAATACCAATCCAAATGATCATGCCGCAAGTATTAAGAGTTTGCTTCAAGCTGGCCTTCATCATTGCAAAGCTCAACTCACGGCGCACAATCGTAGAAATAATGACACCAACAACCCCCATACAGGCGGCTTCAGTAACCGAAGCAATACCCGCGTAAATACTACCGAGAACCCATACAGCCACTAATACAGGCAAGATGATACTTTTTAGTTGGGCCGCTTTTTCTGCAAATGAAACGTCCAATTCTTCTTTAGGCGCTGGAGGTCCCATTTTGGGGTCCAAAAAGCAACGTATTAAAATGTAGGCAATATAAAGGGATGCTAGTAAAGAAGCGGGAATAACGGATGCAAGAAACAACTCACTGATTGAAACGTTCGCGGTTAAGCCATAAATGATGAGAACGATACTTGGAGGCACCATGGTGCCTAAAGAACCACCAGCACATACAGTACCGATTGAGAGGCGTTGGTTATAACCAAGTCGCAACATCTGCGGCAAAGCAAGCAAGCCTAAAAGAATGATTTCACCGCCGATAATGCCAGACATAGCGGCTAAGAAAATAGCAACAAACAATGTTTGAACAGCGACACCGCCTGGTAAACGTCCTGCAAACATACGCAGTGTATTGTATAAGTCTTTGGCTATGCCAGATCGATCAAGAATGGAAGCCATTAACACGAACATGGGAATGGATATGAGAACATATTCATTTACAAAACTGTATATACGTGTCGTTATCAATGGAATGGACATTGGTCCGAACCAGCCCAGAGCAAACACAAGCGCAACCAAACCAGTAACGAAGGCAAGCGGAAGCCCAGTAATGAGTAACAGCAGAATAGAACCGATCATCAAATAAGATGCCGCTTCAATGCCCATTTGCGATAATTCAAACATACTTATCTCGCTTTTTTAATGGCTTGGATTAATCGAATAATGCTTTGTAGTGTCATTAGAAGAAGAATGACAAAGAGCCCTGTTTTCACAACCGCTGGTGTAACTGGGTTCCAAGCAGAACCTGATGTTTCTAGGCGAAACATGCCGGACGGCGTAAATAATGCCTTGTGTGTCATGATGTAACCGGCATAAGCAATTAAAGAGCAGAAAAAAACAGAGAGCAGAGCGTTTACTATATCTAAACAGTGCCTGCCGCGGTCACCAACAGCGTCATACAGCATTTTGATACTAATGTGTGTATTTCTTGCTAAGCAGTATGATCCGCCGTAAGCCATACATAGAGCACATATCATAGTGGTTGATTCATGTACCCAAATCGTTGGAGCATTAAAGAAATAACGACTGATGATTTCGTAAAAGCTGATACCTACACTGATCAGAAATAGGAAAGAAACATAACCACCTAACCTATCAACCCACCGATCCAATGCATTATTAAACTGAATGTCATTGAGATGATCTAAGGCAACAGCAGAGACTTCTTCTACTGAGGTATTGGGATTTTCGTTATTATTCATCGTGGTATCCTGAGAAAATCGGAGAGTAAACGGAAAGCAATAAAAGGTTGTTTCCTCATTTCTTATCGAAATAAAAAACTATTTTTATTACTTCCGTCCCTGCCCAAGAAAACGATTATTTTGCTAGAAGGTCTTGACTCACAAGGTATGCAGATACCTTAGTGTATACTTCTTTCGCCATAGGCGATCTTTCCGCCCATTTTTTCCATTGTTTCTGAGCGATACCACGAAATTTTGCACGCTCTTCTTCAGGCCAATTGATGATTTCTATAGAGGAGTCTTTCTTCGCTTCAACAACGGCTTGTTTATCTAACATTTCTAGTCGTTGAACCATGTCGTAGCCGAACTCGCGAACGGAGACAGAAAGTACTTCTTTTAACGACGGGGATAGACCATCCCATATATTTTTGTTCATAGATACGGCTAGGGTTGGCATCGAATGGAAACCAGGGAAAAGCGGATATTTGGCGAACTTATGTAAGCCTTGAGCTTGGTTTGTTGAAAAAACACTGTAGTCAGCAGCGTCAATAACACCTTTGTCTAAAGCGGTATAAACTTCGGAGCCGGGTAAGTTAACGGGTGCAGCGTTGATGGATGCAAAAACTTCTTGCACCATACCTTCAGGGGCGCGCATTTTAATGCCTTTAAAATCTTCTACACTGCGGATAGGCGTTTTAGACACAAAAGATTCAACACCTGTAGAAGCAGCGCCTATGAATTGTAAACCGTAAGGGTTCACTAATTGGTTATAGACCTCTTTACCACCACCGTATTCCATAAAGCCAAACATTTGATATGGACTACTCCAAGCGCCAACTAAGTTACCTAACATCGCAAAGGCTGGATCTTTACCGCTGAAATAAGAAGGGTCTGCAATGTGGCCTTGGAGAATACCGACACCAACTGCATCTAATGTTTCGTTATAAGCAACGACGGAGTTAACAGGAACTAGATCAATATCGATCTCTCCTTGGCTCATAACGCCGACTCGTTTTGCCCATTCTTGTTGAATGGCGAAAAAGCTATCGCCAGCCTGTGCCCCGCTTTGAAAAGTCCATTTATATTTAGCATCTGCAGCGCTTACGGCAGAAGATGTTGAAAATACAGCGGTAGATATAGCCAGTATTGCAAGGTTCTTTTTTGATATGAATGAAAGCATGATTATTCCTTTTTTAATTTTTGTTGGAACATAAATAATGACATCTTGGTAGCGCTATCAAATACACCACGAAGCAAGATTATCACAAATGATAGCGCTGTCAAATAAATGATAAAACTTTTGATCTGACTAAGAAAAGTCAGTATAGGTACTTTTTCGCTCAACTACCTTATAGCTCACATCATATTGAAGTGAATCAGGGTTAGTACGATTAACGATTTTATGTAATAAGTATTCCGCTGCTTTTTTGCCCATTTCATAAAGAGGAATAGAGACAGTTGTTAAGGATGGCGTTAACTCTTCAGCAAAATCTAGATCATTAAACCCCGCGATAGAGATGTCTTCAGGAACACGAATGCCTTTTCTACTGCATTCAAACATAGCACCAGCAGCAAGGTCGTCATTGCTAAAACAAATCGCTTCTAAATCAGAGAATTGGGTAAATAGCTGGTTAAAGAGCTTCGCGCCAAGTTTAAATGACGTGTGACTTTGGTTCGTTAAGACATAGTCATTATTGCTAATGCCTATTTCCTGCATAGCGTGCTTGTAGCCTTCCATGCGGCGTTGAGATCGAGGATCCATGCGTGCGCCGATAAAGCCTATCTTTTTGTACCCAGCGTTCTGTAAGTGTCGAACTAAATCATAGGAAGCTTGAAAATGTGAAAAACCCACGTTCATATCAATAGGAAAGTCGGTTAACTCCATGATTTGCACCACTGGAGTTTTAGAGCCGAGTAATAATTTGCGCGTATTTTCGTTCTGATCAATGCCCGTCACGATAATGCCATCCGGGTTCTGTTCAAGTAACGTTCTTACCAAAATTTCTTCTTGATCGGTTTCATAGTGGGTATTAGCAAGTAAGATCCGATATCCGGCGGGGGCTAAGGTATCATGAATACCATCTAATACATCTGGAAATACCGCATTAGAAAGAGAAGGAAAAATAACAGAGATAATCTTTGTTTCAGAAGACGCTAATGAGCGTGCCGCATGATTTGGAATATAGCCCAACTCATTTACCGCATCATAGATTTTAGTTCTCAGTTTTTCAGATACTTGCTGAGGATTCTTTAATGCCCGTGAGGCGGTTATTGGGCTGACACCCGCTTTTTCAGCTACGTCAGCTAAGGTGACCCTACCCATACTTCGGCTTGATATATTGTTATTTTTGTTACTAATCATTATCTAATCCATTCATAAACATGCATCATATTGTTGCTATTTTACTACAGAAAACAATATTTAATGCCAATATTAATGTGAGCACTAAAAAGTCTAAAGCCGATATTTTTACTTAAACGTTTAGGGGAATAGATAAGCCTCACCACAGTGTCTAATGACAGCGGCTACGCAAAATATGAAGAAGATCGCCTTAATGCAGAGTTAGCTGAAGATTCGCTCAATGTTAGAGACTAAAAAACATAATGACGCGTACTGAAAGCCTCAAGCGCTCCTAAATCGTCATCACGATAAAACCCAATTTTATAGAAACTTTCAAATACTCTTAGCTTTTCTAGATAAAGAAAAAACAGAAAAAACTGTGATTTATCAGTAACCTGAAAGGCCAACTCATGTTGGCCTTTCACCTTTTTGGATTAGTGATAACTGCTCTAAGGGAAAGCAGCCCTATCGCAGTGCATCAAGACGTTGAGCGATTGAATCAATCTCTTCACTCATATTACGCAATAACGATGAGTCCTCAGCGTTACTGCTAGTAAGCGCTTGCAATCGAGTTACAAACTGGCTTAAGTCGTCCGATACTTTTTGCTGCTCTTGGGCTGCGACCGCAATCTGCGTACCTTGATCCGTGATTTGCGTAAAGGCTTCAACCACTTCTTGCAAATGCGTAGCGGTAGACTCAGCGCGACTAACGGCATTTTGCGTTTCACTCTGACCTTTCTCCATCGAGTCTACAGACTCCTGAGAAGCCACCTGTAGGCGACTGAGCACTTGCTCAATTTCAACCGCAGAGCTTTCACTTTTCGCCGCTAGATTTCGTACTTCGTCCGCGACAACCGCAAAACCACGCCCCGTCTCACCAGCACGTGCAGCCTCGATCGCCGCATTAAGTGCTAACAAGTTCGTCTGTTCAGCGATGTCACGAATTACACCAAGCATGCCATTCGCCTGCCTGCTGTCTTCATCCAATTTTAGAATGCTTTCTTGAGCTTCCGTCATTGCTTGAGTTAAACTGCGCATCGTCTGAATCACTTCCGACATTTCATTTCCGCTGCTCATAACATCCTGATGAATACGATCAACCGTTTCTTTGGTTTCATTCGCATAGTTCGCAACGTCTCTCGAAGTGGTACCTAACTCTTCAGTCGCAGCAGCCAACATATGGTTTTCGTCACTTAAGCTAGATGCTTTGTCTAAAAACTCATTACTAAAATTATTCAAGCGACCAGCATCTTGAACGAGCTTCGCCGACTCGGTATGTATCTTCGCCAGTAAGCTCTTCAGTTTACCGCCATAGTCATTAACCGCTTCTCGAAGCAGACCAATTTCGTTTGGCGAACCAATTTCAAGCTCTTTCGAGACACCGCCTTCTACCAGTTCGCGAATTTGGGAAGTCGTCTGATTTACGCGGCTTAGCAAGTTATTGAAGAAGACCATCGCCAACACACCCACAACAATCAGCAACGCGCCCACCGCAATCATGATAAACAAACTCATGTCTTCAGCAGACTTGATCATTGTCTTAGTCGGTACGACTAGCCCTAATGACCAACCGGTCTCATTATGTTTAAACACATGAACGTACGCACTGCCGCCTATGATCTCATCTTTCAATAACTCAAGCGTCTTTGTACCGTTTAAGTTTTTCGTTACTGCTAAAGCGGGTGCTAACCAAGGCAGCTTTTGTGACAATTGATCGATTGTCACCATGGAATCATCGGCGTTAACGAGTTCCGCTCTGCCTTTTGGAAAACTAATCATTTGCCCAAGAGGATCAACTGCAAAAACGTAACCGCCTTGCTCCATACCATACTGTTCAAGCACAGTGGTAATATCATCCAGCATCATGTCGACCGTTGCTACACCACTAAAAGCGCCCTTTTCTTTCATCGGCACGGTACAGGTCACCATCGGCGTCTTCGTGACTGGATCAGTATACGCTTCAGACCAAGCGCAAGCGTTTGTTGATGATGTTTTACCTACGGTATACCAACCTTCATTGTGATAACCAGATCCAGAGGGGTCATTGTAGTCATCAAAATACTCAATACCAGAACTCGTTCTACCCCAAAAAAAACTTCGAAGGTCAACGCCCGAAGTAAACTTACCTGTTTCGGGCCAAATCCCCCCGCCCGCTATCGCGCCGTTACCATGATTGTCTACGATAGGCGGAAAAACGTGTTTAAATAACGCTTCGTCTTTTGGCAAGGTTTCTGCCATTGATGCGAGAGACGTCGTTAGTAGCTGAATTTGAGAGAGTTTTGCACTTAAAAGGTCATTCAATGCAGACTGGTTAACGGCTATTTGCTCTTGCCTTTCCGTTACTAAATCCGGCTTCACCTTGATTTCGGTAACGATAAATATCACCGCAAGAGCAAGCAGTAGAATAGCAGCTAAGCCTATTCTAATTTGTTGTCTAATCATTAGAGCACGCTTCATATACTTCTCCAGTCTGAGGTATTCAGAATATGAGTTTTATTATTTACTATAGTCAAACAACCATGAAAAAACTGCCGACTACAATTCCATACTGCATCCTTCGTGAACATTATTATGTATAAACCCCTTTCTATATTTGTTTGTTTATTAAAACAATAACGGTTTAGTTCGTACTACATCACACATAAGAAGCGACGATTGCCATTAAGTCTGCAAAAAGCAAACCAAGAAATCGTAAACTACCTGGGCAACAGATAAGCAAACAACAATTCACCAAGAAAAAGTAAGCCACTTGGATGACGTTTCTGAAACGGGTTCTATAAAGTTTTGTAAAAGAACAGATACCTTTCACTTTTTGAATAAAATTTTCGCCTAAAAGACACAGTATTTCGTTTCTTATTGAACGTAAAAGGGCCGCGAAGCCCCTTAAAGAGCGCCTCCCCCTATCCTAATTTTTTGTAACTAATAACTTACACTTTTTACAGTTTGACACAATTTTATAACCGTTTGTTTGCAATTGAACTTGCGAGCACAGAGATTCATGCCATCTTTAAATTTGTAATCTTCGTTTTCGGTCTGTCCATTCAGTGCTTCTCGCCGTAACAGTGCACGCCCACCGGACAAATGCAGTGACCACCCAACTAACATATTGAACTCACATCGATTCCAAGGAAGAGAGGGAAAATCTATGGCGACACTGTCTAGTATTCGCAGCCGTTATACGCTTGCGTTCGGGGGCTTAAGTGCGGTTTTTTTGCTTGTTGTACTCGCAACCTACGCACTCATCTCCTATTTACAAACCAACGTCGGAAAATACAGCGGCGGCATATCTTTGGTTCAAAACGCAGACCGAGATTTGTACCAATCACGCCTCGCATTGGCATCTTTGGTGTTTGCTGAAGGAAAGCTCACCGAAAATCAGCGTAAGGCATTGGAAGAACAAGAACGATCTAATGCCGTACAAGCGTATGACCGAATGAAAGGGTTTATTTCATTAACGGCAGACGTTGATGAAATTCAGCGCTATTTACATGACTTCGAATCACAATATAAAAATTGGCAAGACGATTCAGACCTGATTTTGGATAATCTTCGCAATGGCGAAACCGCCGCTGCGACGCTCGCTTTCATCGACACCAACGAGCATCTTTTTTTATCGTTACGCGACCTTTATGACGGCTCTGAAGAGTTAATTGACAAGCACGCTCATCTAGAAAAACAAGAAATTGATGCATTTACTAATGCATTCAAAGCCGTCGTCGCAGCGCTTGCTGTTATCGTCTTATTGATTAGCATGTCGCTCGCTTGGTACGCCCCAAGAAACATCTCCAATGCCATAAAGCGCGTTACGCGTGGAGTGATGGACATCAGCAAAGGAGACGGCGATTTAACAAAGCGTATCAGCAGCACTAAGAAAGACGAGACGGGTGAACTAAGTCGAGAGTTAGATGGTCTAGTATCCAAGTTAGGCAGTCTTATTGGTCAGGTGCGTCATGGCTGCGACCACATACGCGAAGAAATGCATGCCTTAGGGAAATCATCCGTTCAATCTGCAGAACTGAGCGAAAGGCAAAACTCTGCACTGGATTTTGTCGTCACGGCAGTCGAGGAAATGGGAGGTGCGACACGGGATGTCGCCAGAAACGCGTCAGAAACGGTTGATCAAGTTAACAGCTTGAGCGCGTGTGCTGACCAAGGCTCTGAAATGCTAGAGAGCTCTGTTGGGCAGCTCGCTGACTTATCTCGACAGGTATCCGATGCGGCAAAGGTTATTAATAATCTTTCGGAACATTCTGAACGTATTGCCTCGGTCTTGGATGTCATTCTCGGCATTGCTGAGCAAACCAACTTATTGGCGCTCAATGCCGCAATTGAAGCCGCTAGAGCGGGCGAACAAGGGCGTGGATTCGCCGTTGTTGCAGACGAAGTTCGCAATCTCGCAAGCAAAACGCAAAACTCCACCAGCGATATTCAAGCCATGATCGACGACCTTCAAGCGGGCGTGAGAAATGCCGTCATCGCCATCAACGAAAGTGTTGAGATGGCCTCCGCAACACAAAACCTTTCTCAGGAGACCAAGCAATCGATTTTGGAGGTAAAGCAAGCCGCCAACCGCATCTACGATTTCACAACACAGACCGCGAGTGCGACAGAACAACAGAGCAAAGTGACCGATGAAATCAATGAAAACCTATCCATGCTATCGAGTATGTCAAAGGAAGTATTAGGCATTTCTCAACAAGTGAGTGAATCGGTACAGGAAACCCTGACTAACTCCGACGAGCTTGCGGGGCAAGTAAAACGATTTGTTGTTTAATGATGACTAAGAAAGGACTACAACGATGGAAAGCACATTTCAGACTATTAAAGGACGATATACGATTGCTTTTGGCACCATGGCCGCTGTTTTTTTGATCGTGGTGTTAGCCGCTTATCAACTCGTACATTATCTTCAACACAATATGAACAAGTATGCGGAAGGCATTTTTCTCGTTCAAAATGCTGACCGAGATCTCTATCAATCGCGACTCAGCTTAACGCATCTACTCTTTACAAAAACACCAACAGAAGCCGATACACGTCAATCCCTTGAAAGCGTTGTAGACAATGCTATGCAAGCAAAAGAGCGAATGCAGAGCTTTAGGTCAATATCTTCCGACGTTTCGAACATAGCACTTCATTTAAACTCGTTCGACGTCTTGTTTCGATCTTGGGAGCAAAGCACTCAAGAAATTTTAGACCTTTACCAACAAGGCAAACTCGATGAAGCATCTTTACTTTACGCGACGTCCAATGCCGCAGATTTCACCAACCTTCGGTCGAAATACGACACAGCAGAGCAGTTGATTGACCGTTATTCACAAGAGGAGCAAGTCCGTATCAACGAGGTCACGGATCGATTTAAACTCGGCGTTACGACATTGGCTCTTACTGTCTTAATACTGAGCCTTCTGCTTGCTTGGTTCGCACCAAAAAACATATCAGCGGCCATCAAACGAGTCACACTGGGCGTACGAAATATCAGCCGTGGTGATGGTGACTTAACGAAACGTATTAACAGCAAAAAGAAAGATGAAACCGGCGAGCTTAGTCGAGAGCTCGATAATTTCGTCGCCAAGTTATCCGGTATTATTCGAGAGGTCCGCTACGGTACAGAACATATCCGAGAAGAAATGAAACATCTGGACCAAGCCTCAACTCAATCCGCCCAACTCAGTGAGCGACAAAATGAAACGCTTGAGTTCATTGTATCTGCTATTGAAGAAATGGCGGGAGCGACAAAAGACGTCGCGCGCAACGCCGCCGACACAGTTGCTCAAGTTGATACGCTCAACAACCGCTCTGATGCTGGCCTTATCATGCTGGACCAATCTGTGGATAAATTAAACCAACTGTCCGCTCAAATTAATCACGCCTACGGTGTCATTCAGTCATTGTCTAAACAATCAGACAATATCGTGTCGGTATTAGACGTCATCTTGAATATAGCCGAACAAACGAATTTACTGGCGCTCAATGCCGCCATCGAAGCCGCACGAGCGGGCGAACAAGGCCGTGGTTTTGCCGTGGTGGCGGATGAGGTAAGGGACCTGGCCAGCCAGACCCAGCATTCTACCGTCGACATTCAAGCCATGATTACGAACCTACGCCAAGGCGTGAACGAAGCCGTTAATGTGGTTACAACCAGCGTATCCATGGTGAAAGAGACTGAAAGTCGGTCTAAAACTGCCAAAAAGTCGATTGAATCGGTAAAAAAGTCATCTCTAGACATCCATGACTATACGGCACAAACAGCCAGTGCAACCGAAGAGCAAAGTAAAGTCACCGATGAAATTAACGAGAACCTTGCTCAGTTATCAGAGACCTCTAAAGAGGTGCTCGATATATCACGCAAGATCAACAAGTCCGTGCAAAAAACGCTGAGCAACTCCGATAACTTGTCGTCCCAAGTGAGGCGCTTTACCGTCTAAACGACGATCTCGACCTCTAATGGTAAATGGTTCAAACACTAAACGATCAAATCGACGTGCTGCATACTATCAATGGAGCCGTTGTTTTTGACGTACAACCCCGTTTCCCTAATAACACCTGTTGCTTCGCCTTTATCATTAAAAAGGCTAAAAGGCGTTTCCGTACGCTCCAATATAAACGCCTCAATACCCACGTCTTTAAGCGATATCAGCGTTTCTTGGCCATTTTCATCTCGCTGAGTAAGAACCAGTTGGTCAAATACAGAGTCCAATTCGTCTATCATGCCGTCGCCGTTTTCATCATAGCTCGCAAGGTCTGCAAAACCGCTGCCCGATTGAGGACCAAACAACTCAGAACCACCGTCAATTAAACCATTGCCGTTTTTATCCAGTGCTAAAAAAGCAGAATCCCCTGTCGCGAAGTGAAGTTGATCGTCTTCACCATCGTCATCTAGATCAAAAGCGACTTTATGATGGGTTAATTGAGCGGTATTCCCATTTAAATTCACGACTAATGGGTCCACAAGTGCGCCCGTAAACACCACCTCTCCATAATACTGTTCGTCACGGGTACGGGACATATCCAAACTAAAATCAACGTTGAGACTGGCTCCATTACTTAAAACGATCTCGCCTTTCGCTTTAAAGGACGTACTTTCCTGTTCACTGACCTGATGGTATTTCTGTCGAACAACTTCCAAATCCCTCCGAGTGACCTCCACATCTTCAGCGGAAATCGGCCTACCTTCCACCACCTCTGCTTGAGACGATGGCGGTTCTTTCTCGCCATAAAGGTTAATTTCTACATTGAACATTTTTTCGATTAAGGTCAGCATTTTTTGGTATCGCGCGGTCAGCTGTTCGAAAGCCTCTCCTTCTTCCGTTTTTCCGGTAGACTTCGACGTCGACTCCACTTCAAGTGTTTGACTAAGCAGAGATTCTGACGCTGCTCGAACACTCAGTGAAGTAGCGCTTTCACTTGATGATTGCTCTGAACGGTTGTCATTGTCCGAACCACGCTGTCTAACGCGGGTAAATTCTACTTGTGTTACCACTTCATTTCGCGAATATGAACGACTCGATGACATATCCAAGTTCATCGTTCCCATAGCGGTCCCCTCCGAATTGCTATCCGTTTCAAATTGAAAGTCGTTTAGACAAGATGTAACGTTACACACTTGCTATCGGCGGATTCTCAACACGTTTTAATATACAATTCGACATACTTGATAGACTAAAAAACAACCAGCCATTATATCTAGCAACAATTAGAGTACCGTATGCGCTTTAGACCCTTGTTACCGCTTTTTGTCATGTTTTCATCCGTCTGCTTTGCGGTCGGAAAGTACCAACCGGTTATTGGAGATACATGGCAATGGCAGCTACAAGGCACGCTCAATACGGACTACAACGCAACCGTCTACGACATCGATTTGTTCGATACGTCATGGAAAACCATCAGGGCGCTCCACGCGAAACGTCATAAAGTCATCTGTTACTTTTCAGCTGGCACGTATGAAGAATGGCGTGACGACAAAGACCGCTTTAAACCCGAACACATTGGCACGGCACTAGATGACTGGAAAGGCGAATACTGGATCGACATTAGAGCGAGACACATCAAAAAAGTCATGATCGCCCGCTTGGACTTAGCAAAAACAAAAGGCTGCGACGGCGTGGAACCCGACAACGTTGATGGCTACTTAAAAGAAACCGGGTTCAATCTAACCTATGACGATCAAATCGCATTCAATCGGTTTCTCGCCGGTGAAGCGCATCAAAGAGGTATGATTGTCGCGTTGAAAAACGATCTTGATCAAGTTGCAGAGCTGGTTTCCTACTTTGACTTAGCAATCAACGAACAATGCTTTGAGTTTGATGAATGCGATAAGCTTCAACCTTTTATTGATCAGAACAAACCTGTATTCAATGCTGAATACAAAGCGGAGTGGGCAAATAATGGGCCTCTTAAGCAGCGTCTATGTGACGATGCGAAAAAACGACAAATTCAAACACTGGTGTTGCCATTAGCCTTGGATGATAGCTACCGCTATGCATGCCCATAACCTCAATACACAAGCATAAACATCAGTATTAGGTAACAAAAACATGAAAAAGACGGGATCTACGAATTCAAATAACCTGGTTCCAAACGTCGACTTTCGCCCCCCCTCAAAGCAAGGTTATCATTTCGAGATTCGTAACCTAGAAACAGTTGTTTCTGTAATCACCGACCCGTCTACGCGCAATCGAAAACCGCTTTCACCGAATCCGATCGAACCTCACAGAATCACCTTTCATCTATTGTTATTCTTAACAGACGGTAAGCTATGCCATCGCTTAGATGACCAAAAAGTCACCCTGGTTCCTAATCAAGCCATCATGATTCACCCTGATCAGGTACACGCCTTTACATACGACAGCCAATCACCAAAAGGCTATATGCTTTTTCTATCCAAAGAAGTGTGGCCAGAACTTGCGGAAACAAAGCCCGTTCATTGGAGCGCCCTCTACCACCCAACACATAAAATTGAGCCAAAAGATTCAGTATCCATACTTGCCTTATTCGAGCTATTGGATAAAGAATTAAAAAGCGGAAAGCAAACAAGACGCTTCCCCTATTTAACGCTGTCAGCCTTACTAAACCTTCTATTCGAACGCTGGCCAACCACAGCCTGTATTCAGTCCGAGCGTTCTGTTAAGCACTACCTCGCCTTTCGTACTTTGCTCGAACAAGAGTACGCGAACACAAGAGACGCAAACGTCTATGCCGATAAGTTGGGGGTCAGCTACAAAACCCTTAACGAACTATGTAAGACATTTACTAAGCAGACAGCAAAAAGTGTCATCGATGAGTTCGTTATCCTCGAAGCGAAACGACAACTTCTAACCAGCGATTCCTCTTTATTTAACATAGCCTTATCTCTAGGTTTTCAAGAGAACTCCAATTTTAATAAATTTTTTCGCCGCCATATCGGGATCACGCCACAAGAATACCGAAAGCTTGATAGACAAAAAGTTAGAGATTGACCACCAAAGGGAAACAAATGACCTTTCGCCGCTAAAGGCTTATCTCTAATCTTAGGAATAAGCAGAATTTAGGACTCGGCGAACAGGTCTTCTAGCAATAGCAAGTAAACGTGTTCGTCGGTTTCTTAATACAAATCGGAGAAGCATAACGCCATGATATCAATGAATTTCAAAACAGGTTTCACCTCAAAACTTAAACTTTTTAGCCTCGCGGCAATCAGTTCAAGCGTTTTATTAACAGGCTGTGCAAGCATAGAGCCCACGCATACACTGACAAATGAAGAAAAAGCCATCGCTGTTCTCGACAGTTTAGGCACAACCAACAAAGCACCTCTGAAGTACATAAGTGACGAGCAATATATTCAACACAACCCGTCAGCGCCAACTGGTAAAGCGGGGCTGTTAAGCTTTCTAAGCCAATTCCCAGAAGTCGACTCCAAAGAAAGCAGCATCGTTCGCTCATTCTCAGACGATGACTATGTTGTTCTGCATTCTTACGCAAAAAGCTTTGGTGGGGTCGTGTTCGACGTTTTTCGATTTGACGACGGTTTAATCGTAGAACATTGGGACGCCATTCAGCCAAGCGCAAAACCAAACGCCAGTGGTCGTACTATGTATGATGGCACCACGAACATTTCCGATCTCTCTAAAACAGCAGAAAACAAAGCGTTCGTTAAAGGCATGATGGAGACGCTGTTTGTTAAAGGTGAGTTCGACAAAGCCAACCAATTCATTAGCGAAGAGACCTACATCCAGCATAACCCTTGGTTTGGTGACGGACTAGACACGCTATTAGAAGGGTTTTCTGCCATGATGGCGCAAGGACAAACGATCCATTACTACCAAGTGCATGCAATTCTAGGACAAGGTGACTTTGTATTAGCCATTAGTGAAGGGGAGCTGAACGGCACACACATGGCGTTCTATGACTTGTTCAGAGTGAAAAACGGGAAAGTCGTAGAGCATTGGGATGTGCTTCAAAATGTACCGCCCTTGGAGCAAAGAAAGAACAGTAACGGTATGTTTAATTTTCCCGCTTCAGCCATGCAATAGCGCCTAAATAAAAAGGGATCATATCTACATGACCGTAAAACACAGCTTCGAGCCTATTGTTCCCGGTGGGGCAACGATTTTAGTTCTTGGCTCGATGCCAGGAGAAGCCTCATTAGACCAACAGGCTTATTATGCTCATCCCCAAAACTTATTTTGGAAAATCCCAAGCACACTACCAAACGCACCCGCTCTTGAAAGCTATAATGATCGCCTTTCCTCATTAGAGCATTACCAAGTTGCACTTTGGGATGTATTGCAACAATGCGAACGAGAGGGAAGCCTAGATTCGAAAATCATTAAGTCGTCTGAAAAGCCGAATAATATCGTTGAGTTACTTGAACAAACACCATCGATTCAAAAAATATGCTTCAACGGTCAAAAGGCCTATCAATCATTCAAAAAGCACCTTCTGAAAAAAAACAGCGAATTTTTCGAGCAATACGAGTTAGTTACCCTACCCTCCACCAGCCCTGCTAACGCCTCAATACCTAAAGACGTTAAATACGAGATTTGGCTAAGAGAAGTCTGGCTATGTCGCAACCACGACATAACCATTCATGAGAAAATACTTAGATAAGGTAATATATAAACTGAAACCTTTGCACGAAGTCACGAGCAAAGCCAAGACGAGTCTCTTTTTAACACTGTATTGGAGAACGTCGTCGTGCAAAGGTCTCAAACTATCGATACAAGTATATGCTCTGCAAACTAGGGCTAGCTAGATTCGAAATACTCAGTTCGGTTGCGTCCATTGCTCTTAGCTTCATATAAAGCAACATCAGCTTCTTTCAAGCAATTTTCTATCAATTCAATGCACACTAGATTATCAGATTTCAAAGCAGAAACACCTACGCTCACGGATACTTCACCCTCAATACTTGCGTTCAAAAGACTCATTTCTATATGCAATCGTTTACAGAAAGCACGTGTCTCTTCTATGCTGGAATCATACAAAACAACTAAAAACTCTTCCCCTCCCCAGCGAGCAGATATATCTCTTACCTTCGTACTACTCTGAAGAATGGCGGCCACTTTCACTAAAACGTCATCACCATATTGATGCCCAAATTTATCATTCAGTTTTTTAAACCAATCAATATCAATCATGATGAAAGATGCGGGAACAAACTGACGCTTAAGTCGCTCTATTAAATCATTCAAATCATCAAAAGCTGCTCTCCGATTACGCAACCTTGTTAGAGGATCGATTCTGGTTAACTTAGTTAACTTTTGTGTTTCCTCTTCTAATTGATCTCTAACCAACAAAAGCTCTTGATATAATTTATCGCGAGCAACCGCAGTATAAATTGACCAATATATACTTGAGCCAACTAATTTAATATTAGCCACCGCAGGGACTTTTTCACCCGCTTTAGCTATCAAAGACAATTGGACTTCTTGACACTCTCCAAGGCTAATAACAGTTGGCCTAATGTAGCTTTCAAAAAATATAGAGCTCGCCTTTGAAATAATATCGAACAAGTTGAACTTTAAGGCCTCATTCATCTCTATCCCCAAGCAAACACTTGCAGAACTATTGATATATTGAAGGTTATTAGTTTCAAAGTCCGTGACTACTAACAAGCATGAAAAAGAGTCAAGGCTCGGCTCTATCATCTCTCTATGAACTTCTCTATTTTTTGATATACAGCTTGAGGCTCAGTCATATGCAGGCAATGTCCAAACGCATCGATAACTTCAAGCGTGGAATTAGCAATTTTTTTATGCATGTAGTTACCCACCTCAACCGAAGCTAAATTATCATTTTTACTCTGTAGTATTAATGTGGGCAAGTTCAGCTTGGCTATTGCACTTCGGTCATCAGAGAAGAAGGTAGCCTTGGCGAAAGGTTTTGCATAACGAGGATCAGTAGAACAAAAGCTATCTTGAAGCTCTTGAATAAGTTCCGTTTTATTCGTTTGCCCCATCACTAAAGGAGCCAAATAGCTTGCCCAACCTATGTAGTTTTTGTCCATCAAGTTGATTAGTTCCTCTAAATCCTCTTTTTCGAATCCACCATAGTAGTTTGGCGGAACGTTAAGAAAACAAGGCGATGGACAAACCATAATCATCTTCTCAAAAAGATGTGGTGACCTAATTGCAGCTAACGTTCCGATAATACTACTTACGGAATGACCGACAAATTGCACGTTTTCAAGGTTCAACTCTTCACAGATTTCAACAACATCCAAAGCATAACCGTCGAGAGTCTGATACCTATGTTTATCAAAAGCAGAAACATCCGAAAGCCCACATCCCACATAATCGAATAAAACAATTTTGTAACAATCCTCTAACATCGGCTGCAAAAAACGCCACATATTTTGATCACAACCAAAGCCGTGAGCCAACATAAGCGTCTTTTCGCCGTCGCCTATAATTTTTACGTTGTTACGCTTAACAATATTCATTAGTTTGGGTAACTCTCCGCTAGCAATGTATAGATATAAATGACGCACGCTTATTAATAAATAACACCTCAATAAGAGTGAGCCGTAGATTTCGTCAATTACGGACAAATCTGATTAGATACAAGAGCAAGTTGCCCTCAAGCTTCAAATTCTCATCCCATCCAGCACACTGCCTTTACCCAAAAGCGAGCGAGTAGAGAAACAAACGAGAGCATTAAAACCATAGCAGATTGAAGCATTAAATGAACGCTTCTTTTCAGCATGAAACCCTCGCCACCTTGAAACGAAACAATGTTTGATAAACTTTCATTTTCTATAGAAGAAAAACTCAACATTAGACTTGGCACCAGACAGCAAAATACTGTATAAATAAACAGTTATTTTAATTGGGCTGGTAGCGATATGTCATCCGATTTAAAAACCTTCATTAAAGGCCGAGGCTCAAACAGCAACATCACAGGTCGCTTTGAGAAGACACAGTCTCATTTGGAAGACGAGTACGCCTATGAAGCCACATATGAAGCGCAAATTCATACAGAAGTACGATACGAACAAGCCAAAAGCTTAATTACGTCGAACACCTCGCCTGATGTGCCTTTTAGGTTGTCCGTTAACCCCTATCGAGGTTGCGAGCATGGTTGTATTTATTGTTTTGCACGTCCTTCCCATGCCTATATCGATTTGTCTCCAGGCTTGGATTTCGAGACTAAACTAACCGCAAAAATAAACGCACCAAATGTCTTCGAGCGAGAGCTTTGTAATATCCGCTATCAATGTCAGCCCATTGCATTGGGCATTAACACCGACGCCTATCAGCCTATCGAAAAGCAGCTTAACATTACTCGATCTTTGCTGGAAATTGCCTACCAATACAAACAACCCATATCACTAATTACTAAAAGCGCTTTAATTACGAGGGACTTGTCATTATTAGAAAAAATGGCGGCTGAAAACTTGGTGCAGGTTGCAATCAGCATTACCACTCTAGACAACGACCTAAAACGAATACTCGAACCCAGAACGGCATCTGGTCATACTCGTCTAAACCTAGTCAAAGCGCTTTCAGAGCGCCGAATTCCAACCACAGTACTTGCCGCACCCGTCATCCCTTTCGTTAACGACCACGAGCTCGAATCCATTGTTCATCAAAGCGCTGAGGCTGGCGCACAGAGTGCGCACTATATAATGTTGAGATTACCTCATGAAGTCGCTCCGCTTTTCACAGACTGGCTGCATACTCACTTACCAGACCGAGCTGAGCACGTTCTCAGCCGTATAAAAGACATGCGTGGAGGTCAGCTTTATGACAGTCAATTTGGTAAACGCATGACAGGTGAAGGAATCTATGCGGACTTAATACGACAACGATTTCACCTCGCAATAAAGAAAACAGGGCTCTCAGGCGAACGAATGTTACCGTTGGATTGTTCCTTGTTTCGTATTCCGCCAAAGAGTGGGGATCAACTCTCATTAATCTAAACGAGCTTTGATCTAATGCAAAATAGATAATCTAATGTATAACAATGTATTCACCATTAATCTCGAACCTCTAAAAGGATAAATAAAATGGGAACGTTTACCGGAGAAGACAACAAACAACGCTGCTCTTGGTGCTCTGCCACAGAGCAATACACCCAATATCACGACAAGGAATGGGGCTTTCCCGTCGATGATGATCGAAGGTTATTTGAAAAACTGTGTCTTGAGAGCTTTCAATCTGGATTAAGCTGGCGCACGATTCTCGAAAAGCGAGACAATTTCCGCAATGCCTTTGATAATTTTGAAATAGAGAAGATGGCGAACTACACAGAAAAAGATGTCGAACGACTTGTTCAAGATGCAGGCATCATTCGACACAAAGGCAAGATCACCGCCGTCATTAACAATGCTCAACGCGCCAAAGAACTGATCAAAAAAGAAGGCTCACTTGCCACTTATTTTTGGCGATTTGAGCCAGAAGCTAAAGCCGAATACGAAACCGTCTCTACGTCACCAGAGTCCACCGAAATTTCCAAGCAACTTAAAAAAATGGGATGGAAGTTTGTTGGTCCCACCACCATTTATTCTTTTATGCAGGCAATGGGGTTAGTCAATGACCACCACCCTGACTGTTACCTAAAAGCAGAAATCGACGCAATCAAAGCCCAATACAAACGTCCAGCCTAACCTCTTAGCAGTACCTTCTGGATGGTTACTCTACCGTTAGAAAAAGTTTTCTTTAAATTGCGAAGGCTCGCCCTGAATCATAAACGATTGATCCGTGGCAGCCTGTCGATTCAAACGGTTAAATGGCTTGGGCGTGGGACAACTCTCGCCCGCGGACAGACGTAGCGCAGTCGCCAGCAATGGGTCGTTTTCATCGCCAAATCTATGAGCATAATCGTCCTCGACTTCGCAACTTGGCGAAATACCACTAAAGTACCCACCTTCGTTTCGAGCATTGGTGAGCTGAAACTCGATAGGGAAAAGAATATTTCCACAAAAAGAATGACCTGTCATACCAATGGGTTTGCCGCACGTTTTGCCACCAACCACCTTCACATCAATAAAAGGTTTTAGACTATTAATTATTAACTCACTTGCGGAGCACGTTGATGAGCTTGTTAACACATACAACGTATTTAGGTTAGCAACCGCGTCACTGACTTCATCATTTTTAAAAGGATAAACAAAATTCTCGTTCGAGCGCTGCGCACTAAACATAAAGTTTGCGAATGTTTGGCTTGATACTTGTGCGCCTGCTATTCGAGTAGCGAGATGATTCGCAGTCAAAATTGAACCACCGGGATTCATGCGCAGATCTAAAATCAAAGCATCGGCCTGATTCGCCCTGATTTGGGAAAATGCGCTCTTAAACTCATCTCGGGACGCGGAAGAGAAATTTTTATAGGAAAAGTAGGCAACTTTATTCGCACTGGTATCAAAAAACTTGAGATCATGAACCGTGTTTGTCGAATAGGTTACTGGTATTAGAGAGACGGTATACTCACTGTTATCCGTTCTTCTCATTTTAAAAACATAGTCGTTTGGATTGCCAAAGCCCTGTCTTACTTTTTCCCAAGAATCATAGTTAAGTTCTTCAATTTTTTTTATGTATTCAGAGATCGTCATACCGTCAATTTCGATAATTTCATCCCCTCGTACAACTCCAGCCAGCCTTGCTGGAGAGTTCTCGTCGGTATAGCGCACGATCAACACATCTTCGCCATCCTCTACCAACCACTTAAAGTAGATGCCTATTGCCTTAAATTCGTTATTGGATTGAGCATTATATTTTGCTTCCGTCGTTATATAACTGTATTTATCATACGTGCGATAGCGAAGCGCATTTAAAAGTGTTTCGGGAGACGAATAGGAGGCAGAGTTAATATTACTCGGAATTGTTTCGGGCCAGAGATAGTTTGTTTTTAATTGCTGATAGACATACTCATTTTGCGCAGAGGTAGAGCAGTCGCCATCGGCGACAGAACCAGATGAATCATCATCCGATCCTACATTACATCCCATTAACGATAGCGTCGCGACAGCCAAAACCGATCTAAGCAGCATAATCCCTCATGCATAAACAGTAACAATGTGTGTATCTATCCATTTAATGACAGGTACACGCAAAATGTCAACATTCCGTCAATACACGTAACTTAGTCTCAATTATTCACCGGCTCGCCCACTTCCACAGAATCAATAACACGCCCCTCAGCCAACGCCCCTTCAAGCCATTCTTGCATTTGGGGCAAGGCCAACATGGCCTCCAAATAGGCTTTTGAGGCTTCAGATAAAGACACACCATACGTGTTAAAGCGATACACAACTGGGGCAAAAAAAGCGTCCGCCAAACTAATGTCACCAAATAGAAATTTGCCCTTGTGTGACGACAGCAATTCAGCCCAAAGGGAGTCAATGTTCCATATGTCTTTTTGCGCAGCCTCGGACAAGGTCAGAACCTTACGTGCGCGACAGTTCATTGGCATCTCACTTCTTAGTGCGACATAGCTCGAGTGCATTTCTGCAACGACTGACCGCGCTTTCGCTCGCAGCCCTTTATCAGACGGCCACCCTGCACCCTCAAGATACTGCTCATTAATGTATTCACATATAGACAAGGAATCCCATACGCTGATATCCCCGTCAACCAGAACAGGGACTTTTTTTACTGGAGAATATTTAGCCAGCTCGCTGAAAAATTCATCACTAAAGAGTTCTAGCTGGATTTCCTCAAATGGGACATCAAACAATTTGAGCGCTAACCAGCCCCGTAAAGACCACGATGAGTAATTTTTATTTCCTATAATGAGTTTCATATTTTGCCCTTTATGCACACTTGTTTGTCGATAAGCACTATTGTTTCAGGTTGCATTTTTTACGACTAGCGAATACTTTTGATGCATCCCATCAGTAATGGTTATGGATTCAGTTTATGGACGTCGATACGCTTCGCACCTTTATCGCTTTCATTGATACGGGCAGCTTCACCCGCGCGGCGAAGCAGACCTTTCGCACGCAAAGCGCAATCAGCATGCAAATGAAAAAACTGGAAGAAGAAGTCGGCCACGACTTATTCTTTAAAGAAGGGAGAAACTTGGCACTAACGGAACAAGGCCAGCAGCTCGTCAGTTACGCTCGTCGAATACTGGCACTTCATGATGACGCCCTCGCTCATTTTTCAGAAAGCATGACTCAGCCGCCTATTATTATTGGTTGTCCTGATGACTATGCTGAGTCTATTTTGCCCTCAGTCATTCGCAGAATTAACGCGTATTTACCCGAATTAAATATTCGAGTGGTGTGTGATTGTTCTACGGAACTACGCAGAAAGCTGGACGCTGGGACCGTCGATATTGCCATTCTAACTCGATCGCCCGAAGTGGAAGAAGGCTATTTAATACGCCATGACACGGGTGTTTGGGTTGCAGGAGAAGCGTTCGAATTCAGCCGTGATAGAGCGATAACACTGGCGCTCTACGAGCCCGATTGCAAGTTTTACAGCGCTGCTATCGATGGTCTAGAAAAACAAGGTCAGGACTATCGCATTCTATGCAGCACCGCCAGCGCAACCGCTATCAAGGCGCTACTGCGCGAAAACTTAGCAATCAGCGCAATGGCCAGTTCCAGTGTCGGTGGTAATCTTTCTGTGCTTATGGATCATCACCTGCCTCAACTTCCTTCCGTCGACATTGTGATGGCAGTCGCTCCCATTCCACATGCTTTGTTTGGTACACACATGGCGGCAAAAATTTGTCAGGAGCTGTTCGAGCAAAAACGCAGTCGCTCTTAAAAAACCAGTAACGATTAAGAAAAAACAGTAACTCGTTCAAAAATAAAAGCACGAGCTAAACGATGTGAGCGTAAGAACATTATCTCTCTTCTCGTAATAATTGAGTCATACTATTCACAAGTTTTTTATCCATCGTCGGAGGTGTTAGATCAACGTCTTTCGCTAACGCATCGCAAACGGCCTTCAACACAGACACTCTAGCATACCATTTTTTATTTGCGGGAATCAGCTGCCATGGCGCATGTGTGGTAGAGGTAAACCGAAACATATCATTAGTGGCTCGTTCGTAGTCTGACCATCGATCACGGTTGCGTAGATCTTCTACTGTTAGCTTCCAATGTTTTAAAGGGTTTTCGAAACGCTCTCTAAAACGCTTTAGTTGTTCGGTTTGATCAATGTGCATAAACACTTTAACAATGCGCACCCCGTCATCGATCAACATACGCTCGAACTCATTGATCTCCTGATACGCGCGCTGCCACTCATAATCACTTGCAAACCCCTCGACTCTTTCTACCAGCACCCTTTCATACCAAGAGCGATCGAAGATAGAGATAATACCAGGGGAAGGAAGGCGTTGCTGGAAACGATACAAATAGTGACGACCCTGCTCTAATTCAGTCGGAGCTGCAATCGAATGAACTTTCACGCCTCTTGGGTCCAGTGTTTCTGTTAATCGACGAATGGCTCCTCCTTTCCCTGAGGCATCCCACCCTTGAAAAACAATAATCGCACGTCGATGTTGGTGATAATAAGTTTGCTGTAAGACAAACATCGAGCGCTGCCACGTTTTTAATTGCTTGTGATAGCTGCTCTTCCCTTTTAAGGAAAATTGATCGTTACTTAAATTGCATCGATCTAGATGCGGTGGAGTCAGTTCCAATTCAATCTGGCTTGGATAAAACATAGTATTCGCCTTCGTTTTAAAACCCTTTATAGCGTCATCTCATTATAGACGGCCATGATTAAAGGCACGAAAAGCGCAAGTTTTGCTAAATTCCTTTGTGCTAAGCTAATCGCTCGGTAGGAACATGTCGTAGTCCACACAACAAGCGCACGAGCAAACGGAGAAAACAATGCAACCAGTCTATTTACAAGAGAAGCAGGTCAACGGGCTAAAAGTAAGAACCAACAATAAGGCTGAAATGTCATCAAGTGGAAAAATTGGCGGTTTATGGGGGACTTTTTTTCGTCAAATTGCGCCGCATTTAACGCCGAATAATCCGATCTACGGTGTGTACTGTCATTATGAATCAGATGCAAATGGTGACTTCGATGTCATGGCTGCAACCGATGTCGACGTTGTGCATTGGGTCACCGAAAGCGACGACACGCAATCCATTTCGATTCAGCGAGGCGCTTATCTAGAATTCCCTGCAAAAGGTGAGATGCCACAAGCCGTGATTGAAGCTTGGCAAGCCGTTTGGAGCTACTTTGAGCAATCAGACTGCCCTTACAAAAGAGCGTATACAACCGACTTTGAACACTATCAAAGTGAGCACACTGCCAGTGTTTTTATTGCCATAGAAGATTAATTTAATTGATAAATATCTATATTGCAGTAGAGCACTCAGAGTTACTTTAGCGCCCCAATAAAAAAGAGCCACCTTAGATCTTAAGGTGACTCTTTTGTACTTTTTGAGTGCTTAAACGCTGTTTCTTCGTTAAAAACTACTCTGTCTTGAACTTCGAAACCATCGTATTAATATCGCGACTTAGTCCATCTTGCTGCTGACTAAGTTCTGCCACATCTTCCGACAAACTTGAGATCGTATTCGCCGACTCACTGATCGATAAAATATTCTCATTGATCCCTTCTGTAACCAGACGCTGCTCTTCCGCAGAAGCCGCCGTTTGCATCGTCATATCCCGCATCTGTTTCACAACTTCTTCAATCTGATCAAATGCATCCAGTGCTTGAGTTGACAGTTCAATTGCGCTTTCAGACTCAGTCAAACTCGACACCATCGCAGACGATGCTTCTTTCGTACGATCAGACAACAGCCCTAATATGCTGGCAATTTGTTCCGTCGAATCCTGAGTACGTTTCGCTAATCCGCGCACTTCGTCAGCAACAACAGCAAAACCTCGACCTTGCTCGCCAGCCCTTGCCGCTTCGATTGCGGCATTGAGTGCAAGCAAGTTTGTCTGTTCCGCAATATCCTGAATGGTGGACAGAATTTGATTAATATTGCCAGTTTCTTTTTCCAGTTCACTAATAACCACATTCGACTCTTTCAACTTATCGCCAAGACGATGCACACCTTGCGAACTGCCTTCAATAAGCTTTTTACCAGACAAGGTTGTTTCCAAACCTTGATCTGAGAAGCGTGCTGTATTTTCACAGTTTTCTGCTGCTTCGTTTGCCGCCACCACCATTTCTTTTCCTGCCGATGCAATCTGATCAATAGACTCAAGTTGAACGCTTGTGGAGTTTGCCACTTCTTGTGCCTTACTCGCCATTTCTGTCGCAACAGAATCCATTCGAACAGTGGACTGTTTGATCGATAAGATCAGGGTGCAGGTACTTTGAATAAACTGATTAAACCAGTTAGAGAGTACACCAGTTTCGTCTTTCGAGTCGGTCTCAATGCGAGCTGTAAGGTCTCCTTCCCCTTCTGCAATAACCTGCAAATGGCCGGACACAGACTCTATCGGTTTAACAATGCGTTTCGCCATAACATAAGCGAGGCTGAGTAATACAAGTAGCAGTACGATGCTCACAATCACGGTCGTCGTAATAAGATCTGTGGTAGTCGCAAGGATTTCCTTTTTAGGTACGATACCGACAAACTTCCAATCTAGGTTAGGAGACACCATGACATTGGCATAATAGTCCGTGTCGTTTAAGCGCACCTCAACTACCCCTGACGAGGTGTTTGCGATCTTTTTATACGCCTCTGCATCAAGTTCAGTAATAGACTTAAAGCCATTTTCTGGATTTAAGACATCGACCAAGATTTTCCCCGTGTTCTCAATCACCATGACCGTGCCGTTTTCACCAAGCTTCGTCTTAGCGGCCATATCCGTCAACGTTTTGATCGAAACATCAACCGCGACGACACCACCAAAAACATTGCCCTTGTTATACGAACGAACTGCGGAAATATAAATCGCATCATCAGGTTCCCAGTAATAGGATTCTCGCAATAGCGTTTGATCTCGCTTTTTCTCAGCTAATTGATACCAAGGCCTACTCTTAGGGTGCCATTCCGAATAACCATAAGTGCCTGGCCACTCCATATAACCATCCGTACTGTCACCCGCATAAATATAAACAAAGTTTGGATTGGTTGTTCCAATGGCTTCAAACAGTTGGAAGAGATCACGCTCTCTCCCCCCTTTGATAACAGAAACCTCTTGAGGAGCTTTTCCCTTTTTCTCAAAATAAGTAGTTAATGGCTGTGCATTTGGGTCGTTGACCGTTTTATTGGCAACCAAAAAATCAACTACGTGCTTGATGTCATCCATAAACAAGCTGAAAGAACGTTCCACGGCCGTAACCGTTTGTTCGCTGCTTTTTTCAAACGACTTTAACGCACTCTTGGTTGCAAGCTGAGCTGTAATAACACAAATAAAGACCGATGGGAGCAAGATTGCTATCGTAAACGCGACAATTAATTTATTTTTTATATTCATCTACAAACCTCTACTTATCACTTACTTCTATGAGTTTAGGTAATACTCAGATTAAAGGCTAAATTTCATTTCCTACAATTTAGTGAAACGCCTTATAAAATGTCAAATATATCGCTTTAAGATAGCCATCACTGTGCTAATTCCGAGCGACATTGTGAAAGTAACCTTAAAAGTCGCCGATTCATTATTAAATTAGCGTAAAATGGTCCTTTATATACGCTGCCTATACACCACCTCCAACAGGAATGCACAATGGATGCCACTGTCACAATATTGCTCATCGCGGGCCTGATCACTGGGTTTTCTAAATTTTCAGTGGGTGGTATGGGCATGTTAGTGCTCCCCATCATTATGATTGCCTTCCCAGGTCCTGAAGCATTGGCCGTGATGTTACCACTCTACGTGATCACAGATATTATGGCCATTTACAGTTATCGCGAGCACATCAAGTGGTCCGTGCTTCTGCGATTGATGCCTCTCGCATTTTTAGGTGTGTTGATTGGCGCTAGCGTCCTATCAAGTATCGATGCGACTCAGTTTATGACCATTTTAGGAGTTATGATTCTAGCCATGATGGCACTCGGAGTCTATCTCGACATGAAACCGGCGACCTTTATGCAATCGCCTCTTGCAGCCTACATTATGGGATTTTTTGGAGGTACAGTCAGTATGTTGGCAAATGCCGCGGGACCAATATACAGCCTTTATTTTCTTGAACAGAAGCTAAGCAAAGAAAGCTATGTAAGTACGCGTGCTTGGGCATTTTGCTTGATCAACTTATCCAAACTGCCCATGTATTTGCTACTCGGATTGTTTACTCAAGAAAGCCTTCAAGCAAGTATCTATGCATTGCCAGGGTTGGCTATTGGCATATGGATCGGCTACCACTTTCTTAAAAAGGTAAAACCGACCCACTTCAAATGGGTAATACGGATTTTGTCTGCAATGGCGGCGTTCAAGCTTTTCGTCTTTTCCTAGCGCATGTTTGTCGTCTGAATTAAACGTTAAGCGCTAGGGAAGGTATTAACATTCCTGCTCACTCTCGCCTTAATAAGCTGTTTCTCTGATAAGACTGAAGCTTATAAGACTTATTCGCACCTTCCCTAGGGATAAACCGTTCAGAATAAAACGCTAACGAGACGCCTTTCGCATTTTTCTGACCGTATCTAAAATAAGTAAAGCCAGTGCGCCCCAAATCAATGCGAATGTCATCAGCTTTTCTGAACTAAGGGGTTCGTCATAGACAAAGACCGCCAATAAGAACATGCCACTTGGGCCAATATACTGAAAGAACCCAAGTGTCACTAAGCTGACTCTATTGGCTGCCGCTGCGAAGCACATAAGCGGCACCATGGTCACCGGCCCCGCCGCAAACAGCAACCAATTCACGTCGAACGAGTTTTCCAATAAATTCGATGTTGGCGTATTAATCGACATTAAATAGAGTAAAGCAAACGGCAGCAACAGAGCGGTCTCTAATGCCATCCCCGTAAAACTGTCCACCGCAATTTTCTTTCTGACTAAACCATAAAAACCAAACGTCAAAGCCAGAACCAAAGCCACCCAAGGTAACGAGCCAAAGTTAATGACCTCTAACAAGACAGCGACAAAACAAAGCGCACAAGCCCCTTGCTTTACTCGATCAAGTTTATCGCGAAAAAATACAACACCCAGAAGAATACTGATAAGGGGATTGATGTAATAACCTAGACTCGCACTGAGCATTTGATTCGCATTAACGGCCCAAATAAATGTTCCCCAGTTCAAGCCAATTAAGACAGTTGAAAGAGACAGCGCGAGAAGCAAATTTTTGGACGTAAGCACGCGTTTAAGTTCGGTCCATTTCCGCATTCCAGCGATCAGAATAAAAACCAAAACACAGGACCAAATAATACGATTTGCGAGGATTTCCGTAGCAGGTACAAAAGCCATCATTTTGAAATACATAGGGGCAATTGCCCACAGAGTGAACGCACTCAACGCATAAAACAGTCCTACTCTGGACGTCGACAACATACTTCCACTCCTTCTATTATCTATTGCAACGCATTGAATGAATCGCGACTAGTTACGCCCGACTTTAAAGGCTTATAAGGGTAATAACAACGCAGTTCTCAGCATAAAATATGAAACTGGATCGAAGCAGACCTAATATTTCAATATAAACAGCGACATTATCAATTATTCTGACAGGCCTATGATGAGCTAGGCTGTTTAGAATGAAATAAAAAGATAACAAACGGAAACATACCTCATGCAAGTAAAAGCAGCAGTAGCACGCTCACAAGGTCAACCTTTTTCGATTGAACAGGTGGAGCTCGATGCACCACGCGAAAAAGAAGTATTAGTTAAAGTATTAGCAACAGGCGTCTGCCACACAGACTTAGTGGTTCGAGATGGCTTACTCCCGACTCCCCTTCCTGCCGTTTTAGGCCACGAAGGTGCAGGCATTGTCGAACAAGTTGGGGCTGGCGTCACCAAAGTAAAACCCGGAGATCATGTTGTGATGACGTTCAACTCCTGCGGCACCTGCCCAAGTTGTGAACATCACGACAACTCTTATTGTCATGATTTCTTCCCATTAAACTTCTTCGGCACACGCCCAGACGGTGTAAGCCCTATTAGTCAAAATGGCGAATCGGTATCCGGTAACTTCTTCGGGCAATCTTCTTTTGCAACCCATTCACTGTGCAACGAACTCAACGTTGTTAAAGTGCAAGACGATATCGACCTAGCGTTGCTTGGGCCACTGGCGTGTGGCATTCAAACTGGCGCAGGCTCCATTATGAATGCCTTACAAGTTAAGTCAGGCAGCACTGTCGCGGTATTCGGTACGGGGTCCGTGGGGCTATCAGCCATCATGGCAGCGGATATCTGTGCGGCAACAACGATTATTGCGATCGATATGAATGACGAACGTTTAGAGCTGGCGGAAGAACTAGGTGCGACTCACACAATCAACCCAAGTAAGGTCAATAGCACAGAAGAAATCATGAAAATTACTGGCTATGGCCTTCAATACGCTTTGGATACGACTGGCATACCTGCTGTAATAAGAGGCGCAATCGAAAGTCTTGCTCCAAAAGGCACCTGTGGCATTCTAGGTGCTTCTGGACCAGACGCTGAAATAAGCTTCAATGAAACCCACTTTATGAGTGGCGGTCGCCGTCTAATGGGCATCGTAGAAGGCGAATCTAACCCTGATACCTTTATTCCTGAGCTGATTCGTCTGCATCAAGCTGGTCGCTTCCCATTTGATAAACTGGTGACTTTCTATGAGATGGACCAAATCAATCAAGCGATAGAAGATTCTGAGGCAGGTAAAACCATCAAACCCATCGTAAAAATGTCATAAAGCGTCAGCTCTTAGCGCAAATTAAGACGGTAAGCACCAGTCAAATAGGCGATCTATTTGACTGGTGCTATCAAAAAACTCCGCTTTATCCTCAATTTTTGACCCATTGCTCTTGTTTTGACCAACTGACCAAGATAAATTTAATACTTAGATAAATTTTAAATCGAACTTCGGGGCGGGGCGAAATTCCCCACCGGCGGTAACTTAAATACCACGCTTTTCTGGCAACAGTGTTGAAGTAAAGTGTGTTGAGAAGCCCGCGAGCGCTTTTTCTTATGATGTCGTAAGAAAAGGGTCTAGCAGATCTGGTGTAAATCCAGAGCCGACGGTTACAGTCCGGATGAAAGAAGATCGACTAAGCAATAACGCGATAAATCCGTTTTTCGCGTGGTAAACCGTTTGTGTTTTCTATACTTTGCTTGGCAATGATTCAATCATCGACCCTGTTCATCTTATGATAATTGGAGACATACATAGATGGCAGGCACTTTCTTTATTATGGCCGCGTGTTTTACGTGGGCTTTAGATACGTTAATTCGTTATCCTTTGCTGGAGCAAGGCTACAGCACCCTTCAAATCGTACTCATCGAACACATTGCGCTGGTATTGATTACCGCCCCACTTCTTATACGTTACCGTAGACACTATTTACAATTGTCTAAGAAGTCCTTCGCCAGCCTATTTTTTATTGGAGGCATTGGATCTGCGGTTGGCACCTTAGCCTTTACGCAAGCGTTTCAATACCTCAACCCAACCGTGGTCATACTACTGCAAAAGCTTCAGCCCATTGTGGCGATTTTACTCGCCTACTGGCTGTTGAAAGAACACATCCAAACGCATTTTTTACGCTGGGCTGGGGTAATCCTGCTTGGTAGCTTTGTCATGATATGGCCTGACATTCAAACGCTCAACAGTTCGAACTTGCATTACAGTCCAGATCAAGCTGAATTTCTAAAAGGCTATGGCTATACACTGCTGGCGGTCTTTGCTTGGGGGGCATCCACGGTATGTGGTAAATATCTATCGATGCAAGCGCTACCAGCAAATGCAATTATGTCCGGACGTTTCTTTATGGGGTTCGTGGTGTTAGCACTTATGACGCTGACTTCCCCCGACGCTATTCAATCCATGCAAACGTCCGACCTAAGCCTTACGGTTGTGATGGCGTTATTAAGTGGGCTCATTGGCATGTGGCTTTACTATCAAGGTTTAAAAACCTTACCAGCGCAAATGGCTACGCTTGCTGAGCTTACATTTCCAGTCTTCGCAGCAGCGATTAATTGGGTATTTTTGGATATGTCCTTATCTCTTTACCAAGTGGCGGGCGCAACGCTTTTGATCGCAGGTAACATCGGACTGAGGATGGTTGAGGAAGCAAAAAGTCGCCAGTCGGTCCAGCAACAAGCGGCTTAAAAAGCACGTTAGAAAAGAGTTTGAAATTCTTATATTTTCACTCAAACTCTTTTCTAATAATTCCAGTAAATAAAGTCGGCAGATTCTGTATTGAGAGCATAAAGAATCATCAGCACCAACAAATATAACCAAACACCTTTTATAAATTGCTTTACATTATTGGGTAAAGCTCGATCGATCAATCCAAAAAAGCGGTACATAAGAACCTCACTGAGTAATCAATACAACCCATCATAAAATAGGCCTATAAAAACAGACGCATTGATAAGGTAGAATATTGTTAAAGCCCTCGTAAATGAAGACCACCAAAATTGTGTCCTAAAATACACGACAACGTCGTTTTCCTGTTTCATATAGAGTCGACACAATGTGATGCCTATTGCGTGGTAGATCCCCCAAAAAATATAGTACAAACTCGACTCATGCCAAAGCCCCATGGCAATCATCGAAAGGCTGATCGCAATAAATAAATTCCGGGTAATAAGTAGCGTAGGAGTGAACACATAATCCTTACACCAAGATGATAAAGAAATATGCCAACGTTTCCAGAAATCGACTAAGCTTTTTGAACTTAGCGGACGGTTAAAATTTTCCGATATTTTTATCCCTATACACAGCGAGAAACCTATTGCGACATCAGACCAACCACTAAATTGAGCATACAAATAGGCCCAGTCAGCCAAAGACACAAGCCAAGAATGCAAAATACTCTCTTGATTAGGGAGTTGAGTAAGATAAGACTGAATTTTATGTTCAATCAGATAATTACCTAATACCGTTACTTTTGCATACCCATATATGATTCGCTCAATCCCTTTAGAAATTTGATCAAAATCTAAGCTTCTTCGCTGAATCTCTCTTTCAAACTCATGATATCGATTGATCGGCCCCGCGATCATAACGGGAAGAAAACTTTGATAATACCAAAAAGTAACAATATTTTTTCTCACATTACCTTTGTAAGATTCGACTAAATAATGAACATCACGACAGGTAAAATACGCAACACCCAATACCGAAAAGCTCCCTCCTAATCCAAGATCAACACTGTGTTCTTGAAGAAAGCGAAGTAAGAAAAACTGAGAGATACAGTACACAACGCCAAATAGAACCCAATGCCCTTTCTGGCTTTTCGCATGACTTATTAGATACACCAGACAAGCACTAATAGACATTGCGGCAAACGCATAGGGAGCGAACCATAA
The DNA here is from genome assembly GCF_000192865.1 of Marinomonas mediterranea MMB-1. Classification (NCBI taxonomy): domain Bacteria; kingdom Pseudomonadati; phylum Pseudomonadota; class Gammaproteobacteria; order Oceanospirillales; family Oceanospirillaceae; genus Marinomonas; species Marinomonas mediterranea. The sequence continues at coordinate 4,236,823 of NC_015276.1, forward strand.
AACAAATAAATTACCTAGCAGAGACACCGCAGGAAGCTGAGCTTTCTGAGGAAGAGACCGTGCCATTAAGGACATAGTGAATAAAGCCATGAAGTGATAAAAGTGAAAACTAGTCATTTAATTGAATATGCTGTGATAACTGGTCTATAAACCAGTTCGTTGATATTTCGCGACCTTTACTGTTCAAATGAGAAAAATCCCAATAGTATTCTTCATCTAAATTAGCAGGAAAACGCCAATACGATACACCCGTTTCATTTTTTAGCTCTTCTAACGATTGTGAAAGGGCTTCTAGTTTTTGCTTTCCTAAATAACGATTTGCAAGCTTTGAACGACCCATTTCGATGAAGATAACTTTAGTTCCTTGCGCCTTTAGATCTTCTACAAAGTCATACAAATATGGGATTTCTCCATAGTTTTTTAGTCTCGGGTACCAGTCAGAGTAAGTTTTTTTCAACTTTCTATCAATATCAATCTTTTTTTGTTTAATTCCACAGCTTCCAGATGACGGATAGTTTTCTTTTTCTTGAACTGTTTCTTGAACTGTTTCTTGATAGAAAAGCTCATCAAGAAACAGTTCTTTTATTGATATTATTAACTGTCTGTACTGATTTAGATAATCAGAGACAACACTATAGAGCTGACTATCAGTCCCAGAATAGTCAATAAAATAGTCTGCATGCAAAAAAATAACGTTCGGTTTAAATGCTAGAACCTCATCAATTATTTCGCTAAAAGGAAGAGGATCAAAACCCGATTTTGCAAACCTAAAAAAATCGTAATTCAAACCTTTTCCATTTAACTCTAACTCAAGTTCATCATCATAGTAAAAACCACACCTAATTAAAGAAGTTCCCACCATAAAAATACTAGGATTCTCTTTTTTAATACTTAGCCTATTAATATTGTAAAATTCGGATGCATTATCACCTTTTAAAAAAAAATCACTCCCCATTACAAAAACGGTAAGAAATAAACATATGAAAATAACGAACCATGCTTTAATCGATAACACACTTTTCATAGTAAAGCTAAAGTCCTTTAGAGGCTATTTTCCAAAGATCGTTTAATGATGTAATAGAAACGACATCTTGGTTAGACAGTTTAAAGCCAATAGCACTCTCAACTGAGACAATAATATTTAAATGGGCTAAAGAGTCCCAAGATGGCAGATCTTGTGATGACGTAGACAACGAAAGAACATTCTTTTCGACATTAAGCTCTTTTGACACTAAAGCAAAAAATGCATCGAGGTCTAGTATTTCCTCTTTCTTATGCTTATTTCTTGAATGACTTATGATTTTTTTTAGTTCAGATAGGATCACTTTCCCAGAATCACCAACCGGAAGTTGATCGACAATAAAAAGATCTTTTGGGACTTTGTAATGCTCTAAAAAAACCGGAAGCTTCCTTAATAACGAGTCCTTTGTTTCGCTTACATCCGCTTTTAATACAACAAAACTTGTCACTGTTTCTTGCAGGTCAGGGTGCGGCTCACCGACAGTGGCGGCTTCAGCTACTCCCTCTATTTTTAACAGTGCTTCATTTACCTCTGCTGGATGGATATTAAAGCCACCTGAAATGATAAGCTCCTTGGCTCTTCCTGAAATAAAGAGAAAGCCTTCTTCGTCTCTATAGCCCAGATCCCCAGTGAGAAACCATTCGTCCTTCACCGCTGCTTCCGTCGCCTGAACGTTGTTGAGGTAACCTTCAAAAACGTTATCTCCTTTAAGAAGAATTTCTCCCTCGGCGTTTTCGGACAGCTCAACGCCTTCTTTTGAAACAATTTTCACGTCCATATCAATGGGGACGCCAACACTTCCAGTCTTATAGGTACTATCATTAGGACCACAAAATACCCCTCCAGCGACCGTTTCCGTCAAGCCATATACATTACACACTCTTGTTTTAAAGCGTCGCTCTACTCGTTTCCATAAGTCTTTATTTAAGGCTCCAGCGACACTCAAAAGGTGTTGAAAAAAGCGTGTGTCAAAATAATCGTTATAACTTGCAAATCGATCCATAAAACTCAAAATTGTCGGCACGGTAATCATATGAGTAATCTGTTCACGATGTATACTGTTCAGGAAATATTCCAGCTTTTGTAAATCAGTACTACAAGGCCGATATAAGGAGCAAGCGTAATAAAGTGCCAGTACCGGACCTTGTATCATTCCATCGGCATGCGAAAGAGTTAAGTTGTTTAATATGCGGCTATCTGCATTGTAACTAAACTGCTTACCCAGTGTTTCAAGGTGAGAAAACAAGTTCTTATAGGTTATTTTGACGCCTTTAGGTGACGATGTAGTACCCGATGTAAAATTAACAAATGCCAAATCATCAGACATCGCGCTCAGGTTCGGCTCTTCCGCTTCGAATGCTTCAAACATAGACAGGTCTGGAGAGTTATCTCGATTAATAAAACGAGATAACAATGAGCCTTTAGGGGCTTTTTTTTCTTTGATTTTGAAATATGGAAAGCGAACGTCGCTAAAAGCAGTAAGATTATCGTCGAAAACAATTAAATCGGGTTGATAGGTATCCAATATACTTTGAGCACGATGAGAACTTACATCAGTAGGAAGCACTGCTGAAGAAATGCCGTTCAGTAAAGCGGATAAAACGCTAAAAACAACGATATCTTCTCTGTCACTGCATATTAATACGCGATGGCCTTTTTCCAGACAATGATATCTGAAAAAACCAGATAACTTACGTACAGAAAGTGTCACTTCTTGATAGTTAAAATGGCGCGCTTCAAACTTTATAAATGTCTTCTTTTTGTTACTTTCAGAGGATAAAATTTGATATATATCGTTAAGTGTTTTCATTATCACCTACATCTATTTAATCGAGTGCTCAAATTTTCCCAAATTTGAGCGAACAATGTCTTTGACTATAATCAATTCTGTTCTTTTATAGTCATTTCCCAGCTCGATAATCAATCTAGAATAGGCTTCCTTTTTCCACAGCTCACCGTCAATTAAGCCATCTATAGACACCTCAACCTGAAAAGAAGGAACACCGGCCTCGCTATAAATTAAAGTCGTGTTCAAATCACTCACGCATGAATACTGCTGTAAGCACTGATTAACATGCTCGGAAAAAATCCAATCACCGCTATCGCCTTTTATCCGATTGCTTAAACGATACTTCCAAGAAACATACCCATCCTCATTGATTTCAACAATATCCTGAGTATCAATGTAAGTTGGCTTAACGCCCTCTTTCCCTAAATAACCAAGGAAAAGATAATTAGAATAAATTCTGAGTTCACCTTCGCCGGTATCCTGCTCCACTCCATTCTCATCAAGCACTTTTAGAGTCATATCGCCAAACGCTTTACCGCCCAGCCCTAAGTTAAGGGCTCTTTCATGCAGGTTTTCAGCCAATACCGTTCCTATCGCCTCAGTCGAACCGTAGGTGTTGTAAACGGGGACATTGAAATGTTTTTCAACCTGTAGCTTATGCTGGTGATCCATTCTGGAGCTTCCATTAATAACAAACCTCAAGCTTGGCGCTGAGTCTGTCTCTCTTTCTCCAATTGCAGCCATAAGATGGATAAACTTAGGCCCACTGAAGATAATACTCGGCGAGTCATTAATCATAAGATCCATAACACTGTTAACAGAAAAAGTGCATTGCGGGGCAATTACCTCAGTACCATACATAAGAGGGATAAATATTGAATTCCGTATACCTGAAATAGTGTGTAATGCCGCTGTACTTAGGAGCCGGTCGTCTTTCGTAATATTAAAATGACGCGTAAAATTTTCTGCCAAATGACACAAACTTTGGATGGAGATGAGCACACCTTTTGGCTTGCCTGTCGTGCCAGATGTAAACAATACTAATGCTGGAGAATTTGGCGCCCAACGATAACTTTCGGTAGCTAACTCAAAAATCCGTTTTGTTTGCTCTGAGAACCAGAGAAAGAAGTCTTGTTCATAGTGCTTCGGTTCACTCTCATCCGACTCAACAACAAGATGTAAAAAAGATTGAGAGGAAGCGCCTTTGTAGCCACTAGCGCTCTGACCAGTAATAAGAATGTCAGCCTGTAAATCGCTTACCATCGTTTTTTTTTGGTCAGCCAGTTTGTTTTCAGGAATCACCGCTACTTTCCATCCTGCAAACCATGCGGAGATCATTAAAATGCGAGCATTATCTATATCAACCTTATCGATCGCCAATGTCCCTTGCTCTGCATAAAGACGAAAAGATTGACTTAACTGTAAAACAAATTCCTTTATTTCAACGCCAAAATTATAAGTTAACTCATCAACATCTATATAGCAGCTCGAATCATTGGTGCAGGTCTTGAACACAGTCATATATTCAATTCTCGTTCTTTATGGAAAGAAGCGCTTTTAGCGGATCTGGAAAGGACTATTTTTTGAAGCATATATTTGAAACATAGAGAGCTAGAACACCCACCATACTCCGTGTTTCCACAAACATTCCTTTCAATAGCAATTTAGCTACCTTGAAGATCATCATAGCAACGCAATTCACGAAATTAAAGTAACAGCTTCCCATTGATACTGAGCAACATTTGTTGCGGACTAAATATTAGGAAATCAAAAGAACAACTCTTTCTTGCTGAAATGGAAAAGGCTACGGTACCGATCTCTTCCAAACTGCACTTAGAAAATAAACACTGGATATCAATAATAACGGGGCAATTTAGACATATTCGATCGGTATCTCAAAACACGATATAGGGCGATCTCATCACTCTATCTGTATAAGAAACATAGCAAAAATCACCAGCAATATGCCGGGAGCAATACTCAACGAAAACGAGACAGACCCCATCAAAATTGTCAGTACCAATACAAACAATGGGTTTAAAAAGCTATAAGATGCAACCTTTGTTGCTCCTAATTTAACGATGCCGTATTGAGTGAGGAAAAAACTAAGTAAAGTAGTAAACACTGCCAGATACAAAAGCCCTCCATAAACCATTGCGTCTACTTTACCCCATTCGACATACACCAACTCAGGAAGTGAGAGCAACAACAACCAGCCTGCACCAAATAAGATTACCCAAAATGTCATCACCTCAGTTGGTTCGCCATCATGCATGCGTTTTATAAGCGGGTTGTACAAACTGAAAACCAGCGCTCCTACTAAGAAAATACTGTCGCCTATATTGAAATCTAAAGACAGTAAGGCCGAAAAGTCTCCTTTAAAAACAATCCAAATTGCCCCAACAGCGCCACATAATAATCCAGTGCTTTTGAGTATTCTCGTACGCTCTTTATTAATAATGGTCGAAAATACTGCCGTCATAAGCGGTACGGTTGTAAATAAAGCGCCCGTATTCAGAGCCGTTGTATATTTTAGCGCTTCAAACATACACCAAAAGAACGTCACCAATGGCAAACTTAATAAGGCATAACGGCAAAGCGACCGAACAGTTGGAATATGCAATCCATGCTTAATAAAGATATACGGAGCGAACAGTAAGGCAGCCATACTAAACCGAATCAGCATCATGACATCGGAAGGCAATTTACCTGCAATGAGCTTACCAACCGGAAATGAACTGGCCACAAACAAGACCATCACCAACATCAAGCCATGTATCGGCCAAGTGCGAGGCAGAGTTTGATCGAACAAATCTACTGGCGTTTTTGCGTCATTCTTAGCAGTAGTCATCATATGTATTCCCTCTAGATAATATCTAGCAAGCATACACTTTCTCCTTTATGCTAATAATCCAAGTCCCCAGACACTCTATGTTGAGATAATGGAAACAGTTTCCCTAAAGGAGGTGTCCACATGGACAGCCAAGGTGATATTTCAATACTGGTGACGGTCGTTGAATCCGGCAGTTTTTCAAAAGCAGCAGAGCGTCTGGGGATATCGAAATCCGCTATCAGCAAACGCGTGAGTCAGCTAGAAGCACAACTAGGTGTAAAGCTACTGCATAGAACGACTCGAAAACTGAGTTTGACGGAAGCAGGTGAGCATTTTTTCAAACACGCTCAAATCGCCCATCAAGCATCTAAAGACGCGATCGACGCAGTTGCTCAATTACAGGGGGAACCGCAAGGCCGCTTGAAAATCAGTTGCCCAATGTCTTTTGGTCGATTACATCTCGCACCACTTACCCCAAAATTTTTAAAAAAATACCCTAAAATTACGATTGATCTCGTGATGGACGACAAAATCAGCGACATCATTGGTCAAGGGTTTGATCTTGCGATTCGTGGAGGAGTATTGCCAGATTCCAATTTGGTGGTTCGAAAACTCGCACCGCTGCGAAGTGTTCTTTGCGCCTCTCAAACATACCTAAATCAGCACGGGGTTCCCGCTGAATTGGAAGCGCTGTCTTCGCATAATTGTCTTGCTTTCACATACTCGAATGATAAAAGAGAATGGACTTTTATGAAGGAAGGCGAAGTACAGCGCATTTCAATCTCAGGTAATTATCAGGTCAATAGCAGTGAAGCACTAAAAGAAGCCATTATTCAGGGACTCGGTATCGGTAGATTGCCTACGTTTATTGCAGGCCCTGAGATAAAAAAAGGCAATCTCGTTGCCTTATTTGAGGAATACGAGATGCCACGTCAAAGCATGTATGCGGTATACCCCGAGCGACATTACCTACCCAAAAAAGTGAGAGTTTTTATCGATTTTATAATTGAGCAGATTGGTACAGATACCCCCTATTGGGATGTATATTAAGCGAGGGTATCAAAGCACGATTACAAACACTTATTTTATGAACATCCTATTTATTCGTTACAATTCACATGATTCCTAAATCGACGAATTCCTGATTCTAGCTCTCTTTTATTTTTAGAGACTTCCTGAGAAATCACTTCAGCCTTGTCATATGATTCACATGCTAGCTCAAGATTATCAGCACTATAGTAGGCATCCCCCATCCCCATCAATGCCCACGACGCCATGAATGTATCTCCATACTCGTAATACACATCTGAGGCTTTTTGGTAGTAATTTGCGGAATCTTGATAGGTTTTTAGTTTCTGTACATTTTCTGGCGCGTCAGCGGTACCTTGATAACTTTTAGATTTATATAGATCGCCATAAGCGATATAGGCGCCAGCAATACCTGAACGACTCTCTCTTGTTTTAAAGATGGCAAGAGCCTCTCCAATTAGCGCTTCAGCTTTCAGCGGCTCACCACGATCTCTCAGTCGATAAGCATTTTCTATTTTCTTTTTAGGGTTGGATGTTTCAGGAATTGGTCCAGTTGCACATCCTACTGAAAATATAATAAAGAATAGTAATAGATATTTCATATCGCCTCCGTGAGTATAAAACTCATGCAGTATACACACTAATCACTTAGAAACAGAAACTCGCTTTCGAACCTTCTTTCGAACCCTAAAGGTCGACTATAGAGTCAAATACACTTAGTCTCATTTTTTCTTAACTATGCTGTAATAAGAGTGTGTAACAGACGACTAACAAACAGTTGATTTACTCTTTAGGAGAGTTTGAATGAAAAAATTGGGCTTGGTCTTGGTATTGGCATGTGTCATTACAGGCTTTTTCTATTTTGATTTGCATCACTTGCTGACGTTTTCAGGTTTAAAATCTGGACTGAGTGAGTTTCAGGAGTGGTTGGATGCGAGCCCTCTTTTAGTGGCTGGAGGCTACTTTGTTCTTTACGTGTTAGTCACCGCGCTTTCTCTACCCGGTGCTGCAGTCATGACACTCGCAGCGGGCGCGTTATTTGGGCTTTGGTGGGGGCTGTTACTTGTATCGTTCGCAAGCACTATTGGAGCGACACTGGCGTTTCTTGTATCCCGATATCTGCTGAGAGACAGCATTCAGGCTAAATTTGGAGATCGTCTAAAAGCAATCAACGAAGGTGTCGAAAAAGACGGTGCCTTCTACCTATTCACTCTTCGTCTCGTTCCAGTGTTCCCCTTCTTTTTGATCAACTTATTAATGGGGTTGACCACCCTTAAAGCCGCAACGTTTTATTGGGTAAGCCAAATCGGTATGCTGGCAGGCACCATCGTTTACGTCAATGCGGGCACTCAATTGGCTCAGCTTGAAGGCTTAAGTGGCATTCTTTCCCCCGCTCTTTTAGGTTCGTTTGCACTGCTTGGTATTTTCCCATTGATCGCTAAGAAAATACTGGACGTTATCAAAGCACGCCGCGTATACCAAGGCTACACGAAGCCTGCAAAGTTCGACCGTAATCTCATAGTCATCGGTGCAGGTGCAGGCGGATTAGTAAGTGCTTACATTGCCGCTGCCGTGAAAGCCAAAGTCACCTTAATTGAAGCACATAAAATGGGAGGAGATTGCCTGAATTACGGCTGCGTCCCCAGCAAAGCCATCATAAAAAGCGCCAAGATTGCTCACCAAATGAAACACGCGGATAACTACGGTCTTGAGGCAAGCGATGCAACATTCTCCTTCAAAAAAGTCATGGAGCGTGTTCACAACGTCATTGCCAAAGTGGAACCACACGACAGTGTCGAACGCTACACAAAATTAGGCGTGGAAGTCATTCAAGGCTACGCTCAATTGATTGACCCCTGGACAATCGAAATCAAATTAAACAATGGTGAAACCCAACGCCTCACCAGTCGCGCCATCATTCTCGCAACCGGTGCGCGCCCTTTCGTTCCGCCGCTGCCTGGAATTGAAGACGTTGGCTACGAAACCAGCGATACATTGTGGAACACCTTTGCGGAGCGCGACGAAGCTCCTAAACGCTTAGTAGTTCTAGGAGGCGGGCCAATAGGATGCGAGTTGGCACAATCCTTTGCTCGATTAGGTTCTGACGTTACCTTGGTTGAGCGCTCTGAACGCATCATGATTCGTGAAGACGTAGACGTTTCAGAGTATGCCACTCAAAGTCTCAGCGAGAGTGGCGTAACGCTGCTCACCAACCATTCCGCAATTCGATGTGCGCTTGAAAACGGTGAAAAAAGGCTCACGGTCGAACACAATGGCGTCGAATCACACGTCGAATTTGACGACATGATTTGCGCCGTTGGCCGTGTTGCTCGACTTGAAGGATACGGCTTAGAAAAACTCGGCATCGAGACCAAACGCACAATCGTCACCAATGACTATTTGGAAACGCTCTTCCCTAATATTTTCGCCGCAGGCGATGTTGCGGGGCCTTATCAGTTCACACACACAGCCGCGCACCAAGCGTGGTATGCCGCCGTGAATGCCTTGTTTGGCAACTTGAAGAAATTCCGTGTCGATTACAGTGTCATACCTTGGACAACCTTTATTGACCCGGAAGTTGCCAGAGTTGGGCTCAGCGAGCAGGATGCACAAGAAAAAGGCATTGCATACGAAGTAACAAAATACGGCATTGATGATCTCGATCGAGCCATTGCTGAAAGTGCAGATAAAGGTTTTGTTAAAGTACTGACTGTTCCCGGCAAAGATAAAATTCTCGGCGCGACCATTGTTGGCGACCACGCCGGAGACTTGCTGGCGGAGTTCGTTCTGGCCATGAAGCATGGGCTGGGTCTTAATAAAATACTCGGCACCATACACACATATCCCACATGGGCAGAAGCCAACAAATATGCAGCTGGTGAGTGGAAAAAAGCACATGCACCTGAAACCGCTCTGAAATGGCTCGAAAAATACCACACATGGCGAAGAGGATAACAAGGTATGCGCACATTATGTTCTATCTTATTGCTGTGTCTTCTTACGCCCGTTACGAGCATGGCCGCGAACGTGAATCACGACGAGTGGAATAGGCTGCTTAATGCGCATGTAGTCAGCGTTCGAGATGGTCACTCTACCGAAGTCGATTATCAAGGATTTGACAACGACCGACCTCAGTTAACTCGCTATTTAAAATCTCTGAGTGCTGTGTCGAGATCCGACTTTGATCAATGGCCGCTTAGTGAACAGCTCGCGTTTCTGATCAATGCCTACAATGCTTGGACGGTTGAACTGATTCTCACAGAATGGCCAGACCTTGATTCGATCAAAGACATTGGAGGGTTCTTTTCCAACCCTTGGAAGCGCTCGTTTATTCCACTGTTCGGCAAGCAAGTTTCCCTAGATGACATTGAGCATAAGATGATTCGCGGTTGGGGACGCTATAACGATCCTCGCATTCATTTTGCGGTCAATTGCGCCAGTATTGGTTGCCCTGCGTTACTTGAAGAAGCTTACACAAGTACGTTACTGGAGGCGCAATTAGAGTCTCAAACACGACGCTTTCTTGCTGACGACAGTCGCAATCGTGCGAATGGTAATACCCTAGAACTCTCATCTATTTTTAAATGGTACGAAGAGGATTTCGAAAAAGGTTGGATGGGCTACAGGTCTCTGTTCGATTTTCTAATAAACTATCAAGAAGCATTGCACTTGACCGATGAGCAGCAAAGAAAGCTCTCGAAACACGACTTAGAGATTGATTACTTATCTTACAACTGGGCGTTGAACGGCACTAATTAATTCCGAACGAATACAACAGTAATAAATAATGCGTCTTGCTGCTCCTCTGAGTACCAAGACGCATGTGTAGCGTTTAGCTTTCTGGCTTCCAAGCCGTTAGGTGTGCCTTACGCATTTGATCTTTCTCTGCCGCTGAAGCACCCCAATTGCCCTTGTATACTTTACCTTCCCAATCACCGTAAGTCGGGTTTGGAAGAACAATATACTTAGTGCCAAAAAGCGCTTTGTTTTTCTCAACCGCAGCATACGATCCTTCTAGACTTTTCGTCTTAAAATCAGCGGAGAAATCGTTCAGGTTATCACCCATAAGCAAAGCAATATCAAAATCCGCTAAGATTTTTTGACGACGCGGCTCTTTGTTGCTGGTCGAGTCACGCAGCATAAGATGGGCATCATCAACGAACGGAAAGTCCAATGCTTTTAAGTTCTTGCGTGTGCCTTCAAGCCCTACCATTTTACGATTAGTGACATAAAAAATCTCAACGCCTTTTTGCTCAGCGTAGGTTAAAAAGTCTAGCGCACCCGGCATAGCCGTCGCTTGCGCAGCCTCCATCCATTTCGCCCACGTTTTACTCGAATAGCCAAAATCTTTACCAACAAGCCACGCTTCATAAGCGCCGTTATCAATGACGGTTTCGTCCGCATCGACGACCACCGCCACTTTTTTCGACCCCTTGTGTTGTTCCAAGTAGTCGTCCAAGCTCATCTTAGCCAAGTTAAACGCCTGATAAGAAAGCGCTTTAAATTCACCTGAGTTCTGCATCCAAACACTGGCAAGCACCAGTTGCTCATTCAAATCCTTGGTGGTGTAAGTACTCTCATCAGCCCAAGATGGAAGCGATATACTGCCAAGCAAAAGGGTGCTTGATAAAACAAAAGTACGAAAAACGGTATTCATCATGTCCAACTCTCCTCTTCTGTCACGGTAGTGTGAGGCTCGATTATAGGCACATGCATAATATGAATAGGGTTCAGGCTGACTCAAATTCCTTTTTCTTGACCGACAAGTCAAATTTATTCCACATTTTCCCCGCTGTCAAAAACCGCCGTACAGCTCAAAACGCTCCTAAGCGAGCAACGCTCAATCAAGAAGCCACGAACCGTTTAGACAAGTGGTAATGCATAATCGCTCTCAGGCACGAGAGAGGGTCTTTGACAAAGTACGAGTACAGGTTTTGTAACCTTGCGTTGTATAAAAGGATTGCGCGTCTGTGTTTCTTTCAAGTACTTCCAACGCGACTTCCTGCGCGCCAGCTGAGACCAACCATTGCTCGGCATGCTCAGATAACCGTCTCCCCACCCCCAAACGCTGCATAGAGTACGCGACGACGATGGTGCCTATACGCCCCATATTTTTTTTAATCATAAAGGGCATCTCAAATCGCAGAATATGAGCACTAACATACCCCACAATCCGACCTTCTTGCTCAGCAACAAAAATTCTATTTTCACGACCATTTAAGACCTGTTTCCAATAATGTCTGTACTCTTCGTCAGAAACTTGATCCGGCGTTAAAAACAAGTCGGGCTCAGATCGGTACTGATCTCGCTGAATTTGAGCGGACAATTGCGAAATAGCGTCGAGGTCCTTCATGGTTGCAACACGAATATGCATGATTGATTGCCTTTTTGTGACGGGTAGATAGCATCAAATACTCAGATCTGGGATTATGTGGTGTTACTTACCGTAAAGTTCCAAATCAAAACGTTTACAAAGGTCTCAAATATGCGCAATTGGCTCTCTGTTCTATCGTCAAAAGCCGTCGCTATGAACGCGATTAAAATTGCGTTGGTCGTCGGAACCGTTCTAAACGCCATCAACCAAGGCGATGCCATCGTTAATGGACTCGAAATAGAATGGGGGAAACTCCTCCTAAACTATTTCGTCCCTTACTGTGTCTCGTCTTACAGTGCAGCAAAAATACAGATTCAGAAAAAGGCATAGCTTTTGATCGAAAGTCTCACTCATTGAACTAAGATTTACCCAAGAACCTTTAACGCTTACTTACATTGATTCAAGCTAAAAAGCCGCCGTTTTTATTGGCTTTTCCCATCTAAAATCAGCCAGCCCCGCCATAAACTTACAAAAACTTTACACCAAACCTCTTTCCACCCTATTTACGTGTGATTTTTCCACACCTAATATAAAGATACTAAGTGTGATTATTTCACACAAACAAAACAAATAGAGAATGACCATGATTTCGAAACTCAAAAAACAATTGTTATTCACCTTTTTTGTTATCGCGACAACCAGCTTTTTCGGTAACGCTTTGTGGGCGTCTGATGAAGACGTCACTGGGGACTCAGAGACAGAGGCAACAAGCGAAGAAACCAGCAGCGGTTCGACCGAAGAAAGCAGTGATTCAAGTGACGCTACTAATGAAGAAACGTCCACAACGTCAGACGACGAGTCTGTCACGAATTCAGACGATGAGACGGCTTCGGATGAAGAAACCTTAGTCACCACCTCAGATGAGGACGTCACATCAAACGATTCAGACTCCGCAGCAGATGAAGAGAGTGGCAGCTCATCAAGTGACGAAGAGGTTACTAGTAGCGATCAATCCGATGCGTCAGACGAAGAAGCATCCAATACATCCAACAACGCATCCAATAACGATAGTCCGAGCACAAACAACTCAAATCAAATTACGGATAAAGACACTAAACAAAGCACCAAGCAAAACACCAAGCAAAACACCAAAAAAAGTGATCGCTCGAAATCAGACTCTAAATCCAATAGCCGCTCACGTGATTCGAATAAAGGCAGTCGCAGTTCGAAAAGGGGCGGACGCGATGCCAGCAGCGACAAGGGAAGTCGCGGTAACCAGAAACGACATTAAGCCTATTTTCAAATTGAGGACAGACCCATGAGAAGAGCAACCTTTGCTGTCGCAAGAACAACAGCCCTACTATCTTTACCTGCAATCGCGGCACTGGCGTTTCCTATCTTCGCCTTTGCCGATACAGACGAAACGGACGCAAAACACTCCGGCACCTTCGCACAAATCGGGGGTGGTTATCACTCTAGCTTTATTAGTGAAAGCAGCAATGACTATGACGTCTCCTTTGACTCACCAGTATTTTCAGCGCGACTCATCCCACAAGAAAACGTCGCATTGGAGTCAAACTATTATTATCCAGGCGCAGGAGACTACACCAAGGGGTCCGAGTCGGGTCGCTCGGTCTTTGATGTGTCAGGACTTGAGCTAAATGCTTTGATCAGCACGTCTCTTGTCGATGAAGGTTTTTATGCCTACACAGGCGTTGGCCTTTTTAGCGAAACATGGGAGTCCACGAGCAGCGGAAACCAATACGTTGCAACAGGGCTTCAACTGCCTATTGGGGTAGGTTACAACTTCGGCAAGTTTTCCATCGACGCCCAATTTGCCCTACGTGATCAAGATGCCTATACCAAAGACGTCTTCTCGTCCGACGACGCCAGTATGAATGACGCCAACACGGTGAAGTTCAGACTGTTTGCCAACCTATAAGCGTTTACCGTCTTTTAAGACTCTAAACGCATCCGTTTTGTCGTGTCCGTCGCCTCATCGCCTACCAACCTGACGGGCACGACAACTTTCACCATACTCTCCGTGTTCTCCATACTCTTCGTGCTTAGATGTTAACTTGCCATTGCAATTTTATATTTGCCGCCTACTATGAGATCTCTACACAAAGTCGCGAACGAAGCCCAGTCGTCGCGCAAAGATCTACTATAGAAGTACAAAATAAGGATTGATAAATGGACACATTAGCGCGACATTCGGAGTTCATTGGTAAGGTGTTTTCACACCAACATATAGAAGACATCCGAACGTCACTCTCGGTGATAGAAGACGACACATTGTGGAGCCAACATGTGAACCAAAAGGCGTATCAAGGAGTCTGGGACGTTATTGCTTTGCGCTGTCTTTCTGAGCATCAACATGCCCACCCTATCATGCAAAACTTCTCCCATCACAACAAAGACGATCACTGGGTGAATCTGCCAATCATAAGCGAATTTGGGTGTATTCAAGCACTCGTCGACGATCTCGAAAAGCTAGAGGGCATCTTAATTAAATCGGTTCGCTTTATGCGCCTACATGCTGGAGCAAATATTTTACCTCACTCCGACAATGGCCTTGGACTGGAGTATGGCGAAGCTCGGCTGCATGTCCCCATTATAAGTGATCACAACGTTGAGTTTTATGTGGCCGACGAGAAAGTCCCTATGAACACAGGCGAACTTTGGTATATCAATGCGGATAAGACACACTGGGTAAACAACAACAGTACACTCGCTCGTACGCATTTAGTGATCGATTGTCAGTGTAGTCACGAACAATTTGACGCTATCTGCCAGTACATTCAATCAGGTCGGGAATCAGACAGCTAGCCAGTTACGTCACCTCGTTCTCTATTGTGCATAACGCCATGCACATTTCGGTGCACCACAAGACATCAAAGAACAATATCAGTGCACCGCACAATAAAAGAAACGTACACTCTATCTATAAATCGACACTTAAAACACAACCAAAATACTCCAAAATAAAATAACCACTTATAATTCAGACAGTTAAAAAAACTGGCACGACTCATGCCTTGTATTAAACATAACCAGTAATATCACAAAATGAACACTTCGCTTTAGCACTGTTCGCTAACGCGATATAAAAATTAAGAACCGACAACGGTTCAGGTATGGCAAAGGCGCCAGGCACACCCGCTATCTAATGATAGAAGGATGAGTCTGGCGTCTTTTTTCGTTTCTGGGTCTATCCAATTGGAGTACAAACATGAAAAAGACGTTTGGTCACTACGAACAATCTCAAGGTTTTCTCAAAACTCATGCTGCAAGCGCAATTAAGTTCGCGACGAAAGTTGCAGCTGTTGGCGCACTAGTCGCCTCCATGCAAGCTCAAGCTGAAATTGGTGAGCCAGAGAAAGAAGACTTAAAATTCGGCTTTATTAAACTGACGGATATGGCACCTCTTGCGATTGCCTACGAAAACGGATACTTCGAAGACGAAGGCCTCTATGTCACCTTAGAAGCACAAGCAAACTGGAAAGTGCTGCTTGACCGCGTAATTGATGGGCAACTGGATGGCGCGCACATGCTAGCAGGTCAGCCACTTGGTGCGACAATTGGCTTCGGTACTCAGGCGCATATCATCACTGCGTTCAGTATGGACCTAAATGGTAACGGCATCACGGTTTCCAATGATATTTGGGCTCAAATGAAACCAAACATCCCTAAAGATGCTGATGGAAAACCCGTTCACCCGATTAGCGCATCGGCGTTAAAACCGGTTGTGGAAAGTTTCAAAGATGAAGGGAAACCCTTCAATATGGGCATGGTATTCCCAGTTTCAACGCACAACTACGAGCTACGCTACTGGTTAGCAGCGGGTGGTATTCACCCGGGTTACTATGCTCCGAAAAAAGGAGACATCAGCGGTCAAATCGGTGCTGACGCACTGTTGTCCGTTACGCCTCCTCCTCAAATGCCGGCGACCATGGAAGCAGGTACTATCTACGGTTATTGCGTGGGCGAGCCGTGGAACCAACAAGCCGTCTTTAAAGGCATCGGCGTACCTGTCATTACCGATTATGAAATCTGGAAAGACAACCCAGAAAAAGTATTTGGTGTAAGCAATGAATGGGCAGACGAATATCCAAACACGCACCTACGCGTCGTTAAGGCCATGATTCGTGCGGCAAAATGGTTGGACGAAAACAACAACGCAAACCGCCCAGAAGCGGTTGAAATTTTATCTCGCAGTGAATACGTCGGCGCAGACTATGACGTTATCGCCAACAGTATGACGGGAACGTTCGAATACGAGAAAGGCGATAAACGCGAAGTGCCTGATTTCAACGTATTTTTCCGCTACAACGCAACGTACCCCTACTACAGTGATGCGATTTGGTACCTGACTCAAATGCGTCGTTGGGGACAAATTGCGGATAACAAACCGGATTCTTGGTTCATGGACACTGCGAAAAAAGTTTACCGTCCTGACATTTATGCAACCGCCGCAAAAGAGCTGATCGAAGAAGGATTAATGGAAGCAAGCGAGTTCCCTAATTTCGAAACTGAAACAGGCTTCAAACCACCTCAAAGCGAATTTATTGACAACGTTACATACGATGGACGTTACCCAAATAAATACCTTGAGAGCTTTGAAATCGGTCTAAAAGGCGACGACGAAGTATAGAAATTTAAAGACTACCTAGCTCCCAACGGCACAAGGACGTGCCTTTTTAACCTAAGAACAACGTATTGAGAAAGACAAACATGATGACACCAAACATAAAACTAAAATCTATTCAGGATTGGTATCAAGGCTTTTCCATTAAGAACCTGCTGTTACCCATACTGGGTATTTTGGTCTTTTTGGTGATTTGGAATGTTGGCGCAAGTCGCGTCCATACTTCCCTTGGTACATTCCCAGGGCCTGTTGCTGTCTATGAGCAATTTCAGAACTTAATTGCGGATCACCAGCGTGAACGCCAAAAGGAAGTTGCTTTCTATGAGCGTCAGGAAAAGCGAAATGCAAAAAAACTCGCAAAAAACCCTGATGCCAAAATAAAAGTCCGCCCGTATACAGGCAAACCTACCTTTTTTGATCAAATTGGAACAAGCCTCTATACCGTTGTTGCAGGCTTTGTGCTTGCCAGTTTAATCGCCATACCCGGCGGGATCATTATTGGGCTAAGCAGTTCCGTCTACAGTGCATTTAATCCATTAATTCAAATATTCAAACCCGTCTCACCGCTAGCATGGTTGCCTCTCGTGACTATGGTTGTCAGTGCGGCGTATGTATCAAAAGATCCCATGTTTTCAAAGTCGTTCCTAACCTCCATGTTCACTGTGACACTTTGTTGCCTATGGCCAACATTAATCAACACTGCGGTCGGTGTTGCTGCTATTGAAAAAGATTTATTAAACGTCTCTAAGGTATTGCGCCTTGGTTGGTTCACTCATGTTATTAAAATCGTTATTCCTTCTTCTATCCCTATGATGTTTACCGGTTTACGCCTGTCTTTGGGTATTGCTTGGATGGTGCTGATCGCCGCCGAGATGCTCGCACAAAACCCAGGTCTTGGTAAGTTCGTGTGGGATGAGTTCCAAAATGGCAGCTCAAACTCGCTTGGCCGAATTATGGCGTCCGTTATCGTGATTGGTTTAATCGGCTTCCTATTAGACCGAACCATGTTGAGCATCCAAAAAATGGTGTCTTGGGATAAATCTCAGATTTTGAGATAACGATTAAAAACACATTCACGAGCGAATTACGCGAAGGTAAAGAATATGCATAACTATTTAGATATCAGCCAAGTATCCATTGAATTCCCGACACCAAAAGGCCCTTTTAAAGCCTTGGATAGAGTGGATCTAAAAATACAACAAGGCGAATTTGTTTCTCTTATCGGTCACTCCGGCTGTGGTAAGTCGACCGTCCTTAATATTGTCGCAGGCCTTTACGATGCCACCGAAGGCGGCATCATGTTAGGCGGCAAAGAAGTAAAAGGGCCGGGGCCAGAACGCGCCGTCGTCTTTCAAAACCACTCTCTTTTACCTTGGTTAACGGCCTATCAAAACGTCGAGCTTGCGGTAAAGCAGGTTTTTAAAGGTAAGAAAAGCAAACAAGAAATGCACGACTGGATCTGTCACAACCTTGAGTTAGTACACATGACTCACGCGATCGACAAACGTCCTGACGAAATTTCCGGTGGTATGAAACAACGTGTCGGTATCGCTCGTGCGTTGGCAATGGAACCCAGCGTTCTACTGATGGACGAACCCTTCGGCGCACTGGACGCACTGACTCGTGCGCACCTTCAGGATTCCCTAATGGAGATCCAAACCGACCTGAACAATACCGTCATTATGATTACCCATGACGTGGATGAAGCGGTACTTCTTTCTGACCGTATTGTCATGATGACCAACGGTCCCGCAGCCACAGTAGGTGAAATTCTCCACGTAGACCTTGAACGTCCTCGAGACCGCTTAGCACTGGCAAACGACCCTAAATACGTCGATTACCGAGCGCAAGTGCTGACGTTCCTTTATGAGAAGCAAAAAAAAGTAGAAACGCTGGATAAACACAGAACCAACGCAAAAAGCGGCACCAAGAACAACGAACCGAATGCAAAGCAGGCTTAAACGAGTCATTCGTTAAGAATTCAATTATGACAAAACAACACCTAATCATCATCGGCGGCGGAATGGCGGGCAGTAAGCTTGCTAGCGAACTGTTAACCAAAGCCCCAGATCAATACAGGATTACGGTGATTGGTGAAGAAGCTCGCATTGGTTACAACCGAATTATGCTGTCTTCCCTTCTTGCGGGGGAAATTAAAGAACAGGATATGAACCTCATCAATGTAGATGAGCTTTCAGAGCAAGGTGTTCAATTTATTTGTGACGATCCTGCGATCCGTGTTTCCTATGATCATAAGCAGGTTGTGTTGCGTTCAGGCACATCCCTTAATTTCGATAAAGTCGTATTCGCTACCGGTTCTCGCTCAAGAACGTTAGATATTCAGGGTAACGACGCCCTCAATGTCATCGGCTTTCGAGACTGGCAAGATGTCGACGCAATGGCAGCATTACCAGAACGAAGCAAGGTAACGGTCATCGGTGCCGGTTTACTCGGTTTAGAGGCCGCCGTTGGTTTGACAAAACGAGGCCATACAGCGACGGTTGTGCATCGTTCAGGGCACATATTAAATCGCCAACTCGACCAGAAAGCGGCATCGCTTTTACAAAATAAACTGGAGAGTATGGGCATTGCATTTCGTCTTGGCGTTAACCCGACCAAGCTAATAAAGAGTGAACAAAACCTAGTACACAGCGTTGTGCTTGACGATAAAAGCACACTAGAGACGCAATGCGTTGTCATGGCCGCAGGCATCACGCCAGAAACGCAGTTGGCTAAATCGTCAGGGCTTATCGTTAATCGCGCCATTCAGGTCAATGAGCGTCTTCAGACATCCGTCGAAGGTGTCTACGCCATTGGCGAATGCTCGGAGTTCGCCAACACGACTTTTGGGGTGGTCGCCCCGATATGGGATCAAATTGACGTGCTTTGCGAACAGTTAATCGTATCAAGTCAGTACGCTTTGGCACACAATGAAACACCAAAGTTTCGCATCAACCCGATTCCGGTCAAGCTTAAAGTGTCTGGAATCAACCTGTTTTCCGTCGGTGATTTAAGTTCTTTCACCGATAGCAACTCCATCACATTTGTAGATGCATCGCAGCATCATTACCGCCGACTCGTGGTCAACGACGACAAACTCGTCGGCGCAATTCTTTTTGGCAACGTCGCCGACGGTGGCTGGTACTTCCAGCTTATACAGAATCAAACCAATGTCAGCGCTTTACTAGATCGTCTTATATTCGGAGAAGCCTATTGCACTCCGATAGAGCACGAGAAAGAGCTCTTAGAAAAACGACATAAAGCAAGCTGAGATACGAGGGCTTCTATGACAACGAATCAAAACAAACCACGAATCGTCGTTGTCGGTAATGGGATGGTCGGCCATCACTTTATCGAACAACTCATTCAATCTGGTGCCAATCAAACATTTGATGTTCAGGTGTTCGGCGAAGAAAAATACATCGCATACGATCGTGTACACCTAAGCGAGTATTTTACCGGCAAAAACGCAGAAGACCTGTCACTGACCACCAGCGAATTTTACAAAGACAATAACATCGATTTCCACGCGGATACGAAAGTCGTTGCGATCGATGCACCAGCCAACAGCATACGCTTAGACGACTGCACTCAAGTGGATTACGACAAACTGATTTTAGCAACAGGCTCGTACCCATTTGTGCCACCGATTCCGGGACACAAACGAGATAATACCTTTGTTTATCGTACCTTTGATGATCTAGACGCTATGCGTGAATGCGCAAAAGACTGCAAAACAGGAACGGTCGTAGGAGGCGGTTTACTTGGCCTTGAAGCCGCTAATGCACTCAAAAACCTCGGTTTAGAAACTCAAGTGGTCGAATTCGCACCACGTCTTATGCCCGTTCAGCTTGATGAGACTGGCGGCGCAATGCTTAAAGACATGATCGAAGGCATTGGCGTTGACGTGTATACCGCAACGGCAACAAACGAAATCGTAGACGGCGAAGCCGCATTCCACCGCATGAACTTCGCCGATGGCAGCCACTTAGAGACCGATCTCATTCTTTTCTCTGCGGGTATTCGACCTCAAGACGAATTAGCACGCACATCCGGGCTTACTTTGGGTGAACGTGGCGGCATCGAAATCAACAATGTTTGCCAAACGTCTGTCGATAACATTTACGCCATTGGTGAATGTGCCCTTTGGAATGGCAAGATCTTTGGTTTAGTCGCGCCGGGTTACACCATGGCTAAAGTGGCCGCTGATCATGTAATAGGGAATAACAGCCTAGCCTTTGAAGGCGCTGACATGAGCACCAAACTCAAGCTACTCGGCTGTGATGTCGGTTCGATTGGCGATGCTCACCAAGCAACACAAGGCGCTAAATCTTTTGTCTATCAAGATGAAATAAGCAACGCCTACCGTAAAATAGTTGTATCAGAGGACGGATCAAAACTATTAGGCGCAGTATTAGTCGGCGACAACAGTTACTACGATACTTTACTGCAATATTACCTAAACGGCATCGATCTTCCGAAAGAACCTCAAGGGCTCATTCTGCCGGCATCAGATGGCGCACCAGCCGCACTGGGCGTTGACGCACTGCCTGATACGGCATCAATCTGCAGTTGTCACAATGTCACAAAAGCCGACATCAATGCCGCTGTCGCAGGCGGAGCAACCGGCGTTGCCGATGTAAAAGGCATCACCAAAGCAGCAACTGGGTGTGGCGGTTGTGCCGCGTTACTGAAAAAAGTGGTCGATAACGAATTGCTCGCCCTTGGCATTGAAGTCAGCACGGATATCTGCGAGCACTTTGCCTACACCCGTCAAGATTTGTTCAACCTAATTAAGGTCGAAGGCATTAAAACCTTCGCTGAACTGTTAGATAAGCACGGCAAAGGAAAAGGCTGCGATATCTGTAAACCAGCGGTCGGCTCGATTTTAGCCAGTGTATGGAACGATTACGTTTTAGGAAAAGAGCACGTCGCCTTACAAGACACTAACGACCGTTATCTAGCAAACATGCAAAAAGACGGCACCTACTCGGTCGTGCCACGTATTCCCGGCGGAGAAATCACACCCGACGGCTTAATCGCCATCGGCGACGTCGCCAAACGCTATAACCTCTACACTAAGATCACAGGCGGTCAGCGAATTGACCTGTTTGGTGCAACCTTACCGCAACTGCCTAAAATCTGGTCAGAACTAGTTGATGCTGGGTTCGAAACTGGTCAAGCCTACGGTAAATCCGTTCGAACCGTTAAATCTTGTGTGGGTAGCACTTGGTGTCGTTATGGCGTAAACGATTCTGTCGGCATGGCCATCTATATAGAGAACCGCTACAAAGGACTGCGTGGTCCTCATAAAATTAAATTTGCGGTATCTGGCTGTACACGAGAGTGTGCCGAAGCTCAAAGTAAAGACATTGGTGTGATCGCCACCGAAAACGGCTGGAATCTTTATGTGTGTGGTAACGGCGGTATGAAACCACGCCATGCAGACTTGTTTGCAACCGACCTCACCGACGAAGAGCTGATTCGATACATAGACCGAGTTCTAATGCTTTACGTCAAAACAGCGGATCGCCTGCAACGAACCGCAACCTGGATGGACAACCTAGAAGGTGGGTTAGATTACCTCAAAGACGTGATCATTGAAGACTCTCTTGACCTTGGTGCGGAACTCGAAGCGCAAATGCAACACATTGTCGATACGTTCCAATGCGAATGGACGACCACATTAAAAGACGAAAAAGCGTTGAAAAAATTCCGTCAGTTTGTGAACGCCGACGAGGAAGACAACAACGTCGTCTTTGTTGAAGAACGAGGTCAAATTCGCCCTGCGACCGAGTCCGAGAAATACGAATTAATCGCCAAAGCGGTTTAGAACGTCACCCCCTTGTACACCCTCCCCTTACTAAGGGAGAGGGAAAAGGTAGCCGTTAAGAGGTACAAAAATGAACTGGAAATACATTTGTCATCAAGACGAACTAGAAAACGAAATCGGAACTGCTGCGCTTGTAAACGGACAACAAATTGCGTTGTTTCGCATTGATGAAGCAGAACACATCAAAATCTTTGCTCTGTCTAATTGGGATCCTTTTGGCAAAGCCAATGTACTTTCGAGAGGGATTGTAGGCGATTTAAACGGACAACCCGTGATCGCGAGCCCGTTATACAAACAGCATTTCAACCTTGAAAACGGTCATTGCCTAGAAGATGAAAATTGCATTTTACCCACTTGGCAAACCAAGATTGAAAACGGCGACGTATTTGTAGCGGTGAACTAAAACCAAAGCGCTCAAATAGATAAGGTGTATTGGCGAATGGCGCTGTACACCTTATCTATCTCTCTTTAAATACTATTTCTAAGACCCTCAAAGCTCGGTTTTTCGGCCAATGTCTCAAGGCTAATTGTTTCCAATACGTCGCTGAACGGTGATTTTTCAAGAAAAGCTTCAATCTCTCCTGCTGCATGTTGTTCAAACAGCGCCTCATGGCGAAGTTGTATATACGCTAGGGCAATATGAAAGTATAACGTCGCCAGTGTTTTCTCTTTGTACGCGGGATTATTTCGAATGTCTGTTTTCGACCTTAAAAGCGCTTCATTTAGCCCCTCGATACCACGCATAGTCAGTTCGTTCTTGCCCTCGGTAAAGCGCTTCAATGCCACCGTTTTAAACGCCACGTCCATTAGAGTTTTGGCTGAACCAAGCAGTGCCATTTCTTGTTTGTTGGTAAGGTCCATTGGTGCGAGGAAGACGTTACGATAGGTTGCGAGTAGATACTGACAAATGACCATGCTGTCCGTCAAAACGGTTTCGTCGAGTTCCAATGCGGGGATGATACAAAAAGGATTCACCTGTTTTAATGCATCTGGCGACGACCATGGATCCACCCAAACAAGCTCAACAGAAGCCTTTTCCGACATCAAAGCTACAGCTGTCACAACGCGTGAGAAGGGAGACGTTTCATTTAAATAAAGTTTCATCAGCAATCCTTTTTTGACGTAATTTGAGACCTTTGCACGAAGTCACGAGCAAAGCCAAGACGAAGCAAAAATAGACGAAAAGCGGAGTTTATGCGTTATAAATGAGCATTTTGAGTCTGTTTATAACACTGTATTGGAGAGCGCAGTCGTCGTGCAAAGGTCTCAATTTGATATGCTATTACATACCGATAGTAAATAAAGCATGCCCTATTACCCTGCACTTTGCACCAACTCAGAGCAAATTATTTTCAGGTTGGATCGATAGTCGATGCCTAGATACGCTAGTATTTTGATTTATATAAAATTTTATTAGTTGGCTCATAGTTTGCTTTATATAAAATGCTTCTAGTAAGCACGACGATTAGCTTGTCGTACTCGGTGGTGGGTACGATCAGTCAGGCAATGTGGCCCAGTTTCCCTTAGAGAAGGTGCGTTTTTCGCGGTTTCTCTAAGGGAAACTGGGCCTTTTTTTTGGACGAGAGGTAGACAAGTGCAGGTGATAGGTAAAACAACCTGCCCGTATTGCGGGGTTGGCTGTGGTGTCGATTTTCCAGTCAATGAGTGGAAAGAAGATATCAGACCGCTTGAGAACAATAAAAATAAAGTATGCGGTGATGCCCATCATCCTGCTAATTTTGGTCGCCTGTGTGTTAAAGGCAGTAACTTAATCGATACGCTTGGGCTCGATGGACGTTTGTTGCACCCCGTTGTAAAGGGTAAACAAGCATCTTGGGATACTGCTCTAGACACAATCAGCACAAAAATAAAGCAAGTCGTTGAGGAGTACGGGCCCGACGCTTTTGCTTTCTACCTCTCGGGCCAAATTCTTACCGAAGATTATTATGTGGCCAATAAGCTCGCCAAAGGGTTTATTGGCACAGCGAACGTCGATACCAATTCTCGACTCTGCATGGCGTCAGCCGTGGTCGGCTACAAGCGTGCTTTCGGCACAGACACGGTTCCCTGTTGTTACGAAGATTTAGAGCAGTGTGATCTTCTGATTATGATTGGTTCCAATGCGGCTTGGACGCATCCCGTTTTGTTTCAACGTATATCCGCCGCAAAACAAAAACGTCCTGAAATGAAAGTCGTCGTAATAGACCCAAGAGAAACGGCTACGTGCGATATTGCAGATCTTCACCTTGCTATAACGCCCGGCAGTGACGCGCTTATATTTAACACTCTGCTGGTTGAATCGGAACGCCGAGGTAAACTGGATTATCAATTTATCAATGATCACACCAACGGCTTCAAAGACACTGTTCAAGCGGCTCGCGCATCCTCACCAAGCATCGAAAACACCGCGCAAGAAGCGGGCATCTCAGTCAACGAGCTAAGCCAGTTAGTCAAATGGTGGTGCCAAACAGAACGCTCGGTTTCTTTTTATTCTCAAGGTGTTAACCAATCTTCCAGCGGTGTAGACAAAGCCAATGCCATTATTAATTGCCATCTTGCAACCGGTCGTATTGGCCGCGAAGGCATGGGACCGTTTTCAATTACTGGTCAACCTAACGCGATGGGTGGCCGAGAAGTCGGCGGACTCGCAAACCAATTAGCGGCACATATGGACTTTACCACACCCGGCGCCATAGATTTAGTCCAACAGTTTTGGCACGCGCCCAAAATGGCAACGCAGAACGGCCTAAAAGCCGTCGATATGTTTCAAGCCATCGAAGAAGGCAAGGTAAAAGTGGTCTGGATTATGTCGACGAACCCGATGGTCAGTTTACCAGACACCAACCAAGTCCGCAGAGCATTAGAAAAATGCGAGTTGGTGATTGTCAGTGATTGCCAAATGAACACCGACACAGCCGCGATGGCAGACGTATTGCTGCCCGCAACCACGTGGAGCGAAAAAGACGGAACAGTCACCAACTCGGAACGACGCATATCTCGTCAACGAGGTTTACTGCCTGCTCCTGGAGAAGCGAAACACGACTGGTGGGCAATGTGCGAAGTCGCAAAACGTATGGGCTTTATGAAGGCGTTTAACTACGCTAGCCCTAACGAAATTTTCATCGAACACGCTGCGCTTTCCGCCTTTGAAAACGCAGGCTCAACGTTACGAGACTTTGATATTGGTGGGTTAAGTACGCTCAGCAAGCCTGAATACGATGCACTTTCGCCCATACAGTGGCCAGTTACGCCTAGCCAGCCACAAGGCACAAAGCGAATGTTTGAAGACGGTTTGTTTTTCACTCCCGACCGAAAAGCTCGCTTTATTCCCATTACGCCTAAAGCGCCTGTTGAACGTCCAAGCGAACAATGGCCTCTTGTTCTCAATACAGGACGCCTGCGCGATCAATGGCATACCATGACGCGTACAGGTAAAGCCTCTATTCTGCTCAACCACAGTGAGCAACCTTACGTGGAAATGTCACCCAGTGACGCAGAACGTTTGGCCGTAAAAGACAAAACACTGGTGAAATTAAGCTCGCGTGTTGGCGAGGTATTGATGCGCGCTAAAATCAATGAAAAACAAAAATCAGGAAACGTCTTTGTTCCGATTCACTGGACGAACCAATACAACAGTGCAAACGTCATTTCCAGTTTGGTTCCTCAAGTATTTGACCCTCTTTCAGGACAACCAGAATCCAAACATGCTTGCGTTAATTTAGAGCCTGTAGAATGCACGTATTATGGTTATGCACTCGCTTTGAACCCACTTGAACTGTCGGCGTTTGATTACTGGAGCGACGTTACCATTCCCAAAGGGAAACGCTACGAAGTCGCGATTAAATTGCCTTTGGATCTCTCATCTCTCGTACACAAAGCGGTATATAATAAGTCGGAACAGAGCGCGAGTTCAGGCGACATTGAATGCCTGACCTATACGAACCCGATTACAAACGAACATCGCTTTGCTTTCATCACAAAAGCAGGAAGTGAGTCTCGCCTTGTCGCCGCATTCTATTTTTCACCGCTTCCCAATTTGCCAGACAGCCGCTGGTTGACCAGCCTGTTTGAGCGAGAAGACCCGCTCAACACATCGGAACGAATCGCGCTGCTCGCAGGCTTACCGGCCGATGTCGAAGACAAAGGTGACATTATATGTTCCTGCTTCCAAGTCGGAAGCAAACAAATAGAAGCCAGCATCCACAAAGGTTGTCGTTCGGCCGAGGCACTAGGTGATTCCCTAAAATGCGGCACAAACTGCGGCTCCTGCATCCCTGAGCTAAAAGCACTCATAGAGTCCACCAGCACGACATCAACGACCTTAGACAGTGAGGAGTTAGCCTCATGATCGACGATTTTAAACACTTTATTAAAATCCTTGGGCGTGGCAAAAAAGGCACCAGAAGCTTGACGTCAGAAGAAGCGCAACTTGCTATGCAAATGATTCTGAACAATCAAGCACTGCCTGAACAAATTGGAGCCTTTTGGATGCTTATTCGCATTCGAGAAGAAACGGTGGCAGAAACCGTAGGATTCACTCGTGCGGTTCGAGAGTTTTTAGCGCAAAACCGCACAAACGCATCTCAAGTCGATATCGACTGGCCAGCCTACGCAGGAAAACGTAATGAATTACCTTGGTTTTTGCTGTCTGCTTTAACCCTTGCACAAGCCGGCTATAAAGTTGCAATGCACGGTCACTCATTTGATGAAGAGAACCGTATCTATGTGCAAGAGACGATCCAGTGGTTGGGTTTAAGCTCTGCCGATACAATTCAAGAAGCAGAGAAAAACCTTGAGCAGGGTAACTTCACTTACGTTCCTTTAAACGCCATTTCAACGAATTTAGCCGAACTTATGGATTTAAAACTGACTCTGGGGCTGCGTTCTCCCGTCAACACAGTGGTTCGGATGATGAATCCATTCAATGCAAAACACAGTGTTCATGGCGTGTTTCACAAAGGGTATGATGAACTTCATTTAGACGCGGCAGAGATTTTAAAAGACCCGTCGGTCGCGGTGTTTCGAGGCGGCAATGGTGAAGCAGAAGTGAATCCTGAACGTGATGTCACTGTGGGTTTTCTAAAAGGCAATACTAACCAAGTTCCTGATTGGCAAACATGGAACAAAGCCGAACAGCAACACGTTCGCCAAAAAGACAATTTAGATCCTATTCGATTACTTGAACATTGGTCAGGATCAAGCGAAGACGCTTTCGGTCAACAAGCCGTATTGCAAACCCTCACGGTCGTTGTCATGATGCTCTTTCCAGATTTCAATAGAGAGCAGGCTTTGAAAAAAGCGGAAGTCCTGTGGCAACAAAGAGACAAACAATGCTTCAAACGGACACAAGTCGCGTAGATACAAGTCATATAAACAACACGTCTTCAATTAGCGTTGCAGGATTGATCCTGTCTGGCGGCCAAGGCAGCCGTATGGGCGGAGTTGAGAAAGGGCTCGTCGACTTTCAAGGCAAGCCGATGGTTGGCTATGCTCACGCGGTATTAGCACCTTTATGCTCGCCGCTACTGCTCAGTGCTAATCGCCAAATTGACGACTACATTGCACTCACATCAGGCGAAATAGACATTGTTCAGGACATCCCCGAGTTTCAGGATAAAGGCCCTCTATCAGGTATTCTTGCCGGCCTAGAGCGCATGCAGGAACCTATAAAAGAACACAGGTTAGAAAACACCGATGCTCAGTACTCGCATCTGCTCATTTCCCCGTGTGATACCCCTTTAGTGCCCAGTGAACTCTTTCAGGCTTTGATTAGCAAAGCGCTGGCTTCGCCGAATACCGCTTTCTACATTCAAAGTGACTCCGGCGCGCACCCACTGCATGCGATTATTCCCACTTCTATTAAGGGAGAGAAAACGCTCACATTGTTAAGACGGTTTTTGCAGAACCACCCACCAAAGGTGATGAGCTTCTATCAGTTGATTAACGCTCAATCGATTGTTTGGCCTAATGAGGGCGAGCTTGCCAATCTCAATCGCTCCTCTCAATTATCTAATAACTGATTCTAAAACAGATCTCATCTAACTGAGTCAAAATAACCCTCGTTCTTTTAGTTGGTCAGTATTCTTCAATACCCTATTGCACTGACCTGCAACACTCCTTTTGTTCGTGATTGATTATAAAAAGGAGTGTTTATGAGTGCCTCGATTCTAATCCCTATGAGTATGTTTGCGTTGGCATCATCGCTGTCACCGGGGCCGGTGAATTTGGTGTGTATTAGTAGTACGGCGCGTTTTGGTGTGCCCGCTGGTTTGACGTTCGTGACTGGGGCGACACTTGGCTTTATTGCCTTATTTGGGTTGATTGGCTTGGGTCTGCATCATCTCATTACCGCGTTACCTTGGTTTATTCCAACGCTTCAAGGGGCGGGGATTTTGTTTCTTTTATATCTAAGCTATCAGCTTTTCAAAGACAACGGCGAAATAGCAGATAAACACACCTATAATGCACCCACCTTTTGGACAGGAGCAATAATGCAATGGGTTAACCCAAAGGCATGGCTCGCGTCGCTTTCTGGAATCGCAACCTATGCAACTGGGTCAAACGGAGAAGATCACGCATTGCTGTTGATGTTTATCGTGGTCTACCTGCCCATTTGTTGGTTGTCGCTCAGTGCTTGGGTAATGGCAGGCGCGGTATTAGGCAATTGGTTGAGCACGCCAATAAGAGTTCGACGATTAAACAAAACCCTTGCGATTGGGCTGGCATTAAGCTGTTTGACGATCTTAATCAATGTCACGTAGCGCCGCGACGAATACTCTTAACGATGTATAGAGCGATATTGATTCGGTGTTGCGGCCACTCGCTCTTTAAAGACACGTTGAAAGTGCGCCTGATCACTAAACCCAAATGCGTTAGCAACCTCCGCAATAGGCACGCCGTTTTTTAGTGCTAGCTGACCAAGCTGGATGCGACGATTTAATCGGTATGCGTGAGGTGTCATCTTATAATATTGCTTAAATTGACGCGTCAAATAGCTGGCGCTGTAACCAAACTGGTCTGCAATGTCCTCGATAGGCGTCTCTAAATGGCAATGTTCCAACAAATAATTCGCGACTCGTGCTAGCTTGTTTGGCGTCACTGGAAGCTTTGATTCTTGAGCAGCGGCTTTGTCGATCGATTCAAACAAGTGGCATAAGAAAGATTCCAGTGCCGCTGTTTTATCGCTCTGTGCTCCGTACTCAGAGAATAAAATCTCCGCCATTGCCTTATAGCGCTCAAACAAATCAGGCGACGTCAGCCAGTCCGTTTGACTTGGTTCCCATGAAGGCGTTGATCTCACGCCGTTTCGATGGAGAAGCTTTGCTAACCAGTCACAATCGACATGCAGCATATAGTAAGACCAAGGTGATCCGACTTTGGGGTTACAGGCATGCACCAACTGCGGGTTCATGATAACCAAATCTCCCGCTGCGACATCGTATATACGATCGGCGCAGAGGTACGCGCTCTCACCGCCTAAGATCGCGCCAATCGACCATTGCTCATGTGAATGAGGGACATAGCGAACCTTGTGCCCATCGATAATGTGTCGAAGTTCTACAAACGGAAGCGCGGTATCTCGCCAAAATAGTGGTTGAGTTGTTGGAGTCATAACAGTGCTTCGAATCTCTTTGTTTCTAAGGAAAGAGTCTAAGGAAAGAATGTGGCACCTTGAAACGCGATGCGTTATCCGTCATGGTACGCCTTACACGCTTTAAAAGTAAACACTCATCATAAAGGCACCACAAACATGTACACGGATGAAGATCTAGACAACGCCACCGCTCGAGGCATTTTTCAATCGGAGGACGTTGCGAGCTTTCGTGATTATATGCAGTCCCTACGACATACAACGTCTGCGGACGAAGAAAATGTTCGATTGATCACAAGCTTCAACGATATCTTCGTCGTCATTGCGATTGGTTTATTTTTGTTCTCTCTCGTCTGGTTAGGCGACTCTTTCCATGATGCAGTAGGTCCGCTCTTGGCCGCTGTCGCGTCGTGGGGGTTGGCAGAGTTTTTCGTATTAAAACGCAAAATGGCACTGCCTGCGATTGTCTTGCTACTGAGTTTCACTGGCGGAATTTTCAGCGCTTGTTCTATTTTCTTTATGTCTATTATTGCCGCCGAAGAAAACAGTTTAATCATTTCGGCTATCGTAACCGTCGCCGCAGCCTATCTACACTGGCGTCGTTTCGCTGTACCTATCACCATTGCGGCAGGCGCTATCGCAACGCTTGTGTTCTTTGTTTCGCTGGCATTGTCCGTTTTCCCAACTCTACAAAACATTCAATACATTGACGAACTCGCGTTTATTTCCGGAGCACTCTTATTTGCCTTTGCAATTTGGTGGGACGCTCAGGACAGAAAACGCGTTAAAAAACAATCCGACATCGCATTCTGGCTACACCTAAGCGCAGCACCGCTGATCGTTCATTCGGTCTTTGCCAACCTAACAGCCAATAATCCAGGTGGCACGCAATTACTTGCCATCATTGCTTTGTATCTGGTGCTTACTGTTATCTCTCTAATTATCGATCGCCGTGCATTTATGGTGTCAGCCTTAGCGTATGTTTTGTATGCGCTCGTTGACTTTATGAACACCTACGGCATGTTAGAAGACAGTCTTGCAACCGTTGGTGTGACACTTGGCTTATCATTGCTGGTATTATCCGGGTTCTGGCATAAGGCCAGAGCACAAATTGTAAGAGTACTGCCCGATCCTGTAAGAATTAAAGTACCCTAATCGGTCCTATGACGGCTAAAAATGTCGTTATTAGGCAAAAAAAGTATCCATTATCGCGGTATGGTGGCCACTGAAAAAATGACACCTTGCCAGATTCAAATCTAGGCATGTACAAGGCAGTACGCACGGTCTAAATAACGACTTTTTGGCACAGCAACCTCGTGCAAAAATGCAGAGCGACAACACGTAACATGCTAGAAGCCAACACCAGACTATTGTTCGCGTAGATCAATAGTCTGTATTAGATCAAAAAGGACAGTGCAAATACGCTTTCTGAGCGTCTCAGAAAGCTCAAAAGGACGTAGGTTAAATCAGTGAACTTGTTTGTATCTTCCAAAACTTAGGATTAGTTATGTCTACCCCAGTAAAACTCGTCAGCTTTGCCATTGCGTTTACTTGCGTACTATTAGCGCTTAACTTTGGTTTACGCTCCTCTATGGGCTTTTTTATGGCCCCGATTTCCAATGAATTTCACTATGGTCGAGAAGTATTTGCGTTCTCTCTTGCCTTACAAAACCTTTGTTGGGGATTATTCCAACCCATCGCAGGGGCATTTGCAGACAAATATGGCACAGCAAAAGCCGTCGTTATTGGTGCTCTTATCTATGCTTTGGGTCTGTTTGTTACCGCCAATGCAGATGGGATTTTAGGGTTAAACTTAGGCGCTGGACTCTTAATGGGCATGGGCATAGCCGCAACGGGGTTTGGTGTTGTTTTACCTGCAATGGCGCGTATGGTTCGTCCTGAAAAACGAGCGTTTGCTTTAGGATTAGGCAGCGCGGCGGGCTCAGCAGGACAGTTGTTGGTCATTCCTGTGGCACAAGGGTTTATTGAAGCTTACGGTTGGCATACTGCACTGATATTACTGGCTGGCTCAGCACTTCTCATGACGCTCTTGGCCTTGTCGTTCAAAGGTGTAACAAACTCAGAGCAAAGTACGAATACTCAAGATACCCAAACGTTATCAGAAGCGCTCAAAGAGGCCAGCAAACATTCACATTATTGGTGGTTAGTGATCGGCTTTTTTGTCTGTGGTTTCCAGCTGGCTTTTATCACAGTCCATATGCCCGCTTTTTTGACTGACCAAGGTTTTGACGAAAGCATTGCCGTTGCAAGCTTAGCATTAATCGGCTTATTTAATATTTTTGGTTGTTTGTTATCTGGCTCGTGGTCAGGCAAATATTCTAAGAAAATGTTGCTGACCTATATTTATGCTTTACGAGCTATTTCTATTGCTGCGTTCATGTTGTTACCTATGACGGCTATGAACGTTTATGTTTTCTCGATTGTAACGGGGCTATTGTGGTTAGCAACAGTGCCACCGACCTCTGGTTTAGTCGCGCAAATGTTTGGCCTTAAGTACATGGGTACGCTGTACGGTATTGTCTTTTTGAGCCATCAACTTGGCTCCTTCTGTGGTGTTTGGTTAGGCGGTTATCTTTACGATGCAACGGGTTCTTACAACATCGTTTGGTGGATGGCAGCAGGCATTGCATTCTTAACGGCAATAATCCATATCGTGATCGATGAAAGACCTGTGGCTCGTGTTCGCGCGATGATGGCAGCCGGTTAATCTCTAAATCGGGTTCTAGTACAAATTAAGGGCATAGGTCGAGCAGACCTGTGCCCTTTTCAGTTAATGTAGAGTGATAAGCAGTGTCAGGTTCAACCTTCATCCGTTGTGGCAAGCTTCAACCCCAACAATGCAAAGCTTGCTGCAAATGTGCGTTGCATATACTTAGCCACGACTTCTGAACCGATGACATACTTTCTCATCAGATTTGCTAGTGCACCATAACCCACAAAAACCAAGAAAGTCATGACCATAAAAATACCGCCCAACAGCCCCATGGATAACATGCCATTTTCAGTACTGGAAGGGACAAATTGCGGCAAAAATGCCATAAAGAAAATCGTCAATTTCGGATTAAGAATGTTAATTAAAAAGCCCTTCAAAGCAACGTTAATCAGCCCCGTTTGCGAAGAATTGTCCTGAAGCACCATGCCCCCCGTGTCTTTCCAAGTCATCCACGCCAAATACAAAAGATACGCGACACCAGCAAACTTGATGCACTGAAACACCACTGCACTGGTATGTAGAATTAGAGACAATCCCACCACGCTGGCCACCAGTGAAGGCACGATTCCTAAGGTGCAACCTAACGATGCCGCGACCGCTGTGCGAAAGCCTCGAAAAATACCGACAGAAATCGTGTAAACTACTCCCGTTCCCGGAATTAGCACAACGATTAATGATGTAATCAAAAACTCTATCGATACCATAACATCGCCCCTCTTTGTTTAAACTGGTTATAATTTACACTATAAAGAGCAGCAATTCAGCTTTGCTAGCCTGTGCATGATGAAATCATGACACTCTTCTCTAATTATCTGAATTTAGGTTTTACTAAGGCGCCTGAAAATCACTCATGACACACTCTATAAAGCTACGCACTCTTGGTGTCATTTTTTGATCTCGATAATACAGCAATGAAACAGGACGCTCTCGAAACTGCCAGTCTGGCAGTATTGGGCGAAGGGTTCCGTCGGCAATATGATCCTTAACTAGGACTTCTGGCTGAACAATAATCCCCAACCCTCTGAGTGCGGCATTGACAAGAGCCTGCCCACTGTTCATCGTCACCATGCAACTAGGAGACACTTCCCGCATTTCATCATTTTTAAACAGCTTGAGTGGTGCACCAGACGACACCGCAAAACGCACCAATTCATGATGAGCTAAATCTTCCGGCTGTTCCGGTACACCTTGATTACGCAAATAATCCGGTGAAGCACAAAGCACCATTTTATAAGGCATTAATTTACGCTGAATGAGTCGACTGTCTGGCACCTCTCCGATTCTAAAAGCAAGATCCACCCTTTCTTCGATAAGATCAAGATTCTGGTCGGTTAAGACAACGTCGACTTTAACCCTCGGTGACAACCTGCGATAGCGAACCAAAACAGGCATCAATACCGAAGAGCCAAACGTAACTGGCGCGGTAATTCGAAGCGTTCCTCTGGCCTCGCTGGATTGCGCTTCTGCTTCCATTTCCGCAACCGCGACTCGCTCAAGAATATCCAAACATTGCTCAAGATAGCTTTCACCAAAATCTGTTAGATTTTGGCGTCGTGTTGTGCGATTCAAAAGACGCGTGCCTAAGCGAGACTCCAACGACGCAATATGCTGCCCCACCATCGCAGAAGTAATATTGAGTTGCTCAGCCGCCGCGCTCATCGACCCTGAGTGAACCGTCGTAACAAACGCCTTCATTGATTGAAACAAATCCATATTAAACCTCTTCTTTATAATCTATAAATTATAACGCTAATTATAAGTTAATTGGTTTCAAATATGATCTTCGTAACACACTCATGTTCGGAGAATATTATGAATGAACCACGCTTTTTAAATAAAAATATTTTAATAACCGGTGCAGGAACAGGCATGGGGAGAGCCACTGCCTTGCGCTTGGCGTTAGAAGGAGCTCAACTCGCCCTTGTAGGAAGAAGAGAAGAACCATTGCAACAATTAGTGACAGAGATCGAAGCATTAGGCGGAAATGCCGTCGCTTTGTCTTGCGACATATCGCAATACAAAGCTTTGACTCACTGCGCTGAACAGATCAAGAATCGAATGGGCCATCTCGATGGCGTATTCGCCAATGCAGGAGTACTTGGAGAATTTCAGTCGCTGTCAGACACCCATTTAGAACAGTTTGCGCAACTTATTTCAATCAACCTTTTGGGCACCTTTCTCACTATTAAATCCTGCCTACCGCTTCTCGAATCTGGCTCAATTGTCATCAATTCTTCTTGGACAGCGAGTGCGGTAATGCCGGGCGCTGGCGCATATGCTAGTACAAAAAGTGCGCTGTTAGCCATGATGAAAACCCTTGCCGTAGAACAAGGTGCCAACGCAATTCGGGTTAATGCGATCAGTCCTGGCATCATTCTGACACCAATGGCAGATGATGTGCTCTCCCCAGAACTTGAAAACACACTCGCCGAACATACAGCGCTAAAACGGAATGGCACTCCAGAAGATGTAACAGGAACCGTCGCATGGTTACTTAGCGAGGATTCAGCCTTTGTAACAGGACAGGAAATTATTATCGACGGCGGGTACACCATTGGTGGCTTAAGACTATAGGCGGAACAAACTATGAAAAACACCTACACTTTAATTACTGGCGGAACCTCTGGCATCGGCTTTGAAACAGCAAAACAACTGATTCAAGAAGGCAAGCAGGTCATTATTACCGGACAGAATGAGCAACGAGTTCATCAGGCAGCTCAAACACTGGGTTGTCGAGGCATTGTAGCGGACAGTGCGAACTTACCTTCCATTTATCGCTTAGCCGAACAGTTAAACAATGAAAGCATCTCACTCACCGGATTGGTGCTCAATGCGGGTATTTTTATTCCTGAGTCTCTAGAACAAACGTCTGAAGAGGCTTACGATCAAACCATGTCCATCAACACAAAAGGCCCTTTGTTTACTCTAAAAACACTGCTGCCACTCTTGTCGAACCCAAGCAGTGTAGTATTTGTCTCCAGCATCGTTGTGGATAAAGGATTTGAAGCCTGTGCGACGTATGCAGCAAGCAAAGCTGCGGGTGAGGCGTTCGTTCGCGTCGCCAACATAGAACTGGCCTCTAAAGGTATTCGTATCAATACGATTCGTCCCGGCGTCACTGCCACCCCAATTCAAGACAAAGCTGGTATGACCTCTAAAGACACAGACGCTCTATTTGAAAGCCTGAAAAGCATGCCTCTTGGCAGAGCACTTAACCCACCGGATCACGCCGGTGCGATTTCTTTTTTACTGTCGGACGCATCAATCGCCATGCGCAATGCGATTATTCAAATCGATGGGGGATATTGTCTTTAGGCTTAAACAAAAACACCCGAAAAAGTCAGTAAAACGACTGTTTCGGGTGTTTTTGTTAATCGCTGCTTTGTCTAGGAAAGGTCTGAACGAGTCAGTCGTCTTCTGATTCGCGTAGACGCTCTTTGCGTTCCAGTTCCTCTTTCAACACGGCGTTGATTTCTTCTAAAACAACATCAACATCAGCGCTGCCACTGTCATCGACAAACTCACCGCTGAGCGTTGAATTAGGCGTTAAGTTGCCCTCTTCATACAAGGCCCACATTTCTTTGGCGTACTGAGTCCGTAACAAGGCGGGGGCAAACTCGCCATAATAACGACGCATATTGTTTACATCGCGCGCGAACATTTCTTGCGCACTGTTATTCGCAGATGCATTAACCGCTTGCGGCAAATCAATAATCACGGGGCCGTAGTCATCAACGAGTACGTTAAATTCAGACAAATCACCGTGAACAATGCCCTCGCAAAGCATGAGCTTAATGTAATGCATCATGAGTGTATGATCTTCAATCGCTTGCTCTTCCGACATGGTCACATCGCCAAGTCGTGGTGCAACATCGCCCGCTTCGTCCGCGACTAACTCCATTAACAGTACACCATCAATGCAACCAAACGTTTCCGGAACACGCACTTGAGCACGAGCTAAACGGGACAACGCATCGACTTCGGCGTTTTGCCAAATTTCTTCCTGTTGTTGACGACCATAGTTTGAACGTTTTTGCATGGCACGCGCTTGACGACCACTGCGGACTTTACGTCCTTCTTGGTATTGCGCGGCCTTTTTAAAGCTACGCTTAACGGCGTCTTTATAGACTTTAGCGCATCGATTCTTGTCACCACAACGGACAACAAATATATCGGCTTCTTTGCCGCTCATTAGGCGACTGATCACCTCATCGATTAAACCGTCTTCGATGAGGGGTTGTAGACGTTTCGGTGTTTTCACAAGGTACCAGCTTTGAATGGTGATTGACGATTAATCGGCTATTTTATCAGCATATTTCGATGTATGTTGGAATCCATAAAACTTAGTGCAAAAAAAAACGCCTATATTCGCGGTGAGCCGAAGGGAGTTACCTTAGTTTTGTAATGATCATGAGGTTACAGTAGCAAATTCAGAGCCTTACTTAGAAAGCTTATCTGTACAACTGCCTACTCCCCCAAAGAGAACACAAAAGGCAATAAGAGCGTTCAATAGACTATTCATTTAGATACGATCCCTGCACTTAAAACACATAATGGCTCCCCATCGAGTTCACTTCCAATTACGCGGCGTCATTATATACCGTATCGAATTTTATCTGCGACCAAAATGATACAAATGAACGCGGCTACGGTAACAAGCGAACCGACATACATGGTTATGTTAGTTGACATTGGCGTTCTTTCAGCTGGAGGATAAGAGCCACCGGAGAGCAGCTTCAAGGTTCCTTTCCCCAAGTAATAGGCAATATTGTTTAATAAAACAACGATGAGAATAAATTTCAGCACTTCGACGACGAAATCGAATAAGCTTTCTAGGAAGTTACTCATGTCCAACTCCTGAGTACATCTGAAGGATTAAGGGTATAAAGAATGTGATTTTTCATGATTTAGACATCCCTATTATTATGCGGAGTGTTGTCGAGTCACCGAAAGTCTATAACTGGTCCATAGCACTCTCCTTTAGGCTTCATTGCCAGCCTATCTCTGTATTTTCTCCCTTATTGGAAGTGATTGGCAAACGCATTTCCTCAAAGCCTTTAATAAGCCGTACACATAAATAGACACTACAATCCGAGTCCTAACATGCGGGGTAATAGCACAGCGTCATATATTTTTAAGAAGTCAATATGAAGGGAAGTATCTCAAGAATACCGCGACGAGAGCCTCTAACTTAGTTCTAAGATAAAGAGCTCTATTTGGTATCAGTGATGAGGGGGTCTGTAGAAAGCGCTAACGACTTTATTTCAGCCATTAACGCTATATCCTAGTATATTGTTAGCCAGTTAAAATGCTATGCCATTATTTATTAGGATTGGTACACCACTTCTAAATAGCTCTTTATTTCTACCAGAGATGAATCCTGACGCAATAACCCTACCGTTCAAATCAGATATTGAAATTTTTCCATAATAAACCCTATCTGAGCAGGCAAGGTTTCCTTTACCAAATGGCGCATGAAATGTAGCAGTTTCTCTGCCTGCTAATACGTAGTCTTGTCCAAGCATTAAATCAGACGTCATGCCATTATTGGCTGTTCCACTACTTTGCAACTCAGCGCCATCAACTTTATATAAATCCAATCTAATGGTTGTATTTATATCACTTAAGTTAGATATTGAAAATGAAACTTCCGATACATGATTTGCATCACAATACTGATTTCCAGGAATCGAAAACTCAACGCTTCGTTCACTCGCATAAGCAGTTGCACTACTTAGCAAAGAAAAACAAACCAAGCTCATTAATTTAGTTTTAACTTTCATTTTACTTCCTTATGGTTTGATTAGTGGAATACTCCACACAAGTGGTTGCTTTATTGCCCCCATTGGAGTGACTGCTTATAGCCAGCTACTCCATACTTATATAGTTAGGATGAGATTGAATACGGTCTATCCATTTCTGAATAGCTGGGTACTCAGACAAATCAAAACCGCCTTCATGGGCGACATGCGTATAACCATACAAAGATATATCGGCAATGGTGATGTCATTCCCCACAAGATAAAGCGTTGATTGTAATTGCTCTTCCATCACCTTCAATGCTTTATGTCCACCCGCTTGCTTAGCTTCATACTCAGGCTTACGATCTTCTGGTAACCCAAGGTACTTGGCAATAAAACGAGCCACGGCAATAAACGGTTCGTGACTGTATTGCTCAAAAAATTGCCACTGCAATACTTTGGCTTTGCTGAAACGGCAAACACCAGCTAAGTTTGAGTCATAAGCGAGGTAATTCAGAATCGCGTTGGACTCTGAAATAAAAGTACCATCATCTAATTCAAGGAGCGGTATCTTGCCATTTGGATTCATTTTCAAAAATGACGCTGAATGAGTTTCTTTGGCCAATATATCCACTTCGATCCACTCGTGTTCAATATCTAGAAGTGAAGTAAGCAGTTTTACCTTGTAGCAATTACCTGATTGAATGTCCCCATAGATTTTCACAGAACGCTCCTTAAACATATAACCGTTATTAAATGACTAACGCATGTTAGCGGGTCTTCCAGAAAATGCCAAACGGCTAGAATTCTAGAAACGCTTGCTATGTAGTTTCCCTCTCAGGCCAATCAAGTTTCCAAAGGGATCTTCCACTTGGCACATTGAAAGCCCATTTTCAATTGCTATTGGGCCACGGTAGAGGTGCGCTCCGAGCTGTTCAAAGTGCTCTAAAGAGGCCGACAAGTTATCAACCAACCAATAGATAACTGTGCCATTTTTACCAGCACCGACCTTTTCGTCTGCCTGAACAATTTCTAAGGAAAAACCACTGAGATCAAGTACCGCAACATCGAAATCTGAATGATAGATGGGAACAGCGTCAGGAAAGGCGCACTTATACCATTCAAGTCCTTTAACGACATCTGGAACGTGAATAAGGACCGCTGATGGTTTCATAATTTATCTCCGTACACATAAACAGATGACGACGCCTGAGATCTAATCGACAAGCCTTATAGCCAACTAATTCACGCACGTAACCTTATCTCAACTCGCTCTTTGCCTTTCCCTATGTTTTTACGCTTTAACTGTAAACACCCCACCTCTGATGTTCGCTTGAGATGCGTTCCACCACAAGCAACTTGCGCAAAGCCATCTACTCGCCAATACCTTTTCTCATTGGCTTCATCCGCAAAGTCACTGGCAATTATCAAGTCAGAGTCGAGTAAAGCCTGTGCCTCTATTTCAATTTCCTTCAAGATTGGAGCGATACTCTCAGGCCATTCAAAGTCGATCCGGCTCTTGTCTTGAGAAATGTGTGCACCAACCTTAATCATCCCAGTAAAATGCTGATAGAAGGTCTCTAATACAACTTCGGCAGCAAAATGCAGTTTCATCAAGGCATATCGACGCTGCCAATCAATTTGGGTCACCACAGTATCACCTACCTTAAAGTCAGGCTGCCGCTCCAATGTGTAAATAATCCGCTTACCATGCTTGGTCGCAAGCACAACGGGAATACCATTGATCGTACCTTTGTCACTTTCTTGACCTCCCGATTCGGCATAGAAAATGGTTTGGTGTAATTCAACGTCGTTACCAACAATCCAACTGACCTGACTCGTAAGCTCTGTTTGATAAGGGCTTGTCCAAAACAGTTTCTCAGTCATCACTTGACTCCTAATTTAACGAATAACAAATCACCTAAAACATGGATCGCCATGCAACACAAAATAGTGAGTTGTGATAGTATCGTGCGCTATAACGTATGAATTAAAAATAGCACAGTGCGTTATAACGCACAACAAGAGAGAGGTTATGACAAGTTCTCATTTCAAGTCCGCGATCGCGCACCATTTAAAGTCAGAAAGGAAAAAACAAGGTCTAAGCCTAGATGCCGCTTCCAAGTTAACAGGGGTTTCAAAAGCCATGCTAGGTCAGATAGAACGAGAAGAGTCCAGCCCGACTATCTCTACTCTATGGAAGATTGCTAGCGGCCTTAACACGTCGTTCTCTTCATTCTTTTCACATGATTTGACTCTTCAATCAAGTGAACCGTCTTTCCCAGATGACTCAAGAGTAAAGGTTAAGGCGGTCTTTCCCTATAGTAGCGACTCAGGAATAGAAGTGTTTGAAGTGACCTTAACAAACCATCACCAGCAGGTTTCGCCTCCCCATAGCATTGGTGTCATCGAGCATGTCATCGTTTTGAATGGTGAGCTTAAAGTCTATTTCGACAATGATTGGCATCATCTGAAACCTAACGATAAGGTTCGCTTTTATGCAGACCAGTTGCATCGATATGAAGCGGTCACTGAAACGGTAACCTTCCAGAATATTGTTTGCTATCCACGTCAATCGCCAGTCTGAAAGGGCGTGAGGTCAATTTCTTCCATATCGCAAACGGCTTTAATGGTCGGGTTTGAACAAAGTCGTTTCAAATACGCTGCCAAGTACTCAAAAGTCAGAGGGGACTTTTCGATTAGCAAAGACCACTCGGACAGCATAAACAAAAAGTAATCGCAGGCTGTCAGCTTGTCACCAAGTAAGTACTCATTGTGCTCAAGCTGATCATTGATAATAGAAAGTGCATCCGCAATTCTATCGTCTTGTGCGGCGACGACGTTTGGAATCGTCGCTTCATCATTGGTATAGCGATGAGGGTAATAGCGAACCATTAATTCGGCTTGAAGCGTATTATTCAGAAACGCCAGCCATTGATAAAATAACGGGCGTTGAGAGTGACCGATGGGCGGCATTAACTTTGATTCAGGGTGCAATTCGCATATATGCATGCAAATAGCCGGACTTTCGAAAATAGGCTGCTCATCGACAACCAAGGTCGGAATTCGGCCTGCTGGGTTGAGTTTAAGATAATCCGCTGACTTCTGAGCATTTGACGTTTTATCAACTAACAACAATTCATAATCTGCTTTTACATGATGAAGCAAAAAGTGAGGCGCTAGACTCGCATTATTTGGATAATAATAAAGCTTAAACAAAGTTAACTCCTAGCCACTAAAATAGCGGTTTTACATGTACGACACGACAACCTGCTGCTATGTTCCCGATTTAAGCCACTTGTTTGGCATTGGACTGTAAAAACACTCCGTCAATGATGAGCAACTTAACGCCCTTCTCAGCCGTAATCGAGCGATGAGCACTAAGATCGTCCGACACTATGTATGACATGCCGGGCTCTAATATGGATTTGGTACCATCCTTTAGCTCGTTTACCACTTCACCTTCCAAGCAATAGACAATGTGGCCTTTTTCGCACCAGTGGTCCGCTTTATAATGTTTGGAATACTCAACAAGCCGAACTCTCAAACCTTCAAACTCAATTGTTTGCCAATAGGACATCCCAGTTTCGCCCTTGTGCTCAGTTCGAGGAACACCTTTCCAGTCTATTGTCTGAAACGGGATACTTACATTTTCCATAATAACTCCTATTTAAAATGGCCTAACTAGACATAAAGTTTAACGCCATGGCGCTATATGCTGCTAGTTACTACATGCTATTGCTTCAAGATGACTATCGGTGAAATCCGATAACCGACTAAGTTTTACGTGGGACATGTCATATTTTTTATCTGTAAACTCAGTACGAGGCGGAACGGCAACTGTTTTAATATTTGCCTTACTAGCAGCAATAATTCCTGATAGGGAGTCTTCGAATGCAATACACTTTGAAGGCTCAACCCCCAACTTTTTAGCGGTGGTCAAATAGACTGCTGGATCAGGCTTTCCTTGAGTTTCGTGCTCAGAAGAAGAGGTACTGTGAAAGTAGTGTGAAATGCCAAGCTTGTTCAGAACGACAGGGATTAACCTAGAAGGAGCATTAGTTGATAACCCTATTTTCATTTCTTTCTTCTGGAAGAAATTTAAAATATATTCGACGCCTTCCATAGGTCCACCGTTTTCTGAAATCAGAGCCGCGACGCGCTCAACAACTTCATTTTCAACTTGCTCTATATTTTTGCCTAACCAAGGAAAGTGACTATACCAAAACTCAGTGACCTCTCGCGTCGTCATGGACGCGGTTTTAGCAGATAGCGCCTCACTTACGTTAACGCCAAGAGAAGAGAATATTTCTTTCTCAGCCTCTTTCCACATTGGTTCTGAGTCAATAAGAGTGCCATCCATATCAAAAATCACAGCTTGCATTACATCGATTCCATTTAATTGAATAAGCTCACTATCCAACATATTAGTTTCAGG
Organism: Marinomonas mediterranea MMB-1; assembly: GCF_000192865.1. Classification (NCBI taxonomy): domain Bacteria; kingdom Pseudomonadati; phylum Pseudomonadota; class Gammaproteobacteria; order Oceanospirillales; family Oceanospirillaceae; genus Marinomonas; species Marinomonas mediterranea. The sequence continues at coordinate 4,279,794 of NC_015276.1, forward strand.
CTCAACAATCAAACCCACCAGTTGAATGTCAGGCGTTAGACATCCCTGAATTTAGGTCTAACGTTGCTAATTTACAGTAAGTCGCGGGCTGTTCTCTGGTCAGTTTTTGATTGATTATTGTGCTACACAAACAGCCAGCACAATAATCATGACGGTCACAACTTACCTATTTAGTTCAGGTAATCAGAAATATTAAAAGAATTAGGTAAACCAACCTGTTGGACTCTTGATCTTGGCATAACTGAAGAGGCAATAAGGTTCATTAGGTTGAGGCCGTTAGAATTTATCATTGCCTTCGATGTTGAGATTATTGATTTTTGTTTTGCCAAGTAGTTTTAACAAAATACTTCGACAAAACCTCAGCATGGGATAGAGAATGGATGCTGCGGTTTTCGATTTGAACATCCAATAGTTCATTCGATTGAATAAGCCTGATCGGCTGCCAATCAGCGCCAGAGCATGAATGGCATCCGCGCCATAATAGAGTTGTCCGCCCATTTTGAGCACCATTCCTTGATCGATGTCGAGACCTTGAGAGGTAATCTCTTCCATAACAAAGCTGTCTTCCCTTGCATCTACGATGCGTAAATCTCCCACACTGTCGCGAATATTGACCACCTGACAGTACGCATGACAAGCGGGACATTCACGGTCATAAACAAGCAGTATTTCTTCACGTTTCATATCGTTATATCCTTCCTCATCACAACTCTATAAAAAGCGAATCTAGTGAGTACAGCCCACGTTTTTATGGGTGACTTTCGAATAAGAACAAATAAAAGCGGTCTTCATATCGAACTTTTATAAGGGAAACGCTTTTTTGTAACATTTGTTCATTTACGCTTTTTGAATTTACTAGCAATGAACCTAATGTTGTCATAGGAGTTTTCAAGCGCTATTGAAAACTGCACCGACATGATGCCATACACCGACAGGACACCTAGCGTATAAATAGCGCCAATTTTAAAACCATAGGAAAAAATCAAGAAAACGCCAGAGGTTAAGCTAATGACCAACGCATAACTATTTGGTTTCTTCCTAATTTGCCATACCGTTAAAGGGCCAAATAAGACGCACATGGCTAAGGATATTAAGATACTAAAATATTCAAAATAACTAATAAGCCAAAAAATCAATCCCATAACGCTGCCGATGATCAGTGATTTCTTAAACTCATATGTCATAAACGCTCCTCTGTATCGTTAGGAAACTAAAGCCCGACGGAGCAAGCCCCCACCTTTGGCGAAAGCCTTTATTGCACATATAGATGTATCCCCACATAAAGAATGAGCTGGCATCTCAGGAAGTGCCCAAAACGACATATTACTATCCCGAGAACACTTTAATAAGACTGCGAGTAACTAGTAGTCGCAGGTGAACGAAGTAAGTGTACATTTCCATAAGGCTGTTGTAGTAATCCAGTGACATGACAACAGCATCTTCAGAATCCCGACGAGTAATAACCGTTGTATCGGCGTCATTCACAACGCCGTCCAAAACGGCTTTAAGGCCATTTCTCGCTTCGGTAAAAGAAACAATTTTCATATCGCGCCTCACTTGTACATTATTTTGAACAAGTTCCCCCCTGAATAAATACATGTACAAAATATGGCACATAACTGTAATGCACCTCTTAGCCCCCTCGATCTCACCCTTTTCTTGAAGCGTGATTGCTCGTCTATCTTTGTCTTTTTACCCAGTTCTCAGATGATTGGCGAATTGAATCCCCCCAGAACCGTTCACCTGATCACGGTGGCGCAGCGGCGACTTTCAACTATAAAGAAACTTGTACATTAGAGCCTTTCAAAGCAACATAGACATTCTTCGCCTGTCGCTTAAGGGATGACATGAAAAACCTTCTTCTCGCTATACTGATCTTAGCTCAACCGGCTCTCGCAGCCTCAGATCCCTTTGCAGAACTGGAATCCGAATTTAAGAACAGTAAAAAGAGCTCGAAGTTCGAGCATTTTGAAGACGACATGCTAGAAGACTTCGACCGTTTTAAGCAATCCGTAGACGATGACTTTGATGCCTTTAAAAAGTCGGTAGATAATGAGTTTGCCAGTTTACTACAGCAATCATGGCAAGAGTTTAATGCCATAAAAACCTCAGCACCTTATACAACACCCAAACCGTCAACGTACCCAATTGCGAAAAAGCAAGAGCCGCTCAATAACGACGAACTTAAACATTCCCCAAAAGTAGAGATAAAAGCGAAACCAATACAAACCGCCACTCCCCCCACCAAAGTGATGCCTAAAATAGAGGAGCGCAAAAAGAAGATTCAGTTTCATTTCTTTGGTGAAAGCATCACGCTAAATTACGATCGAAGCCTGTTATTCCGTTTTAGAAGCACCAACAACGAAAGCATCGGAAGCGTATGGAAGCAACTGAGTGAATCCAAATACCAAACATTGGAATCTCAAATGCAAGATTACATCAAAGCGCTAGCGCTAAACGACTGGGCAAAATACCTGTTTATTCAACAAGCAGGGCAAACGCTCTATAAAAATCAGAACAAAGCGAACTTATTCACTTGGTTTATGATGGTTAAAATGGGCTACGATCTCAAAGTAGGTTACGACAAACGCGATGTTTACCTCCTTTCCGCGATGCAACACAGCCTCTACAGCGTGCCGTTTTTTAACATCGACAATGCGCGATACTATTTATTGCCAAACAGTGTATTGGAAAACAAAGCATTAACAAACAGAGCATTATCCAAAGAAAGCCGCCCAATCAAGCGCCTGCATACATACAAAGGCCACTATCCAGATGCAAGGCAAAAGCTCTCTTTTGCAATCAAAACGCCACTTAGAATCGACAACGACATTCAGCACAAAGCCTTAACCTTTGATTTTGAGAACCGTTCCTACACCGTCAACGCAACGTACTCAGACACCCTGGTTTCCTTTTATAACACCCTGCCTCAATCCGACTATCGCATCTACTTTGATGCCACCAACTCAAGGCAAATAAACAACTCTCTTCTGAAAGACCTCTCAGTTCATATAAACGGAATGACCGAACTGGAAGCCGTGAACTTTTTATTGCGCTTTACTCAAACGGCTTTCAAATACAAAACAGACGGTGACCAATTCGCCTATGAAAAAGTCATGTTTCCCGACGAAACGGTTCACTTCCCATACAGCGATTGCGAAGACCGCAGCATCCTATTTCAAACATTAGTAAAAAGCCTACTGGGGCTAGATGTAGTTGGACTGAAATACTCTAATCACGTTGCTACCGCGGTGTCTTTGTCACACGAGGTTCGAGGTGACAGCGTTAACTACAAAGGAAGAAGGTATACCGTCGCCGACCCCACCTACATCAACGCCAATGTTGGAATGACCATGCCGCAGTACAAAAAAGCAGACTTTACCGTGATTGAATAAGGAAAGAACTCACTCTTCACCTGAGTAGGTATTAATAATATTTAGCGCAGTTCTTTCAGCTGAAGGCTGGAAAAGGAACCGCAGAACCTCTATTAACAAAGAGAAGAAGATAAGAGGTGCGAGCAACAGTGAGAACAGTGAGATTGCCTCACCGCCCTCCGCATTGAAAAAGACACTAATCAACTGCCAAACCCCGAACAAACCAAACACAATATTCAAGGGGCCGAATACTTTACTGCTTTCCAATTTAAAGGTGTTAGATAATTCATGATAACGCACAGTGAAGCGATATAAAGACTTCCAAGTTCCGACCTGTAGTCGATCCCCGCGCTTATCAATAGAGGCTTTAAATCCGTGTGCCATCAGCTTATTTCGTACTTGTCCTAAGTTCATGTTTTTAATATCCATATTTGCTACATACTGACTCGGTAAAGGGTAACAATGTTCGCGAGATTTGTGCAATGAATAATTCAGGGCATCCATTTTATAGCCTAAAAGTTATAATTGGCCTGTATAGAAAGCGGTCGGTATAGAAAGTACGGAACGAGGAAATTTCACAATCTTATAGAAAGGCATCTGTCAGAAAATAAACAAGTGCCGCTCTTGTGAATATAGGGATAAAGAGGGACAATTTTTCTTTTATCGATAGAGACGCCCTTCTGCATGTTATCACCGTCACAAGCTTATCTTCTTCGTATTAATCAGCATAATATTGTCTCTGACGAGCACCAGCAGACTGCTTTGGTGGAATTAGATAGAGTCCATCAATTCTTGGTTTCTAAGGCTTCCCCATCAAAAAATCAGAGTATAAAAATGACCTCTACACAGACAGAAAAAAGTCCGTATAAAGGCGTTTATATGTGGGGCGATGTGGGGCGCGGTAAAACGTTTTTAATGGATTTATTCTATGAATGTTTGCCTGAGGGCGTTGGCCTTAGGTTGCATTTTCATCATTTTATGGCGCGGCTGCATAAAGAGCTAAATCTTGCTTTTGGTCAAAAGAATCCGTTGAAAGGCATCGCAAAAAGATTGGCTTCAGAATGTCAGGTCTTATGTTTTGACGAATTTTTTGTTTCTGACATAGGCGATGCCATGCTATTGGGTGGTTTGATTGAAGCCTTGTTTGAAGAAAGGGTTGTATTGGTCGCGACATCAAATATAGCCGTTGAAAATTTATTCCAAAACCAGTTACAAAAGCAACGATTTGCGGCCCCTATTGCCTTGTTGCAAGCGAATGTTGTGAGTATCAATCTGGCGGGAGGTAAAGATCATCGTTTGCGCCATACGCAAGCCGCCCCGATGTATTTTGTCCAAGAAGAGCAGAAGCTAGAGGCTGTTTTTGATCAAATGGCTCAAGGCACGATTCAACAAGAAGTACTACAGGTATGTGGTCGGCCAATTAGAATAGTCAAAGAATCAGACAATGTTGTCTGGTTTGATTTTTATGATTTGTGTGATGGCCCTAGGTCTTCTATGGATTATATGGCGTTAGCGGCAAGGTATTCTTGTATATTGGTCTCTGGCATTCCTGAGCTCAGTAGTGAACCGTTTGAGCATATTAAAGCGCGTGGTACCGAAGATGGCGCGATAGGATCTGGTCAAACAGGCGATCGAGAAGTGGCGCTGGGTATTAATGATGATGCGGTTCGGCGCTTTATCAGCTTGGTCGATGAATGTTATGACCATCAGGCGATGCTTTTTCTCAATGCCGATGTCCCCCTTGATTCTTTATATTTGAATGGTTCTTTATTGTTTGAATTTCGCCGGACCTACAGCCGTCTGATTGAAATGGCGTCGCTTTACTACCAAGGTTTACGCGCTAAATCATGAGCATCAGACAAGCTGACTTGTTGGCTTCTTGGTCTCGGCATAACGAATCCCCTCATCCTTGAGTTTGTTATTTGAGGCTAACGAGTTATCGATTTTGCGTCAATAAAGTTATGGGTGGCCCTATATGTATTTGGGGGGTTGTATAGATCTCGTATTAACAAAAAATGTCAGGGTTAAATTGTGTTATAGAACCCATTCAAAACGTTTTTTTCTCAATGATCCACTTTTATACGATGGATCATCTGGAGGAACTTCAATTTCTTCCAAATATCTAGCACCGAGCTTTTCTATTGTTTTTAACGATGGTCGATTCTCTGGATCTGAAGTCAATATTATTTTTTTGAAATGCTGTAAAATAAGAGGTTTTAACGCTTTGCATGCGTAATATGCGTACGCGTTACCTCTATATTTTTCTTCAATTTCAAATCCAATATGTCCAACACACATTATAATATGTCGAGTGTTGCCGACTTTAAAATTTATGTGCCCAACGTCCGTTCCATTTTTTATAATAATCCTAAAATGGAAATATGGTACAAGCTCCCCTCCTGGTTCAGCATGTATGATTTTTTCAAATTTTAGACGTACAGCTTCTAATTCCAGATTTGAAGGTAAAGGGCTATTCATTATTCCTTTCGATCCTTATGAGTGGCCTGTATAGACTATTTGTGTAGCATAGAAATTATGTATTTATTCGAGAATACCTGTAGCAACAACGGTTTCAAAATACTCCACTTTTAAATCGAAAGACTTCAACAGTTTTTGTGTGCTCGGTCTTACAACAGCATCATCAAAATCGCCTTTTTCAAAATGCCCGGCGGATTCAAAGTCTTTCCAAAAGCTGGAAACGATCAATTCATAATCGTTGCTTCTTACCTTAACCGCTAGAGTGGCGCCCAAGTGTCCGGGGAGCTGTGCCATTTCGACAAATGTCGTGCGTTTCAAGTGATCCGCGCATTAGACCGGACACACATTACTCAGAATAGCATTAGGCATTTCAGACGAAAAAGTAGGTGGCTTTGTTTGAAGGAGCTAGTTAGCTGCCACTCGCTAGTAATGATACCGACACGAGATAACCGTAATTGCTATATCATCCACGGCATATACCAAACGATTGGTATCATCTATTCTGCGAGACCAGAAGCCTGAAAGGTTTTCTTTAAGGGACTCTGGTTTTCCAATCCCAACAAATGGAGAGCGCTTAACATCGGCAATTAGCTTATTGATTCGTTTCAATGTTTTCTTGTCTTGAGTCTGCCAATAGACGTAACCATTCCAAGCTTCATCAGTCCATGATAATAACCTGTCACTCATCAATAAGCTCTCGCTGGGTCGTTTTACCCGCTTTAAACTGTGCAATTGAACGATTTAAGTGTTCAGCGTTAGCTGGAGAACGAAGTAAATGAACAGTTTCCATAAGGCTGTTGTAGTAATCCAATGACATTACAACAGCATCTTCAGAGTCACGACGAGTGATTACAGTAGTATCCGCATCGTTAATTACATTGTCCAAAACGGCTTTTAGGCCATTTCGGGCTTCGGTAAAAGAGACTATTCTCATTTTGCACCTCACTTGTACAGTATATGGAACAAGTTTAGTTTAAAACTAAATACATGTACAGGATGTTGTGCATTACTTTGTCCTGGCAGCTAACGCCCAAATCAGCCGACGCTTTCAGCGGTCGGCTGCATTTGCTTGTTAGGCACACCTTCTACGAATGTCGCATGGACTCTTTTCGAAACGAGCATATAAGGAACCCAAATTACACCGATCATGAATGATCTCATAAATTCTTTTGTTGTTTCTGGATCGAACATTGGCTCGCCAGGAAACACTTTAGTTACAATCCAAGCGTCCAGAGGGATAAATATTAGGGATGCCGCTATAATGCCTATATATAATTTGGGAAAGAGATAATGCTTTGAAAAGAACAGATAGATTAGATAAATGGAAGCGACAACCATAATAGTATTAAATGCGATTTCACCTACTAATAAAGAACCGAAATATGGAGTATAAACTTCAGATCCTACTGTAGTTAAAGCTTCCCAAGCTCCATCTTCAAAGATTGGCTTGTAAGTTGGGATAAGCGTAACAAGCAATCTGATAGGGCTTATTAGAACTCCAAACCCTACCAAGATCAGCCAGCCACCTAGTCCTTTTATTTCACTATTATCAGTCATACCCTCTTCCTATTGGTTGCCTAACATTTTATTAATAGGCATGCTCAACCGCACAGGTATGATTTTTATCCAACATCTAACACTCTGATCTAAATAGAGTTTTAGCCTTTCAGAAAAACCGTGCCATGTCGACGGGCATGCGTCTATGTATTTCTCGGTATGGCACACTATTTCGGCCATCCATTCACTGTACACTTGATACTAATACACTTTCTGAAAGCGCAAAAGACAACGCGAGAAGGTGAATGTCATTCACCTCAGAAATAGTGTGCCATTTTTGAGATAGGGCAAAAATAAACGGGTTATATACCCTGTTTTTTTATTCGCTCACGCTGTGAGCAACTTCGATGTGTGTGTCACTTATTGTTGAGAGACCCCATCCCTCCCCCTTGAATGACAAAGGGCAAGGGAAAGGAACGCGATATTTTTGCATTTAAAGCAATGAGTTAACTAATTTAATATCTCTTAGTATTTAAGCCGTATCTTAGCGTTGATGCTGATTTGGAAGGCGCTCTATTACAAATAGCGCTGTTCCAAATGCTTTCTAAAATGCGCTGCATTCAGCACCTCTCCGGTTGCTCGCGTGACGAGTTCATCCGTGGTGTGGAGTGATGCTTGTGACCAAATATTGTCGCTGAGCCATTGGAAGATGGGGCTTAGGTCGCCGCTTTGGATTGCTGCGTCTATGTCGACGGTTTGTGTCATTTTAGCTTTGTATTGGGCTGCATACATGGCACCTAAGGTGTAGCTTGGGAAGTAGCCAAACGCACCATCAGTCCAGTGGATGTCTTGCATGCAGCCGTTTTTGTAGTTGCCTTTGGTTGAGATGCCCAATGCGGCTTTCATTTTCTCATCCCACAGTTCAGGCACGTCGGTGTGTTCGATTACGCCGTTAATCAGATCGCGTTCAATTTCATAGCGAAGTATGACGTGGGCTGGGTAAGTCAGTTCGTCGGCGTCTACTCGAATGAAACCTTTTTCAACTCGCGTATAAAGTTGAGACAGGTTTTCTTCGGCGAATACAGGGTCTTGATGTGCGTTAAAGGCATCTTTAGATAAGCGCGACAAGTGGGAAACAAACGGTTTGCTGCGACCAACTTGCATTTCAAAGAATAGCGATTGGGATTCATGAATCCCCATGGAGCGCGCTTCGCCAACGGGTAAACCTGCGTAAGCTTTTGGCAGGCCTTGTTCGTAACGAGCGTGGCCTGTTTCATGAACGATGCCCATTAACGCTTGCACGAAATCTTGCTCGTCATAACGTGTGGTGATCCGCACGTCTGTTGGCACGCCACCACAAAACGGGTGAACACTTTGATCCAATCGCCCGTGATCGAAATCGAACTTCAGTAGCTTCATGACTTCTAGCCCTAACGCTTTTTGAGTCTCAGCAGGGTAAGTGCCGGATGGCATGATGATGTTTGAAGACTTCTGTTTGTCGAGTGCTTTTTCGATGAGCTCTGGCAACCATGTTTTCACGTCTGAGAATAAAGTATTCAGTGATTCAGAGCTGGTTCCGGGTTCAAACTTATCGAGCATTGCGTCATACGGGGTTAAACCAAGCGCTTCGCTGCGGATTTTGGCTTCTTCACGCGATAACGTGACAACTTCTTTCCAGTTTTTCTCGAACCCGACCCAGTCGTTTTCCTGACGCTGTGTTCGCCACGCGTGTTCACATTTAGAACCGGCTACGGATTGCGCTTGCACTAGGTCTTCAGGTACGAGCGTTGCGTGCTGCCAACTGCGTTTCATTTCACGTAGGCTGGCTTTTTGCTCAGTCGTTAACGCTGCTTGCTCTACCCCTGAGAACCAGTCTGCCAGTTGCGGTTGGGTCGAAAGGCGATGAATATGAACCGACAATTCCGCCATGGCATCGCCACGGGCATCGTTGCCACCAGAAGGCATATTGGCGGCGGCATCCCAGCCAAGCATGGACTGAGCATGGGCGAAGCGGTTAATCGTTTGGTAATGGGCAGTAAGTTTATCGTAATCAGACATGTTCCAGTGCTCTCTTCAATTCATATACGGTGCGATTTGGGGGCGTTTGGGTTTCGATCATAGTATTACACCGTTAATCATCCGAACAGTATCATCACGGGAGTTGACCACAAGTTGCACCTTTTCCCGCACAAGGCTCTTTTTAAGTCACGCTCAATCTCATTCAGTCAGGTTTGTGTATTTTGTTCTTATTGCTGTGACGGTCAAAGGGATGACGAACGAGGTAATTCAGGGCACACTGTATACAAATCAAACATTTAAAAACCTTAATACCTGAGAAGCGCCTAACATGCCGAACCTGAACCGCGATACCAATACCGCGATCTTTATGATGTGTACGGGCGTGGCCTGTTTGAGTATTAACGATGCGATTGCCAAAATATTGATGGAGCATTATTCCCCGTTTCAAATATTGTTTATCAGAACCGTGCTTGCGTTCCCTTTTGCGTTATTTTTGGCGCTTTATTCTGGCGGTACAAGCGCATTGCGCTCCTATAAACCCGCCGTTCATGTTGTGCGCAGTTTACTGTGGATCGCTGCGACCATTATGTTTTTCACCAGTGTTAAGTACCTTGATCTGGCCAAAGCCACTGCGTTGATCTTCGTCGCGCCTTTGTTTATTGCCATTATTTCATCGGTCTTTTTGAAAGAGCCTGTCAGCCGCGCGAAATGGTTGGCCATTTTAGCGGGCTTTGTCGGAATGCTGATCATTGTGCGTCCCGGCTTGATTGCATTCAACGCCGTGACAGCCTTGCCGATTGCCACGGCGGTGGTCTACGCACTCTTGATGTTAGGCGCTCGCCAAATAGACCCTCGCGAGAGTGTCTGGACACAGATGCTGTATCTCACAGGCATAAGCGGGATATTAAGCGGTCTGCTCGTACCCTTTGTATGGACGGCTATTCGCCTTGAGGATTTATGGCTGTTTGCTGGAATCACGGCATTTGGTATTACGGGGATGGCGTTAATGACGCAGGCCTTTCGGTTGGGCTCTGCGGTCGTTATTGCGCCGCTTGATTATACTGGGCTGCTCTGGGCAACGCTCTTAGGATGGCTCTTTTGGACAGAAATGCCCGATACGACAACACTTATCGGGGCGATCGTCATTGTTGCCAGCGGCACTTATATTATTAAGAATGCGAGAAATACGGCTTAATACACTTTCTTCATCCTTAACCTTTGACCTGTCTACCGCTTTATACTTTAGCATCCCTATCTCAACGAATGACGAGGTAAGACAATGACAGATCATGAGTTTCTTAAACACGTCGAGAATAAAACGCTGCCTCCAGCGCAGTTTAATCACAACGGCCATATACGGCTGGCGTTTATTCTTAATAAGCAATTCAACTCCGCAAAGGCGACACAGGAAGTTGTACGCTTAATAAAAGGCTATGCGGAGAGTTTAGGAGCCACATCAAAATTTCATGTTACGCTCACTTGCGCGCTGTGCTATTTCATTTTTCAGCGTATGGAGCGTGCTCAGAAAACACAATCACTCGCTGAGTTTATGGCGATCAACTCTGATCTGATCAGCGAGGCTCCGATACTGTTAAGGTCGTTTTACCATGAAGCGACACTGTATTCTAACGACGCTCGACTAGGCTTTATACCGCCTGATAAACAAATCATCCCTGAACCTTATCTTTCGATTTTTAACACATTAGAGGTGTCTGTATGTATTCCATAAAAGCGCTGTGTGACGAGTTTGGCTTATCTCGGTCTACGCTTCTCTATTATGAAAAAATGACCTTAATTAAAGCGCCAGTGCGTAACTCCGCCAATTATCGAATGTACTCAGACAAAGACAAACAACGACTGGCACAAGTTTGCTTATATCGTCAGGTTGGCGTTCCTGTGAAAGACATTCTGCAAATACTCGACGGAGAAACACACTCTGATCGAACATTATTGGAGAAGCAATTAGAGCGTATTAATCAGGATATCCTTGCATTACAAGCTCAACAAACGGAACTGCTTAAGCTGCTCAAAAGACAGGAGTGGACGAGCCAAGCGAAGCTAACAAAAGAGAGTTGGAGTCAAATGCTACGCGAAAGCGGTTTGAGCGAGGCAGACATGTGGGCGTGGCATGACCGATTTGAAGCACGGTTTCCAGATGAGCATGAACGCTTTCTAAAAGACCTTGGGATGTCCCAAAGGGAGCGAGAACACGTTAGAAGACGAAGCCAGCATACAGATCCAAATTGAATGTTTTTTTCCGTCTCTACTATTATCCCGAAATTTAAGGCCGCGAGGTTAATTATGAGCAAAGCTCAATTTTAATTAGGCCAACTTTACCTTCTTGACACAAAACATTGCGTTTTAGCTAAAAATAAGGATAAAACAACCCGTTTTTGAGCTAAAGCTCTTAAGATAGAAGTTCCCTCCAAACTAAATTCTTTACTTAATGAAATCAGATTCAGTTTTAAAGAATAAAAAGCACTTATACGAGCGCACTTCCCCGTTTATTTAACTCAATAACAAAAGCGGCACATACTCTTGGTTACAGCACAAAGCCGGATTAAAACACACTGATCTAATTTAGTTTTATCTAAATTAAAGTACCCGAACCAACACCACAATAAGAAGAAATAAAGACTCAAACATCAATGTTTTATATTAATTCTATTGTTTAAGTGCATATTCTAATAAATTGTGGATCTCCGGTTTTCATATAGCTTCATTCATCTTTGCTAAGGTAGTTTAGGTTCGAGCATTTAGGGAAGTCGAACCAAGTTGCTTGCCTAAATTCAGCTCGTTGGCCATCCGACATCTTAAAAGGGAACATAATGAAGCTGTCATTAAAATATCAAATCCTTTGTTTTACCTCATTACTTATTATTGTGATATCAGGGGTGCTAACCTGGAATGGTTACGACGAATTCAGTGAGTTCAATGAAAAAGATGCTCTGCAAAAAAGTCAGGTCGAAACGTCTCTTATGGCGGAGTTGCTTGAGCAGAAAATTAATACTTACTTTAATGCCCTTAATAGCTTTTCTATCGATTTCAACGACAAAAATACGTTCGCCGACCCCGATCAGGTTTCACGAAATTTAGATCAATTAAAACGCACTCTTCCTGATGCACAAGCGGCCTTTGTTGCCCTAAAAGATGGGCGTTCTTTCGAAAATGGTCGCTTCTTTCCGAATTTTAATGCCAAAGATCTGCAAAAAGAATGGTATGTACGGGCCTTTAATAACGAGAAAAACATCATCACCGAAGCCTACTTTGGCGAGGGAGAGCAAGCGGATGTCTTCGCTTTTGCCACTCCCATTTATCATGGAAACCAAATTGTTGCGGTGGTTGCCATCACCCTCAAAGTCTCCGCATTTACAGACTTTATTGATCAGTTAACACCGTCCAATAAAATCTTTGTATTTAATGACGCAGGCTACATATTGGCAGCACCAATCCAAGAGCTGCTGGGTAAAGACATCTACAAAGAAGAGCCCAAGTTCCGCGAGTTCAGCCCAAGTAACTCGACATTACACTACCAAATTGACGTTGATGGCGAAGACGTCGATTTGACCGCTGTACATGCTCACCTACCCAATCGGGATTGGAACGTTGTCGCATTCAGTGCCGATGATGAAGTCCTTAAGCCCAGTATAGAAATGCTTATCAACTCATTTACTTTGGTAATCCCTTTGATTCTGATCACTCTGGGCGTTGTGTACTTTGGCTTCATCCATCTGATATACAAGCCGATTGGGGGAGAACCAAAACACATTTCAGAAATATTATCGAACATAGCAAACGGCGATTTGTCTCAATCTCTGACGCAATCTGGCTCTGAAACAGGCATTTATCAATCTATTCTTGTTTTGAACACCAAATTGTCAGAAATCATCCGTAATAGTCTTTCTATTTCTGACAGTGTTTCGTCCGCATCAGAAGAGCTAACCGTGGTTATGAAAAATACGGCGGATAACTCTCACAATGAACTGAGTGAAGTAGAGTCGATCGCCAATGCGGTAAATGAGCTTTCCAATGCGTCGGAAGAAGTCAGCCAAAACGCGACTCAGGCAGAAGAACAAGCCAAGCAAGCAATTAACAGCATCGAGCAAGGCAATAAAGACCTTGTTCAGTCTCAAGAACTGACTCATTCAATCAGCCAAGAAGTACAGAACACCGCCGACATGATCGAGAAACTGAGAACGGAAACGATGAACATCGGAGAAGTAACCGATGTAATCAGCTCCATTTCTGAGCAAACGAACCTGCTGGCCCTGAATGCAGCGATTGAAGCGGCGCGTGCAGGAGAGCAAGGTCGTGGGTTTGCCGTGGTGGCCGATGAGGTGCGCAGCCTTGCCGCGAAGACCCAAGAATCAACGTCGATGATCCAAACCATTATTTCTACGCTGCAAGAGCAAGCTAAGCTCGCCAATGACAATATGATCAAGAACGTTACCGCAATAAAGCAATCCGTTGATCTTTCCGAAAACGTCAAAAGCTCATTTGACCAAGTGGTGGCCTTTGTTAACACCATCACCGACATCAACACCATGGTCGCATCCGCAGCGCATGAACAATTTAGCGTAACCGCTGATATTAACCGCAACACCACCAATACAGTGGATTTGGTCAATCAAAACGTTTCGGCAGTAGGACAAACTCAAGAAGCGGCAAAAGAACTCGCTGGGCTTGCTCTTTCTCAAAAAGAAGCTCTTTCATTCTTTACCTATAAATAAGGGAATTACACGCTATGAATACAGCAAACGGTAAAGGCCATTCAGATCAACCGGAACAATCCAGAAGACGTTTATTTAAAAACACATTAGCACTGACGGGAGCTGCCGCGGTAGGCGCCAGCTTTTCAGGTGGCGCTGTAGCCGATCCTTTGACGCTGCGCTACCCAGATGTGAACGTCAAAGTACTCGATGACAGCTTTTTAAAGTATCGCCTTTTCAACGCCAGTGTCGAGCGACTCGCAACCGGTATGCGTTGGGCAGAAGGCCCTGTATGGAGTGGAGACGGCCGCTACCTTTTGGTCAGCGATATTGCGAATAATCGCATCATGCGTTGGGATGAGATCACGAATCAATTTAGTACCTATCGCCATAATTCAAATTTTTCTAACGGCTTGTGCCGAGATTTAGAAGGTCGTCTCATTGCTTGTGAAGGTTCAACCACATCACAGGAAGGCCGACGCATTACTCGCACAGAACACAATGGGAAAATTACCGTATTGGCCGATAATTACAAAGGCAAACGCTTTAACTCACCTAACGATGTGGTGGTGAAGCGTGACGGTACGATTTGGTTCACTGATCCACCGTTTCAATCCGGCAGCATGTACGAAGGGCACATTGTCGACAATGAGCTTCCAGACAGCGTGTATCGTCTGGACCCTGCTACTGGAGAGATTGAAGCCGTCATTACAGACATTGCTGGCCCTAACGGCCTATGCTTCTCGGCGGATGAATCCGTACTCTACGTCGTTGAATGCTTATCGAAACCCAATCGTATTATTTGGGCATACGATGTCAAAGACAGCGGTCGACTTGGACGCCGTCGTAAATTTATCGAAGGCATCAACCATGGCGGCATTGACGGCATAAAATGCGATCAAGACGATAACTTATGGTGTGGTTGGGGAAGCACGGGGGCATTGGGAGTTAAATCCGAGGAGTTGGACGGTGTGATGGTGTTCAATAAATCAGGGAAAGCGATCGGGCATATCTTAATACCTGAATACTGTGCCAATCTATGCTTTGGCGGAACAGAAGGCAATCGACTCTTTATCGCCAGCTCGCACTCTGTTTATTCACTGTACGTTAACACGCGCGGCGCGACGTTCGTCTAGCCATTAAGAGCGTCTCTGGTGAGACGCTCTTAATCCGTTATTTAAACGATTTAACCAATACCGATGTATCCATTCGCCATCGTCAAAAGCCTCCGCTAACTTAAGCAATTTTGTCCCACTCTCATGTATAATTAAGACGTAAGATACCTACTCAATAGAAAGAACAGTGAGAGGTTCGCATGTCGAGTCAATGCAGTGATCAAAATCGATTTCAGTTCGCTAAAAGCAGTGCTGTAGACGATATTGTCCTGCTCAACGCTTCTATGACCGATTTCACCTATGGCAAACATGCCCATGAAGAGTTTTCGATTGGTGTCACACTCAGAGGGCGACAAGATTTTTTTGCCGTCGGCCAATTCCATAAAAGCCATCCAGGCAGTGTTATCATTCTGAATCCAGACGACGCACACGATGGGGAGTCAGGTGGAGACAAAGCCTTAGAATACAAAATGCTGTACGTTAAACCAGAACAACTGACACCTGCGTTGAGTGCATTAGGCATGCCACATCCAGAGCATTTTCGCGTCAAGAATACGGTCAGTCAACAGGATACATTACGCGATCAGGTTCTACGATTGGCATCGCTAATCGAATCAGACGGCACAACGTCCAGCGAGTACGAATCCGGGCTGTTCGAACTGGCGGAGCAGTTGGTTCCTATGCAAGAACAAAGTGTCTTACAACCCGCTTCACGGATGCATCGCCTACTCAACAACGCGAAAGAATACTTGCAAGATAACTACACCAAAGAGGTGGCGCTGGACGAGTTGTGTCAGGTTGCCTGTTTGTCAAAGTTCCACTTTTTAAGAAGCTTCAAAGACTATACTGGTATGACGCCACATCAGTATTGGTTAAACATACGAATTAACCGTGCCAGACAAGCGCTCAAAAGTGGCATACCCGTTTCAAACGTTGCAAATACATTTGGGTTCAACGATTTAAGCCACTTTAATCGACGTTTTAAACCCGTATTTGGGATGACGCCTTATCAATATCAACGGCTCATTTTGTCGCCGTAACGCGTTTTTGATCAAACCTCCATTTTTATACTTTCATTATCTGTAGCCATTGCCTGTCGTCATTAACGACGGTAATTGCCTGCATTAGAGGAATCGTTATGCTGGAAATTTTTATATTCGCCTTTGGCATCATGTACACCCCAGGTCCCGTTAATATGATCTCATTGTTTGCGGGTATTCGTGGCGAAAGCTGGCGGGCACTGCGTTTCTGTGCTGGCGTCGGCAGTGCGATGGCCATCATGTTTATCGGGATAGGCTACGCGGGGAATACCATTATCCCTAAGTCGGTGCAAAGTGTGATTGCGATACTAGGGGGGCTTTATATCGCTTACCTTGGTTACAAGGTCATGAAAGCGAGCTTTAAGTCATCGGTTGCAATTAGCTCGGACACGACCAATATGCGCTTTTCGACGGGCTTACTTATGCAGTTGAGCAACCCGAAAGCACCGGTGGTGATTCTGCCCGTGGCGACGGTTCAGTTTCCAGCGGCTCATGTCGAAGGAATAATGATCGCCATGATGTCGCTGGCTTTGGGTTGTCTGGCTTTTGGAGCACCAACGAGTTATTTACTGGCGGGAAATCAACTGAAACAAGCGGCGTTGAATCCGAATGTTATGAAATGGGTCAACCGCGTTATGGCACTGCTTTTGTTCTACATAGCTATTCAGTTTATTAGCAATGCCATAACACAATCATAAAGGTTATTTGAAAGATTTCACCAACACGGATGTGTCCATGCGACCAAGCCCCTGTTCTTGAAGGCGAGCGTAACGCTCATCGGTTTCTTTGGTCATCGGCATATTGATGCTCATACGCTCAGCTTCTTCAAGGCAAATACCCAAGTCTTTACGCATCCAGTCAATGGCGAAGCCAAAATCAAATTTGTCCTGCGCCATGGTTTCTAGACGATTCACCATCTGCCAAGACCCTGCGGCACCATGTTGCAGTGTTTCCACTACTTGAGGCACATCCAATTCGGCCTTTTCAGCTAGCAATAAGGCTTCACTCAGACCTTGCAGAATACCCGCAATACAGATCTGGTTAACCATCTTCGCTCGCTGCCCTTGGCCGCTTGTTCCCATTAGCTGAACCTGCTGTGCGTAGCTGTCTATGATGTCTTTGACGGAATTAAATACGGACGCTTCGCCACCACACATTACGGTCAATTTACCGTTTTCAGCCCCTGCCTGACCACCTGACACGGGAGCATCAATAAAACCAACACCCTGCTTTTGGCTGGCGTCAAACAGTTCTTGAGCAAGATTTGCGGAGGTCGTTGTATGATCTACGAGCACAGCGCCTTCTTTCATGGAAGACAATACACCGTCATCACCATAGATCACGCTGCGAACATCATTGTCGTTGCCGACACACACAAACACCACATCGGCACCGTCTGCAGCGAGGCTCGGAGTGACGCCGAACTTGCCATCGTAATCCACTGCCCACTGCTCCGCTTTGCTCGAAGTACGGTTATAAACAGTGACATCGTAACCCGCTTTTGCAAGGTGTCCGGCCATTGGGTACCCCATTACACCTAATCCGATAAACGCGACTCTTTGTTTTTGCATAACCTTCTCCTTTGTGGTGTTAGAACGTGTTGAATAAATTAAACCCTAAATTGACCTATGTCAATACAAAACAGTAAATTGACCTATGTTAATTTCAAAATCGATATTTTGATGGCCTTCCGTTACACTCATGCCAATCCACGATAACAAGATGAGTGTAATACATTGAGCGAGGCAAAATTTCGAACGCTAGCGCGTAAAGTTCGCAACCAAATAGAATTAGGACACTACAAAGAAAGTAGCAAACTCCCTACCCATCGAGCACTGGCGAAAGAATACGGCACCACACCGATGACAGCCGCGAAAGCATATCAACTTCTGGCTGAACAAGGTCACATTGAATCGCATGTTGGCCGAGGAAGTTTCGTCAAAAAAGACGCCTCTCTTAAACACGTCATCCGCTCACGACATGATCAGAATGAATGGAATTTTTCCATATTACAACCGTGCCTCGGTGAACACCTTGATTCTCTCAACACGGAACTCAAGGACTGCTTCAGCAATATCAATGACCCGGCTTTATTCGGTTATATTGAAGAAACAGGAGACCGTACTCACAAAGACGCGGGCAAAACATGGATGAGTCACTATGGCTTAGACATAGACGAACCTGAGCAAGTCTTACTCACTAATGGCGCTCAACATGCGTTATCGACTCTGATCCAATGCTACTCAGAACCGGGGGACAACATTGCCGTAGAGGCGCTGACCTATCCGGGCATATTGTCCATCATCCAATCACTAGGCAGGCACTCTATAGAAGTCGAAATGGACGATAAAGGCATGTGCCCTAAAGCATTGAAAAAAGCGTGTCGAGAACAGGCTCCCGCGGTGGTGATTGTTATTCCGTCGCACCAAAACCCAACCACTATCACCATGCCAAAAGCCCGTAGAGAAGCCTTAGCGAAGGTGATAAATAAAGAACAACTTTGGCTGATCGAAGACGACCTATACGCGTTTTTGAACGACGAAAAAATCGAACCCATTTGTAATCTATCTAAGGATAGAGGTTTTTATGTCAGCAGTTTGTCTAAGGCCATCAGCCCTGGTATTCGCTGCGGCTACATTAAAACACCAACCTCTCAAACCGAGCGCCTAGCGTCCTTTATCAGAACCAGTATTTGGTTAACCGCGCCGTTAATGTTTGAGTTTGCAAGCCGCTTGATACAATCCAAAAAAGCGTTTGAATACGCATCGCTACAGAAACGCATCGCCGAGAGCCGTCAAAAAATAGCCGCCGATGTACTCAACGAATTCACGCTCACATCACAAGCGAGCAGTTATCATATTTGGCTAACACTACCTGACGGCTTACAAGCAAGGGATTTCGTGACTGTAGCCAAAGACAAAGGCTTGATCATCAGCAGCGGTCAGTTTTTTAGCCACACGCAAGGCGAATCAAGTGTTCGGCTTTCCTTAATGGCAATCGCGGACGAAAATAGATTCGTGGAAGGGTTAAATGCACTAAAATCTCTATTACAGGACTCAGTTCGAACCTAAAGATCCCTTTAACTTTGAGCGGACGCAAGAAGACACGATGACAAACACGATTCGACCCACATCCCCGTCTGCGTTTATCGCGCTTTCACAAAAGACACGCAACGCCTTGCTAGAATACGCAGAGCCATTTAATAAAAGTAAAGGCGCGCTCATTCATCATCCAAGTGATGCTTGGAAAACCGCGTTTTGGCTCGACAGCGGCATTGTTCGTATGTACTACATTGATCGCGACGGACAGGAACACAATAAACGCTTCTTCACGCCAGACAGTTTTTTCTGGCCCGTAACATCGAGCTTACGGGAAGAAAAAACAGGGTTCGCCATTGAAGCCGTCACGCCCATCAGCGGACAACGTTGGTCGTTTCAATCACTCAAAGGCGCTTTCGAAGACTCGACCGAGTGGCTTAATTTCAACCACCTTTGGGCAGAACGGTTATTGACTCACAAACTAAAGCGCGAGCAAGAACTGCTGCAACTCTCCGCAACCGAACGCTATTTAGCGCTTTGCCGCGATGAGCCAGCATTAATTAACGCTGTCCCGGCCCATCATCTCGCCAGTTATATTGGCATTACGCCCGTGTCACTTTCTCGCCTAAAAAAGTCACTTTCTTAACATATGATAATGCCCTACCGCTAAAAACGAGAAATACTCATGCCTTCACTTTGTTGGATGAGGCTCTAATCATGAAACCGACTGTTCGTTCACTGTCAGGCATTATTACCGTGTTACTGTTCGGGCTAATGGCTGGCTTCTTTGCGACGTATTCGTTTAACGTTAACTATGCCATGCTCCAAGTGGATGGCAGTACGTATGCGACCGTGCAATCGCTGTTTAACATTAATGTTCGACATGCTGGCTTCTTTACCTGCTTTTTTGGTGCTGGTATCGCTCCGTTTGTCTGTGCCTTGTTGTCTATTTCTAACAGTAAAAAAGCCGCTATTCTTTGGGGTGTACTTGGGGTTTGCTATGTTCTCGGGATTATTCTGTTCACCAAACACGTCAACCTACCGCTGAATTACTATACCGAATCTTGGGCCCCGGCAAATCTTCCAGACGATTGGCAACACATTCGTGATCAATGGAACCACGCAAATTACTTTCGTTCTGCGTGGTCTATTAGCCTTTTCGTCGGCTCACTGTTTTTACTGACTCATCAATTTCACCCCGAACAAAAACATAACGCCGCCTGACAATCGCTCTAGCCAACGCTTAGCGTTTTGAATTCGAGACTGGATCGCACTCGTGGTGAACAAACACGCCACGAGTGAAAACCAAATAATGTGCGCGATCGCAATATAAACACCGTAGACTAGTTGCACGCCAATGCTTGTCTCTAGACTAATCACTTGACTAAAAAGAGCAACAATAAACAGCATCGTCTTCGGATTAAGTGCATTGCATATAAATCCCGACATGAACGACGCTTTTAAGCCTTTTTGAGTCTTCAGTTCAAGTGGCTGGCTGGCATTCGAAATGACGGGGTTTATCGAGCTTCGTTCGTCTGAGTTTCGCTCGCCTAAATGCGATCGACACCATTTCATTATCTTTCTCAAATCTGGCCACAACGCACTACCGCCAAGCCATAACAGGTAGCCTGCTCCCAATATTTTCATCGTATTTAACAACCACACTTGTTCAGAAAGCAGCATTCCAACCCCCACCAGCGTGTAAAGCAAATGCACAGAAATCCCCGCGCCGATACCCAAGGAACAAATAATTCCTGCCCGCCTTCCGTTGGAGATAGCCAGCTTGGTTATCAACACAAAATCCGGCCCCGGACTGATCACCGCTAAAAGCGTAATCACAACGACAGAAAACAACTCGATAGATAAATTGAACATAGAAAACCTCAATATTCTGTGAATAATGTAAGGATGAACACTTTATTTAATGAATAAAATCGAGTTTTTATAGGAAATAGTGTGAGTAATTTTCACAGAAAGCGCTCATTGCCGCCATTAAGTGCCCTGCCAGCATTCGAAGCGGCGGCTCGCCATCAGAGCTTTACAAAAGCAGCGGAAGAATTGCACGTTACCCATGGCGCGGTTAGTCGTGCCGTATTGCTCATCGAAGAACGCCTAGGAATCAAGCTCTTTACTAGACGAAATCGTCGGGTATTTTTAACTACGGAAGGGCAGCGGCTGTTTAAAACCACCGAGCGCATTTTAGATGAGCTGAATCAAACGACAGAAGACATGCAGCGACACCAAAGTCACTCACCCTTTTTGGTGGTTTCCTGCGAGCCGAGTTTAGCCATGCGTTGGCTCATGCCAAGGCTTGGAGAGTTCCACGCCTTGCACCCTGAATTAAATGTAGAGCTGAGAATGGCTGGCGGTCCAATCGATTTAATTGCCAGCGGATGTGACCTCGCCATACGCCGCAATGATTTCGGTATTCCCGACGATTACCAAGTGACCGACTTATTCGAAGAAACGTCTGGCCCAGTTTGCACTTCCCTCTACTGGAGCAGTATCGATAGTAACCTTGATAAGGCCACATTACTTCGTAGCCGAACACGTCCCAATGCTTGGGAAGAGTGGCGCAATGCTACAAAGTCGGTGACTGTGCCAGTACAAAAAATCAAACAACATACCGAACAACATCCCGAACAACAGCCACCAGAAAAATTGCCAAAACAGCCCGAGAAACCGCCCAAAAAACAGTCAAAAAAACAAGCTTCGCCAAAACAAGCGTCACAATACTTCGACCATTTTTTCTATGCGCTACAAGCCACGCAAAGTCATTTGGGGATGACCATTGGCTCTCAGCCAATCATTGCCGACGATCTCACCTCAAATCGGTTAATTGCGCCGTTTGGACTTAACGAGACGGGGTATCACTACGTCATGCTAGGTCTTAATTCACTGACGACTGATCCGAGAATTGACGCTTTTCAGCAATGGTTGTTCACGCATTTAAAGCAAAATTAAATCCCAAAAAAAAGCCCGATTAAGCAAACTTAATCGGGCAAAGATATATCACAAAGGAAAATGAAAAGAGGGTAAAACGTAAACCTTACAGTTTGTCAGCAATCACCCTGTCTACTGAGTAAGAACCAGCGCCACTGAAGATCAAAGACACTGTCACTGCCAAAAGGCTCAATGCGTATTCGTAACCGTTGTTCGCCATGAACAAACCATTAGATAAATGCACGGTCACAATGGCGATGATCATTGTAAAAGCCAACCCAAGTGACGCCGGACGAACCAGTAAACCTAGCACCAATGCCAAGCCACCAAAGAACTCAGTTCCACCAGCTAATAGCGCCATTAGATAACCTGGTTCCATGCCAATGGATGCCATCCATTGACCTGTCCCTTCAAGGCCGTAACCACCAAACATGCCAAATAGCTTTTGCGCGCCGTGAGCCATAAAGATGATACCCACTGGCAAGCGAAGAATTAGACTTGCGATACCTGCGTTAGAGTTAAATACTGTGCGAATAAGTGATACGTTCATAATCGTGTTCCTGTTTAAGTCTGAAGTATGTTGTCTCTCAATAACGACTACTATAATCGATCCAAAAAAAATAAAAATCGGATAGATTTGACTCTTACATTCAATTTTTTTGAATGTTAAAAAATGACAATAATGTGATCAGACAAAACTCGATTTTAAAAGTTCTGATTATTTTCCCGATTCTTATTCTTTACATAATTATGAGTGATTTTTTTGAGATGAGGGGGTTAGAGAGAGTTTAGAGGTGCTTTAAGCCGCACCCCCTTAAATAACAACCAAAACATAAAAGGTAGCTCACCTATAATAGCTGCGCTGACTGCAGCCTGATCGAAGAGAACTTCGAAGGCTGGATACAGCATCGTACCAAAGCCATGAACCGCATAACCAATACCTGCAATAGATAGAAGAGCCCCAAGCACTTTTGGCATAAACCCCGATTTATAAATCAGCACACCAACGATCACACAGTGACAAGCAAAGAACATTTCCCAGATCAATTCGCCAAATTGATTCAGTTGAATTAACAACATCACATTGTCCGCTTGAAGATGAGCTTCAAACCACTCAGACGACGTATTTTCGCTCGTTAATATACAAATTCCCCCAAGTGCCAATAAGTTAGCGCCTTGCATCACAGCATTTCCCAAACGGGCAAAAGCCGCAGTCAACGCCAACAGCGGACTCACCGAACGAAATAAAAAGTAAATGAGCGCAGACACAAACAACTCTGTTATGAAGATGAAACCAACACTGACAATGCCCATCCGTAGCAACCATTGATCGGACTGAATATTTTGGATAGTTTGAGCCGCGCTCGTCGGATCAAACAACGTGCTAGGAACATACATCAAACTGAACGAGCCGCACACCAACAATACGACATACAATGCACCGATCCCATGCGCATATTGTTTTCGTTGTTGTTCAGATAGCATCATTTTGAACCCCTCAATATCTCTCTCTGATTTTCACGTATTGACGGCACCGACATAGACACAACCACACTGCCTAGCTCGCCTCCTTTATCGGCAAACACGTGCGCGCCAGAAATATGTTCAAAGGGAAAGGTGGCCGAAATCGCCGGAGAAAAACGTCCCTGTAGCGCTAGACCAACCAAACGCTCCATATAGTCAACACGTTCAGAGGCAACACCCGTTATGATGCGCTTGCCTTGACCAAGCGGAATAAGGGGTAAACACAATCCAGCAAAAAGGTTATTCGATACGATCAAGGCCAAACGACCATTCGGTTTTAAGCAACGTGTCAGCTCTCGCGTTCGATACGCTCCTGTACAATCTAAAATCACATCATACTGGCGCTGCAATGCAGTAGAAGACAACAAGACTTCGTCAGCACCTAGCCGTTTAAGGTCGCGAGCAAACTGCTCAGGCCGTCTGACAGACGTGACGACACGAGCCCCCAGAACACGCGCTATTTGAATCGCCGCAGATCCGACTACGCCGTTGCCGCCAATCACCAACAAGGATTCATTGGGCTGAAGGCAGGCTCTTCGCTCCAGGTAATCCAACGCGGTGATTCCGCCGAAGCACAGCGCGGCGGCTTTTTCATCGGATAATACGTCAGGTTGATGAACGATCAGGGCAGATTTATCCACTGTTACAAACTGGGCGTGCGCCCCAAGCGCAACGCCTGTATTGACGATCACTTTATCCCCAATATTAAAGCAGTGGACGTCGTCCCCTTTGGCAATGACTTTACCGCTGAGCTCCGTACCTAATACCCCTTTCCTGGGTTTGATCAGGCCAAACATAGCCCGAACGAGAAACCGATAACCAAAGGGCACATCCAACGAACGAATACGTCGATCTCCTGATGCAATGGTTGAACACTGCACCTGCACGCATACTTGAGTGGGCTGTAAGTCGTCGACGACGACCTCTTCGATTACGATGTTTTCTGGTCCACCATACTGTTTTAAAACGGCTGCTTTCATTCTGTTCCCCAAGTTCAATAACGATTAATGGGGAAATTTTAAAAAGGGATGAGGGTGAGAGGCATCACCACATGATGTGATTTAGTAAGTAGATCTGTATTAAAGCGACTCTATATATGAAAGCCAGTCTGCATTAAAACAAGCCAAGCTCATTTGCTTTCACAACGGCCGAACGACGGCTATTCACATTCAATTTCATGTATATATTCTTCGTATGTGTTCGAAGCGTATTAAGCGAGACATATAACTTAGCCGCTATTTGAGGGCCACTCAGCTCCGTATTCAGCCATTGCAACACTTCTTGCTCTCGTTCACTAAGCGGTTCTAACAGGCGAGTACAATCAGGCAATCGCGGTGTTTCACGCTCTGCCTCTCTACCTTGCTTAACAGGCAATGCACCTCGTTTTATATCAGTAAACGTCGCGAGCAGCGTCTTGGCTCTTGCTTTGTACTCTTTCTGATTACACGACTGTAAAAAAGGCTCTACAATCAGCATCAAGCTGTCGTCCATCAGCAATCGCACGACTTGCTGTCGCAGGGCTTCATTGACAAGACTCTCCAATTGATTGATTGCCTGCGCGACATTCATCTGTTTAATCAATAAGCTCACACTCAACAACGCACCCACAATCTGATCAGTAACAAACTGACTAGCAGCACAATACTTTTGATGAGCTTGTATGACTTGATCAAGCAAGCCTAAATCCACATCGTTTTTGAGCAATCGAATTCTTAACTGAAATTGCAGCCGTGTACGGTTCTCAAGGTTAATGTCCATATGAAACCAAGGCTGCTGCTCTTCAAGATCGACCAAGCACTGATCGTATTTCTGTTGCTTAATCAGCTTATGCCAGCGTACGTCATGGATACTGACTAAACTGGGCGTTGGCATCGGTCTGACTAATGACTGAGCCTCGTCTAAATACATCTGCCCTTGGGAAAGATCGTTCTTCGCAAAGCAAATACGCGCCAACAAAAGAGAAGCCCTAAAGCGCGCTTCCTCCAACCCCGCTTGCGGCCCAAGCTCTAACGCTTGATCCAAGGCTTGTTGCGCCTTATTGAGCTGATTCCGCTCGTAATATAAATCAGCAAGTGTGATTTGGCAGTCAGCCGCGCCTTGAGGCGCAAAAGCCACATGTTCAATAAGGGACAAAGCATAACAACAGTCCTTTTCGGCTTGCCGCAACTGCCCATTGGCACTTAGAAAGTTCGACTGAAGAAAATAGACAGAAAGCGTGGCGCTCAGGTCGTCAGCCATGGCAATGCGGCTTAAAGATTGCCGAGTCATTTCAATTGCTTTCGTCAAGAGCCCTTGCTGAAAATAGGAAATTCCGACTAAGGCAACAGCGGCGCCATGCCACATGGTTTCTTCCATCGGTAAATACGCCATCGCCTCTTCCGCTTTGGCGACACTTACGTTCACATCGCCTTGCGTGGCCGCATGATAAGACGCGCATATCGAGATCAATCCTCGGGTTGTCGCGCGCGTCTCAGGATTTGGATCATGCTGCGCTTTTTGCAGCCAATAAGCGGACTGTTCGACATGGCTACACAATAAAATCAGAGCGTAGTGCGCGCACAAATACGGGCGTTCTATTATTGCTTGTTCAGGCAGTCGCTTCATCCAAACCGAGAATACAGACTCTGGCGTATGATTACGCAACACACCCCAATGACGAGCGATCAGGTTGGCGGTAAACGCTATGTCCTGAGATTTAAACGCTTCTTCAATCGCTTCGATCAAGAGATCGTGCGTTAGATACCAATGCGCTGCCTTGCGATGTAAATGGGCTGAGTCCAGAGAGGTAAGCGGCGACAATGCCATTAACGCTTGAGCAAACAAATGATGATATCGATACCACTCACGCTTATTATCCAAAGCCATGGTAAAAAGATTGCTTTGCTCAAGTTCTTGTAAAATTTGTTCCGAAGCATCGATGCCAGTCACCGCATAACTAAGCGACGCATTAAAGCGTTCTAAAAAGGCCGTGCTAAATAGGAAACGTCGTGTACGTTCACTCAGATTAGCGAGCACCTCGTCAGCAAGATAATCAACCACAAAACGATGGGTTTCATCAAACATATGCAAGGCCGTCTTTGAAGACGGTAATGTTGCATAATCGAACCCGCTCAAACTGCTAAGCTGAAGGCCTGCAACCCAACCTTCTGTGACCAATTCGATCTTTTCAGCCAGATACTCGGGGAGAGGATCGCTTTGACGCTCTTCCATGAACGCAATAATTTCGTTCTGATTAAAGCGCAGATCTTGCGTTCGAATTTCACCTAACACACCGCGTAATCGCCATTTCGACAAAGGCAGATTTGGCTCTTCTCTTGTAATGAGGGTTAACTGAAAATTGGGGTACGCACTTTCGACGATCAGATTTAGAAGACGATTATTTTCTTCACTTTCTGCCAAATGGTAATCGTCTAATACGAGCGTTAATGGCGTCGATAAATAAGCCAATTCGTTCGCCAAGCTGATTGCCACATCGTCGACAATCGCTCCTCTAAGACCGTCGAGAATAGCAAGCGCTTCTGCTCCTAGTTCTCGTGATTGTGTCTGCAAACTGCCAATCATATACCGAAGCAAAGACGACGCTTCTCGCTCTGATACATCGAGAGACAGCCATGCCAGTGAGCGAGATTGTTGCTCCGCCCACATCGACACCGCTGAACTTTTGCCAAACCCAGCAGGCGCGCACACCAAACACAAAGACCGCGATGCATATAGATCGAACAAGGCATGCAGGCGACGGCGCTTAATATGGTTCGCTTGCGCTAAAGGCGTTAATAACTTACTTAAGAGCAGCTGCATGACTCTCCTATTTATTCCGCTTGGCGAGCTCATTCAAAATAGACACTTCAAAATAGACACGTTTCATAATACGTTGACTTATGTGAACAAAAAATACCATTTGTTATAAGAGTGTAAAAATGTACCAAGGTACAATAGTAAGTATGGCAGCTTGATCCTACAGTAACCTAATAGTGAAATAGCAACTTAATAGGTTTTATCGTGGACAGTAATCAAATAACTTTCGCAACATTAGGCAATGCAATCGGATATGCACAACAAGTATCTGGCACTGTCGAAGTTCATTCTATTGATGGACAAGTGCGAACGTTAAACATCAAGGATTCGATATATTACGGAGAAACCGTCGTTGCATTAGGCAACGGCAGTGCGACTATTGTCTTTGACGATGGAACCGAAGTCTTCGTTAATAACCAGTCATCGGTTGAAATAGGCGACAACCTCTATCGCTTTGATAACGATGTCATTGCAGAAGCAACCAACAGCATCTCAGCAGAAGACACTTTGCAACAAGCTATTCTGGCGGGAGAAGACCCGACGTTAATTCAAGACGCTCCTGCTGCTGGTGAAGGGCTGATTAACAGTGAAGAGTCGCCATTGTTTGTTTCCATTAGCAACAACAATGACATTGAGCTGCCCACGTTTGGCTATGACACCACTGGCTTCAATCCCATATTGATAAGCAGCGCATTTGACGACACAAGCTTCGGTGAAGCGAACACAACCCTGATTGCCTTTGAATCAACAACGGCCACAGTGCCTACTCAGGGTTCAACCTCCACCCCTGTAGTGCCAGATGAGCAAGGCAATACCACACCTGAAGAATCTGAACCGAACGCTCAACTACCATCAGACGACACGGCTGAGCCAGAAGACACTACCCCAGAAACGACAGAGCCAGAAGTAACTGAACCAGAAGCTACCGAACCTGAAAGCGGCGAGCCAAATAACGACGTGCCAGAAACGTACTATGCCAGCATAGACGTCGACATCATTACGTCAGACAAAATCATTAGTTCGGTAGAATCTGCCCCCGATGCAATGGTGACGATTTCTGGCTGGGTATCGGGTGATGCACGCCCCGGCGATACCGTTCAGATCACTCTTGAAGACATGGTGATCGGCCAGACAACGGTCAGCGAGACACAAGATGCGTCCGGCCGCTACCTGTTTGACGCACAAGTACAAGGCTCAACACTTGCTCAAACCTCCCTTGTGAATCCATTCATTACAGCGACCGTCAGCGACAACTCAGGTGTTGACAGCGCGAGCAGCACTGAAATCTATAAACTCGACTTAAACGCCGATATCGAAGCCTTTATTGAGGATGCAAACCGTGACCAAAACATCACGTTTGACGAACAAGGTAATGTAAAAGTCGGAGGCTGGATAGAAGAAGGAGGCCAGGTTACTTCCATCGACATTTCAGACGCAAGTGGCAACGTGCTGTCCATTTCGAATGACATTACGATGGAAGAGGAAAGTGGCTGGAGTTACTTTGAATCCTTCATTGATGTGAGTTCTTTAAACGATGGCTCGCTTACGGTCGTGGTAAATGCATCCGACGCACTCGGCAATGTTGGCGTTTCGAATACGGTCACAATAGAAAAAGATACCAGCCAAAACAATGACTTAATAGCAGAAAGAGCCGGTTTCAGTTTGCTTCTAGACAGTACGCTATCGGCCGCAAACTCTGACTTTTTTGCCTCTGACCTTTATTATGCAAACCAACTCGACGGTTAATAACGAAGAGTGTACGAGCATAACCCATTGCGAATTAAGCACTTTTATAGTTGCCATTTAGAGTGAATATCTCATACTATTTCTATATTAAGACAAAATAACAATTGGCTAAGGAAGGTATGAACAAGTCTACTAGAAAAGTTGTAGACTTGTTTGCGTCTTCCCAAGCAAGCAGGCTTACTTTGTATGATTCGCTCAAAGACCTCTAGCGACCATAGTTGTTCCTGCCACGGATTGTCGGACACAACAGTACTTCAAGCGATCTCCAATCTTTGTGAGGCAACCAACTCGTGGGTGTGCTTGCGCTCACTAAACGGCAACGAAATCTGCACCCTTCCAGAGAACGAGCCTGCTCTACGCGCACTTAAACCGTCCTATCTTAAACAGCCTGCTCGATCTGAAAAAGCTCCCTCCTCTATCTCACAGCGGCATAAAATAGAATCGATCATCGTTCATAACTCCGAGAAGATCGGCCTACTAGAACTGTATGTTGTAGACTTAGAAAAAGCAGATGCCATCATGACCTGCATGCAACAAAGCATTCAGTTATCACTGAATCAGGTTACTAGGTACTCTCAGGATAGAGAAGAAACGTTTCGCCATGTAATTGATGCCACCCCGATCGCGATTAACTATCTCAACGGTAAAACAGGTAAGATCGAATTTATTAACAAGGCCTTTCAAGACACCTTTGGTTACGCATTAGAAGAAATACCCACGCTCCAAACTTGGGTCGAGCGAGCTTACCCTGATGATGCCGTTCGACTGAATGTCGCCGCAGAATGGATTCAAAGAATCGACAGTTATAGGCAGCAGGGGCGATCCGTGCCAAGCATTAGGACACAAATCACCTGTCGCGACGGCAGCACACGCCAAGTCTTGCAACAGATAGAGAGGCTCGGTGACTACAGAATCTCCAGTTTTGTGGATCTTTCCGCTTTATCGGATATAGAGAGTCGTATGCAAACGCGTTATGGGATGCTCGAAATGCTGCTTACCAAGGCCTCTTTGGATGAGGTCTTGGCTTCAATTGTCAGGCGTATCGAAAACGAAGCATGCAAAGGGTTTAAATGCTCAATCCTTCTTTTAAACAATGCCAGGAATACATATGTAAAAAGTGTCGCCCCAAGCCTTCCTGAAGAATATAACCAAGCCGTATGTGGGATGAGCATAGGCCTAGGTGTAGGCTCCTGTGGCACCGCCGCTTACTTGGGTGAGCGTGTGATTGTTGAAAACATCATGACCCACGAATATTGGCGAGACTACCTTGATCTCGCAAAAATAGGCGGAGTACAGTCATGCTGGTCTGAACCTATTTTGTCTTCTAAAGGGCATGCTATAGGCTCGTTCGCGATCTACAATGAGGCACCTGCAACGCCCTCAGACGACGATATTGAACTCATCAGCTTTGCCGCTAAGTTAGCCTCCGTCGCAATCGAAAATCGCCTTGCTCAACGAAAGCTGGAAGAACAGGCATTTTATGACCACCTCACTGGCCTAGTGAATCGCCGGCGTTTCTTCGAATTAGCGGAAGTTAGTCTGCAAGAATCCATCGAACAGAACTACCCTTTGTCCATCTTGATGCTGGATATCGACAGGTTCAAAGAAATCAATGACCGTTTTGGCCATGAAACAGGCGACAGAGTCTTACAAGCCTTAGCGAGATGCGCTAGCTCTCTTGTGGGTAAAAACGACGTTGTAGGGAGATTTGGTGGAGAAGAGTTTACGATTTTGCTACCACAGTCAGACCGAAAACGAGCCGCTAGCTTAGCCAAAACACTCAGACAAGCGCTATCGGAGTTGAGGACTCCTAGCAGCACAGGAATAGACGTGCAATTTACGGCCTCTTTTGGCGTTGTCTGCAATGACGCAAAGAACCGCAGCATTGACGATTTATTAAGCAAAGCAGACCATGCACTTTATCAGGCAAAAGGAAACGGGCGTAATTGTGTCGTTTCTTATACGCCACAAAAACCGACCTCCTTCACTCCCAATATATCGAATCGTTAAACTCGAGTTAGCACCGCACCATTTGCGTGCTCACTTCTATCCAAAATAGATTAAATCGACCGAATAACGACCTAAAAACACCAAAACGAGCCAATTCAATACTATTTGCGACTCTTACTATGGCGCGCTTGTTGCTTAACTTGAACTAAAAAAGACCTTAGGAGAAAAGGTATGTTGCTAAAGCCTGGTATTGTCGTTCTATCAAATCTTTCCGATAACGGAAAACTTGCGCTATTCAGCGTGCTGACATTTTGCGCCTGTACACCCTATATGGGCATACACGCACTGCCGTCAGACGCAGACCTACCGCTGATCGCCTTTTTATTGTCTGCTTATTTCTTTGTTTCAGGTCAACGACTTAGCCGAATGAGAATTCGCTCATTAATCGAACATATCGCAGCACTGAAACGTGAGGAGCAAACACTCCCCCTAAGTGAACAAGATAAAGACTTTAACAACGTCGCAAACCTTGTAAATGGGCTGCTCAGAGATCTCGACAGAAAAAAAGAGCTTCTAAACAACTGCTCAATGGAAGCCGAATACACAGCTAAAGAGCTGCAAAACTCGTCTTCTCAGGTCGCTTCTGGTGCAGAACAAGAGTTTCACGCACTCGACTCTCTCGCTTCCACCAGCGAGGAAATGAATACCACCATCACTGATATCGCCAGCCGTTTAGACGGAACAAGCACCAAAGCACTCAGCACTCTGTCAGAGTCACAACAAGGCCGAGAGGTTTTAAGCAGTTTGACAGATCGGCTAAAGGAAGTAGGGACGATGGTGGCTCACAATCAGGATCACATTGGTTCTCTTACTCAAAGTGCCGATGAAATTTCCTCTTTTGTGGAGCGTATTCGAGACATCACATCCGAAATTAACCTTCTAGCACTCAATGCTTCTATTGAATCCGCACGAGCTGGTGAGGCGGGACGAGGGTTCTCCGTGGTTGCAGATGAGGTACGTAACTTAGCCCATAATACGGCCAAGGCGACTCAGGATATCTCTGAGCTGGTGTCCAGCATGAACCAAAGAGTTTCACTTTCAAATAAAAACAGCCAGCATTTAGAAACACTGACAGAGCAAGCACAGCAAGCTCTTAAGTTAGTGACCGTCTCATTCAACTCAATAGAATCCGCTGCAAAGGATACTCAGGAAGAAGTTGTTATGTCGCGCGCCACTATGGATGAGTTTCGTTTAGCAAATGAACAAATGTCTCAGCGATTACAGCACCTCGCAGGCGTAAGTGAACTAAACTCAAAAAGTAGCAAGGACACAAAAGACATGGTGCGCTATTTAGAATGGCTTTCATCGAGGTTAAAACCTCAAGGAGAACTTGTATGACACTGACGCTTGTTATTTCAATTGTCATTATTATTGGTCTGTCAGTGCTCGCCTTATTGACTACTCTCTGGTCAAAAAAAGCGGCAAAGGCCCGCGCCAGTAACGGTCTAGAAGGACTCAAACAGTTAATCGGTATCATTAAGCTAATTCAACAACATAGGGGCCTTCACTCCGCTTTTTTGAATGGTAAAGCAGATTACAAAGCTAAACTATCCTCGCTAGAGACGGACATTCAGCACCGTTTCACTGTTTTACAGCAATTTGAGGAAACACACAGTTATAAACAGGGCTTTGGCACAAAAGCCCTACAATTGCGCTGGCAACGCCTGATTCAAACACACTTGCAATCCAGTAATGAAAGTTTCCGAGCGCATTCTGGAGCCATTTCCCGATTACTCGACACGCTTTGGGACGTTGCAGACAAGTTTGGATTGACGACCCACCCAGATGAGAAGATAAGAGAATTGGCAGCACAGTTCGTACGCAATATCCCCGAACTCACGGAATCCATAGGCCAAATTCGAGCACTGTCTGTTCAAGCCGCGAGCCATCACGAACTCAGTGCAGACAAAAAGCTGCAACTGCTTTACACCCTATCGCGTATCGAATCGCGCCTTGTTGGCCTCGACCAATACTATTCAGAAAAAAGCCTAAAGCACATTGCCAGTTTTATAGGGGTTATTCGCCAAGGAACGGAGAACCAAAGCCTTGGTGATCAGGATCCAGATACCTTATTTAAAGAAGCAACCTCGGTCATCGACCAACTGTATGAAGGGGTTCTTAAAGGCTTTTCGACATTGCATGAAAAGGTCCTCAGCTAAGGCTGTGAACGAAAACGAAAGGCGAACGGCCGTCGAGAAAAGAGAAAAGAGAAAAGAGAAAAGAGAAAAGAGAAAAGAATAACGTTAAGAATTGGCCGCCACCACAAAAGAAGAGGACATAGTAGCGACCAAAGACGTGCTGTTGGCATCACTTATTACTGAGCGATGCCAACAATTCGTGAACGGTTTGACGGCATGACAAACCGTCTGACATTACAAACCTAACGTTGACTCTACGGCTGGCAATGCTGGCTCACCAGAAACCGTCTTAATCCCATCTAGCCATGATGAAAGCACCGCTGGGTTCTTCTTAAGCCAGCTTTGCGCCGCTTCCTTCGCCGACATTCCTTCGTCTGTCATTGAAATAACGGTGTTTTCCATTGTGAGAGAGAACTCTAGGTTTTCGAAGAATTTACCTGTGTTTGCGCACTCGTCCATATAACCTTTACGAGTGACGGTATGGATCGTCGCGCCACCGTAATTCGGACCAAAATACTCGTCGCCGCCCGACAGGTATTTAAGATCAAAGTTAACATTCATTGGGTGTGGTTCCCACGCAAGAAAGACAATGAATTTATCACGTTTCACCGAGCGCGCCACTTGAGACAACATGGCTTGCTCACCCGACTCAACCACATTCCATTTACCGAGGTCGAAGTCATTTTTCTCGATCATCTTCATTAAGTTCTGGTTCGCTGGCGATCCAGCACCAATACCGTAGATGCGGCGATTAAATTTACGAGGAAATTTATTTAAATCAGAGAAGTCCTTTACACCAGCATCATAGACATAAGACGGCACGGCCAATGTAAATTTGACGCCCGTCAAGTTCGTCTTAACGACGTCAATTTCACCTTTATATTTTTCAATAAAGGCCGTTTGAGCAGGCATCCAGTTGCCAAGGAACACGTCAATTTCGCCGTTTTTCACGCTTTCAAACCCAATCGGAACACCCAACAGCTTGATATCGGTTTTGTAACCTAGCGCTTCTAAAACGGTCGTCGCCAACGCGTTGGTGGCGCCGATATCACTCCAACCTGGGTCCGTTAAAGTTACGGTTTTACATTGTTCTGATTCTACCGCCATCGCACTGACAGACACCGCCGACACCACTATTGCCGGTAGAACACGTTTGCATAAACTAAACTGCTTCATTACTCGGTTCCTCGTTTCTTTTATGATAGTGAATGGTCTTTCTTATTATTTAAAATGCTTCGAAAGCTAGGGAAGCTAGGGAAGGTGTGAACAAGTCCACTGGCTTCAGCGTGTGATAACTCTTCTTTATTCGAGGCAAGTGTCTGGAGACAAATGCCGCTGTCCAATATTGAGCATATTGGCAAGAAAGTTAACAAGAATTAAGAAGCTCATAAGACTTATTCGTACCTTCCCTGTACTTTCGGATAGCGAGACTTCGCCTCTAGATCATCCAGATCAATGTGGTTGCGCATATACATTTCACTGGCCTGAAAAATCGGTTGATGATCCCAAGCAATTTTCGAATTCCCTTCACCAAATGCTTTCACAATAAGACGGCGGCGACGCTGACTAATAACAACCGCTTGTGATATTGCATTGGAATCCCAACGCTGTAGTGCTTCTTCACGAAACGCGTTGGTAATATCAGCAAACTCTGGATTAGTCGCCAAATTATTCAATTCAAGAGGGTCTTTTTCGAGGTCGTAGAACTGATCAGGGTCAGCGATACAATGTACGTATTTGTACTGCCCGCGACGGATCATAAACAAGGGAGCAATCGTACCCTCGCCACAGTACTCGCCAATCACTTCATCATGGCCACCCTCTTTGCCTTCCACATGTGGAACAAGGCTACGACCATCAATCGGCATAGCGTAATCCACACCCTCGCCATGCGTTGCCCAGTCGACAAACGTTGGCAATAAATCCATGGTCGATACAGACTCTTTAACGCGTTTTGGTTTAAAGCGATCAGGTGCGCAAACAATCATAGGCACGCGCGCAGAACCTTCGAAGTAAGACATTTTGTACCAAAGATCGCGCTCGCCTAGCATGTCGCCGTGATCACCGGAGAATACAATGATGGTGTTCTCGTCCAAACGACAATCCTTCAACGCTTTAAGCAGCTGACCCACTTGGTCGTCAACATAGCTGCACGCGCCATAATAAGCGTGCTTTGCGTTACGTATCTCGTCGTCAGAAATCTCTTGGTCGTAATACGCAAACACACCCTGAAGACGACGAGAATGCGGATCTTGATCTGCTTCAGGCATTCTCACTTTTGGTAAATCGACCTCATCATGATCGTAACGGTCCCAATATTCTTGGGTGATCGCATACGGGTCATGCGGGTGCGTCATAGAAACCGTTAAACAAAACGGTCTATCTTGCTTACCGCGTGCGTAGTCATAAAGATAACGTTGGGCATGAAACACCACCTCATCATCGAAATCGAGCTGATTGCTTCGCACGCACGTTCCCGCTTGTGTCACAGACGACATATTGTGATACCAAGTTGGGCGTACGTCTGGCTCATCCCAGTTAGGGAACCAACCGTAATCGGCGGGGTAAATATCCGTCGTCAGACGCTCTTCAAAACCATGCAATTGATCTGGGCCACAGAAGTGCATTTTTCCCGATAGGGCCGTTTGATAGCCACTCGCTCTCATATAATGTGCAAACGTTGGAATGTCCGCAGGAAAGTCGGCGGCATTGTCCCAAGCGCCAATGCGAGTCGGTAGCTGCCCCGTCATTAAGACATATCGCGACGGCGCGCAAAGTGGACTATTACAGTAAGCAGATTCAAATACGACGCCCTGATCCGCAAGTCTTTGTAAGTTCGGCACTTTCGCGACTTTGCCACCATACATAGGCAACGCGGACGCCGCCATTTGATCGGCCATAATGAATAAAATATTTGATTGTTGATTCGCCATTCAGCAAGACCTCAAAACAAAGAATAAAATAAGATAAAATAATATTTAAATTACGAAGACATTAGTCATAAAATAGATATAACCTAGACTGAATCTTATTTTTAGTACTGTAAACCGACTAAAATCTAATGACTGAGATAAGCTGAACTAATGCTAACTGAAAGCGACATGCCCCCTTTACAAATGCTGGTAGTTTTTGAATCATCTGCTAGGCATTTAAGCTTTACTGCAGCGGCCCGAGAATTGGGCACGACTCAACCCGCTATTAGCCAGCAGGTCAAAGCGTTAGAAGGGTATTTGAAGACTCCTCTTTTTAAGCGAGTCTATCGAGGAGTCGAATTAACGGATGCAGGTCATATTTTACTAAAAACGACACAAGCAAGTTTTGGCGAAATTCGTAAAACGGTGACCTATATCCGCAAAAAAAATAAGACGCCACGCATCAATGTCGCGACCGATTTTGCCTTTTCCGCTTACTGGTTGCTGCCCAGACTGCCCGATTTTAGAAAGCGTCACCCTGATATTGATATTCGTTTACATACCGCTCAAAGCAATGTGGATATCGGCTTATCAGATGCGGATTTAGCCATTGTGTTTAGTAATGGCGTACACAGTGGTTTTTATACTGATAAATTGTTCGAAGAAGATGTGTACCCGATTTGCAGTCCAAGGTTATTAGAAGAGGTCGGTCCAATTACAGACCTCGACCAAATCACAGGGGTTCCACTGTTAAAGTTAAATGCAGGTGACGAAGAAAAGTGGATGACGTGGGAGACACTTTTTCAGCAACACAACACGTCGTGGTCACCTTCTCATTCAGTAATGGAATTCGATAATTATACGCTTTTGGTTCAAGCGGCGATTGCAGGCCAAGGCTTTGCTCTTGGATGGGGATCACTGATCGACGATATGATAGACAAGAACATGTTGGTGGGCTTGCAAGCCTTCCGAAGCCAATCTCATTATGGCTACTTTACCGTCGTTCCACAGCCGTTGGTAGAAGACCCTATTGTTAAAACGTTCAAAGATTGGATACATTCACAAAATGACTAAACACAGAAAGGCCGATTGTTTGTATTCAGATATCGCATTTTTGTGGTCGAGGAGATCAGCGTGAGTCAACGAGGCAGCAATACGCCCTTTCTTTCAAACAGCACGCGCGCAAAGATGGTAGAACATCTGCCTTTCTTTCGTTGGTTAAAAGCCTCGACCTCGAAAACACTCGTCGCTGACTTTTTAGCAGCCTTAACGGGCTTAGTCGTTGTTCTTCCTCAAGGTGTGGCGTATGCCTTGATTGCAGGAGTGCCGCCGGAGTACGGTCTTTACACGGCCATTATTGTCCCTATTGTAACGGCCTTATTTGGTTCGTCATGGCACCTCATTTCAGGCCCCGCTGCCGCAATTTCTATTGTCGTTTTGAGTGTCGCCAGCAGTGTGGCGGAAAGCACACAGACAGACTTCATTTCCGCTGTGCTATTACTTACCTTTCTCGTCGGTTTAATTCAGTTTGGTTTGGGTATTGCTCGGCTGGGCATTTTAGTTAATTTTATCTCACATACGGTTGTCATCGGTTTTACGGCAGGCGCGGCTCTTTTGATCGCGACCAGTCAATTTAAATACGTTATGGGTGTTTCTCTTGAGTCCGGTTTGTCGTTTCTGGAGACATGGGATCAACTCTTTCACTCCCTACCTCAACTAAACCTGTACGACCTTGCTATTGCCGCAAGTACCGTGTTCTGCGCACTAATCGCAAAACGTTTAAAATCCCCCATACCTCCCATGTTATTAGGTATGCTTGGAGGCATCGCTGTGTGCTTTTTTATTCAAGGCACCGCGCATGATGTCCGTATGGTAGGAGCCATGCCATCAGGATTACCCGCTTTTAACATTCCAAATTGGTCACAAGAGATGGTCAGTGCCCTCTTACCCGGCGCAATGGCGTTGGCGATACTAGGTCTAGTAGAAGCGGTCTCTATTTCCCGAGCCATTGCCATTAAATCTGGGCAAAGAATAGACGGTAATCAAGAGTTTATTGGTCAAGGGTTGGCAAACATGCTGGGGAGCTTTTTCTCTTGCCACGCGGCTTCTGGCTCTTTTACTCGATCAGGCGTGAACTACGACGCAGGCGCTAAAACACCACTTGCTGCCATATTTACGGCATGCTTATTGGTGCTTGTTCTGTGGTTTGTCCCAAACATCACGGCTTTTTTACCGCTCTCAGCCATGGGCGGCGCCATTATGCTCATTGCATGGAATTTGATTGATACGAAACACATCCATCATATTTTCAAACGCAATCGACAGGAATCGATCGTTCTATTAGTAACTTTCTTCGCGACCCTATTTATGGCGCTCGAATTTGCCATCTATCTCGGCGTACTGGTTTCTTTATTAATGTATTTAAAGCGTACCTCCCAGCCCCGCGTTATGGATGTCGCACCTAAGCAATATACGCCGAGCATCGATCTTCGAAGTGTCGAACGCTTCGATTTAGAAGAACTGGAAAACCTCAAAATCATCCGTATCGATGGTTCTATTTTTTTTGGCGCCGTCAATCACATCCAGAAAGAAATTCAGCGTCGACAAAAAGCCAACACCCATTTAAAACACATACTGATACATGGGCCAGGCATCAACTTTATTGATCTATCCGGCGCAGAAATGCTAGAGCGAGAAGCGCATCGATTAGAAGAGGAAGGGTGCTCACTCTACTTTTGCGCACTAAAAAATACCGTCATGGATGAAATAAGAGACAGCGGCCTAATGGAGAGCATAGGAGAAAAACGCTTCTTCTCCACTGCTGATGACGCCTTAACACTGTTAAACCGCAATGAGCAAACCTAGAAATAGACTGAAAAGCTATCTCTGAAAGCAGCCTCTTAAAGTTATCCCCATTGATGCCAAAAAGTGCATTTTGAAACAAAGTTGGGATAAATCGTTAGGTTATGCTCAACGTTATTAACAATGTCGTGCCATTAGCTCACTAAGCGGCATAGGTTTGTTATATAAAAAACCTTGATGATGATAAATACCATTGGCGATCAGTTGGTCAGCCTGCTCTTGCGTTTCCACACCTTCGGCAACCACGCCCTGCCCCATAGATTGAGACA
Organism: Marinomonas mediterranea MMB-1; assembly: GCF_000192865.1. Classification (NCBI taxonomy): domain Bacteria; kingdom Pseudomonadati; phylum Pseudomonadota; class Gammaproteobacteria; order Oceanospirillales; family Oceanospirillaceae; genus Marinomonas; species Marinomonas mediterranea. The sequence goes on from NC_015276.1 coordinate 4,319,263, forward strand.
TATGAGCAACAGCGCCAATAATGGCTGAGCCATTTTTAAATATGTTATTGATAAAAGCTCTGTCAATTTTAATGACATCGACACCGATATCCTGAATAACTGACAATGATGAATAGCCTGTTCCAAAATCATCGAGTGAAACTTTAATACCCATCTCACGAACCCGCTCGATGCGCTTAAGCAACCCGCCTTTATCGGTTGCAAAAACCGACTCCGTCAGCTCCAAATGAATGTTAGCGGAACTAACACCCACCTCAGCCAAAACGACTTCGATCAGCTCAACAAATTCGTCGTCCTGAAACTGAATGACCGAGACGTTAATCCCGATCGCAGCACTGGGGTACATCTGGCTCAATGAAACGCTGTCCTCGCACGCTCTTTTGAGTACCCAATTCCCTAAAGATTGTATTAACCCATGCTGCTCCGCGATGACAATAAATTCATCCGGTGGAATAAACTCGCCGTCAAGCTGCCAACGGCAAAGCGCTTCGAATGAAACAACTTCCTTGGTACGAGCGTCAAAAATAGGCTGATAATACAGCTCAAGATGGTTATTGAGAATCGCATCTTCTAACTGGTCTTTAAGGGTCAACTCACGGGTGTATTTCTCGTACATTGCCTGACTAAAAAAGCCCACTTGCCCTTTTTCGGCCTTCTTCTGTTGATACATGGCAATGTCAGCATTTTGTATTAATAGGTCGTATGAACGGCCGTGTTCGGGGTAATGGGCGACCCCAATCGTTACCCCGATGGACAAGTTCATCCGATTAATCACATAAGGGCGAGAAATGTCTTCAATCAGACCATTGGCTTTCTGCTCTAAACCCTCACGGTCTAATGTAAGTACGAGAAACTCGTCGCCCCCCCATCTGCCAACCAAGTCACGTTCGTTTAACGATGACATTAAGCGTGCTGCAGCTTGTTGGAGTAGATCATCGCCAACAGCGTGCCCAAGGCGATCATTGATGGATTTAAATCCATCGAGATCCATAAACATCAGAGAATAGTGTTCATTCTCTATCTGAACACGCTTCAGCGCTTTTAAGAAGCCATAGCGATTTAGGAGATTGGTAAGAGAGTCAAAACGTGAAAGTCGGTCCAGCTGTTTCGTGCGATCTTCAATCTCTTTTTCCATGTGAGAAATCAAATGCTGATTTTGATATTTATGAGCTATCGCCTGTTTTGTAAAATGAGATGCATTAAACGCACTCCCACACATAACAAATGTAAAAAAAGCACCAAGCCAGCCAAACATATGAAAGCCAGATGCGGCTGAAAATATCAACACTACGGAATAGGGAAGCAATACCAGTGTTGAATAGGTCACTGCAAGAATGCGGTTACTGGATAAAAAATTAACGGACCCGCCAGCAAAGGCCGCCAAGATTACGACAGTCGATATGTTTGAGACGAAGGTGGCCGTCTCGTGAAACCAAATACCATAGACGCTCCAAGCCAGTGCCGTAAGCACAAGATTGAACGAAAAGCGTTTAATAAATCGTGAGTAAAGGTCGGCTTGACTGCGTTTGCGTGCCGTTACATAGCAAAAGTAGTCCGTTAGCCTGACCGCCAAAATAGCCGTCATTGCGCACAGCCAGATCAGACGTTGCGTCATGTCATTGGGGTGTTCAAATCCAAACACTAGAATCAGTGCGACGATCTGAGTGACGCCAAGGCCCAAAATGTTATTTTTATAAAGAAGATGGAGCGCCTCAAGACGTCCTGACTTCTGACTTGTAGACGTATTGCGGTCTAATTGGTCGCTTATTGCTGGCTCCACTCTTCCCCCTTTGCTGTTTATATACCTTCATAAACAATTTCTTGCGCCTTAACGATACTTTATTTACAAAGCGCTGAGTACCATTGAACAAGATTTACTCGGGTATTACCCAATTTACAAGCACTCCATACATAACATTATTAACCCTTACCGATAGTTACATTATGAACACGACAAAAAGGACGCTAGTGACGCCGCACTCACAAGAAAAAATGCGATGAGGCAAAGTACGGTAGGAAAAACCAAGATAGAACAAACCAAGATAAGACGATAAATAAAATGACTGACGACACAAGGTCGCAGGCATGGGCATGTTCATCTGAATAAGACATCCGCCCTACCTACGATGTTGCTTTATTAAGGAAGGTACGAATCAGTCTTATGAGCTTCAGTCTTATCAGAGAAACAACCTATTAAGGCGAGAGTGAAGAGGCGTTATCAACACGCTGTTTCACACTTTCCTTAAGCAAACGTATCCACTTTAGAGCCCACTTTTCCATCTGGGTCTTTTTTCTTTTCCTTAGCGTCACTCGTTTCATTTGATTGTTTATTGGAATAAGTGTTGCTTTCATTTGCCTTCTTCTCTTTGTAATTTGCTTTTGAATCAGGTCCGTTTTGCTCGTGTCAGTCTCAGAAGCCCCTGACTTTGTTGCCGCACTAGCGAGCTGCTCTCTTAGTTATTTTACCTTTGCCTCTAACTTTTCGATCTTAGACTGATTATTAGACGATCCAGAAGAACCACTGGAGGACTGCTTGGTTATAGAACTTAAATCCATAGATATACTGCTCATGAAATAGACTACGCTGCTGAAATTTATATACTCAGTGCGAATTATCGACCATCAAAATAAACACTCGAAACAATTAGTCGCTTTCTTACACAACTGTAATATTCAGCTAAGAAATCAGCTCATGAAACACGGAAAAACGCTCGCATGGCTCGCTTTAGGAAGGTATGAAATGCCTACGGGGGCATTCGAGAATAGACAATGCTTTTTTAATCGCAGGTTGAAGGTATTGAAGCCGATCGCAACGTCGCAATAATATCTTCCAAGCGCTGGGGTTTTGAAAAATAATACCCTTGCAAGTAATCACAGCCATATTTGCTGAGTAACGCCGCCTGCTCTTGCGTTTCTACGCCCTCAGCGACCACCAAGATGCCCAACGAGTGCGCCATGGATATCATCCCTTCACACAATGCACCAGACGGTGACTGTTCGTCTAACTTGCTCACAAAAGACTTATCAATTTTTAGATAATCAATGTTGTAGTTCATAATATACGAAAGCGATGAATACCCCGTGCCAAAGTCGTCTAAGGCAACCTGAACACCGTGCTTTCTGAAATTTAAAAGATGCTGCTGAGTGCCGTCTTCCGCATTCATAAAAAGGTTTTCTGTGATTTCAACAACGAGACCGTTTTTGCCTGATGTTCCCTCACTGTAGACACCTGTCAGCAAATCGTAGAGCAGCTTAGTTCGATCGCTTTGGCTGTTTGACAACTGAATAGGCGAGACATTAACACTGACCTGAATATGCTCGCCATAGACAGATTGCAGCTTGTCTAACGCCATTTTTGCTTCGAGGATCACCCATTCACCAATATCAACAATTTGACCGGACTCTTCCGCGTACCCAATAAATTGATCTGGCGGTATTAAGCCTCGCGTCGGATGCTGCCAACGAATCAATGCTTCAAACTTCATAATCTCACCAACATTGTTGACGATTGGCTGAAAGACAAGATGAAATTCTTTATTCGCAATGGCGTCACGTAAATCTTTTACCAGCTCGATTTTTTCCAGCAACGCGTATTTAAGCTCAACATCAAAGTCTTTTACTTCGTTCCTACCTGCTCGCTTCGCTGAATACAGAGCTTGATCCGCTGCCGCCATCACCTCGCGCTCATCGACCCCGTCTTCAGGGTACATAGCAACGCCAATACTACAGCTCACATGAATCTCACCCTGCGAGAACTCAAACGGCTGACGAACTTGTGTTTGAATGTTCTGACAAAAATCATGAACGTATTCTTTATTCACATTCGTGCCGCTCAGCAAGAAAATAAACTCATCCCCTCCTAAACGACAAATAAGTTGTTGTTTAGGGCAAAGTGCCATGAGTCTTTTGGCTGTAATTCTTAAGATTTCATCGCCTACCTGATGACCGCGAGTATCATTCACTTCTTTAAAGAGATCCAAATCGATCAATAACAAAGCGAATTTTTGATTGTAAACTTTGGCTTCTCTGAGTTGTTCAAACAGCGCTTTGTTAAATCGCTCTCGATTTCCAGCCCCCGTCAACAAATCGGTTTGCGCTTGCTGAATCATCTTTTTTTCAGCTTGCTCCTTCTTCTCAGCCATTGAGATGAAACGATTTTGTAATTCGTCCATCTCTTTTACGCCAGTGGCGGCCTTGTAGGTGATTTTTTCATTCTGACCAATACGGAACGTCATATAGGAGAGGGTGTTCAAAGGAGTAAGAATGGAATTTAAAAAGAAGATTCTGAGCAATAACAATACCGCAGCAACAACGCCTGTAAAAATCATGAAGATTAAGGAATAACGGTCGTCTATTTGCTCTAAAGCATCGTCTACTGCGATACCCGTCACAAAAGTAAGCAACACACCAGCCGCCTCGTCATCGACCTGATGCCGCGTAAATATTCGATTCACGCCATCTGGCCCCGTATTCATCCCTGAGAGAGAACGCACTGATTCCAATAAAGAAGAGTCGGCGTCTCTAGGGAAGCTTGCCATCGCACGCCCTTGCGAGTCCAAAACATACGCAATGCTCTTATTTGGCAAATCAATACTGTTTATTAAGTCTGTCCACCAATCAAGCGAGATAACGACCACACCCGCGCCTACTACATGGGATTGATCACGCTCATCTATGACCGGATACGCAAAATTGATCGCCGGACGACCAATGACACGATCAATGTGCACACCGCTGGTCGTAAAGTGCTGGCCAGACAGCGCCTTACTGATATAAGCACGATCCCTGACGTTAACTGGTGAGGTTAGTTTGGTGCCATTACACGTCAGAACACCTTGGCGATCAGGCACGCCAATATTGACGAATCGATCATCAAGACGAGTAAGCTTTTGGACTAATTGTTGGCATTCGAGTGAATCAGGTGATTGAAGTGCGGGTAAAGACACCAATGCCTCAAGAAAGGAACGAGTAGAAGCCACAATGGCCTCCTGATTCTGCACCGCTTTCTTAGAGATCAAATTCGCATACTGGTACAGCTCTTTTTTTTCCGAGGCCTTGCTGAAATCAAAACTAAGGTAAATAAATGCGTAACAAGGAACGACAATCAACAACGTGATTAGATATAACCTTCCCTTCAGCGTATTCAACATTCCCAGCCTCTACATCCTTAACTGCAATTGGACAGACAGTAAAACCTAATAAAATACTAAAACAATAAGACATAACAAAAAAACAAAAACGGCATAACGAATTTTTATAACATTAGACGAGTTTTCTACTAAATTACAGGACTAAATAAAAAAGCGAACCTCTATATATCGAATTTACAAAACGTACAAAAGTATGCAAATAACCTGCAGTACGTGTCAACCAGATAAATCAAAAACCATCGGAAGCGTTTGAAAAATATATCTTTTAGTCGCAACAACCTGACGATGATCAATAATCAACTTATGTGTAAAGATTAAAATACTCTTTTACTCCCCCTTGTCTGCCAACCTAATGCATGAGAAATTAGAATGCAGATTATTCAATTTATTGCAGGATGCAGGCATGAAACATTACTTTTTAGGTAAGTTTACGAGAAGCGACTCTAAGGAAAGTGATGACTCTCCTGAAGCCTTATTAAAAGGAAATCTGAAGAACCAAATCTCAGCCGTACTTCAACGACAGATGAAAGACGCCAATAGCAAAAAAGCCGCATCTTATTTTTGGGGTAATACTGGCTGGGTCATTGAACAAGCCGTTCTTGAATCCAACGATATCGTTGAATGGCTGGATGACGAAGACATTGATCGTTATTTCGAACGGGTATTGCCTGAATTAATGCGACTACTTCAAAAATACCGATCGAGCTGCGACGACCCCAATGGATATGGCTTCGCCGTTATCAATGAACTCGACTTGAAGTTAATCGAGCTCGCTCGAGATTATCAATTGCATGTGCGCCCAGAGTAATCCCTCCGCCCCCTTGTCTTCACCTCACCACTAAACAACCAATAAAAATCTCTGTATCCTACCCTTTTAGGAGTAGCATGATGGACATATTGGCTCGTAACCTCTACCTCGTAAAAGAGCATGTCGGCATGTTTAAGGCCGCCAATAACTTCGATATATTTGATCCAGACAATGGCGACAAAATTCTCGAATGCCGAGAAGAGAGCTTGGGGATTATCACCAAGATACTTCGATTTACAGATTATAAAACCTATACGCCGTTTGACGTGCGCATTCGAGCGGAAGACGGCACTCAAGTCGTCCGTGTTAAACGGGGTATATCACTACTTCGCTCCCATGTTGAAGTGTTCGACGAAAACAATGCTCTTTTAGGCAGTTTTCATCAAAAGCTTTTATCCATTGGCGGCAAGTTCTCTATTCAAGACCAACACGGCAATGAAGTCTGTGAACTGAAAGGTAAATGGACAGGGTGGGATTTTAAATTTCTCTACGGTGATATAGAAATGGCCCATGTGAGCAAGCAATGGGCTGGAATCGGCAAAGAAATGTTCACCAGTGCCGATAACTACGTACTTCAAATTTCTGATCATATCGCCCCCAACAGCCCCGCAAGACAGCTGATTATTGCCGCCGTCATGTGCATCGATATGGTACTGAAAGAATAAAAGCATGATCTAAGGAGACGATGCGGTGCAAACAATTTACCTAGCAGGCCCTGAAGTATTTTTACCCAATGCAGAGGAGATAGGCGAGAACAAAAAGTCACTCTGTAAAAAATACGGTTTTATTGGTCTTTTCCCTCTCGATAAAGTGATTACGCCGCAAAAAACACCGATTGAGACGGCGCTTGCCATCAGCGAAGGAAACGAGCTCCTCGTTGAAAGGTCCGACATTGTGCTTGCCAATTTAACACCTTTTCGCGGCACAAGCGCAGATGCCGGCACCATTTACGAACTGGGGTTAGGAAGAGGGCTACGCAAACAACTAGCAGCCTACAGCAATACCACAACCCCTTTTTTAGAGCGCGTGTGGCGAGATTATGGCCAAGGTTCCATTGAACAAGCGCCCAAAGGCGACATACGAGACAGACTCAATCACAAGATAGAAGAGTTCGGTTTAATAGACAACTTAATGCTAGAAGGCGGTATTCATCTTGCAAACGGGCTGTTTCTCGCAGGCGACGTTAACAACGCTTATCTCTATTCAGATTTAAGCGTATTTGAGGCGTTACTGAAAAAGCTGGCCGAGCAAGCCCTTTAATTCTTTAACGTTTGGCAGAGAAAGAAAAGCATAAAAAGCGCTAAGACAATGCGCTTTTTATGCTTTTCTTTTGGTCGTACATTGCATCGTCCGCACGCCGCAGAATCCGGTCAAAATCGATGTCGGATGACACTTTAAAGTCTGTCGCCCCCCATGAGTAACGTAACGCCGGTGCATCGTCCTTACTTAACGGGGAATCGTCTATGTACCGATTGAGCTTATCAATCGGCTCAACCGCAGCCTGTGAGTCCTTTTCGCGCTTATTGCATCTGGACAACACCATAAACTCGTCGCACCCTAGACGGCCAACTAAATCCGTATAATGGAAGCGTTGATGTAACCCATCGGAAAATACTTTAAGTGCTTTGTCGCCTAATTCATGTCCGCCGACATCATTGAGAGCTTTGAAATCGTCCAAATCGAAATAATAAGCGGTAAGTCGCTCATCCATTTGATGAAGCAAAGACTTTTTCCGCCTCGGCGACAAAGCCAGTACGATTGAGAGACTGAGTTAGGCCATCTAACTTTGCGACACGCAGTGCAAGTAACTCTCTTTCAACCATACAACCAAGATCATCTAATGACGCCCTGTCCGACTCATCAAAGTGTCTAGGTTGTTTGTCAATTAAGCATAAAGTCCCTAAAGGGTACCCTTGGTGGTCTCACAAGCAGACAGGCCGACTTTGGACTTAAACCATTGTCGGTCTTGATCAACTAAACTGACCAGAGCGATTGGCACATCAAACAACTTCGTCGCCACGGGCGTAATACTGTCAAAGCGCTGTTCAGGCTCAGAATCCAAAATACGAAGTATGTTCAATGCATAAAGACGCGCATCGTCATTAGTAAGGATATCCGGTTTTTTCACAAAGGGCACCGCTCAGATTCAAACGTTACATAACGTCACCCGAAGGCCACATTCTTACCATGATCAATAAACCATAGCAGTGCTATCGATTCTGATTGTGTCTATTTAGTAAGTAAAATGTAACGCGATATATAACAATAATATGTGAAGTAATAAAACGAGAAGAGACAACACCAGAAAAAATAAAACCAGCACGATTTCTTCACTCATCAAACATTGAATGAATCGAACTGGTCTTGAAGTATTTGTGTTATCGTTTTGGACGTTAACCTAAAGATAAAAGCCCAAAACGATAACGACAGAGACAACCGCTATAAGACTTGCCCTAAGAAACGCTTCAAACGCGGATGATCGGAATCAAAAAACTTATCGGGGGTTTCTTCTAAGATCAATTCGCCATCTTCCATAAAGACAACCCGATCTGCTACCTCTTTTGCAAAGCCCATTTCATGCGTCACCACGACCATGGTCATGCCTTCCTGAGCAAGGCCTTGCATGACGTCTAACACCTCCCCAACCATTTCAGGATCAAGTGCACTAGTGGGCTCATCAAATAACATGATCTTTGGCTTCATCGCCAACGCTCTAGCAATCGCGACACGTTGTTGTTGACCGCCAGATAAACGCGAAGGATAGTTTTGCATCCGCTCTGCTAAGCCAACGCGAGTCAGAAGCTCTTGAGCATGTCTTTCTGCTTCTGATTTGCTTTCTTTACGCACTTTCATTGGCGATAACATCACATTGCCTAACGCGGTTTTATGCGGAAACAAGTTAAACGATTGAAAGACCATGCCGACTTCTTCGCGAACCTTGTTTATATTGGTTGTCTTATCTGTCAACTCTATGCCGTCGATATCGATCGACCCAGTAGAAATGGTTTCTAGCTGGTTCAATGTGCGCAGAAAAGTCGATTTACCTGAGCCACTTGGGCCGATAATCACCACTACTTCACCGCGACTCACATCCAGCGAAACCTTTTTTAACGCATGGCAACCATTCGGGTAGGTCTTATCGACATGACGAGCCTGAATAATAGGCGCTTTTAATGTTTTATCAGTCACTGGCAGATAACCTCTGTTCTAAGATCTGAATGGCCCAAGACAATGCACCGGTCACAACTAAATAGAGCGCAGCGACCGTAAACCAGACTTCAAACGGTGCAAAGCTGCCGCTGACAACTTCACGGCCAGCCTTGGTTAAATCTGTGATGGAAATAACAGATACCAACGAGGAATCTTTGATTAGGTTAATGAACTGACCTGCCAAAGGCGGCAAGGTGCGCTTGATCGCCTGTGGCATCACCACGTAGCACATCGCTTGTACGTAATTCATGCCTAACGAACGCGCGGCTTCCATTTGACCCGTTGGCACCGCTTGAATACCCGCTCGAACGATTTCGGCCACGTAGGCGCCCGTAAAGATAGACAGGGCCGCAACGCCTGCGGTAAATCGATCTAGATCGAATACCGTTCCAATAAAGAAGTAAACGATAAAAATTTGAACCAACAGAGGCGTACCACGAATTACCTCAACGTAGGTCACCGCAAGATTTCGCAACACTTGCCGATGCGAGATGCGCATCAAGCCAAATATCAATCCAAGAATGATTGAAAATATGAGCGATATAAACGATATTTTTATCGTCACCCACAAACCTTCGGCAATAGGACCAAAACGCCAGCCTTCAAGCCGCGCTAGAGTATCGCCCTGGAAAATCAAATCGCCGTCAAACGCAACCAGTGTCGTATAGTCAGTTACCACTTGAGGATCACCGCCGTAGTCAGGTGTAATGCTTAGCTTTCCTTGCTGGTCAACAACGACTGTACCATCCGTGTCTGCGATAATATCCTGTGGGGCTGTGTTTACAATGTAAGGCCACAAGCGCTCCCAGTGCCAGGTATAGTTGATACGTTGCCCGGAGACGTATACTCCAGAAATAAGGACGGCCATGATAAGCAAATAAAGCCCATGACCCAGCCAACGACTAGATTGTGATTGCATGATATCTCTTAATTTGTATGAAAGAGGATGGAGAAAGAGGACTCAGAACGTGACGAGTCCTCTTAAGAGCAGATAGAAGCCGAGTACTACTGAATGCTGTCTACCCAAGAGTCAGATTCAAACCACTTAGAATAGATACGGTCATAAGTGCCGTCATTCTTGATTTGCGTCAGATAGTTATTCAAGAAGTTAAGGAAGTTTGGATCATCCTGACGAATCGCCCAACCAAGCGGCTCGTAAGTAAAAGATTCATCTAGGTGAACCACTGTGTCCTTGTGCTGAGAAGAGTACAACGCGTTAAATGGAAGGTCGTATACAAACGCATCTGCTTTGCCGTTTGCTACTTGTAGCACACCATCAGCCGATGTTTCGAACAAGTCCAACTTCGCTTTTGGCAAGTACTTCTTCGCCGCTTCCGCACCCGTTGTACCAATTTGAGACGTTATTGTGTACTTAGGGTTATTCAGGTCTTTATAGCTTGTGATCGTGCCTTTTAATTCAGGCTTAATCACAACCGTTTGACCAATCGTGATGTAAGGGTTAGAGAACATCACTTTAAGGTTACGTTGTGCCGTAACCGTCATACCACCCATGATAATGTCACATTTTTCGGTTTGTAGAGCCGGGATAATACCGTCCCAAGCGGTGTTCACTGGAACGAATTTTACATCCATAGAACGAGCCATGTGTTTACCCAAATCGATATCGAAACCGATGAAGCGGCCGTCTTTTGTTTTCATTTCAAACGGAATATAACCTGCTTCAAAACAGACTTTAAGTTCGTTGCTGGACAAAATACCATCAATAGCTGATGCAGCACTGGCCTGCGTTGTCGCTAATAGTGAACCCGCTAATGCCAAACCTGTTAAGGCTTTTTTAAAACCGAATTTCATAAGTGTCCCCATTGTTTGTTTTTTAAAAATCATAGAAAGGTGGATGTATTATTTCTGTCACGTTAGTTCTGTATCGTCGTCACAATAACAAGATCGCAATAAAAGACCTGCAACAACGCCACCAAAATCGCCTCAGAAAATGAACATTGAGCTACCTTAATTTATGCACAATATAATCAAATGGCCAGCAAGTAAACGGGTTGTTCAAAAAGTTTTCACACCAGTTGTATGTACAAGCATAAACAAGCCTTTAATTCCTAGTGATTTCAATCAACTAGCAGCTTTTCCCGACCTGTTACTTTTTATCCAAGCCTATGTTTTCCCACGCGCCTAATTTTAGTTGTTTGCGACGAACCGCATAAAAACCAGACATAAATACACCGTAAGCCATGCTCCAAAGTAGGGTCTTATCAAATACAGTTGAATCAAAACCGCCTTGCGTTAGCGCAAAAATAACCGACGCCAGCACCAGCATGTAAACAAAATTCACAACCACATTTGCATGAAATGACAGGTAGTAAGGAGGCGGTAATTTCAGCCCCAATTTTCGAAACAAACCATAGACGGGAGGATTATAATTGGAGCGCCATACGCCCTGCTTTTCAAGCTCTTCGTGCGCTGTTTGAAGCCGTGCATCGAAGTTATTTTTATCTGAAGACAAGACATCACCTATTAGACATTGGAAATTTTCCGTATTGTAAGCGCTCTTGCCTACGACGCAAGAACTTCCCTCATATTCGGTCTTTCTATTGGCCTTTTTCGCGTTTCTCCGACCGAACTAAACCGCGAATCGCGCACATAAAAAGGTTTTCACCATTATCGACCTAAACGCACCTCTTCCCCACCCGCCTCCAACGCCTTTTAGTGCTAGGATGCTCAAACACGTGAACTCGTTGTTGTTTTCATATCTGTGTTTGTTTTGTGGTTGTCTTGTTTTTGTTGTTAGTAAAAACATCGCTAGGGCGCTGAACGTTCTCAAAGACATCAAACAGTAGTGATGATCTCTTACCCTAAACGCACATTAAAATGGCATTGAATAGACTACTGGATTAGATCGAGATGATTGCGATAGATTGCACAAGTGACAAAAAAGAACTCACCAATATCGGGTTAATTACGCTGCTTGCAGGGCTACTGCTCCCCCTTATCGATTTTTCCATTCTTAATGTCGCTTTATCATCAATCGCGGACTCCATTCATGCAAGTCACGTCGAATTAGAGCTGATGGTCGCGATATATGGCGTCGCTTTTTCTGTCTCTATTGCGATGGCTGGAAAACTTGGCGACAGCTACGGTCGTCGGCGATTATTTTGCTATGGCGTGACCTTATTCGGGCTCGCTTCTCTGGCGTGTGGCCTTTCAAATTCAATCGAGATGCTGCTAATTGCGCGCGGCGTGCAAGGCATTGGCGCTGCCTTATTGATCCCTCAAATATTAGCTACAATCCATATATCTTTGTCGGGCAAGCGACATTCCATCGCGATTGGCTCCTACAGTTCGATCGGAGGTATGGCCTTTATTCTGGGACAACTACTGGGTGGTTGGCTTGTGTTCGCCAATATTGCAGACTTGGGTTGGCGAAGCGTATTTTTGGTCAATGTGCCGATTAGCATCGTCATATTAATCGGCGCTTGGCTCTGGATCCCAGAAACAACAGGAAATCGAAAAACCGCGATAGATTGGTCTGGTACATGTTTGCTCGCTTTGGCACTCATGTGTTTGCTGCTGGCTATTTCATTAGGGCCACTTTTTCACTGGACATGGCCTTTTCTTTCTATGTTAGTTGCAGTCGTCCCTTTGCTGCTCATTTTGTGGAATGTGGAAAAATCGAAAGATAATAAGCAGTTAACCACCTTGTTACCCCCTACCTTAATGCGCCAAGCCAACGTGCAGTTCTCCTTTATTCTCGCCATGCTTATGTTTACAAGTTGGGGAGGGTTTATGTTTTCGGTGGCGCTTGTCCTGCAATCAGGCCTTGGATTTCTCCCTATCGAATCGGGTAACAGCTTTATCGCAATGGGAGCAACTTTTTTCATTGGCTCTATCCTTAGTCCCAAGGTCGTGGCTAAGCTTGGAAACTTAAAAACAGTCATACTGGGCTGCGTTCTGCAACTTCCCTTTTTGATAAGCCTAATCCTCACGTTTCATATGACTTGGCCTGACCTGAACGAACTGATTCTGATGCCTGCTACGGCTGGAATGGGGTTTGCTCAAGCTTTTATCGTAACCGGATTTTTTCGTATCGGCCTTGCCAAGATTCAGAAGGAACAAGCTGGTACTGCCAGTGCGATGCTCGCAACCATTCAGCAAGCAACGCTCGCAATTGGCACCGCCCTGCTGGGCACCGTCACCTACCAAGTTCTAGAAAGTACAGGCGATTACTTAACCGCCATCACGACGATGCTTCTATGTGAATTATTTGCTATGGTGCTTTTAACCTGTGCGGCTTGTTGGTTTTATTCAAAGCGACAAGTTCGCTAACAAAACCACATCAAGGGAGCGAGACATGGCGTCACAAAGTCTCATTGACCTCATTACTGACGTAAGCACAACGGACATGCCTCTACCGTTCTTTGTCTATTCTGCAAAGGACGAACAACGCATGGTCAACGTGCCTGTCGTCAATCCATTATTAATTGTTGTTTTAAAAGGACATAAAACACTCGGATTGGGCAATGAATGTTTATGCGGTCCTGAACAGTTTGTTTTCTTGTCCGACAGCCCATCTGTTCACATGAGAAATATTCCTGATCCTAATCAATACGTCGCTTTGATAATCGAATTCGAACGGCAGGATTTTGAAAGCTTGTCGCATTTCGCGCACACAACACCAAATGATTCATTTTATGTTGGAGACCTTTCTAGTGAACTAAAAAAGAGTCTTTATCAGTATGTCGAGTGGGCAAGATGGGCGCCAAAAGAACTTTGGTCATTACGGCGAAAAGAGCTTCTTCACTTGCTTTTTTTAACGGGCCACTCCGTCATTCCATCCATGGTCTCTAACCACAAGGTAAGCCAAAAGCTGCACCATATAATCAGCCTTCATCCAGAAAAAGATCTGCCACTCGACGCTCTATGCGATGAATTAGCCATGAGTGAATCGACCTTACGCCGTAGGCTAAAATCCGAAGGCGTGACCGTCCAAGAAATTAAAGATCAGGTAAAACTGGGACTAGGGATGCATTTACTGCAAACCACACACTTACCCATTTCTATTATCTCAGAGCGTTGCGGCTATTTGTCTCAGTCAAGGTTCGCGAACCGCTTTAAAACTCGATTTGGCCTCACCCCAACAGATTTACGAAAAACAAAATTGACGGATTTGAGCGAAAGTCTGACAGCATCCGCATAATACGGCGTAAAGCAGAGCGTTACTCTTATAGGGTCTTTATTAACCCATTTGAGGGAACGCGAAATGAACATTTCATTGAATATAAAACAGCTATGCGCCATCTCTACCTTATGTCTTGCACCACTTGGCTGGGCAGAAAGTTTGACGCTTACCAGCGAAGACATTGCCGACGGCAAATTTATGACAAAAGCCCAAGAGTTTAATGGGTTCGGTTGTTCAGGTGACGACCTCTCCCCACAACTTACTTGGTCTGGTGCGCCTGCAGGAACAAAAAGCTTTGCACTCACAGCCTATGACCCAGATGCACCAACAGGAAGCGGCTGGTGGCACTGGCAGATCATTAATATCCCTCTGAATGTGAATGAACTTGTCCAAGGAGCAGGAAACCCCAATCAAACATTAGCCCCCAAAGGCAGTATTCAAATCGCAAACGATTATGGTGTCCATGGATTTGGTGGCGCTTGCCCACCACAAGGTCACGGTGTTCACCACTACCGCTTTACTCTACACGCGTTGTCTACTGACAAAATAGACCTGCCTGAGAACGCTTCTGGCGCACTCACAGGTTACATGATTAACGCAAATAGCATCGAAACCAGCACAATTGAATCCTTGTATAAGAGAGACTAGGGAAGGCGTGAACAAGTCCACTGGCTTCAGCGTGTGGATAACTCTTCACTAGCAAGAACTAGGGGTAAACCACGATATTTACGATTGCGGTTTACCCCTAATTATGGCGGCTTGCCTTTCTCGATAAAATTCTTTTATGAGATTTGATAAAAATATACGACTGTCTTTGACTTTACGGCTTGGCAAAGGATTTGCTTAACTATAAGACACAAATAGTGTGTTGAGGAATGAGTATGTCTTTGTCTGTCGTACAACGAATTTTAATTGGTTTTGGCTCCTTATTAGCGCTTTTGCTTGTCGTTGCAGCCGTTAGTATTTCTGGCTCAAATACGATGCAACAACATCTAAAAACCGTCACCGGTGACGTCGCGAACATAACAACAGAAAGTACGATACTGAACGACCAGTTGGCGCTTTCAAATATCGCCGTACTGCGATACCTCGTCACAAAAGCAGAACAAGACCTTGAAGCGCCATTTAATCAGTATACCCAAGGGCAAACTGGTTTTTCCGACACAACAGTACGTCTCAACGACGCTCTGACAGACCACCCTGAACTGGTACAAACACTTCAACAAATTCAAACCAAGTCGAGTGGTTTTTTCGATACGGCAGAGTTCGCACTTAAGAATCATAAGCATTCTATTCAACTCCAACAAGAACTTGCCAATATGAAGCTAGACTGGATTGAGTCGCTTGAATTTGGGATGGACGATCTAACCGCCATTGAAAGTTACCCTGAATCAAAGGAGCAAGAGTTCGCAGCGTCTTATATTCGTAGCCAACTCTCCAGCCTAATCGACCTGACCAACGATTATTTTGACCTAACAGATTTAGGCGAACTCGCGTCCATGCGTACTGAAATGACGAAAGGCTTTGCCCGTATTGGCGACTTGAGTCAAAAATTAAACGATGGAGACATGAACAGTCTGCTCACTGAATTCATTGATAACCTTCAAAGCGATGACGGCGTCGTAAACGCTCACTATACCTTCAACAAACTTAACAAAGAGTCCGAATCTGCCGCCAACCGCTTGATGGAAAGCATGCAGCAATTGCAGCAACACAGCGCTCAACTGCTCGCCGACGTCTCGGCCATTCGAGTAGAAGCACGCGATGATGCCATGCTCGCCTCTCAGTTATCGAGAAGCGTCACCTACGTTTCGGTCGTTATTTCTATTATCGCCGCCCTGATCGTTGCTCTGTGGGTGAGTCGAAGTATTCGAACGCCTTTAGCCGAAGTCATGAGAGTTTTGGGAGACGTCGCGAAAGGTGATTTTACACAGCACAGTAACGTCAAAACAAAAGATGAGTTCGGCGAGCTATCAAAGTGGGTAAACAGTCTGGTTGCGAGACTAAAAGATGTCATGCAGCAAGTAAGTGAAGCATCAGGGAAAGTCGAAAATGCCGCCCACCAAACCCACGAAATTGCGGAGACCTCGCAACACTTAATGAGCTCCCAGAATGAAAAAACCACTGGCGTCGCCTCTGCCATGACAGAGATGGCTGCTACCGTGAACGAAGTCGCTAAAAATGCGGAAAACAGCCTGAACAAAATCCAAAGTGTGGACAAAAACGCAGAAGAAAGCCGAGATAAAATGCAACACAATATCGATGAAGTTGAAAAACTCGTTGCGCAGCTAGAACATTCCACCACCTTAGTAAATAACGTTAACGAGCACTCCAAAAACATCGACCAAATACTAGAAGTTATCCAAGGCATTGCAGAGCAAACCAACTTATTAGCACTTAATGCCGCCATTGAAGCAGCGCGCGCGGGTGAGCAAGGTCGAGGTTTTGCGGTTGTTGCAGACGAAGTACGAACACTGGCGACGCGTACTCACCAGTCGACAGAAGAGATTCAGACCGTCATTCAACAGCTTCAAAAAGGCGTCAAAGAAACTGTTGTTAGTATGGAGCAATGCCGTAACAACGCATACACCAGCATGGATGAAGCGCGTAACGTCGGTACGACGCTTGATTCATTGAGAAGCATGATGTCCGATATTCGAGACTTAAGTATGCAAATAGCAACGGCGGCTGAGCAGCAGTCATTAGTGGCTCAAGAGATAAACCAAAGTGTGCACGAGATCTCGGATAGCAGTGAAACCGCCTCCGCAGAAGCACTTAAAGGCCAAAGAAGCAGTTTGTCCATGACCGAACTTGCCGCGGAGCAAATGCAATTAGTCGCGCAGTTTAAGACACAGTAAAACGAAAAGGCTCTTTGATTCCTTCTTGAACCCAACCGTAAATTGCGAATCCTAGAGCGGCACGTCATGACTAAAAGCCTTTCTTTACCGAACAAAGTTTGACGAAAACTGCCTCAATCTGCCTCTATTAAGAGGTAGCCGCCACAGGCTACAATGGAGCCTCGCTTGCTCTCAAATTGAGCGAGAGAAAAACGACTCGAATTGACTGAGAGCAGAACGAAATATACTCCGTTTTCCGCTCTCGATAAGTCTGCTTGTTTCAATTCCGAAAACAAGCAATGCGGTTCAAGGAACCTTCATATGACACCACACCACCTGTTACTGGGGTTAGCCATTATCTTTGCTTGGGGCTTTAACTTTGTCGTCATACGTTGGGGGCTGGACGGCTTAACGCCAATGATGCTGGGTGGTCTTCGGTTTTTAGCGGTTGCAGTCATTGGGTCGTGCTTTTTTGCAAAGCCTAATACCCCATTGAAGTGGTGGTTTCTATACGCTCTTCCAATCAGCTTTGGGCAATTCGCGTTTCTATTCACCGCGATGGAGTTTGGCATGCCAGCGGGACTTGCTTCCCTTGTGCTCCAAGCTCAAGCCATCTTTACGGTTTTATTCGCCATTTTATTTTTAAAAGAATACATTCGGCCTTATCAAATTATCGCCATTCTCATTGCCGCAATCGGCCTGATGGTCATCGGTTCAGAAAATAACGATACACATATGACCTTAGTTGGCTTTGTTTTAACGCTGGTTGCGGCATCGAGCTGGGCGATAGGTAATATTGCAACGAAGATAATCAGTCAAAAAGGATACAGCGCAAACGTCAACCTTGTTATTTGGTCTTGCTGGATTCCACCTATTCCCTTCTTTCTTTGCGCGTACTTTATCGACGGTAGCGACTTAATGTGGGATAGCCTGCTGCACATCGATATAACCACCATCGCGACACTTGCCTATCTCTCGATTTTTGCAACGGTAGGAGGATACGGACTCTGGAGCTTTTTGATGTCTCGCTACTCGGCAAGCACGGTCGCACCCCTTACTTTGGGTGTGCCTGTTGTAGGGCTGACATCGTCAGCGATGCTGCTTGACGAGCACATATCAAACGTTCAATGGATCGGTATCGGTGTGGTGCTAGTTGGGCTGATCTTAAATACATTTGGCGGTAAGTGGCTCAAAGCCCTGAGCCGCTAACGCTTGAAAATATGGGAGTCCAGTTAAAGGCTCTGCGAATGAGCCTTCAGCGAAAAGGCCCATTCCTCAGAGAACACCAAGCAACAACAAATCCTTTGATTTAAGACGATCATTTAAATCAATCACGTCAGAAAGTTGAGTCGGCATAGAGATATAATACCCTTGAAAATAAACACACCCCATTTCACGCAATCGCTTTAATTGAAGTTGGGTTTCAATACCTTCTGCGACAAGGTCGTATTTGAAAGCGCGCGCGATGGTGATCATTGACTGGATAATCACCCCCGTTTCATACTCATCCATTTCGTTAACAAACCCTCTGTCGATCTTAATTTCGTCAACTGGAATGTTTTTAAGATGATTAAACGACGTGTAGCCCGTTCCAAAGTCATCAAGAGAAATACGACACCCAAAGCTGCGAAGCCTTTCCAACATACAGGTGTTGGCTTGGTTTAGGTCGACGAATGACGTTTCGGTAATCTCCAAACGCAACTGAGAAGGAGAAATAGAACTGGCATTAACCGCCTCTTCAAATCGTTCAATAAAGGTCGTATCCAGTAATTCTTGAGAGGATATATTGATGGAAATCGTAAAGTCATCAGGCAATGATACGCTTTCGAGTGCCTTCAAACTTTTTCCAATCACCATTCGATCGATCTCTCGGATCAGCCCCGTCTTTTCCGCAACGGTAACGTAAACCTGAGGCGACAAGCCGCTTAAACTGTCCAAGCTCGAACGTAGCAAGGCTTCTGCCCCAACGATCTGGTTTACTTGAGCGTCATAAACAGGCAGATACAATAAGTAAAATTTATCTTCAGCTAAACTTTTACGTACTTCTTGCTCAATATAAGCGGAATATCGAATGGCTTCATGAATTTCATCGGTGAACATGCGAATATCTTCATGAGTACCGAGAATAGATTGTACAACTTGTCGAGCCTTGTCGATCACGCCATCCAACAGAACATCTTGCATCGCATCTCTAATAATGCCGATTTTAACTTCAAGTCGAATATGACCTAGCTTTTGAAGAGTGTCTCCCTGAGTAAGGCTGTCAAACATTGCGCTTTCTTGCTCAAAATCAAGTCTACCATTAGGAAGGTAGACGGCAATTTCGTCATTTTCCAGCGTTGCAATAATCGGCGCTAATCCCTGCAACGCCTCCTGCAAATGCTCTGCACTTTTGGTCACCAGGTAATGCGCGGTATCCACTCCAAAATGTTTCACAACATTTTGCCAGTTTGTGATTTTAACCAAATATAAATGCCCATCATTGAACTCAGGTGAGCGTACAGCATGCTCAAATCCAACCGCATTTAGCAACCCAGTATGCACATCAAACGATGCGTCTTTGCGAACACTACGAAGCAAACGATTATTGAACCAAGCGTAATGAAGTAAAAATAAAAACAAGCAAATTACCCAGTCATACAACAACCACTTATTTAAAGTACGTTTGTTAATGTAATGAGCATGAGAGACCAAATTGGAAACGGTGACTTTATAATGACCTGTCGTTAACGGAACATCATTTATGGAGAACTCCATACTGTGAATCTTTGAAAAGTCTTTATCCGCTTCGTCAAACTCGACCTTGTATTGACTCTGCCACCACGTTTCAACATCGAATCGATTGATAGGAATGTGTTTCTCTCCATTACCTCTGATTCTAACCGCATGATATTTCACATCGCTATTCTTTGGGTAATTGCGGTAGCCGCCTTCCATAATCGTTTTAATAAAAATACGCATACGTCCGTCGTATTCAGGCGCATCCGACCAAACATTAATATCGAGCGAGAACTCATCGACTTTTTCAAACGATTCTTCAGAGCCTTGCTCTCTGGGGAAAGAGAGTGCCGCACCACAGTAGAGAATGGGGATTTCGTCGGTTACATTACACTCAAACTCGACCAAGTTGTCTGCTGTTCTAAAGCGAGTGACGCCAGAAAGATCTTCTCCATTGGACGCGAAGCTAGCACGTAATTCATTACGAGGGTCGGTCAGTAAAGACGTACTTTTGATATTGAGAGGCGAATGAGTAAATGCGAGCAGCGCAAAGCTAATGATTGCAACAATCGTAAAAATGAACAGGTATATCTTAGTTATACTATTAGAATCGTATGTCTTAGGCATACCACAACATCCCTCAGAGCTCTTTTAATGCCTAGTGCGCAGTACCGACCTTATAAAATATTTAAGGAAGGTACTGTTTAACCACAATACTTTGTTTAGAGAAGTGGTGACTCGACTTTCACGCCAAAGTGCGCCACTTCCTTCGGCTATCCCTACCTAATTAGAAGCGTATTCTTTATAGAAATTACAGATAATTTACATTAACTTCAATCCTTAGGCTTATCTAATTTTTCGCTCAACGCTTGGACTTGCTTTTGCAACTCAGAAATCTGGTTAACCAAAGCTTGATGATTATCCTCTTGCTCTTGATGCTCTTTTGCTGATGTTTCCTGAGTCATCACATCCAACACCACCCCAACCATCATGTTTAAGAACACAAACGCCGTTAAAAAGATAAAGACAACATAAAAGATCCAACTAAATGGATAGACCGCCATTGTCTCATACATGACGTCCGTCCAATCTTCAAAGGTCGCAACCCGAAATAGGGTCAGCATGGATATCGCAATGTCCCCCCATAACGTCTCGTTCACATTTTCGAAGAAGATTGAGCCAACTGCGGCAAATAAGTAAAAGATGATAAACATGAGCAAAGCGATGTAGCCCATTTTAGGAATCGCTTTCAGTAGTGCATTGATCAGCACTCTCAAATCAGGAATGATCGAGACCAATCTTAAAACACGGAATACACGTAGCAATCGAGCAACCAGTATCATATCCGTATCGGAAATTGGCATCAGACTCCCGACTACAATTACCATATCAAACACGTTCCAAGGGTCTTTGAAAAAAGCCCTCTTTTTCTCATAAGAAATAAACCGCAGAACAATCTCGACTAAGAAAAAAACCGTAATCGCGGTGTCGAGGTAGTTAATAGCCAACTCAACTTCATAGGGCAGCGAATAGGTTTTTGCGCCTACCGTCAATGCAGCAATGATAATAATGCTGATAATAAAGCCTTGAAACCAAACACTACGTTCAACGCGCTTAACCAAACCTAGAAAAGAGTTTGAAGGGGTTACTTCCATCAGGGGGACGCCTCTCGGATCAATAATGTATTCGTATACGAGATTACCTCATACACGCTTATTCTGATGGCAATACTAATGAGAGAAGGGCTCGCCTTTCAAGGTCTTATTTCGCTTTTGCAGTACGAAAGCAAAACATCATTTATTAATCTACTTAAACGAGACTGCTTGCAAATACTTCTCGTACTCTTCAGCAGGCACAAAAGCGCCTCCGGTAAGCCAAGCAATATGAGTACTATTTCCCATCTTTTCTAACAAACCGTGGTGTTTGAGATAAGTTTGTCCGCTATTCGTGTTCAGCATTTGCAGACCACTGCAACTAATGGCGGCGGACGGCTCAACTTCTATCCCTTGTAAGCGTTTCAACTTTTCCAGATCTCGATAGAGCACGGCATCGCGTTGGGTGTATACACCAGAAACCATATGACGTGTCACATCACAGACCCATTGAGAGGCAGTACCAACGGCTAAACCGTCGGCGTCGGTGTCAATCGACAACCCGAAATCATAAACAGGTGTTGGGGCGCTATTGGGTTGTCCTGCCATCCCCAACAGCATACAAGGCGCTTGAACGGGCTCCGCGAAAAAACAGTGTACGTGATCACCAAAGACCGATTTCAGACCAAACGTGATACCGCCCGGTGCGCCACCAACGCCTGCGGGAAGATAAACAAACAATGGATGATCTTTGTCGACGCTAATCTCTGCGTTTTCCAGCTGCTCTTTTAGTCGCAACGCCGCGACTGCGTATCCCATAAACAAGTGCGACGATCGTTCGTCATCAACGAAATAGCTATAAGGGTCGGCCTCGCTTTGTACTCGCCCTGCTTCAACAGCAGCGCCATAATCAGCAGTATGCTCAACAACCTGAACACCGCGTTTGCGTAAACGGTCTTTCTTCCATTTTTTAGCATCCGACGACATATGCACCACCGCGTTGAAGCCTAACGCGGCGCCAATAATACCGATGCTCAGTCCTAAATTCCCAGTGCTGCCCACCGCAATCGTGTACTGAGCAAATACCGACTTAGCGGGCTCAGATAGAAACGCGTGATAATCTGAATTCGTGCTTTCAATGATGCCCACCTTTAATGCAAGTGATTCGGCGAAATGCAGTACTTCATGAATACCACCCCGCGCCTTTATCGAGCCGGCCACTGGGAGGTTATGGTCACTTTTTATGAACAAACGTCCACCAGCTTGATTCAGCTTTTCAAGCGCCACTTCTCCGTGCGGCAATTCGCCCAGTAGCAATTCGCCACGCAACAGCGAAACCTCGTCCAAGGTGGACTCGATTAGCCCATTGGTTTCTTTAAGTTCAGGGAAAAGTGATATCAATACGGGAGAGAATCGACGCAGACGAGCATCGGCATCAAAGATCAAGCCCACATCAGCAAAGGTTGTGGCTTCGGAGCCGTAACTGGGATTAATCCACAAAAACGGCTCTGCGTCTCTTATGTATTCGGTTTGTTTTTTAGAAAGGTTTAACTTCGCTTTTTCTGACGTGCTCATACTGCTTCGCGTCCATTAAGCTCTGATTGCTCGATTAGATAACTCTTCAATGGCTCTGATTCAAGAGCCGTGATTCAATAGCTCTGTATAAAATTGCTCGGATCATCTTGAGGTTGAGGGGTTTAGGGTTAATAGCGCCTCTTTAAATAACCTAAGGTACACACTAGCTGCGTTTAACTCGAACCACTTTCATTATTTCCATAGGGATGCCCGCGACGTTCTCTTCAGCTGGGTAATAGGTCAGATTAACACGTGCTCCACGAAGCGTCCGGTATTTCCCTTTACGACGAAAACGAAAAGGAACATCGTAGCCTTCTATCATTAAGGTATGTTGCACCCAATCTTCATCATTACGCTGAACATGCGATTTCACTTTTAAAGCGTCACTGTGCACCATAGCTTCATTCTTTTGAAGCAAGCTTTTTGGATCTGTTTTCATGTGGGAGACTCGTATCAAACGCGCCGACAATTCGGCCAGAGCGTTTAATTAAAGCACAACCACGAAACTTCTTCTAACGACTGTTCAAAAAATAATCATTCTTTTCAATTTTCAAAGTTTGTTAACCGAACAAATAAATAAGGGAAGCGACGGCCTAGGAAACAACGCCGCCTCCCACTCGAATCATTACTTCCATAATGGTTTATGTAATTCGTTATAAGCATCTGAACGCATGACGCCGATATCCTTTAACGCCGCGTCATCTAACTTTGCCAATTGACTCCGTGTCCGCCAGTTGTGGTGCACTCGCGCGATCATATTCAGAACACGCTGCACTCGCGTTTTCGACTGACTTGGGTGCGCCTTTTCTAACCGTTCTTTGCATACTCCCTGTTGGCTTTGTTGCTGGCATGTCATAACACTCTGCGCTTGAAAGTGAACTGCGTGGCTCATAATTTGTTTCTCCTATGTCGTTCTGTTGATGATCAAATAATCGTTCAATAAACAAACACTGACAAACGAGAAAAAACACACCATAATTAAGTTTATCTTAACCATACTTACGTAAGCCCTAGATCCACTATGACTCACTTTCGATTACCGCCGCTCAAATCACTGCTCGCATTCCGGCATGCTGCGAAATCCTTGAGTTTCAAGGAGGCATCCGAACACCTTAATGTGACTCAAGCGGCGATCAGTCAGCAAATTAAGACTCTAGAATACACATTGGACATGACCTTATTCGAGCGTCAAACACGACAAGTATCCTTAACTGTAGAAGGCGAACAACTTTACCAATATGTCGAACAAGCCTTCGATCTATTAGAGCAGGGCGTGCGAACGATTGTTGAAGACCCTAACCCAAACAGACTCGCTATCAGTACTTTGCCTTCGTTCGCGAGCCGTTGGCTCGTGTCTCGTATTGGTACGTTTCAAGCTATTGAACAATCACTCAATTTATACCTAATACCGGGGCTGCAAATCGCCAGTTTTCAGGATCAAGAACTGGATATTTCCGTTCGCTTCGGCCAAGGAAGCTACAGCGACCTAAAATCCGAGCTTCTATTCGAAGAATTTTTGATCCCGATTTGCCACCCCTCGTTGATTGATCAAAACCTTCCGATCAAACCTCAACTCGCTAAATTACAGATCATCGAGGACAGCGGTCCAGATATGACCGCGACATGGTCCGTTCTTCAACAACACATTGTCGATGACACTAGAAAGCTACCTTCACACCTAAAAGTCTCAGACGCGACCATTTTGATTGAAGCCCTTTTATCTGGTCAGGGCATCAGCATGATCCGCTTTAGTTTGGTGTATGATTTAATCAAAAAAGGTCAGCTTATTAGCCCGCTGCCTTTTTATATGAAATCCACCTATCACTTTTACCTCGTCGCGCCTCCGAGCCACTTTAAGTATGAAAAAGTTCAAAAATTCAGAAAATGGCTCAAACAAGAAGTAAAAGAAATTCAAACTAGCT
This sequence comes from Marinomonas mediterranea MMB-1, assembly GCF_000192865.1. Classification (NCBI taxonomy): domain Bacteria; kingdom Pseudomonadati; phylum Pseudomonadota; class Gammaproteobacteria; order Oceanospirillales; family Oceanospirillaceae; genus Marinomonas; species Marinomonas mediterranea. Next base: position 4,344,221 of record NC_015276.1, read on the forward strand.
GGGAGGAATATCGAGACCAGACGGAAGGACTAATATTGATCGATCCAACAGAACAAAAACACAGCCCAAATAACCGTTAATACGCAGGAAACCTAATGAGGCCAACCAACAATACGCACACGGTTGATAAAAACATGCTAGGTGTCTTTCGCTATAGCCGCAGAGCCATTGGCCTTGTATGGCAGACATCGCCCAGCCTAACGATAGGGATCGCGTTGGCGACCTTAATCAGCGGTTTGCTGCCTGCCGCTATGGCGTATGTGGGTCAACTTATTGTCGATGCCGTCGTAGCTGCCATGCAGCTCTATAAGGATAGTAAAACCTTAGACTATCGCACGGCGTTAAACTACGTTGTGTTAGAAGGCATATTGGTCATCGCCACCGCAGCGGCGCAACGCTCATTAGCCGCACAACAAGCCATATTGCGCTTATTGCTGGGCCAAAAAGTAAACACCATGATTCTAGAAAAGGCGCAGACACTTAGCCTAGCGCATTTCGAGGATTCTGAATTTTACGACAAGCTCATTCGTGCCCGCAGAGACGCTTCTAGCCGACCACTCGCCTTAGTAAATAAGACATTTGGCCTACTGCAAAACGCCATCACTCTGACCAGCTTCTCGATCTTACTGTGGCAGTTCTCGCCTTGGGTGCTGGTTCTTTTAGTAGCAGGAGCACTACCGTCCTTCATTGCCGAGGCAAAGTTTTCAGGCGATGCATTTCGAATGTCGCGTTGGCGCTCACCAGAATTTCGTCATCAAAACTATGTCGAAACTTTGCTCGCCCGTGAAGATCACATTAAGGAAGTACGCCTCTATCAACTTGGACGTCGCTTTTTGCAACGCTATCGAGACATCTTTGTCACTATCTTTAGTGAAACGAAGCGCCTAATTCTGCGCCGTGAAAGCTGGGGGTTTGCCCTTGGCATCATTGGAACGCTCGTGTTTTATGGTGCCTACGGCTGGATTGTGACAGACACCGTTAAAGGCGCTATCACACTCGGTCAAATGACCATGTATTTACTGCTGTTCAAACAGGGACAAAGTGCCGTATCCGCATCGCTCACCTCCATCAGCGGCATGTATGAAGACAACCTTTATTTATCAAACCTATATGAATATTTAGAGCAACCAACCACCAAACTCTTGGCATCAGAAGAAGACGACACCTTAGAAGAGAACGCTCTAAAAAACAGCGATTTAGAAGCAGAAAACCGTAAAAAAGGCCCTAAACCGAACGATGGTATACGATTCGAAGGGGTGACGTTTCACTATCCCGGCGCCATCAAACCGGCCTTATCGAATATCGACTTGCATATTACCCCGGGACAAAGCCTCGCGATTGTCGGGGAGAACGGCTCCGGTAAAACCACTCTCATTAAGCTGCTCACAAGGCTCTACGAACCGTCAGAAGGACGCATTCTTTTAGATGGGCTTGATCTAAAAAGCTGGGACGAAACCGCACTACTGACCCGCATTGGCGTCATCTTTCAGGATTTCGTTCGATATCAATTTATTGTCGGTGAAAACATCGGTGCGGGGGACGATCGCCGCTTTGACGACGAAGAGGGCTGGAAGCAAGCCGCGCAACTCGGAAAAGCAAGCGACTTCATTGGAGACCTAGAACAAGGCTACCAAACCCAATTAGGACGTTGGTTTAAGGGCGGGCAGGAGCTTTCTGGTGGACAATGGCAGAAGATAGCGCTTGCTCGCGCGTTTATGCGTCAAGATGCAGACATCCTTGTTTTAGACGAACCTACTGCCGCGATGGATGCACAAGCAGAAGCAACGATTTTCCAACACTTCCAAGAGCACACAAAGGATAAAATGGCGATACTAATCTCTCATCGATTTTCGACGGTTCGCTTGGCGCATGAGATCATCGTAATGGAGCATGGAGAGATTAAAGAACGCGGCACGCACGAAAGCCTGTTAGAGCAAAAAGGGCAATACGCTCACTTATTTGCCTTGCAAGCCAAAGGTTATCGGTAACGTCTTAACCTGAGGTCTTCGGTTACGGCCTATCGATTATCACTATTTAGCGACAGCATTTTTATCACAAGTACAAAGGCACCATGCGTCGCCAATAATACCCTCGATGGGCACGCTCTTCCCACAAGTGCAACTGATGGTCGATGCCTTTTTCGTTCAGTATTTGGCTCAAGTGTAAGTTGTTATCCAGAAAGGGGTCTTCTTTACCGATCACCAATACAATATCCATCGCTCTCAACGCGTTTAATTGATCGTGACAGTGGAGGTTGGGCAGAAAGTGCGTCGGCGTATTAAAATACACAGATTCGTCATAGTGATCGTCGAGTAAGTTAGGAAAGTACTCAACCTGTAAGGTTAAATCGTATCGCCCACTGAACGCACAAAGTTTATTGAATAAATGAGGGTGTTTAAAGGCGATATTCGCCGCATGAAACGCGCCTAAACTGCACCCGTGACTGATTGTCGTAGGGTGCGCATTGATCGTATGCATAAGAGGTAAGACTTCGCGTAAGACATACTCTTCATATTGCATATAACGCGACATTCGTCCGCTTGGATGCGCCCAATAACAATAAAAAGACTCCGCATCGATGCCGTCGATGCAAAAAAGCTGAAGCTTGTTGGCCTCGATTTTATGACGAATTTTTTCCACCATACCGAGGTTTTCATACTCGAAGAAACGTCCTCCTCGCGTCGGAAAAACCAGCACCTTCGCGCCACCAGAACCAAATACCAACAACTCCATATCTCGTTGCAGATTGGGACTCCACCACTTGTGATATTCTCTGTTCACGCTGAGCCTCGTCTCATTGTCACATCTCAATATAAACCTTATGTCGCGCGTTACACCTTTCTCTCAACTCTTATCTTAAATCCTCAAAAAACGCAGCTAACTCTGACAACAGCGCTTGATCTTGACGCGCTTTTTCGGGGTAATTGCTGTGCCCTTCTTTTAACACCATTAAATGCCGCCTGTTTTTAGGCGTGGCGTTATAAATGGCGAACTGCCCCGGCGGTGTCACTACATGATCTTTTAGTGCCAAAGCGTAATGCACCGGCATATCAATCCAATGCGCTGCATTGGCTGCATCAAAGTATCGTAATGTCTTAAGCGCCAACCGAGGATGTGACTTAAAGAACGTCTGCACAGATTTACCACTCCCTTCAGTCGGCAAACGCAACCTTAAACGATGATCGCCAAACGTTGGCACGTTAAAGTGCGCACGGGAAACGCGCTTCTCGCATGCCATCGCCAACGCACCGATACCGCCACCCAAACTGATGCCCAAATAGCCCAATTTACCCACTAAATAAGGGAACAACTGTTCCATGCACGACACCGCTAGCCAAATGTCTTCAACACAACCTTTGATAATATAACGATCTTTTTTGTCAATATCGTGAAGCACGTGCCATCGAGGTTCTGGCGAGATCGGTGGCGCAGGACTGCGGGAAATGCCTCTTACACACGGAAATAGAATCGCCGCGTCTGCAAACGGCAAATGAAAATCAGGGTCTTCACGACCACCATAACCATGCCCAACCACAAAACCTCTAACAGGAGGACGATCAATCGGAAGCAACAGCCAACCACCGATCATGACCTGATCCGTTGACTCATACTGGACATCCATGACCTTCCAATTTTTCACACGGCGGCCAGAATCCTTCAGGCTCATCGTTGGCTTTTTGAACAGCGCATTTTGATACGCTTGCTGCCAATACGATTGAAAACCAGCAGGCGCATCTGGCGTTTTAATACCTAAAAGCGCTTCTTGAGAAAAGCGATTGTGAGGGTTTGAACAACGGACTTCGGACATAAGGTGATGGCATCAATAACAAAACAATGAAAATCATCGCAGAAAGGCGGGAGTTGAACAAGGGTAGCGGGGTTAGAAGACGACTTTCGCACTGATTCTATGACATTCGGGGATTTTCCAATGGCATCGGCGTCCAAATCAATAAAGCATAATGGGGGACAACTTCGCCTTATTCTTACATACCAAAAACACACTGCCCTTTAGTACAGTATATAAATATACAATTTAATGGCAATCAAAGTTGGGCACCTCCTATATAGGCTCCACATAAAATAAACCTTATAAAGGCTTCCACTTACCCTTTTCTTTTAACGTTTTTTCTCGATAAGAAACCCATAGAACTAAAAAACAATGAAGACAAATATAAATATTATTGAGTAAAATCCGAATGTAGATTGTTTTTTGAAAAATGAATTTTCATCAAAGTCTTTTATGGGAACACTACCAACTACAACTCTCAAATAATAATTTCCAGAGTAAGTAACCTCAACGCTGCCTGACCTCCTGACCCTATCTTCAAACGATTCGTTGCAAGAATACTTAGCATTAACGTAGATCGACTCATGTTTAATAGATGTTTCTCCATGATAAAGAACGTCGAAGCCCAAATAGGAGCTTGCGCTTCCACTTTTTACACACTCGACCTTACTGATAACACCTTGCTTAGTATTCAGCTCAGTTATTGATAGCTCTACAAATATTGAGTACGCAATGTATAAAAAACAGAGTGAAACTATGATAAAAATTGAAAAAATATATTTAGCTGTAAGAATAATCATAAAAATAGGCAATCCTAAATCCGTAGAAAAACGTTTATAAGACCTGACACTTTTTCCGTCAATAAATTCATGGTCGGCCTATATAAACTTGTATGCCCTGTATAGATTTGTATAAATTCCATTGTCCTTATTTTTTATCGATAGTCCCAAACCTCATTTTTATAAGTACCATCATTGTAATATATATAATACTGTCTGGCTCTACTCTCTAAGTATACTCCTTTCCCAGAATACCTTTTTAAAACACTATCAACATCCTTAAGGTCGCCTTTAAACCCAGCATTGGGCATACACTCAGCAGCAATAGACTGAGCAATTATTCCTAAATAATCAACCTGATCTCCTTCATCTAAAGTAGTCCAAGCAGAGTCAGTATAAATCTTCAAATATCCGACAACCCCAACGTCTATAGACTTAGAATCATAAAAGTGTTTTTCCTCTAAATAAATTTTATTCGCATCTATTTTGTTTCTATATTTATAATAGGCAGAAGCTCTTTCTATTGTTTCGATGCAATCCTTATAATAAGGAATGTCTATACTGTATATTTTTTCATTTGAACACGAAACAAGTAAAAACCCAAAAATCAAAAAAAAATATTTTTTTAAACATATTATTCGATCTAATTGTTGTAGTTATATTTTTGATACTCAACATATATTTCTCTATTTATCTTTCCTAAATTCAGACAATAAAGTTATGGACACCCTATATAAATTAGCACCAACTTTTAAGGTAATCGATACCCGCTTTAAGTAATGAAGATTTCTTGTTCATCAATACATATTGACATTGGTTGCTCTAAATGAATAGCCCTTTTATTTATACAATTTCATCTTGTTTCCGTTAATAAAGCCATGGGTAGCCTGTATAAATTTTAAACTAAAATTTAACCGACCAATATTTAGCGTCTTACCAAGATAACAGAACTTGCTCTGGGTACTATTTTTTAGCTTTTGACCTAATTAAGTAGCAAGAACCGACAAATGTCAGAAATGCAATTGCTATTGAAAAAAGCCTTAGCCCATAATCGGGTCCAAAATCAAAAAAGAAGGCTCGACCATCTAAAAATATTCCATATAAACAAGATAAGAACAAAGAAACTAAAACAAACTAAAACAAACTAAAACAAACTAAAACAAACTAAAACAAACTAAGTAATGTGGTTTATTGCCGATAAAAAGTAAAAGCATTTATTCGAGATAGTTTTTTCGCCCAGAACAAAAGTAAAATTAAAAACAGAAAACTTATAGGATAGAAAAATAAACTCAACATACAACCAACCAATATATAAACACCATCTTATATAAAACCTCAAAAACATCTTAAAAAATATAAACCTAAAATCAAATACTGTTTTTCCTGAAAGCCCTTATAGGAAAAACCACTCCTGCTATCATCATTATGAAAACAAACAACCTGATATCATGATCATTATAGAAGTCAAAAAATTAGTATGAGGCTATTCTAAATTCTCCGTTCTCAAAAACTGCATAACGAACACTAGAAATTAAACATTAAGCAACAACAAAAAATAAACCTACGCGATTAGACAAGCTAGTTTTCGCTCTTTTTTCTGCCAAAGAATTAACAAATTAACAAATTAACAAATTAACAAATTAACAAATTAAATATATTGACCTAAATTCAGATAATAAGTGCGACACTTTTCAATTAGGGAACCTTGGAGCCAAAAAAGTAGTGTGCTCCCTAAAATATATCACTCCAAAAAAACTCATCTAAAAACCTAAACCTAGTTAAAAAAACCATATAATTATTTCTTTCTTCCTAGTTTTCTAATTGGAATTAAAACACTTAATCCAGCCATAAAAAGAGAAAGCACTCTAACATAAACATTTTCCGTAAAATCGATAAAGAAAAAGGCACCATCTTTAGATATAGTATATTGCCCTGTACCAACAAATATAGAAAAAAGTATAATTGTAATGCTTACGTGAGATGCTAGGTCTTTCCCATGACGAGTTTTAGCGGCTACTGCTGAAATAGCATATATAAATGTAGTTAACATGACAGATGACGCTAAATATAAATATGGACTCATTTTTTCTACCTTCTCCTCCATCTATATAGATTTAAAATAAATATGCCCGTTTATTTTTATAAATGGCGAGCTATTCCTCTCTCACCTTATTATTTACGAAAATAAAATAATAGGGAACCAGAATATTAGCTTTTTCATAAAGCTTCCTGTACAAATATCAGAGACTATTTATTCCAGTTTTTCCTAAAAATTCTCATAGGAAAAATCACCCCTAATATCATCATTATGAAAGCAAACAGTCTGATATTATAATCATTATAGAACTCAAAAAATGAGCATGAGAATATTCTAAATACTCCGTCCTCAAAAACAGCATAATGAACACTCGAAATTAAACATGAAGCAACAACAAAAAATAAACCTACGCGATTAGACAAGCTAGTTTTCGGTCTTTTTTCTGCCAAAGACTTAGCAAAAAAGTAACAAATTAGATATATTGATAAGAAATAATAAAAAATTGGATTAGATGGCATTTTCATTCCCTCTAGCTATTCCCTCTAGGATAACCATATCCACAATACCGAAAGCACTCCGATAATCAATTAATAATAACACAACGAATTTGAGTATTTTAGAGAGCAAGTTCAGTGTCGCAAATTCAAATAACCCAACCACTCCAAAAACACGTTCACATCGTCCCTCAACTCCGTCCCTGTTTTATGAACCAGATAAAAGAATTCACAGGCGTTGAGTCTTTTATCAAATAACTCCACCAGCTTGCCTTTCGCGATCAGGCCTTCGGCCATGACTCATACTGGACATCCATGACCTTCCAATTTTTCACACGGCGACCGGAATCCTTGAGACTCATCGTTGGCTTCTTGAACAACGCATTTTGATACGCTTGCTGCCAATACGACTGAAAGCCTGCTGGGGCATCTGGCGTTTTAATGCCTAAAAGCGCTTCTTGAGAAAAGCGTCTGTGAGGATTTGAACAACTTACTTCGGACATAGAGTGATGACATCATTAACAAAACAATGAAAATCATCGCAGAAAGGGGTGAATTGAACAAGAGTGGTTAGATTAGAAGAGAACCTGAGAGCTACGAAGATGAGTTCTTGGTTTCTTTACCATAGAGCACAAATTCGTGAAACACAGCTTAAGTAACACTCCCCATAGCCATTGAAACGGAATCCTCCTAAAATAATCATCATTCAAATTGGCATAGAAACAATAAGAAGCCAAACTTGAAGTCGATTAAAGGGTAACCAAACAAATTGGTTTGGCTTCCACTTAGGAGCAAAGCGATTGTGATCAGCGGGTGCGAGTATATATAAATTTATCCTTGATTACCCTAAATTGTCTGATGGACTAAACCGTATTAAAAAGCGGAAAAGTTCTCCATGATTATTATCGAGAATGCGGCTCAAGAGCTGAAAAAAATGCGAAATAAACGTGACTGATTTAATGACTTTGCTACGTACGCTCGCAACAGATGATCTTGAACTTTGGGCAGGAGAGAAGATTTATTCGCGCGGTCAAAATATGATGAATAAAGTGAGCGGACTTGTTTTGACCATCAATGATGTCTTGTCTGCCAAGGTTCAAGGCACACAAAAGTACCAAACCGAGGTGTATTTAGAAGGTGGAGAGTTAACATCGTTTTGCAGCTGTCCTTATGAATATGGCGAATGTAAACATGCGGTGGCGGTGATCTTAGCAGCCGCCAAGCAGATCAATTCAGGCAAAGATATCCCCAAAGACCCTATATCTGCTGCAACACCGAGGGATATTGAGTTGTCTATGTTTGATCATTCGTTAGCTAGGTCTAAGCCATCGTCGAAGAAAGTAGAACTGGCCCCCAGCTACCCCCATACTTTAGAAGCGTTACAGAAAATGCTCACTAAGCAACCAAAAGCGGCGCTAGTCAAACAGCTATTACAGTTAGCAATGAAAGACTATGAAACCGAGCAGAGTGTATGGCAATTGGCTGAGCAACCGTCGAATCTTTTTAACGTAAAGTCTCAGGTTACGGCCTTAAAGCGCAAAATCAAGAAAATTACCGCTGAAGAAAGCTGGCAGGATTATTGGAACAATAAAGGCCATACCCCAGATTACACACCTATTCGCACAGGCTTTGATACCTTAATTAAGCATCGTGCTTTCGATGAGCTGGTGGCATTGGGAGAAGAGCTTTGGACATTGGGCATAGAGCAAATCCAGCACAGTGATGATGAAGGAGAGCTCGCCAATGAACTGAGTCGCACTATGTTTATGGTGTTAGAGGCCTTACCCAATACCAAAATGAAGCCCGTCGTGCAGCTTCTTTGGTTGCTAGATCGTGAGTTAGACGACGACTTTGGTCTACTTGAAAGCAAAGATCTTGTGTATCACCATGACGCTTATCAAGCTGAACACTGGCAGGATGTCGCTATGATTCTAGAGCGGCGTCTAACGGGGTTTACCGAGTTTCAAAAGCAAGATTTCGAATATAAAAAAGCCGTTGATATGTTGACCTTTGCTTACCAAAAAGCGGGGGATAACAACGCTATTATCACGATAATGGAAAAGCAAGTCAGCCATACAAAAGACTATGTCAAACTGGTAGAGTCGTTTGTCCAACAAGGCGATATACAAAAAGCCAAAAAATGGTGCTTGGTTGGTTTTAACGACACATTAAAAGAGAAACCAGGCATTGCACGTCGTTTAAAAGAATGGCTGATAGAATCACATACGCAGGAAGGTAATGCCTCGCAAGTGGCGGCTTTGTGTGTGGACGATTTTTTGGCGTCACCAGAGATGAAAAACTTCCAAAGAATAGAACGTTTGTTTCAAGCGGAGCGCTCGCACCTTGACGTACCGTGGAACCTAGTACGGGACAAAGTTTTACACCTCATTGAGCATGATGATCCAGCGACTTATGTTTGGCCCAATAATTGGCCTTTGCCTAAACCGGAGGTGAGTTCATTAGGAGGTATATCGAACAACTATAGAGGCATATCAAACAACCATATAAGTCAGATACTAATTGAAGAGTTGCTCATTGAGATTGCCGTGCATGAAAATCACCTTGATGAAGCGGTGGACCGTTTTGGCAATCGAGTCGGTTTCGAAACCATGACCGATAGCCTGGCTCGATCATTAGCCATTGCAGTATCTAACTCTTACCCTGAAACGGCGATCAGTATATGGAAAGCCTGTGCCTTATATGAAATCGACCGAAAGAAGGCATCCGCTTATCAACAAGCAGGTAAACACCTTCGTCAATTACGCATGGTATATCAACAGCACCAGCGTTTAGAAGAATGGCAACGCTACATTCGAGCCTTACAAATGGAGCATAAACGAAAGATACGTCTGCAAGAAGTGTTGGATAATCTGCTAAATACTAAGAGCCAGACAAAACTGATTAAGGACGATAGATAAACAGATGCAATATCTGTACGTCCTCTGGAAGCTTATATCCTTACCCTCGAAGCTCGTCAACAACTGATGTGCCGCCGTAAAATATTTGAAATTAGGCTTTTTGTCGGTTTCTTGACCTTGAATATGTTATTTGGAACGAGCAAGTTAGGCCCTTACCCCAACAGAATGATGCTTCCCATCAAAGAGCCTAAATTTTCTATAAAATAAACCTATAAAGTGATACTTTTAGTTCATAAATAAAATCAATGTATACGGAGTTTATAATGATTAGGATGGCCCTGCCGAACAAAGGGAGCTTGTATCAGCCTTGTATCGACTTACTTGTTTCATGCGGATACAGCGTTAAAAAGCCTACTAAAGGGCTGTATTTTTATGACGAAAAAAATGAAATAGAATTTTATTTCCTACGTGCCAATGATATCCCGATGTATTTAAGCAAAGGCATAATAGACATAGGTATTACAGGGAAAGATTTTCACAGTGAGAAGAAGAGCAACGCAGTAAACCTTTTAGACCTGCCGTTTGGCCATTCAAAGCTCTGTATAGCGGCTATGCAAAGTTCCACTTTAAATAATAAAGATGATATTTCCGGTCTTAGAGTGGCAACCTCTTTTCCTAATATCGTGGGAGATTACTTTCAAGATAATGATATTGAAATAGTCGAACTTGATGGTGCCGTTGAAATTTCAGTGAGCCTTGGCCTTGCTGATTGCGTGGTTGATATTGTTGAAACTGGCTCTACATTAAAGTCTGCCGGATTAAGAGTCGTATCTGAGCCAATATTTACGTCAAATGCGTCTCTCTACTCAGCGCCTAACCCAACCAATAAGCCGGATCAGAACAAAATCGTAAACAGAATTACCGGCCGACTGATCGCATTGGATTATCAGTTAGTAGAATATGATTCACCACTAGAAATTCTCGATCAAGCTTGCGAACTAACACCTGGGCTTGAATCTCCAACAATCTGTCAGTTGAAAGATCAGAACTGGTGTTCAGTCAAATCTATGATCAAGAAAAACGAAGCACATCAAATTCTTGATAGCCTTCAGGAGTTGGGCTGCAAAGCCATATTACTTACAAACATTGAAATGGCTAGGATCTAACTTAATATTTAATCTATATTAATTTCGACTTAATCTGACCATCCTAATTGAAAAATAAAGTCGTCAGGTGAAGTCTGAAATTAATACAGTTTAGCGTCAGTAAAAAAGTACAGTACGCCCTTTAGAGTTTTCAGAAACTTTTTCTCTCCAGCAAAAAAGGCGTATTACGCTTCCGCTAATACACCCAAATCGACAATGGCTCCATTGTTGTATTCTAAGACGTTCCAAACAACATTTTTGTATCGAACTCAAAGAATTCACGGTGCAACATCATGGCCGCTCCAATTGCGGGCGCTTCTATTCCTAATTCTGATAGCTCAATTTGAGGTTCATATGAATCAGGGAGTAGGTGCTTGCGCATACTCTCAATAACTTGTGAATGAGCTAAATTTAATAACGGACCTAACCCACCACCAATATAGATTTTCTCGGGGTTTAAAATGCTCGTAAGAGTAGCAATGCCTCTTCCTAGATAGTGGGACCAATCATTAATTACCTGCAACGCTATAGGGTCTTTGTCGGTCAATGATTTCAAAAATTCACTAATGGACTCGGCTTTACCTCCTAACTCTCTATACCGAGCTAAAATCGCATCGCGTGAAACAAAACTTTCAAAAGAACCATCTACGGGTGTTGGATGAAAATAACCTCTTTCACCGACGACTATATGCCCGATCTCACCTCCATATCCGTTAAAGCCACGTAAAATGTTTCCGCCACTCACTACACATCCACCGACACCCGCATCAGCAAAAATATAAACCGCCTCGCTAACAGGCGAGTCTTTACGACTGTTAAGATCCGCGACAGCGAAGGCATTAGCATCGTGGTCTACGCGTGCAATCGTTATGTCTGGCAAGCTTGTTTTTAATAAGTCTAAGATCGGGACATTTTTCCACTCAAGTAAAGGGGCGCGAATTACCCTGCCTTTAAGATCAACAACCCCCGGCACAGAGATACTGAGGCCTTTTATTGCCTCTCTCAAACCCAATTTTAAAACAAGCGATGACACTTCTTTAGCGAGGAGTGTTGTAACAACACTGGGTGAAGTGTCAGCTAAATCATAATTAACGGTCTCAAGAGCCACTACATTCGACGCAAGATCGATAGCCGCAATCGTAATACGACCAACGCCAATGTCAGCTCCTAGAAAAATTGCATGTTTCGGATGTAATTCAACTCGTTTACTGGGTCTTCCTGTTCGAATTGGATTGCTATCTGGAGGGCTAGCTTCATCGATTACAAGGCCTGAAGCCATTAAGGAGGCCACGATACTACTTGCGGTTGATCGGGTTACACCAAGTTCCCGAGCTAGATCAGCTCGACTCATTGCACCCAGATCGAGCAATGCTTCAAGCGCTCTTGTTTCATTGATATGTCGGACTGCTCTTGGCATTACCATTATGTCTATCCTCGATTGTTAATCCTAACCACGTCACCCTCGAATAAATGGGTAAGGAGAGTCACGTATTATATGTTGACAGCTGATCTTTATTGAATCATAGTTTTGTTTGTTTGACACCCAAACAAACAAATGAATTACACTTTATATATGCAAAGCGATGTTGTGCGTATAGACGCTCTACTTATCATCCGAACAAAAAGAATAATCAATTGGAGAATAACAAGATGAAAAAGCAACTAGTTTTAAGTTCTTTGGCAATTATCCTTTCAAGTGGATTAACGCAAAACGTATTAGCTCAAGACGTTGAAGTACTGCATTGGTGGACTTCCGGAAGTGAAGCTGCAGCACTCAACGTATTAAAAGACGATCTAAAGTCCAAAGGATACGGATGGCAAGATATGCCAGTTGCTGGTGGAGGTGGAGAGTCGGCTATGACCACATTGAAAGCTCGAGTTACGGGTGGAAATCCTCCCACTGCAGCTCAGCTTCTCGGTGTCGCCGTTCAGGATTGGGCTAATGAAGGCTCACTTGGAGACCTATCATCTGTCGCTAAGGCAGACGGGTGGGATGCCGTTGTACCGGATGCTGTCAAAGATTTCGCCATCAATGATGGTAAATGGGTTGCCGTGCCAGTCAATATACATCGACCTAACTGGTTATGGGTTAACGCAACCATTTTTAAAGAAAATGGGTTAACTCCTCCTACCACTTGGGAAGAATTCAACACAGTATCTAACACTCTTAAGGCAAAAGGGATCACACCTCTAGCTCATGGCGGCCAACCTTGGCAGGATTTAACCATCTTCGATGACGTAGTACTTGGCGTAGGCGGGCCTGATTTTTATCGTAAGGCAATCCACGAGCTCGATATGGACGCCCTTGGGTCAGATACGATGGTCAAAGTGTTCGACCAAATGCGCATTATTAGAGGGTTCGTAGATAAAGATTTCTCTGGTCGCGATTGGAACTTAGCAACCGCTATGTTGATAAATGGCAAAGCGGCAATGCAGTTGATGGGAGACTGGGCAAAAGGCGAGATGACACATGCCAATGTTACTCCAGGTAAAGATATCTTATGTTTACCTGCTCCAAGCACTGCTGGCTCTTTCCTATTTATCAGTGATTTCTTCGCTGGGTTTGATGTTGGTGCCAATGATCGTGATGCCCAAGGCGCACTTGCTTCTAGTGTTCTCTCTAAGAAATTCCAAGAAGAGTTTAACCTTGTAAAAGGTTCTATTCCAGCTCGTACAGATATTTCTCGTACTCGGTTCGACGCTTGCGCTCAAAAATCAATGGATGATTTGGCTGAAGCTCAGGAAAAAGGAACTCTTATCGGTTCACTCGCTCACGGTACCGCTCAAGGCGCTTCTGTGCAGAGTGCAATTTCAGATGTAGTAACCTATCACTTTAACTCTGATATAGGCTCAAAAGAGGCGGTTGACATTCTCGTCAACGCCATTCAAGACGCAATGCTGTAATCTAAATACTGTTGCTTCAACCTTTTATGGCTGGGATTTACCTCAGCACCCTTAAGAAAAGAGAGTACCCACAAGGTATTTTATTTGAATAAGTGTGCTGAGTTTGTCATTGGTTTTCGAAAGCAAGACTCCCCCTTTACTAATAAAAAATAGGGTCTATTCAGTGAAAAATAGAAATCATATAGGTGTACTTGATCGCCTCCAATTTCAACTGCCCAAAATTGTATTAAGTCCATCCGTCGCAATTATAGTGATTTTTGTGTATGGATTTATCTTGTACACAAGCTATCTCTCTTTTACAGGTAGCAAGATGCTACCTAATTTCAATTGGGTTGGATTACAGAATTACATAACACTTTTCAGATCTCGTACATGGGACACTTCTGTAACCAATCTCGCGATTTTTAGTGTCTTGTATATAGGCATATGCTGTTTTATCGGTTTAATGCTTGCGATCTTGCTTGATCAGAAGATCCGTAACGAAGGATTTATTCGAATAACTTACCTTTATCCAATGGCATTGAGTTTCATTGTAACCGGAGTTGCTTGGAAGTGGATTCTTGATCCCGGCATTGGCCTAGAAGCGGTTTTACAAGGATGGGGCTGGGAGAGTTTCAGTTTTCGTTGGATTAAAGAACGTGACATGGCCATCTATACCATTGTAATTGCGGCCGTCTGGCAAACTTCAGGTTTTGTAATGGCCACGTTTTTAGCAGGATTGCGCGGCATCGATAATGAAATGTTACGCGCCGCACAGTTAGACGGGGCTTCTACTTTTGCGTATTACCGTAGAATCGTTATCCCTCAGCTACGTCCTGCATTTATGTCAGCTTTTGTAGTATTGGCCCATATGGCGATCAAGTCATATGACCTTGTTATCGCCTTAACGGGCGGAGGACCAGGGAACGCCACCTCGATGCCTGCAACGTTTATGTATTCATATACCTTTACTCGCAACCAAATGGGTATCGGTGCGGCTTCAGCTGTAATGATGCTTATGACGGTTGCTGCCATCATTGTGCCCTATTTGTGGTCTGAATTACGGGAGAAGAAGTAATGGATGGCAAACAAAAAACATTGATCGAAGCTAATACGGATATCAGTGCAAGTGGCCGTAAAACGCGGTCTATCATGCCAACTTTCACGAGATTCAGCCTCTATCTCATATTAGGGCTTTTCTGTGTTTACTATTTGTTACCCCTTTACGTGATGGTCGTCAATTCATTTAAACCATTGCCAGAGATCACTTCCGGGGGAATGGTTGCTCTACCGATAGATTGGACAATTTCCGCATGGCAAAGTGCATGGTCTGAAGCTCAAATAGGGGTTGAAGCGACGGGGCTAAAACCCTATTTCATAAACTCACTCCTGATGGCAATTCCAGCTGTAACCATTACGACTTTACTGGGTGCCGTGAACGGTTATGTATTGACTAAATGGACTTTTCCCGGAGCGACTCTCATTTTTGGACTTATTCTATTCGGATGCTTTATACCATTTCAGGCAATCTTGATTCCGATGGCGAGCGTACTTGGTCGAATGGGAATCGCAGGAACACTTCCCGGCATAATTTTTGTGCATGTCGTTTATGGGATCAGCTTTTCAACGCTCTACTTTCGAAATTACTACGCATCATTTCCTACTGAATTAGTTAGAGCTGCTCAGATCGACGGCGCAAGTTTCTTTACAATTTTTTGGCGAATTATGTTGCCTTCGTCAGGCCCAATAGCCGTGGTTTGCATCATTTGGTTATTTACGAATATTTGGAATGACTTTCTTTTTGGGGCTTCATTCTCAGATTTTGACAGTCAACCTATGACCGTAGCTCTCAACAATTTGGTGCAGACTTCAACCGGAGTTAAAGAATACAACGTGCATTTTGCAGGCGCCATTTTAGCGGCGCTACCAACTCTAATCGTATACATCGTAGCTGGACGGTATTTCGTTCGCGGATTGATGTCCGGCTCAGTAAAGGGATAGTCAAATGTCATTTTTAAATATTAACAAAGCGACTAAATCATACGGCTCTGTAAAGGTTCTACAACAAACAAATATTTCAGTTGAGGAAGGTGAATTCCTTGTCCTTGTAGGGCCCTCTGGTTGTGGAAAATCCACTTTGCTGAATATGATCGCCGGTATAGAAGAAATTACCTCTGGTGACATCGAAATTGCAGGACGTTCCATGAAGGGAATCAAGCCATCAGAAAGAAATATTGCGATGGTTTTTCAATCCTATGCGCTTTATCCAAATATGACTGTCAAAGGAAATATTTCTTTTGGTATGGAGATGCATCGAGTACCCAAAAAAGATCGAGAAAAGAAGATTTCAGAAGTCGCAGAACTTCTTCAGATAACGCATTTGTTGGACCGAAAGCCAGGTCAACTATCAGGAGGGCAGAGACAAAGAGTGGCGATGGGCCGAGCATTGACACGAAATCCAGATGTATTTTTGTTTGATGAGCCTTTATCAAACCTTGATGCAAAATTACGTGTTGATATGCGTACCGAAATTAAAAAATTGCATCAGAAGCTCGGTACAACCATTGTCTATGTCACACACGATCAGATAGAAGCGCTGACGTTATCTACCCGAATTGCAGTCATGTATGGTGGCTACGTTCAGCAACTGGGAACGCCAAGTGAAATCTATAACAATCCTGCAAATATGTTTGTCGCAGGTTTTATGGGGTCTCCATCTATGAACCTATTCCCAGCACGAATTTCCATACAGGATGGGGATGCGCTAGCGGAAATAACGGCAAAGGATGGTTCTACTTCGGTCTTGCCATTAAATAGTGATGTCTTTACTGCTTATGAAGGGAAAGAAGTGATTCTCGGTCTCCGCCCAGAGTCAATTACGGATTACGACAGTGCTGACCCGCATTCAAAATCTATTCACACCATAAAAGCCCGCGTAGAAGTGGTTGAACCAGCAGGATCAGACACCTTTGTAATAACGCATTTGAGTGGCAAAGATGTTGTTAGTCGTTTTCGAGCAGACACTCCAGTCAAAGCGGGAGACATCCAACAATTCGCAGTAAACATGGAAAAAGTCGTCGCTTTTGATCCAGAAACGGAAAAGCGTATTGCGTAAATCTTAAGAATTGTAGGAGTCAAGAAAATGACGAACAAACTCGAACCGCTAAGTGATATGGGTATGGTTGTCGCTGATATCGGTGACTTTGAGGCTGTCCGAAAATTTAATCCACTACCATTAGTGAATCTCGTTCTCGATGGAAAATAAATGAAGATGAGATTGCTTATGACAAGCTTTCAAACGGCATTCGTAAGTTTCACACAAACGCAGTTGAACAAGAAAAGTTCATCGATGCTCAACATAACGCTTCGATGAACTGATAAAGCAAAGGCTTTCGAATATGACATCAACAACACCAATATCAGTAAAAGAGCTCGCTGAACTGTTAATTAAAAAAGGTAAGGACACTCGGATAGTAGTCGCACTTATCGGTGCTCCCGGCTCAGGGAAATCGCTATTAGCTGACAGGCTTCAAACCGCAATCAATTCCTCAAAAATGACCGTTTCGGCGATTTTACCGATGGATGGTTTTCATTACGACAACCTAATTTTGGATCAGAAAGGACTGTTATCCAGAAAAGGCGCTCCTGAAACCTTCGACGTTTCAGGATTAAAAACCACCATAAAAAGATTACGTGACAATACGGAAACGGAAATTGCCGTTCCGGTATTCGATCGCTCATTGGAAATCGCTCGTTCTGGTGCTCGATTAATTCCGAATCACATCAATGTTTTGATCGTAGAAGGAAATTACCTGCTGCTAAACCGTGCTCCATGGAATTCATTAGCGTCACTTTTTGATTACACCGTTTCAATTGACGTTACGGAAGAAGAACTGCGAAGACGACTGATTCAACGTTGGCATAACCTAGGTCTTGAGCCTAAAGAAGGCGAAGCTAAGGTAGAAACGAATGATTTACCCAACGGACGAACCGTACTCACTTGTTCAGTACCATCAAACTTTCTTATAGAGAACAACTGGTCTAACCAGTAACTAATAAAAAAAAGGAAAAAACATGTCTAAATTTAATGATAAAGGTCCTATTTTAGTAACCGGCGCAAGTGGTGGAATTGGGGCAGCAACAGTACGACAGCTTTGCGACGCTGGCGCAGAAGTCATTGCCAGCGGACGTAACACGGATCAACTTGATAAATTGGCTGAAGAAACCGGATGTCGCACATTGGCTTTCGACCTGACATCTGAAGAGAGTATCAAGAATGCTTTGGAAGGGCTTGACCTATGGGGCGTAGTAAACTGTGGCGGTTTTGGAGGAGAAATTGCAACTCCGATGGATACCGATATCGATGTATTTGATAAGGTGATTTCGATAAACGCCCGCGGTGCACTACTTGTCACTAAATATGCCTCTCAATCAATGGTTCGCCTGGGCAACGGAGGAGCGATTGTTAACGTCTCAAGCCAAGCATCACTGGTGGCTTTAAAAGGCCATATTTCCTACGGATCTTCCAAAGCCGCTTTGGATAACATTACTCGAGTTTCCGCACTGGAACTTGGGAAATACGGTATCCGTGTCAACAGTGTAAACCCTACTGTAGTTATGACAGAAATGTCTGCATTTTATTGGGGACGTCCAGACATTGGCGAGCCATTCTTAAACCAGATGCCTCTAGGTCGTTGGGCAACTGAGGATGAAATTGCTGCTCCTATCGTTTTCTTATTAAGCGACGGAGCCTCAATGATATCTGGCGTGTCTCTGCCAATCGATGGGGGCTTCACTGCCTGTTAATTAAATAAGTCGGTACTGTAATGGGCCAGACCTCCCCTAGGTTCTGGCCTATTTTTGACTATGAAACCGTGTCGGTATAACAGTTTTAATGGAGACTGCATGTCCCTTATGCTTAACAACAATAATATTAGCGACCTTCCAGAAAATGTGAAGGTTCCATCTTATGATCGATCTAAGGTTAGCCCTGGAATTCTTCATATCGGAGTGGGAAACTTTCATCGTGCTCATATGGCGCTCTACCTTGATAGTTTGTTTAACGAAGGAGACGCATTAGATTGGGGAATAATTGGAAGCGGTATCCAATCGTCTAATATTCAAATGAGAAAGCAGTTACAAGACCAAGACTGGCTGACAACAGTCGTAGAACTCGATCCGCTAGGATACTCTCCAAGAGTAGTCGGTTCTATGATTGACTTTGCTGAAGTCAATTCTGATTCTATTGTGGCTGCCTTGATTGACCCTAGGATTCGCATTGTTTCACTAACCGTCACGGAAGGTGGATATTTTATTAATGCGGCGTCAGAAAAGTTCGATACCACTCACCCAGATATTGAATCTGACGTGTCAAACCCGGAAGATCCACAAACGATCTTTGGAATTCTCGTTAAAGCGTTGTCATATAGAAGAAATCATGACATTAAGCCTTTCACTCTTCTTTCATGTGACAATTTGCCGGGCAACGGTGATGTAACGAAACAATCGGTATTGGGATTTGCCAAATTAATTGACTCTAATTTAGCATCTTGGATCGAGAGTAACGTGTGTTTCCCTAATTCGATGGTAGATCGAATTGTACCAGCGACAACACAGAGGGAACGCACCATGGTAGAAAGATCATTTGGTATCATCGACGCAAATCCAGTGGTTTGCGAACCATTTATACAATGGATTATCGAAGATAAATTTAGTTCAGGACGACCGCCATTAGAACGAGTAGGTGTTCAATTTGTTGATAACATAGAACAATATGAGCTAATGAAGCTCCGTATATTGAATGCTGGACATGCCAGTATTGCTTATGCTTCCGCTTTGCTGGACTATCATTTTGTTCATAAGGCGATGGCTGATGCCGATCTAGTAAACTGGCTTCGAGCACTTCAACAGAATGATGCTATACCGACATTGAAGCCGATTAATGGTGTTGACTATAACGTCTATCTTGAAAAAGTAATTGAACGATTCGCGAATCCTGAAATCGGAGATACGATACCCCGCTTAGCAGCATACGGCTCAGACCGCCAACCAAAGTTCATCTTTCCAACTCTGGCTGATGCCATTAAATCCAACGGTAGCATTGAAGGTTTAGCGTTAGAGCTGGCTATTTGGTGTCGTTATTGTTCAGGTAAAACGGAAAGCGGAAAAGAGATTAACATTATTGATCATCACGCTGATATGTTAATGAAATTGTCCGAACAAGCCAACACTCGACCGTCGGCATTCTTAGAGTATTCTCCACTATTTGGAACTCTTTGTGAAAATTCTAGGCTCATGGATTTATTCGTCCGCTGGTTAGAATTGATTAACGCCAAAGGCGTTCGTTTCGCTTTGCAAAAATATGTTTGTAGCTGAGAAAACATGAGTTTGTATTCATGGGTAACTCTCCCTTTTTAAACATAGTTCAAAAGGGAGAGTTTAAGCGGCCTTTGGTGATTGTAAAACCGCAACTATGCCATAGTCTTGTATCTCTTCGTGTTTAAGCGTGTAGCATAATGAGCTTCCTCATCCTTGAGTTTGTAACGAGTTATTGATTTGGCGTCAATAACGTGGTGCGTGTCCTTTATAAACTTCGACCAAAATACGTTTTCATAATAGGCCGCTTATCTAAAGGAAAGATGGCAGTACGGCCCTTTATTCATGATGATTGACTAGAAAAGATAAAGATCGGTTAATAAGAGAGTAAAAAATCACCCTGAAAAGAGTGATTCGGTTTGGGTCTTGACCTAGCCGGAGCGTCCATATATGGCCTGTATATTCTTTACAAACTAGGCTGCAAAGCCATATTACTGACGAATATTGAAATAGCTAGAATTTGATTTGTAGCCAAATTTGTTTGGATAAAGGAGAAAAGGCGGTCTCTGCGTAACAGAGACCGCCTTTTATTATGAATAAGACCAGATCTTAATCTTTGCTCACCGAACCGATTTTATGAATAGAAAGATCGGCACCGTTGTACTCTTCCTCTTCACTTAGACGTAATCCGCTGACGGCCTTCACCGTTCCATATACAACAAAGCCGCTGACTAAAGCGATGCTTATACCAATGGCAGAACCGACCAACTGTGATAAGAAGCTAACATTGCCCAACCCGCCTAGGGATTCAAGACCAAAAATACCTGCCGCTATACCGCCCCACGCTCCGCAAATACCATGTAATGGCCATACGCCTAGGACATCGTCTATGTGTTGGAACTTTTGTTGAATCAGCGTAAATAGCCAAGTAAATAACGCACCCGCTACAAGACCCGTTGCCAATGCGCCGATGGGATGCATGATGTCTGAACCTGCACAGACAGCAACCAACCCCGCCAGTGGGCCGTTGTGAATAAAACCGGGATCGTTTTTACCCAGAATCATCGCGGCAATAATACCGCCGACCATAGCCATTAACGAGTTCACTGCGACCAACCCGCTGATGCCGTCTAAGGTTTGTGCCGACATAACGTTAAAGCCAAACCAGCCAATGCAAAGTATCCATGCACCCAACGCTAGAAAAGGAATATTGGACGGCGCAAAAGCGACCAATTTGTCGCCTCTGAAACGCCCATTACGCGTCCCAAGCAAGATGATAGCGGCTAACGCGACCCAGCCTCCAAAACCGTGTACGACGATAGAACCTGCAAAATCATGAAAAGGCGCGCCGAATTGTGTTTCTAACCAATCTTGAAAACCATAATTACCGTTCCAGATCAGACCTTCTAAAAATGGATAAGCCACGCCAACAATAACAGCGGCGGAGATCAGCATCGGATAAAACCTTGCCCGTTCCGCCACACCACCGGAAATAATGGCAGGAATCGCCGCGGCAAAGGTCATTAGAAAGAAAAACTTCACTAAAGCGTAGCCACTTTGCTCAGCAAGGGTCGCAGCACTTTCGAAAAAGTTAATGCCATAGGCGATTTGGTAGCCGATGAAAAAATACACGAGAGCGGAAATCGCAAAATCTGTCATGATTTTTACAAGGGCGTTGACTTGGTTTTTACTGCGAACGGTTCCTACCTCCAAAAATGCAAAACCTGCATGCATCGCAAACACCATGATGGCGCCTAGGAGAATAAAAAAGGTATTAGAATTGGCTATCAGCATTTCTACTGCACTGTTTGTGGCTGTCACAAAGAACCCTCTCATTTGATCGCACCAAGTAGGTACTGTTTACTCTTCTTTTTGCGCCTTTTTCGCACAAATTGACTAAAAAAGGCTTGAAACTGACTATTCGAGACAAAAATAAGCAAATTTCGTTCCATTTTTGCTTATTTTTGGTGCTTAGAGTGGATTAAAGTGGGGAGAGAGACATTAATAGCCATCAGTTCAAAGTGTTTTTATGATCTAGGAAACCGTAAAAGACTTTTTACATCGTCACTCAACTCCGCCCCTGTTTTATGCAGCAGATAAAAGGATTCACTGGCGTTTAGCTTTAGATACGCACTTGGAGAAAGGCTGCGTTATAGCTCGGACAGCGGGTGTCTGGATGAGAGCAGTAGCATTTTTAAGAAAAGAGTGTCGATCGACTGCGGCAATAAATCATAGAAAGAAAGAGAGAAAAGCGATGACGACCTAGTCAAAATAGAAAACGTTCAGAAAAATGTGTTTAACCGAGAAAAAATAGCATCTAAAGGGGCGATAAGTAATCCACAAATTGGTTAGCTGTGAGTATTGCAAGATGCTCAACAGTCATTTAAGACAACCACTAAGCGAACAGTATAGAAAAAATCGCCCAACCTTGCTCGCTTTAAAACAGAAAATTGAATGCCTATATGGATCGAAGATACGGACGAAAAATGGCAAAACCTCACCACTCTAGATTTTGACATATCCTATTAAGCCAAAGTCAGGCAGCGCCTCTCTTGTTGGCGCAACCTGAGACGTTTGGAAGCAAAGTTTTAAATTAATAACTGCACAACACCAATCACGCTTTAAAAGCGATTTTTGACTATGATTGATAAAATAATATCAATTCACAAATGGATAAAATGATACAGGTATTTCTTAATAGATTTTTTTTGTTTCTATAAATCAATTTCTCATAAAATAGCGCCACTGTAAGAATCGCCATTTGTATAACGCTGTGCCCCGCAATCTGCATTGCTATCATAATATGAGCACAAGTTTGAACACATTTTATCCCTTCATGAAAGCCTATTTTAAAAACGTCCATATCGGCTTTGAAGCCAATAATCCGAGGAGCCCAAATCCCTCCACAAGCATTGAGTAGCCGCATCCTGAACCTCGCATTACTCAGCAGAGCTGCCAACACGTATGCTATAGCAGCGCTAGGGATATTCCTTAATGTCATTATAAATTGCGAATTATACAAGGCTTCCGAAAACGATTGTAAAACTAGCCCAAACACCAACCAAACGAGCGAGTAGCCAACAATGAATAGCACCAAGCTTCTCAACTTTCTTGATATGGGAATCCGATTCACTATTGCTCGGATCGTGCCGCTGGTCATTGGCAACATCATTGCATAGACCATCAGCATCCAAGCAAACATAATGTTCAGCAGCGACGATACACCATCAGCATGCTCACTGTGGTGTGCATGCTGATGGTGATGTGCGCCGACTAAACTCAGTTGCTGCCAAAAATAAAAGGCCCAAAGAAAAGCAGAGATCACTAAAATAAACCAATGCGGGTTAGCTACCCTTAGGTAACTAACCCGTTTCCAAGCGGAAACTAACATAGCCCTTTATACAACCTCAGCTTTAATGCTTACACGACCCACTGTTACACTCGCGTTACCTAGCTCTCGACCGGGTTCAAGCTCAATTTGTAAATTCTCAAGATTCCAGTTGGTTTGAGAGCGGAGCTGTTGTAGAGCATCAGTGACATCAAGTTCTATACTAATCCCCGTTCCAGCATGACGTACGCTGGGTGTAGAGGACTGCGTCAAACCAAATAGACCGATTTTCCCGACTAGAACACGTTCTGAGTTTGCTGACGCCTTCACATAAACACTCACAGGAGCAACAACACCTGATCCCGTTACGTTATCAAGAACAATAATAACTTGATTAGGAGTTTGTGAGTTCGACGCTCCCAGTACAGGCACTTGAGCAGCTCTCTGCTTTTCTGGCAAAAACTCAAGCTGTGCAGACGTAGACTGTGATCCCAATAGGAAGGGCTTCGTCGTTGCAGCAATGGTGTCAAACATTCCACTTCCTCCTGCTGAAGCCAAAGCGAAGACTTTGCTATCCGTCGGAGCAGCCGAACTTGAATAGCTATCACTGTAAGTAAAACCAAGAGCCTCCGTAGACAAAACATCCTTTACACTAAGGGTATCTGGCAGAGAGTCTGCATTATGAAAGTCAAAGACCTGATTAAGCCAAGTAATGTCATTGGTATTTTCTCTACCTTGGTCAATCCAACACTGCCATAAACGATCTATGTTGGCGTGGTGCAACCAAAATATAGGATCTAAAGCAGCAGTATTTGGGTCCCCCATAGCACCGCCGATATCCACATGAACCAAGTTATGAGGGTTGTTTTCGACTGCTCCAAAAGTTCCCGAATCATGACTAAATCCAGTTTGAACACCACCAAAGCTCGTTGCAGGGGAAGAGGCCGTGAAATTTTGTAATTTCATTGCTACGCTGCAGCTCGCATCAGCTTGAGAGCTCAGCTGGTATTGAGCTCTTTCCTTCATCCATAGCCCTGGAAAATCTGGATTAGGCGTATTCGTCCCAAATTCAGAAGGCAGCTTTAAAGCTTGTAACTGTTCAGTGGGGTTGAGAGCCGGATTATTTGCATCGCAGTAATTCCAGTAAGGCAACGTCCAATCTTTTGGCCCACCTAACTCAACAACAGTCTTTGCAACAATCGCTTCAAAAAATTGCAGGTACATCCTGTGCCAAGGTAAAAAGAACCATGTACCATGCTGGCATTGTTGCCAAAATTGACTATTGACTAGTCCCTCTGACGGCGGGAAACCCTCGGCTTGCTCCCAGACAGAGCTCTCGCTCCAACTTTCATTATTTGCTAAATTAGGCCGTTTATCCAATCCATAACCATGAATCGCACCTTGATACCACCAACTACTAGGATCCGTAATATCCTTTTGCTTCATTGATTCCACAGCTTTCGAATACCAAAGTAGTGTATCATCGGTTAATTCATTAACATTTTTCCTTACTCGAATCATGATTTTCCCTCAAGTTAAAAACCTTTTTAAACAAAATATAATTGTAATTTCGGATGACATTTTTAATTAAAAACAAGACTGGTTCTCTAGCCTTAACAAAAATATAAGAGTAACTTCAATTATTCAATTACACCTTGTTACACTTTGTTTTCCATATGCCCTCTTTTTAGGTCTAATCAGAAAATTCCTGTTCACTAGCCAATTTATTTACACAGTTCTTTGCTCTTAAAACGCTAGAGCACCTGCGAATAACGCGGCCTTAATTTCAGAAATCTCGTTATTTCCCCAACCACTCCAAAAACACATTTACATCGTCACTCAACTCTGTCCCTGTTTTATGAACCAGATAAAAGGATTCACTGGCGTTGAGCCTTTTATCAAACAACTCCACCAGCTTTCCTTCCGCAATCAGGTCTTCGGCCATGGACGAACGAGCCAGTGCAACACCTAACCCCAACTCCGCCATTCTTAGGGCGGCAAGGAGTGTGTCCACTTGCATGCCTTTCGCTGGGTCTACTGTCTGCTCCCCAACCATTGAAAGCCAGTATCCCCATCCTTCTTCGTAACCGATAGTGTGCAGTAAGGTCTGTGCAGCGAGATCTGAAGGCGTATCTATGGTATCGAGCAATGAAGGGGCACAAACGGGAAACAGGGTGTCCCAAGTGAGTCGCCTTACGACAAGCCCTGGCCAATCGCCGTTGCCCCATCGTATTTCTAGCTCGTGATCGTCATCAACCTCGTCTACCCAAAGCGAGGTGGTGTAGCGAATATCGATGTTCGGGTAACGCAGTTTAAAATCGGTTAGTTTGGGCGCTAACCAGTGAACAAAGAAAGATAAACTACCGTGAATTTTAATCGGTTTATGGGCATCTTTGTTAACGAGCTCGCTGGTTGCGGCGGCGAGACGAGAGATGGCGTCCTGAACAACGGGCAGATACGACTGCCCTTCGGAAGTTAAACTTAACCCTCTTGGTAAACGTTTAAAAAGTGGGATGCCTAAGTGATCTTCCAACAGGCGTATTTGCTGGCTGACTGCGCCTTGAGTCAAACACAGCTCTGCTGCGGCATGAGTAAAATTGAGATGGCGCGCTGAGACTTCAAAAGCACGCAGCCAATTGAGTGGAGGGAGAACTTTTTGATTCATTTGAAACGCCCTGCAAATAGTCAGGTAATCGTAACGCTCCCGCTACAAAAGGAAAAGACATTAGCGAAAAACGTGACCATAAGAGGCTTTGCTAAAAAGCCTCTTATGGTGCAATGGCGTTATGTTTATAAAGAAGCGAAAGCTTGCTTGAGATCCGCCACTAAATCTTCGGTATCTTCAATTCCGACAGAAATACGCACTAGCCCTTCGGAAATCCCCAATGCTAAGCGCTCTTCAAGTGTGTTTTCAACATGACTTGTCGTTCTTGCAGGACCGTAAATGGTTTCCACTGCGCCGAGGTTGCCTGCACAATGCGCAAATTGCAGCTTAGGCAAGAGTTTGGTCACGGTTTCCATCCCGCCTTTGAGCACAAAGCTAACGATTGCACCAAAACCTTTCATTTGCGCTTTAGCAATCTCATGCCCTGTATGCGTCGGTAACCCCGGATAATTAACCGCTTCGACTAAGGGCTCAGTTTGCAGATACTCCGCTAAAGCCATTGCACTGGCTTGTTGTTGGCGCATTCGCAATGCCAGCGTCTTGATTCCACGAATAATAAGGTAAGCCGAGAACGGGTCAAGAGACGCGCCGTTGATTTCTCGATAGTGCCTAACTTGGCTCATTAAAGACTCTGCGCCACAAGCAACACCACCCATCGCATCGGCATGGCCACTTAGAAACTTAGTCGCGCTGTGCAGCACAACGTCGACACCAAGCGTCAGCGGGCTTTGATTCAACGGTGTGGCAAAGGTGTTGTCCGCAACAACAATGGCACCTTGCGCTTTAGCAGCGGCCGCAAGACGTTTAATATCCAAGACTTTTAATGTCGGATTCGTTGGCGTTTCTAAATACAGAAGATCACACCCTTTGGCGATTTCAGCTTCGATGGCTTCGTGATCTTGGGTTTCACAAAGTATTACCTCTACGCCCATTTTTGGCAGAAACTCTTCAAAAATTTTATTCGTGCCGCCGTAGCTGTCTTTGGTCGACACAACGCGCATGCCGTGAGACAAAAAGGTGTACAACACACTGCTGATCACGGCCATTCCAGTACTGAATGCAACCGCCGACTCTGCACGCTCCAGCTGACAAAGCTTCGCTTCCAAGACCTCAACGGTTGGGTTGCTCATGCGGCTGTAAATAAAACCGGGGGCCTTGCCTAATGCAACGTCGTACCACTCGTCGATGTCTTCATAACCATAGGCTGCGCTAGCAACAATCGGCGTCTGAGTGGCTCGATACGGATGGCCTTCTGTTTCCCCCCCCCAAACGGCTTGCGTACCCACACCAACAGTATCGATGGCATTTGTTTGATTTGGTTCATTTGAATGTTGATTGTCCATGACAGGCTCCCAGTAGGTCTCGTTTCTAAGCGCAAATATAGTGGACAATTCAGTGTGAGAGTAATCATGTATTCAAAGCCTAAGGGTCGTTTTTTTTAATGGCTGGCGCCGCCTCTAAAACCGTATTAATGAAGCAGAGGCGAAGTAACAAAAAGCATAAAGAAGGCACTTTAAAAACGCATAAAAAAAGCGAACTCCTAAGAATTCGCTTTTTACGTTCAATGTTACTTAAGAGCAGCCAAAAGCAACGTCCGCTTTCGGCACCTGAGTTAAAGCACCTGCCCCAGGAATTGCTTGAGTCGAGGGTGATCGGACTCGAAGAACTTTTCAGGTGTTTCCTCTAAGATCAACTCCCCATCTTCCATAAATACGACTCGATCAGCCACTTCTTTCGCGAAACCCATTTCGTGCGTGACGACCACCATTGTCATTCCTTCTTGTGCTAGTCCTTGCATGACATCTAACACTTCCCCTACCATTTCAGGGTCAAGCGCACTAGTAGGCTCGTCAAAAAGCATGATTTTCGGCCGCATTGCCAACGCTCTCGCGATCGCGACGCGCTGTTGCTGACCACCCGATAGGCGTGACGGATAGTTCTGCATTCGTTCAGCGAGTCCGACGCGTGTCAGTAGCTCACGCGCATGAATACCAGCCTCTGCCTCGGTTTTCTTCAGCACTTTCATTGGCGAAAGCATGACATTCCCAAGCGCGGTTTTATGAGGAAATAAATTAAAGGATTGGAATACCATGCCCACTTCCTCACGGACTTTATTGATATTGGTCGCTTTGTCGGTAAGCTCAATGCCATCGATATCAATCGATCCGCTAGAAATCGTTTCAAGCTGATTCAACGTCCGTAAAAAAGTCGATTTACCCGACCCGCTTGGGCCAATAATAACCACGACTTCGCCACGGTTAACATCCAGCGATACCTTTTTGAGCGCATGACATCCATTAGGGTAGGTTTTGTCTACATGACGCGCCTGAATAATGGCCGCCCCTACAGTCGTATCCAACGTTGTATTAGTCACTTGCAGATAACCTCTTTTCCAGAATTTGAATTGCCCAAGACAAGGCTCCAGTGACAATTAAGTACAGTGCCGCCACCGTAAACCACACTTCAAAAGGAGCAAAGCTTCCGCTAACGACTTCTCGTCCTGCTTTTGTTAAATCTGTGATCGAAATCACCGACACCAGAGACGAGTCTTTGATTAAGTTGATGAACTGACCCGCCAGCGGTGGCAATGTACGCTTAATGGCTTGCGGCATGATGACGTAACACATTGCCTGTACGTAGTTCATACCTAATGACCGAGCAGCTTCCATCTGTCCGGTTGGCACTGCTTGAATACCCGCTCTTACAATCTCGGCCACATAAGCGCCTGTAAAGATAGAAAGCGCTGCCACACCAGCTGTAAAACGATCAAGGTCAAAAACCGTCCCGATAAAGAAGTAAACGATAAAGATCTGTACCAGTAACGGCGTACCTCGGATCACTTCCACATAGGTAACAGCAAGATTACGTAGTACCTGCCGATGTGATATCCGCATCAGCCCAAATATCAAGCCGAGAATGATGGAGAACACGAGCGATATAAACGATATTTTTATGGTTACCCAAAGCCCTTCTGCAATCGGGCCAAACCTCCAACCTTCTATTCTTGCCAATGTATCTCCCTGAAAGATTAGGTCTCCATCATGAGCGACAAGCTTGCTGTACTCTTCGACGACTTGAGGGTCGCCACCATAATCCGGCGCAATGCGCAGCGTACCGTTCTCAACCACCACGGTTCCATCTGTTTCAGCAATGATATCTTGCGGCTCAGTATTAATGATGTAAGGAAACAACCTCTCCCAGTGCCATGTGTAATTAATGCGCTGTCCTGAGAGAAATACTCCCGAGATAAGGATCGCCATAATTATCAAATACAGCCCATGACCAGACCAACGATTAGTTTGTGTTTGCATACTGCCTCTTCACTGTTTTGAAGAAGAGCCCGCTAAACAGAAGACTCTTCTGGAAAGCGGAACGTTACTGGATACTGTCTACCCACGAATCGGACTCAAACCATTTTGAGTAAATTCGCTCATACGTACCGTCATTCTTAATTTGTGAAAGATAATTATTTAGGAAGTTCAAGAAGTTAGGATCGTCTTGGCGGATCGCCCACCCCAATGGTTCGTAGGTGAAAGATGTACTCAGGTGCTCAACCGTGTCTGGGTGTTGCGACGCATACAACGCATTGAAAGGAAGGTCATACACAAAGGCATCGGCTTTTCCATTTGCGACTTGTAAGACGCCGTCCGCAGACGTTTCAAATAAATCTAACGTTGCTTTAGGCAGGTATTTTCGCGCGGCTTCTGCGCCTGTCGTACCAATTTGAGATGTGATGGTATATTCGCTTTTATTTAAGTCTTTATAGCTCTTAATGATGCCTTTCAATTCCGGCTTAATAACCACCGTTTGACCAATAGAGATATAGGAATTAGAGAACATAACACTTAGATTACGCGACGCGGTAATCGTCATGCCACCCATAATGATGTCGCACTTTTTTGTTTGTAATGCGGGAATAATGCCATCCCAAGCCGTATTAATTGGCACATATTTAACATCCATAGAGCGTGCCATGTGCTTGCCAATGTCAATATCGAACCCAATATAGCGCCCATCTTTTGTCTTCATTTCGAACGGGATATAGCCCGCTTCAAAACAGACTTTAAGCTCTCCGCTGGAAAGGATGTCATCAATTGCAGATGCAGCACTGGCCTGAGAAGACACGACTAGAGCGCTCGCTAGAGCAAGACCTGTTAATGCTTTCTGGTAACCAAATTTCATTTTTGTCCCCTTTGCTCGCTATTAGAATAATTAGAAGGTAAGGCAAATTACGTTATAGACTGATCCACTAAACCGACTGAAAGCGAGTTGAGCGGGTCAAACTAATTTGCTTACAAATTCGAATATAGAAGATAAAACGCTCACCTAGTAATCATCTATTTCTGGACTAAGGGTCGATTTTATTAATGGCTATTCACTTTTTCATCGGCACTACCACGCGACAGAGTGGCCAGATAATCGCTCAACAAACCGCCTCTCTGGACTTAGACAAAGCACAACATCTAAATAGCGTTGGCGAAGGTTTCTGTTTTTTCTAATCTCTGTGATAGCATGCAAAACATGAAATGAGACCTCTCTAACAGTGAGCAGTAGACAATGGCAGAGCAACCACTTGATGATATTGATCAAAAAATCGTACAAACCCTGTTAGACGATGCTCGCACTCCTATTGCCGATCTATCGCGCCAAGTTAACTTATCTAGAAACGCAGTTCGTCACCGCATCGAGAAATTAGAGAAAGCCAATGTCATTGCTGGGTATCACGCTAAATTGGGGACGGGATCACCAAACCAAGCCCCGATGATTGCAATGATGATGGTCTACCGAAAAGACCGTATGCGAGGTCAAGATGTCACTAAGTACATTGCCGATATTCCAGAGGTAAAGTCCTGTTACATCATGAGTGGCGAGTACGACCTGATTCTTAAAGTGGAATCCGTGTCGCATGACAGAATCCACCAAATCTGGGAAAATATCAGCTCCCTCTCTGGTGTCGATAATATCCACACGACCTTTACACTCTCGACTATCAAGCCCTAGCGCTTCTAGACACGGTCACTAAACACCTTCCAACCAGGCCGTTTGTCATACCTACGAAGAAATAACAGTCATCTCGCCTTTTTTCGAGCCAATAAGAGACAAGTCTAAGAAGACATCGGTGCCCAAAATGCTTGGCGATTTTGGTCAATATCACCATTATTTTGGCCATTTTAGCCAATATACACTGACCTTTTTCCTCTGTGATACTAACGAGAACAAGACAACAATCGCATGGGGAAACGCTATGAAAAACTACAATATCGCACTCATTGGCTTTGGTGGCGTGAACAGAGCGCTAGCAGAAATCATCCACAACAACTCAGGCAAAATGGAACAAGAACTGGGGTTTAGCCTGAAAGTCGTTGCCGTATCGGATATGTACTTAGGCTCCCTATATCAACCAGAAGGCATAGAGCTAGAAGCCTTGACACAGCTGCCTGTCGAGAAAGGTGCATTAGCGGCATTGCCAAATGGCAAGGAAGACGCAGACAATGAAAACATCATCAAAAACAGTAACGCCGACATTGTCGCAGAGGCGACATTTACCGACGCCGTCACTGGGGAACCCGCAATTTCACATTGCCAGTGGGCTTTATCGTCTGGCAAACACATCTGTACCACCAACAAGGGGCCTTTGGCCCTATCCGCCGGTCCACTTAAAACGTTAGCTGCACAAAACCAACTGGGCTTTGAGTACGAAGGTGTGGTGATGAGCGGAACCCCCGTACTGCGTTACGCAGATCAGATGCTAAAAGGCGCGACGACGAACCGCTTTGAAGGCATTGTTAACGGCACGGCGAACTTTGTTCTTGGGTTAGTTGAACAAGGCCAATCATTCGAGCAAGCCATTAAACAAGCACAAGAGCTTGGCTACGCTGAAGCCGACCCAACGGCTGACATTGGCGGAAAGGACGTCATGCTTAAAGTCATTGTCCTAGCGAATAGTCTGTTCGGTGTGCATTTAGCGACTCAGGACGTTGCTTGTGTTGGCATTGATACGCTCACTGAGACCGACATCATCCAAGCTCAACAAGATGGCTTTCATTGGAAATTAATAGGGAAAGCGTCCCTGCTCGAAAACGGGCAAGTCGAGGCCCAAGTCGCCCCTGAAAAACTGCCAAGCGACCACCCTTTAGCAGGCGCTCAAGGCGCAACAAACGCCGTAACCTTTTATACCGACATGCTGGGCCCAGTGACAGTATCCGGTCCAGGTGCAGGCCGCATTGAAACAGGCTACGCACTGTTGTCCGACATTATTGCGATTCACACCAAAACTCATCATTAATGACCGTATGCGGAGAAAATAACATGGCCATAAACCAACAGATTAGCCGAGTTTCGCCGTTGCTGAACGTCTCGAACCCCTATACTAATAACGTCATAACAACGATCGAAACCACCTCGCCAAATTCACTGCAAAGCATCCTCGATGCCGCACAAAGAGGTGCCAAAGCATGTCGCGCTTTGGCACGTTATCAGCGCGCAAACATCCTAACCAAAACCGCGCAAATAGTGTCACAACGAAGCGATGGTTTCGCGACAACCATCGTTCAAGAATCGGGAAAAACGATCACTCAAGCACGTAAGGAAGTCGCACGTTGCATCAATACTCTGGAGCTATCTGCTGAAGAAGCGAAACGTCATGCGGGTGAGGTGATCCCGTTCGATTCCTATGAAGGCGCAGCGGGTCGTGAAGGCTACACTCACCGAGACCCACTGGGCATCATCGCTGCAATCACGCCTTTTAATGACCCATTAAACTTAGTTGCACATAAGCTAGGCCCAGCGATAGCGGGCGGCAATGCCGTTATTTTAAAGCCATCTGAACTTACCCCTCTCTCAGCGATCAAGCTGGTAAATGCCTTTGTCGAAGCCGGGCTTAACGAAGACATTATTTCCGTCGTCATTGGGGATGCGGCATTAGGTGAAGCGTTAATCGCCTCAGAGCAGGTTCGCATGGTGTCTTTTACAGGCGGAATGAAAACAGGGGAAGCCATTACTCGGCAAGCGGGATTAAAGAAAATGGCGATGGATTTAGGTGGCAACGCGCCCGTTATCGTTATGAATGACTGCAACCTAGAGCTGGCCGTGAGCTCGTGCGTCTCTGGTGCTTTCTGGGCAGCAGGACAAAACTGCATTGGCGTCCAAAGAATCTATGTGCATCACACTGTTTTCGACCTATTCACTGAGCGCTTCATTGCACAGACAAACGCAATGAACGTCGGCGATCCGATGATTACCACAATGGATCTTGGCCCTATGATCAACGAAGCTCAAGCCCAAAGAATTGAAACCTGGGTTGATGCCGCTATTGAGCAAGGTGCGAAAGTATTGACTGGCCACCAGCGTCACGGCGCCTTGTATGAGCCAACCGTTTTGACTCATGTTCCAATGGACGCGAAAGTCTTCGAAGATGAAGTGTTTGCCCCTGTTGTAATCCTAGAGCCCTACGAGAACTTCGGTGAAGTCATTGAATTGGCCAACCAAACGGAATGCAGCCTACATGCGGGTATTTTTACTAACTCCATGAATAAGGCACTTCAAGCCATTGAGCGTCTAGAGTTTAGCGGCGTCATGGTGAACGATTCTTCCGATTTCCGCTTCGATGCCATGCCGTTTGGCGGTTATAAGAAAGGCAGTTTAGGTCGCGAAGGAGTTCGCTACGCTCTGGAAGAAATGACACAGACTAAGGTTGTTTGCTTCAACCGAGACCATGATGAGCGTGAAGACGAACATTAGAACATTAAGGTTACGCGAGTTTGCAAGGCGCTTAGGACAAGCGCCGTCTGCACCTCGCGTCTTTTCATGTCTAAAAAGAACAGCCGCCCACAAAGTCATTAGCCCTCCGAATCACCATAAGTATCATTGATACATCGATTAGATTGACTGATATAAAGCCATGTAACCGAGCATTGCCTGTTTTTGCAGCAGGTTTAGTCACGTATACTTAGCACTTCTATTTACCACACGACGAAATACATCTATGACCATCCCAAGTTTCAGCTCAGATTTGGCGAATGAGCTACAAGCCATTGTTGGCGCTCAGCATACACTAACGGACGAAGACAAGAAGCAACCGTTTTGCAAAGGGTTTCGACTAGGGGGAGGTGAAGCGTATGCTGTCGTGCGGCCAAGCAGTCTGGTTGAAATTTGGAAGGTGCTTCAAGCCTGTGTCAAAGCCGATGCGATTGTCATCATGCAAGCCGCCAATACTGGCCTAACAGGCGGCTCGACCCCCAATGGCGACGATTACGATCGTCCAATCGTGGTGGTCAGTACCATGCGTATCGACGACATACATATCATTAACGAAGGCAAACAAATCGTTGGTTTGCCTGGTAGTACCCTGTTTGGACTGGAAGAACGCCTTAAGCCGTTTGGTCGCGAACCGCATTCTGTCATTGGCTCCTCCTGCATCGGTGCGTCCATTGTGGGCGGGATCTGTAACAACTCAGGTGGCGCTCTGGTGCAGCGTGGCCCTGCTTACACAGAACTCACGCTTTACGCCGAAGTAACGCCAGAAGGCGAACTTCGTCTAGTCAACCACTTAGGTATCGACTTAGGTGAAACACCTGAAGAGATTCTGTCTAATCTTCAGAATAAAACGTATCAAGAAGCAGACATCCAGTTCCCTGAAAAGCGCGCTTCAGACAACGAATACCACGAGCGTATTCGCGATGTTGACGCAGAAACACCGTCCCGCTTCAATGCCGACCCTCGCCGCCTACATGAATCCTCTGGGTGTGCGGGCAAACTGGCTGTCTTTGCTGTGCGAATGGACACCTTTCCAATCCCTGAAAAACACCAAGTGTTCTACATTGGCACAAACGATCCAGCGGTCATGGAACAAATTCGTCGCGATATGCTGTCTAAGTTCGACAACTTGCCAGTCTCTGGTGAGTACATGCACAAGACGTGTTACGACATCAGTAAAAAATACGGTAAAGACAGCTACTTGGTCATCGACAAAATGGGCACGAAATACATGCCTAAGATGTTTGCTATGAAACGCACCGTTGACCGTATAGCAAGCAAATTTTCGTTTTTACCAAACAAATTCTCTGATCGCGCTATGCAATTTATTGCAGACTTTTTCCCGAACCACCTACCACAACGCATGGAAGAATTCCGTGAGCGCTTCGAACATCACTGGATTGTGGAAACCGCAAACGCAGGTGTCGATGAAGCGCAAGCTTACCTTGATGAGTTCTTCAAAGACAACGAAGGCGATTACTTTGCTTGTACAGAACGCGAAGCCGATCAAGCGATCCTTCACCGTTTCGTTGCAGGTGGCGCAATTGGCCGTTATCACTTGATGGATGGCAAAGACCTTGGTTCTATCATGACCATTGACGTAGCCTTTCCTCGTAACGAACGCGAGTGGTTTGAAACGTTACCAAAAGAGCTTGAAGACCAAATCGCCGTGAAGATGTACTACGGCCACTTCTTCTGTCACGTTATGCACCAGAACTACATAATGAAAAAAGGCGTCGATGCAAAAGCGGTGAAGAATAAGATTCTCGAATCCTTCGATGCTCGTGGTGCTGAATACCCCGCAGAGCATAACGTTGGCCATGAATACATTGCTAAGCAAGCACTGCGCGACCATTACCAGAAAGTCGACCCAACCAACGCCTTTAACCCTGGTATTGGTGGTACAAGTAAACTAAAGCACTGGAAAGAGTTGTCGAAAGACGATGATTGCTCAGGCGGCGGATGTGGGTGTCATTAAGGGCTATCCAGATACAGGAGCCACCAAAAATAAAGTCGAATTACAGCAACGCCCTAGTTGGGCGTTGCCTCATAAAACTCAGACGGTATCAGTATAAACTTTTGCTCTATTTGTTTACCGTTCAATAGATCTAAGCCAATCTCCACGGCCTTTTCAGCCATTTGAACAGGCTGCTGCGTGGCGGTGCCGATCCATATGTCACTTTTGTCTATGTAGCGCTTGGCAAATTCTGCTCCGTCAACGGAGGCCAATATAAATTCACCACGCTTGGCTTGCTCTGCCGCTTGAATCGCGCCCAGTGCGGTAGGGTCATTAATGGTGAAAACAGCGTCGATATGATCATACGCTTCCATTAAATAGGTCATGGCTTCCATACCACCTTCTAAACTTCCCGTGCCGTTTAATCGATCACTTAGTAACGTGATGTCTGGATAACGACTAATCGCCGATTTACAGCCCGCGACGCGTTCCACAACAGACGACACCGAAACGCCATTAATAATCACGAAGTTGCCTTTGTGGTTGATGCGTTCAGCTAAGTGCTCGCACGCAATACGTCCAGCCTGAACGTTATCAGTGGTAATGGTCGCGTCAGCACCTTCTGCATTTACATCCACAGCAATGACTTTAATACCCGCGCGTCGCGCTTTTGCGACCACAGGGGCAACGCCATATTCATCCGCCGCGGTTAATACGATAAGGTCAACGCCTTCGTCGATGAATTGATTCAGTTGCTCCGTTTGGCGCTCTAAATCGTAAGCATCGGAACGAATGTGCATTTTGACTGGATTAGGAGAGAGTTCTTTTGCCTTGCTCGCCGTCGACTCGACCAATTTAACAAAATATGGGTTGCCTAAATCAGCAACACTGATACCGATCGAACGCAGTACGCCCGCCTCGGTAGAGATTGAAGGTGAAGAAACAAGGAAGAGAGAAAAGGCTACCCCGGTAAGCAAGTACTTACTCTTTATTGTATGACAGCGAGCGGTGTGAAATAAGCGCACCACTCGATGCGCTGTCTTTTTAAGTCTTGCTATTAACCTGTGCATAGCCGCCTTTTCTGCTCGAAGCCACTTCGTGTAAAGAAGTCGCCTACCTTACGCGGCTTCCGTGGATTCGTCCACTTCCATAGCGCCTGTCATGATCGCGACAGCGTCCGACATAGAATGGCTTTGCGGTGTTACCACAGCAGCACGCTTCCCTAAACGGTGTATATGAATGCGATCCGCGACCTCAAACACATGCGGCATATTGTGACTGATCAGAACGATAGGCAGGCCTCGGTCACGCACTTCTTTAATCAAATTCAAAACGCGGCGAGACTCTTTGACACCTAATGCAGCTGTCGGCTCATCCATGATCACAACCTTACTGCCGAACAAAGCAGAGCGAGCAACTGCAACGCCTTGTCGTTGACCACCAGAAAGAGACTCAACCGCTTGGTTGATGTTTTGAATCGTCAGAAGGCCAAGCTCCTGCATTTTGGCACGAGCACGCTCTTCCATCGCTTTCTTATCAAGCATACGAAAGACGGAGCCTAAAATACCGGGCTTACGAAGTTCTCGACCTAAGAACAAGTTGTCTGCGATGTTCAAAGCAGGGGCAACCGCGAGGTTCTGGTACACGGTCTCAATGCCTAATTCGCGCGCCTCCATGGGAGACTGGAACGAAACAGGCTTACCGTCGAGTAATATTTCCCCTTCATCTGGCACTAATGCGCCAGACAAGGCTTTGATCAATGAGGATTTACCAGCACCGTTATCGCCGATAACCGCTAAAATTTCGCCGGGATAAAGTTCAAATTCGGTGTGGTCAATCGCGGTAACGCTACCGTAGCGCTTTACCAAACCTTTTGCTTGTAGAACGGGTGTTTGTGTCATATCAACGCTCATTATGCTGTCCCCTTTCTGATCCACTGATCGGCGCCAACGGCCACAATAATTAGAATACCCACTGTGAACTCCTGCCAAAGTACATCGACTCCGGCAAGTGCCAAACCATTTCGGAAGACACCAACAATAAGCGCGCCAACGAGGGTTCCGAAGATCGAGCCTCGCCCACCAAATAAGCTACAACCGCCAATCACTACCGCCGTTATACTATCAAGGTTAGTGGTATAACCGGCTTGTGGGCTCACTGAAC
Source organism: Marinomonas mediterranea MMB-1 (assembly GCF_000192865.1). Taxonomy (NCBI): domain Bacteria; kingdom Pseudomonadati; phylum Pseudomonadota; class Gammaproteobacteria; order Oceanospirillales; family Oceanospirillaceae; genus Marinomonas; species Marinomonas mediterranea. The sequence goes on from NC_015276.1 coordinate 4,382,388, forward strand.
CAATACGACCAATCAATACCCAAGCACCGATGGCACAAATCACACCTGCAAGAATATAAACTGACAACAAGACACGATCCGTACGAATACCCGCCAATTTCGCGGCGGCTGGATCATCTCCCGTGGCGTACACGTGACGACCCCATGCCGTCCAGTTTAGGGCATACCAAATCACGACAAACAGCAACAGCATTAGAATGGAGCCGTAAGTGAGGCGTGCACCAAACACGTTGATCGTTTCACCTAGCCACTGAAGCAAAGGCGCATTGGCGGCAATCTCTTGCGAGCGAATTGTTTGACTCTTTGAGTACCATAGGTTTAACGCAAAGAAGACGTTCCAAGAACCTAAGGTCGCGATAAAAGGCGGTAATTTAAGACGAGTAATTAAGGTACCGTTTATAAACCCCGTTATCGCCCCTGTTGCTATGCCGATAAGCAATGCCAAAGAAGGGTCAATGCCATAATCTATTGCCATTCGCCCCATCACAACAGAGGATAAGACCATGATGGCACCGACAGAGAGGTCGATCCCTGCCGTCAGAATAATCAAGGTCTGCGCAATACCGATCACACCGATAATGGTGACCTGCTGTAGCACAAGCGACAAGTTAAACGGGTGTAAGAAGCGATCACCAACAATCAAGCTGAAACCGAAAATCGCCAGCAAAAGTACGATAAGTGGCGCTGCGACGGGGTATTGGTGAAGGAATTTCTGAAAGCGATGAACCAAGCTTCCTTTTGACTCAAACTTTGCGACGTATGCGCCAGCTTGATCAGCGACTTTATCATGCTCTGCGACTTTGTCGTTTGCACTTTGAGAATTGGTTGAACTCATAATAACGTTAACTCCGGGCGAGAAAAAACGACCGACAGCAAGCGTCTCCGCTGCCAGCCGTACAAAAACGAACGAGTAGAAATATTGAAATAAAAAGGGACAGTTCGGTGCTGTTTTTTAGGTCTATTTAGATAGACTTGGATCAGAACCAAAGCCTACCTAACGATAGAACAACACCTAGCCCCTCTATTTCATGTTAGCCCCAGCACATATTTAGGCCGACTTTAGAATCGACAGACTGCACACCATCTGCTGGAGAATCTGTGATCAAAGTCACACCCGTATCATAGAAATCAAGCCCGTCTGTCGCAGCGGGTTTCGTTCCAGATAGTGCGAAGGTAGCAATGGCTTCAACACCTTCAGCAGCCATTCGTAGAGGGAACTGCATAGATGTTGCTCCGATCACGCCATCACGTACGTTACGTACGCCTGGGCAACCGCCATCGACGGATACGATTAAGACGTCGTCTTCCATACCAAACGATTTAAGCGCTTCATAAGCACCCGCTGCTGCTGGCTCGTTAATGGTATAAACAAGATTCACTTCAGGGTCTTTCTGCATTAGGTTTTCCATCGCACGGCGACCACCTTCTTCAGAACCTTGAGTAACGTCATTGCCTACAATGCGAGGATCGGTTTCGTCACCGATGTCTTGAGGGTCTTTGATGTCGATGCCGAACCCTTTCAAGAAACCTTGGTCACGGGCAACATCAACGGAAATTTCACTGGTATTTAGATCAAGCAGCGCGATTTTTGCGTCTTTGGCTTTGTCGCCCATCTTCGCTTTGGCCCACTGACCAATCATCTCACCTGCTTTAAAGTTGTCAGTAGCGAACGTCATGTCAGCCGCGCTAGCAGGAGAAAGAGGCGTGTCTAAAGCGATAACAAGTAAGCCTGCTTCGCGTGCTCTTTGGATAGTCGGAACAATGCCCGCTGGGTCACTCGGTGTAATCAAAATACCTTTCGCACCAGAAGCAATCAGGTTTTCAATGGCTTGAACCTGAGTCTCATTGTCGCCGTCGTAACGACCAGCAAACGTGCGAAGCTCTACACCCAGTTCCTGTGCTTTTTCTTGCGCACCTTCTTTCATTTTAACAAAAAACGGGTTGGTATTTGTTTTGGTGATAAGGCCAATGATAGGGGTTTCTGCCATAGCCGTCGTAGATAAGGCGCCAGCGGCAACTAGGCATGCAAGCTTGCGGTACATGAATTTCATTGTTTTCGACTCCAATATTATTTTTATGGTCGGTTGTATAACCTAAAAGCCAAACGTGTGTGTTGGCTCCCATATTTACTATGGCTCATAAAAACTAATGGCGAATTTCAAAACGATATTTTTTTTTGAAATATTTGTAACAATTCATTATTCACATTGAAAACAGCGAAGAAAATACCGCTTAATAATCTAACCATACCCACTGACCAGACTACTAACCAGACCCACGAGACTTAAACACGGATTCTAATGTTCGGATTGTGAAGGGTTTTGAGAGCAAGAGATCGTCATCCGTGAGCGTGTATTTTTCCTGTAACTCTTGTTTTGGCAGACCGGACATCAATACCACTGGTATCCCAGAAAGAACGTCGTTCTTTTTAACGTAGTGCGCCAACTCAACGCCGTTTCGAACGCCCGCAAGGTTCACATCACTTAGGATCACATCGGGGTACATGGCTTTTTCAAGGGACTCAAGCACGGTTTCCACACGGTCGAAGCTTTGTACGATGAAACCAAGTTGGCTTAGCTGGGACCGCATAACGTTTCGAACTTCTTCATCGTCTTCCACCAGCCAAATCAGTGCATCATCAGGAACAGGGACCGAGACGGTTTCACTTATGTCGGCAGACGCTGCGAGGCTTGTTTTCGACGAGGCGTGGGCCATTGCCTGTTGTGGCAAAAAGATACACACTTTCGTCCATTTACCTTCTTCAGACGTAACAATAATGTCGCCGCCACTCTGTTTCACAAAACCGTAAATCATACTCAGACCAAGACCACTGCCTTTTCCAACAGGCTTCGTCGTAAAGAAGGGTTCAAAGATACGTGCCAATACCTCTTTCGGTATACCGTCTCCCGTGTCTTCTACTTTGATGCGAATCGCAGGGACGTCGCTGTCTGGTAAGGTGCAAGCCTTCGTCGAGAACGTCAGTGTGCCTCCGCTTGGCATAGCGGCCGCGCTGTTTAACGACAAGTTTAACAATGCGTTTTCCAGTTGAGATGGATCAATCAAGCAGTGAACATCAGGGCAATTTAAACTGGGCTTAACCTGAATATGGCTACCGACACTGTACTCAACCAAGTCGAGCATTCCTTCGATTAAGTCGTCAATGTGCGTACATTCAGGAAAAAGCTGCTGGCGGCGACTGAACGCTAACAAGCGCTGTACCAAGTTACTGCTTTTTTCCGAGACCGCTAAAGCTCGCTCAGTATAACGTCGTTGATCACTGGAGAGAGGCTCACTGTCAGACAAGAGCTGCAAATTACCCATAATCGCCGCTAGTAGATTATTAAAATCATGCGCAACGCCGCCCGTTAATTGCCCTAGCATTTCCATTTTTTGAGCTTGTCGTAGCTGACTCTCTACGCTTTTACGCTCGGTGAGGTCAGTATACAGAGTGACGAAGCCGCCTTCTGGCATTGGCTTTGATCGAAACTCAATGATACGACCATCGTCAAAATGTCGTTCGAAACTTTGAGAGGAGTGATGGCGAGATTCATTGACCTCGTCCATATACACAAGCTCATTTTCAATACTGAGGTTTCGATGCGCACCCATACTGATCAGGCGCTGTACGTCAGCCAACGTCATACCGACATGCAAATCCCCTTTTTGCAGGCTAAACACCGCTTCGTAGCCTTGGTTCCACGCAATTAATTCACCTTTGGCAGAAAACACACTTAAGCCATCGTTCATATTGTCAAAGATGGTTTCGAGTAATCGCTTTTGCTCCGACAACGCTAGTGTCACTTCGATACGGTAAATAGCGTCGCGTCGAAACACTTCAAACGCATCGACTAAGGTGCCAATTTCATCGTCCCGATCCAACTGGATCGTGTTGGAATCCAATGCGCCTTTTGCGAGCGCTTCCATGTCGTGGGTCACCGCTTCTAAATCTTTCGTCATACGTTGGCTGTACCAATACAGCCTGACCAAGCCAATCAAAAGCAAGGCGGAAATACCAAATATCCAGAGCTGTCCGTTAGCCACCACCTCAGCGACCTTCTCTCTTTGTCGGCTAACCCGCTTTTTCAGTATTCCCACAAAGTTACTGACTCGTTCAGATAATAGCTCGGATTTTGCGCGGGTAGAAATCAACAGATAGGTTTTCCGCTCTGTGATTTCGTTCATTCTTTTTTGAGCGGCTAAGAAACGCTCTGTAATGTCTTTACTCGGTTGAACTTGATGCAAAAGATCCAGATCGTCGACGATGTCCTGCGAAACGTGCCCTGGGTTTTCAATCAACTTTAGTAACCAAAACAGCACCTTTGTGCGCTCAACGGATAACTCACCTTCGTTGACTCCGCTGTCTTCTAGAACACGTATACGAAATTGCTGAGCTAAATTATCTTCACGAATGTATAGCTCTTCTCGAACCAGTTTAACCAGCTCTTCCAATGTGGCTTGCAGTTCATCTAACCGTTGATTTACGTCGTCTTTAAATTCTGAGTCGATGAGGGAGCGCGCCACGCCACGCAGCGCTTGTATGCGTGTTTGCAGCTGTTTGGCTTCTGTTTGCAGCTGAAAAGGACGAGCTGAGCTGGCCGTGTAAGGCGCGGTCGCGGCAAGTTGCGCAACGCCTTCGGCTAATGTAAGCGCGGTACTGATCTCTGGCAGTGTTCTCGCTTCAAATTCGGCAAGGCTGGATTCACTGACACGCATGGCTTGCCAGCCAATCGCCACCATAAAACACGCCACTAAGCTTATGGTCAGAATAGCCAATGACGCTTTTTGGCGAATGCTGGTCAGTTTCATCAATTTTTCCTGACGGGACCTTGAAAGAGGTAGCCCAAACCACGTTGGGTTTTCACAAATTCGGGGGTTTTGGGGTTTATTTCGATTTTACGGCGCAGTCTCAGAATAAGCACGTCGACAGTTCGATCCGATACTTCCGTCTCTAACCCTCGACTGTAATCAATGATTTGTTCACGCGTTAAGACTCTATCAGGGTGCGTCGCGAGTACTTCTAACAACGAAAATTCGCCATGCGTTAGGGAAATTTGTTTTCCGTGAATGTCTTTTAGTGTCCGAGCGGTGCGATCCAAAATCCAATGACCGAAACGCAAACACTCGTGCGCTTCTTCCACTTTAATGGGGGTAGCAGGAATGGCACTGGCACGACGCAACAGAGCATAGATTCGAGCCGTCAGTTCGCGAATGTTAAATGGCTTCATCATATAATCATCCGCAGCCAACTCCAGACCAAGAATACGGTCTGTTTCATCCCCTTTGCCCGTTAACATCATAATCGGCATGGCATACTGATCTCGAATCTGTCTTGCGAGTTGTAATCCGTCTTCTTCTTGTAAGAACAAATCCATCAACACCAAATCGATCGTTTGAGTTTGCAACTGCGGCCACATGGCGGCGCCATTTTCAGCAGTGATCACGGCGTAACCTTTTTGCGACAGCACGTCACAAAGTAGCTCTCGTACATCCTGATCATCATCGACCACTAATAACTTTTTTTTGCTTGGTTCTGTCATTAACGTGATTCTTGTTCTATTTTTGGGACAATTAAGTCAGACTAATGGAAACCGTCACTTACAGCCACCATATTGGGTATCCGCATGACTTTGGAAGCAGATTCTATAACGATCCGCCTAGTGGATAACAGCTCAGAAGACCGAGATAGTACAACAATCCTAGTACATGATGGCGAAACACTGCTAGAAGCGATGCTGAGACGAGGCATTGAAATTAAACATGCGTGCCGAAATGCCGCTTGCGGGATCTGCCTCACCCCTCTTTTAGAAGGCGAGATCGACTACCAGGGCCGTATTCCACGTGGGCTATCTAAACAGGAAGAAGAGGATGGCTATATATTACCTTGTATTGCCACCTGCAAACACGCCATCACGCTCGATTCTCATCGCTGGTCTTCATGATTGTTCAAACGTATGAAAGCACAGCGCCCCATTTAAGAACACCGACCTAAAAAACGCTATATCACAAAGACTCTATATAAAAAGACGCTACCTAAAAGATGAAAGAACGCCTTCCGATTCACGATGTCATTCCCGAGTTAAAACAACAGTTGTTAATGCGCCACGAAGCCATTCTACAGGCTGCACCCGGCGCAGGTAAAACCACGGTGGTACCGTTATCCTTATTGGATGAACCATGGAGAGGTGGTCGTTTGATCGTCATGTTGGAGCCGCGCCGTATTGCGGCAAAAACAGCGGCTAAACGACTTGCGGACCAGTTGGGCGAAGCGCTTGGCGAACGCGTCGGATATCAAATACGTCAGGAAGGAAAGAAAAGCGCACGCACGCAGTTGTTAGTGGTCACGGAAGGCATCCTCACTCGCATGTTGCAAGACGATCCATCTCTCAACGAGGTTGCGCTCATTATCTTTGATGAGTTTCATGAACGTAATCTTCAATCCGATCTTGCTTTTGCTCTCGCACAACAAAGCCGACAATTATTTCGTGATGACGACCCACTGAAACTTCTCATTATGTCTGCCACACTCGATACGACGACATTAGAGCGACACTTAGACTGCCAAAGCATCGTAAGTGAAGGCAGACAATTTCCTGTAGAGGTTAAATACGCCAATAAGTCCTTAAAGCACTATGAAATTCCAGGCGTCATAACCAAAACCATATTAAGCGCGCTGCGAGAAGAGTCCGGCTCCATATTGGTCTTTTTACCGGGACAAGGCGAGATTCGAAAGGTTGAAAGCGAGCTATCAGACGCGCGAGCACGAGAAAACGACCTAGATCACGTCGTGGTGTTACCTCTTTACGGCAACCTCTCGGTGGCCGAGCAGGAAAGAGTGATTTCGCCCTCCCCGACAGGGGAGCGTAAAGTGGTATTGGCCACCAGCGTCGCGCAAACCAGTTTGACCATTGAAGGCATCCGCGTCGTAATCGATTCAGGGCTCAGTAGAGAAGCGCGATTAGATGCAAATACTGCGACAACCAGACTTCATACTCGGCGCGTCAGTAAAGCTGAAAGCACGCAAAGATTAGGGCGAGCGGGACGAACGCAGGCTGGAGTATGTTATCGATGGTGGTCAGAGTCCCAACAAGATCAACTGTCAGATCAAGCACAACCTCAAATTGAGCTAGAAGACCTAACCGACCTTGTCCTTGCATTAGCGCATTGGGGCAGCGAAACGCGAGACGAGTTGGATTGGATTACGCCACCGCCGGAAGGTCATTGGAATCAAGCTCAGTCCCTTCTATTTGAGCTTGGGGTATTAACCTCACCTGACTCGCTTACCCTAACGTCAGTCGGTCAGCATATTAGCCAATTAAACGCGCCTGTACGCTTAGCGACCATGCTCATGCAGTTTACTCAGTACAACCGCAAGGACATAACGTATTTGTGTGCTCTGTTATACGAAGGCGACCCTTTCAAATCAAGCGCAGCAAACAACAGCGACATCAAACACAGGCTCATTTGGTTAAACGAACATCCCTCTCAAGCAAAGCGCTACATCAACACTGCAAAAGCTTGGGAAAGCCGACTATCCAAAGTCACACCAATAAAACCTTTATCGCAGATATCCGAGTCGGATGAGCAGTTTAGCTTGATACTTACCTATGGTTTTCCCGACAGAATCGCCAAAAGAGTCCGTCAGCAAGGAGAAGAAACACTCTACAAACTCAGTAACGGCCGCACGGCCCTACTCAGCTCGATCGACCCACTTGCGCAACATGAGTTCATTATCGTGCTGGAACTCGGAGGGGTTGCAGGTCGACAGTCGGATAAAATCTACCTTGCATCGAGGTTGAATATAGAGTTGCTACAATACAGCCGTCCAAGCTTATTTTTTGAACAGAACGTGGCTGAATGGGACAAAAAGACCCAGCGCCTTATCGGTGAAAAACAACGGTGGATTCATAAACTCTGCGTGTCTAAAACACCCAGACGTGATCTCGACCAAAGCATGATAAGCCATGCGTTTTGTCAGTTTGTCAGAGCAGATGGGATAGAGGTGCTCCCTTGGGATGATGCCAGCCGCGCATTACTCGCAAGAATACGTTTTGTTCGAAACACACTGTTTAGCGATGAGGCCAAGCCAACGACGACCGCATTTGATAAAAATATGATTCCTGATGTCTCTGACACCGGACTCTTAAACTCTCTAGAAGAATGGCTATCCCCTTTTCTGAATGGTATTACGACTCAAGCGAAACTTAATAAGCTAAACCTAACTCAAGTACTGCACTCATATTTACCATGGGACGTGCAATCTAAGCTCGAAAGCACTGTCCCTGAGCGTCTACGGGTCGCATCAGGAGCCTCTCACCGAGTTGACTACACATCAGGAGAGCCAGTGCTCAGCGTCAAACTTCAAGAAATGTTTGGAGAAACATCCAGCCCCAAAGTACTCGGAATTCCCGTCAAAATAGAGCTGCTTTCCCCCGCCCAACGCCCCCTTGCGGTGACCATGGATTTGGCGTTTTTTTGGAAGGATGTGTACCCAGAAGTACGCAAAGAAATGAGAGGACGGTACCCAAAACACCCGTGGCCAGAAGATCCTTTAACCGCGGCTGCGACAAGCAAAACCAATAGGTCCCTGCAGCGATAGCACATCAAACAGAAACCGTCGCGCTTTGAAGGAACCTAATGCCTGAGATCTGGCACTAATCATGCTAATAACAAGAACACCTAAAAAGCGAAAAACATGGAAATAATTACAAAAAGTTACACTCATCTCTTGGGTGTAACACAGCTGCCGTTGAACAAATATAAGATGCTTTTATTATTAACAACTTTAAATCGGTAACGAGGTTACCGAATAACCAAGCGGACGCCTAAACTACTATGGACTCTCAGAACCAGCTCTCAAACAAAAAACTTTTTGGCATAGGCGTTAGATTAGTACGCTTCGCTTGGATCGTGGAAATATTGGCCGTATCAATTGGTTTCATGATTTCTATGGTCGTCTCGTTTTCCGCCTATACCGAGCTGAATCGAAATAGAGGTAATGACGCACTTTCAATTGGTGATTACAGCAGCATCGTAGTCGCAGCGCTTCCCTTCGTTCTGGTCGCCGTTGTTGAGGCAGCAAAAATCCCACTCGCCACTGCCATGATGTATGCCAAACACTTTTATTGGCGCATTCTGTTTTTCTTAGGCTTAGCACTGCTCGCAACCATTACCTTCGAAACCATGTTAAACGGCTTTGAGCGTAACTTTTCAAATCTAAATCTGACCATTGACGAGCAAAAAAATGAATCTTTGCTTATTCAAGCAAAAATCGATGACTTAGAAGCTCGAAAAACCGAAATAAATGTTATTGACCCAGACCTTGTCGAAGAAGACTATCGAGGGAAAGTAAACTCAGCGCACAACTACTACCTTGCTCAAGTCAATCAGGAAAAAGAGCGCATCAATGCCCAACTTGATCGTCTCAGTAATGTCGGCACGGCAAGTTACGAACAGGAAATTCAGACCCTGAATGCGAAAGAGCGTGATATTTACGATGCATGGGACAAAGAGCGTGATGATTTACAAAAACGTTTTCGTACCCTATTAAACAGCTATGTAAACAACACCGAAAACGACCGTGCAAAACAAGAAAAAGAGCTTGAAGAGCTGAAAAAAGAAATGGATCGTGAGGTTGCGGATGCAAGCTTCTTTAGTCGATCTCAAGTTGAAAAGAAATACCGTGCGTTAATCAAAGAAAAAGAAGAACGCCTATACCAAGTCACGGATAGAACCACGGGCGATGGCGCCCTAGAAAAGCGTACAAAAACAGAGAAACAGCTTCAGGATCAATTGCAACTGCTGGGGCAAGATTATCAAAAACGCATCGACTTAGTTCGTAACCGAATCACTTACTTAGAAAACCAAATTGAAGAACAGAAACAAAAAAATGGCTCACAAAAAGCGAACCTACTCGCAAGTCTAGAGCAATCAGAAGACCTAGCAGCACGATCACGCAGCGCATCGGTGAATCGTGCCAATAGCGAAAAAAGTGAGCTTCTATCGCAATATGATGTGATCCAAGTCGAAGTAAAAGCCATCGATGCCGAAGTCTATGAATATAAGCAACAGCAAACGTTGATCGCTCATGAAGTGAACCGTTTAGTTAACTCAAACCAAATTTATCGCATGGCAGCCTACATAGAAAACAAAGAGCAAGCGATCGAGGTCTCCAAGTCAACGGTTGGTTTAGTCGCATTAGTTTGGTTCTCATCACTGGCCTTCATCAGCGCAGTGACGGGCGTCTTTTTAGCCATTGCAGGCCTCTACATGCAACGCGTCTACGCCAAATCAGAAGAACAACAATCGCCTCCTCCAACACGTACCGAAGAACCGTCTCCTAAACAAACCGAAGACGACGAAAACGCGCCGTTATCGATCGCCTCTTAAAATACATTCAATGCCTTTGGTCGCCATCTCGCGACTAAAGGCCGTATTTTTAGCATGTTCTGGACTCCAGCCAAGAATAAAGCGATGAAAATCCGCCCACGCAACACAGAACAAAGCATCCCACTCCGTGACCACTTTCTCTGTAAAATCGGGTGATTCGCCTCGAGCCATCAAGCACCTAGAAAGCTCACTAAAGTAGTGTTCTAACAAATACGATAAATTACCTGGCAATGTCGCTTCATTCAGACAACTCCCCAGAAAATAAGCCACATCTTGCACACCAATGCCTCTCCCTACATACTGGAAGTCGACCGCAGAGACCTGCCTTAAGTCCGCTGAAAAACAGAAATTAGCCACTTTTGCATCCCCATGAACTAGCGTTTTATAACTCGCATTTTCGATCGCTAAATCTATCTTTGAGGCATACGCCTTTAAAGGTGACTCGGCCATTGCTTGCCATTCATCGGGACGTGTACTCAAGTACCAATAGGTACCTCGAGGCCATAGATCAAAAGAGGTACCATTCTCCTCCACACCTAAGAATCGAGCATGGAAATTCGCTAACCATTCTAAAACGGCGAAACAGTCGATCACTTCAAGTCTCGATTTTCGAATGGAATAATGAGACGCATCCAAATCTTCCATTAAAATGTAGATCGCCTCTTCGCTACGCCAGACGCTATGACATTGCGCGACACGCTCCGATACAGAACACTGATTAGCCCAGTTTTCATACCAATTCGCTTCTATGTCATAGGATCGTAACTTGCGTTCATGACTATGCTGAGACTGCCAACCTCGCGGATGCTCGTTAACTTTGTCTAACCGAATGGATTTTAAGATTACACTATGAGGATTAGGCTCTTTAATAACACCTGAATCATGGACTTGGTATCGGACAATCTCCCCATACCCACTCCATAAGGTTTGAATCGATTCAACACGATCAACACGTTTTGCCTTTAAAGCTCTCTTTATGTAAATTTCAGGGGAGATCATTATCGCGCAATTCCCATGTCATCAAGACGAAGTAAAATTTCGGTTTTACGCTCCACTTTTATGCGTTGCCAATGCACATTCTCTTGCGCGCCAATCATGGCGTACAACATATTGAGATTCATCTCTAAGCCACTTGCACCAAACTGACGATAGAGATCGAAGACATCCGCTGATTTAAAAGCATCGACTGTTCTTATATTGATCTCATAGAGAGCCTTCTCGCTTTTCACACCCAGATTCATAAGTTGACGAATATGAGTAACCTCGTTGTCATGCTTTAACACTCTATCTCATCTCGTAAGCTTGAATCCCTGACTTTCATTTTTGCTCTTTCATAACACTCGCTGATTTCCGTCAAATTCACTTGCTGGTTACACAATAGTAGAATTTGCATCAGCAACTGACCGTCAACGGTCCCTTGACTAAATTTGGAACGTAAGTTCGTCGTTTTTTGACGAACATTAAACTGCTCCCACAATTGATTAGATAAAGTCTCATGGTCAAGTCCAGCTCGTTTAATGTATGCGGGCAACCAGTTTTTTAAGGTCTCTTTCCATTCCATTTTACTCACGACAAGAAGGCTTTCGATTTCCTGACTGATTGAGGGGTCCTTTTTAGGCATGGCAGTGTTGCTCACTCACTAAATAACATATTAGAAAGCATAGCAAATAAAGAATTATTTTCAACTTTAGTTAAATATATTTAATTTTTATTGAATATATTTAAAAATATAGTTATGGTTTTAGAGAATTAAAAGCTTAAGGACGTTAACATGAATTGGACTTTGGAAAGTATTCACAACACTTTTATTCAAGCAGGCTTTTATCAATCACACCGAGTATCTGCTTCCTTTGAAGAAAGTACGCTGACCCTTATTTTCAATGAATTCGGCGACTTGCCTATCATTATGGCAATAGGCGATGGGCAAATCCTCGTCGAGGCAGCCTTGGTGGAGCGACATGAATTTGAAGACCCATCTGAAATCGACTATCGGCTTCTAACAACCCACAAATATCTGCCCTTAAGCACAATAGGGATTCAACCAATTGGCGGTGTTGATTGGTATGTCATTTTTGGTGCGCTCTCAACCAACTCCAAGATCGAAGTCATTATTGAAGAGCTGCAACTCTTAGTAAGGAACACCTTTCATGTCATTGATACGCTCGAACCTCTGTACCGTTTTAATACCTTAAAGCCATAAACTGAAATCCAAAGGAGTGAATGATGAACATATTCAGTAAGCTTTTTACCGCTTTAAAAGGTGGCGCCTCAGAAATGGGAGAGGCTGTTGTTGATGACAATGCAATTCGAATTCTTGAGCAAGAGCTACGAGAATCAAAAGCGTCATTGGATCTTGCTAAGGAGAGCGAAATTATGCTGTTAGCGAGCCAAAAACAGACGGAAGCGAAAATAGCAAAGCTCTCCAGCCAAATAGAAGAATACGAGAACAATGCGTTTGTCGCGCTAAAGCAAAATAACGAAGCATTAGCACTAGAGATTGCGCATCACATCGCCACCCTAGAAGCAGAACAAAAAAACAACAAAGACCAAGCAGAACATTTCGCTAAAAGCGCACACACATTGCGATCTCAGATCCAAAAAGCGGAAACCGACATTTCAGACTTTTATCGCCAATTAGAACAAGTGAAGGCAACAGATTCAGTTCAAAAAGCACAAGAAAATATGCATGCTAATATTCTCACAGGAAAACCTTCCGTAGCATCTGCAAAAGAAAGCTTGGAGCGCATTCGAAATAAACAAGAGCACTTTGAAGCGAGACTAGAAGCTTCTCAAGAGTTAGAGAGCCGCTCAACCCTAGATGAGAAGCTCAAGGACGCAGGTATTACTCCAAACGTGGCTTCAGCACAGAACATTTTAGATAAAATAAAAACACGCGCAGAATAAGCTGCGTTTAAAGAGTATCGGAGATTAGTGAATGCTCGATTTCATAATGGCGGACGGCAACAGCATCTACCTGCTTCTCGTGGCGAGTGTATTGTTTATAGCCTGTTTAGAAGGTTTATGTACTCTAGTGGGTTTTAGTTTTTCATCGTTAATTGATAATTTAACCCCAATAGACATTGATGCTCCAGACGGAGCGCTGACCAAAATTTTAGGGTGGATGTGCCTCGGCAGACTCCCTGTACTCATCTGGTTAATACTGTTAATCACGGGCTTTTCACTATCCGGACTTACAGTTAACTATGCCTTTTGGGCAATAGTTGGCGTCACTTTACCTTTCGTAATTTCTCTGCCAATCGCTTTCATTGCCTGTATTTTCATCACACGAATCGCAGGTAATGCCCTTGTAAACATATTGCCTAACAATGAATCATCTGCGGTGGCAACCGATTCGTTTGCAGGAGGTGTTGCCATCATCACAATTGGAACAGCGCGACAAGGCTCCCCAGCCGAAGCCTCGTTTACCGATAAATATAAACAAAAACACTATGTAATGGTTGAACCCTTAGCGGAAGAAACTTTCTCGCAAGGGCAACAGATTGTACTAATCGAAAAAGACGCAGGCGTTTGGAAAGGCTCACTCTTGCGTACGTCAATGATCAACAATGAGGAGAAATAAATGGAATTTTTGAACGACACAGCAGCAAGCTTCACACTCATCATAATCGGTGTAGTGTTTTTCGCTCTAATAGCCATCGGCTTAATCTTTGCGAGGCTCTATGTTCGTGCTACAAAAGAAGTCGCCTTTGTGAGAACGGGGTTAGGAGGGGAAAAAGTAGTAAAAGATGGTGGTGTTATCGTGCTTCCGGTTGTCCATGAAACGATCCCCGTCAATATGAACACGCTAAGAATAGAAGTCGAAAAAACTCAAAAAGACGCGTTGATCACTAAAGACAGAATGCGTGTTGATGTTAAAGCGGACTTTTATCTGCGAGTCGCACCGAATGCCGAAGGGATTTCAATGGCAGCGCAAACCCTTGGAACAAGAACCACGCGGGTTGAAGAAGTCAAAAAGCTCATGGAGTCCAAGTTTGTCGATGTATTACGCGCAGTCGCTGCAGAAATGAGCATGACTGAGATGCACGAACAAAGAGCTGATTTTGTCCAAAAAGTACAGCAAAACGTGGCCAATGATCTAGAGAAAAACGGTTTGGAGCTGGAGTCCGTTTCATTAACAGGGTTCGACCAAACAGATCTAGAGTTTTTCAATGAAAACAACGCATTCGACGCCGAAGGCCGTGCTAGGCTTGCGAAAATCATTGAAGAAAAACGTAAAGAAACCAATGATATACAACAAGAAAACCGTATAAAAATCGAACAAAGAAACCTCGAAGCGGAAAAGCAATCGTTGGACGTAAAGCGCAGTGAAGAAGAAGCTCGCCTAAACCAAGAGCAAATTCTCTCGTTCAAACGTCAGGAACAAAAAGCGGAAATCGCGAAGCAAAGAGAACAAAAAGAGCGCGAAGAACGAGAGGCGATGATCGCCAAAGAAAAAGCAATTGAAACCGCAGAAATTGAAAAATCTAAAGAAATAGAAACACGTGAAATTGCGAAGCGCCAAGCCTTAGAACAATCAACGATCCAACAACAGCAAGCCGTTGAAGTTGCAGAGCAAGTGAAACAAATTGCCATAGCCGAAAAATCAGAGGAAGAATCTGCAGCAAGAGCAAAAGCTGCCGAAGCAGAAAAAATCAAAGCTCAAAAAGAAGAAGAGGTCATCACAGTTAGGCATCTAGCAGAAGCAAACCGTCGCAAAGACATTGAAGTGATCGATGCTAAAAAAGAAGCCGAAAGAGAAGCCGTTGGCGTCACAACCGAAGCGGCCGCTAAAAAAGAAGCGAGTCTATCCACTGCTGAGGCAATTTTAACAGAAGCGAAAGCAAGTGCAGATGCCAAAATCCTTCAAGCAGAAGCAGATGAGAAAGTATTGGCGGTAGAAGCTGCTGGTAAAGAAGCGCTATACGAAGCGGAAAACACTCTAAAAGACGAACAGATCGACCTACAAAAATCATTAGCAATATTAAAAGTCCTTCCTGAACTCGTCGCCAATGCTGTGAAACCACTTGAAAGCATCGAAGGAATTAAAATTTTACAAGGCTACGGCGGCCAATCTAATCCTGTTTCGATGGGAGAATCCACCAGCCCAAGTATGGCAGATCAGGTTACGAATGCTGCCTTAAGTTACCGAGCAAATGCTCCGTTGGTGGACTCGTTGTTAAAAGAGCTCGGCGTAGTAGACAGCCAAAATGGCAGTTTAAATGACTTGGTCAATGGCAACAGTTTGCTAAACCAATCACTTGATAGCACGCAGAGCAGCAACGATTTAAACAACTCTTGATTTAAATCCATCGCTACATGCATTACCCTAGTATGAAGAATTTAAATTCGTTCCTTTATACTAGGGTATTTGTACAACCTTCCTAATGAACCTTATCATCTCTCACTCCGTTAGCATTCCTCCTCATGAAATCCAACTCACTGCAATTCGAGCGCAGGGTGCTGGCGGACAAAACGTCAACAAAGTCTCGAGCGCGATTCATCTTAGGTTTGATATCAGAGCGTCGTCTTTACCCGGTTTTTATAAAGAGCGTTTATTGGCTCTCAGTGATACGCGCATAACGAAAGAGGGTGAGATTATCATCAAGGCCCAGCAGCATAGAACACAGGAATTAAACCGAGAAGACGCGCTGGAACGATTAAAAGCACTTATTTTATCTGCCACTCGGGTGCAAAAAGCACGACGCGCAACGAAGCCGACTCGCTCTTCTCAGAAAAAACGTGTCGACTCTAAAAAGCAGAGAGGCAAGGTTAAAGCGTTACGCAAATCAAACTGGGACTAACGCTCTACAACCCGTTGCAATCTCCCGTTTATGGCGCCCTAGAGCGGCTAACTATTTCGTTATTCTGGCAATAACTCTTTCAGTTCCAATAACATTTGATAGGCACTGTCGCTGCGTAAGTTATAAGGGTTAAAGTTTTTTCGCGGAGAAAACTTAAGGTGGATAGCCTTGGACAACACTGATTCAGGTATAAACCCCATTGTCCAATCAGGGAATGCACGTACAGAAATGTCTTTAAACTCTAAGAGCACCAAATCCGAGTGGCGATTATCTTGAAGTAGTCGATTGTAGGTTTCATTTACCTGAAATCGCGAACCTTCGAGGCATTGTAAAAAATACTTTTGATCAAAAAAAAGCACGCCCGTAATGTCATTCAATTTATTGTGCTTGTTAGCACTATCAAGAATATCAGCGATCGCTGAAGGCGAAATATTATCCGAGATAGTACTCGCGTAGATTAATCTAGTTAAATACATGAAACGTCCATTTAAGATAAAGTTGGATTTCACGAAAATAAGGAAAAACGACGAGCATCAAACTCGCCATCTATAATCCCTTACCTAAAAATCCTTATACGTTAAGGGAGCTACCAACATGTTCTCAGACTTCGACGCGCGGATAACTGTTTAATCAAACCAATTTTGACTATAGTCTACAGATTCTCTTCTTACCCAATTATTTACACTCTATGAGAGAAAATTAACGGCTAAATCCGCCTCCTTATTTTAAATTGCGATGTCAGGCAGGTTTCAGCCACACCTGAACAAGCATGGCGCACCGCTAAAGTGCCAACAACTTATTCAATGGCTTAATGAGTGTCCCCCGAAAATCATACTCATCTTCTACCTTTATAGGAAAACCCTCCGCTCAACGAGTGGAAAAGCCAAAATATTACGTTAGTCGAGATGGGATTCACTAACAACCAGCATCAGAATCACCTCATTCGCTTTTGCTGCTGTATAAGCAATACCGCAAAATAACTCCCACCCAGTATCGCTACTACCGTGCCTGCCGCTAGTTGATAAGGATAAATCAGCACTTGCCCCAGCCAATCGGCGAATAAAAGTAAGTTAGCACCTACAAATGAGCCCATTAACATATGCTGACGGCTCGTTCTCGCTCCTAAAAGAGTGGCAATATGAGGAGCAATAATACTCACAAAGCTAATAGGCCCAACGAGTGCTGTAACATAGGCACACAGCGCTGCACAAAGCGAAAGTAGTATTAAAAAAGACGCAGGTACATTTAAGCCACGAGCGACCGCCTGGCTTCGCCCAAGCGCAAGCAAAACTATCCAACGATCAAGGGACAACACCATCACCACCATTGCGAAAACACCAACCGCTAGCGCAATGGCATTCTGTTCTGAGACTCGATAGGTAGAGCCCGCTAACCAAACTAAAATGTCGTACACTTCGGTTCCACCACGCGCTAATAAAGTCTGTACGAGAGCTTCGATAAGCGCAGAAATTGCGATGCCCGTTAAAATCATGGGCAGAGGTGCAAAACGAAAGCGACGCCCTAGGAACAGAAGTACTAGCAAAACACCCCCACTGCCCACAAACGCAATAAGTGGTCCTAACTGATAGATTTGGGCACCTAATACACCACCCGCGATCACTAGGGCAAATACAGCCCCTGCTGACATACCCAGCAAATCAGGGCTGGCCAATGGATTATGAATGATACGCTGAATCAGTACACCAGAAGCAGCCATACCTGCTCCAGCAAACAACGCCGCCACAATCCGAGGCCAACGCAATATCCATTGCTCCAGTTCAGGCCATTGCCATAAAAGCTGGGAGCCCGTTTGATGGGTAAATAGGCTTACGAGCACTAGCGAAAACAATACACTGATAACCAAAGGCAAATGATAGCGAGACCACTGCATTCGCCCTCGTATAATTTGATAAGCACTAAACTCTTGCTCAGTCAGTTTTCTACGAATTAGCCAGATAAAAATTGGGGCGCCAATCAAAGCGGTCGTCAGCCCTGTTGGTACAATTTCGATGCTCACCAAACTAACCAACTGTGCGACCATATCCGCGCAGAGAAGTAAAAATGCGCCTAGAACAAAAGAAAGAAATAACTCTGATGAAGCCGTCCTAGCATTGAGCATACGCGCTAAATTGGGCGCGATCAGGCCGAGAAATCCGATTATACCCACCGCTGTGATGGCGGCCGATAATGCCCAAAGGCCAGCGACCATAAGCACGATAAACGTTAGTAAAGTATTCAGCCCCCGACCACTAGCACCGCTCATACCAAGCTTTAGCAAGTCCAAAGGTCGCCCAGCAAACAAAAGAATTGCAATCAAAGGTAATAGATTCGGCCACAACCACTGCACCATTTCCCAGCCATTTTGGCCAAGGTCGCCTGCTCCCCATATAAAAAGGTTACGTGCATACTGATCATTTAACAGAATTAATGCGGTTGTCATCGCGCCAAACAATAAGTTTACCGCCATCCCAGCGAGAACAACCGATAACCCACTCAAGTTTCGTAAGCCACTAATCAACACAACAAAACCAAGTGCAATCATCGCACCGACCATCGCTGCCAACGTTCGAAAATTTTCCTGCCCCTCGGGCCATAGAATGGCGAGCACAATTAAACCGAGCCAAGCGCCACTGGAAGACCCTAACGTTACAGGCGACAGCAATGGATTTCGGGTGAGCTGCTGAATAACGCTACCGATGCTACCTAGAGTCGCACCGACTAACAATGCCATCGTTACTCTAGGTAGTTGACCGTGTAGCCAGATCAACTCTTCAAATTCTGTCGCTCCTTTCCTCCCAGAGATAAGCCAGATTTGTTCTAACCACGTCAACGATGTATCAATTTGCAATGTTATAAAAACAACGGGGAAAATCAGTAAGCAAAGCCCCTTTCGCGATATGATCATGGTGCGATGTCTAGTAACGAATCCGTCAGAGCTTGTGCAAGGTACCCTAACGACATTGCACCACCGTATGTCCAGGTTGAACGGATTGCGTTAACTTTTCCATGCCGTACAAAAGGCATTGCCTTCCAGAGAAGTGAGCGCTCTAGTTTTTGCTGTTGGTGAAAAGGCTCGAAATACAGCAAGTACCCTTCTTTTATCGCGTTCAGCTTTTTTATCCGTATTTGTGTTACTCCCCACTGGGTCACGGGCAAAGAGAACCCATTTTTCAACCCTAACCTCTCCAGCACATAAGTCGGCATTGCATTGTCACCGTACACCCAAACAGAGCTCGTACTTGCAAACCGCACAGTAGTAACTTCTGGTAGCTGCTCTCCAAATTTAGTTCTCAACTTACTCGTCAGGTTTTGAAAAAGCTGTTCGCGCTCCACCAGCCGCTGCTGTGCTATTTCTTCACGACCGACAAGACGACCAAGTTGTAAAAACGTCTTATCCGCTGCATCCATGTTGTTGTGGTCCTTGCGATAAGTATCAAAAACCAGCACAGGAGCAATATCACTGAGGCGCTCTCTAAGATCAAGAAGCGTTGGGGTGATCACAATGACATCTGGTTGAAGAGCGGTTAATTTCTCTAGATTAGGCTCGGCTCTAGAGCCGATATCCTCTGTCGTGTCAGAAATGGCAGGCCGCACAACCCATTCGGAGTAGCCTTCTATTTCGGGCATTGCCAGTGGCGTCACACCAAGCTCAACCAGATCCTCTGCCAATTCCCAAGATAAAGCGGCTATCCGTTTGGGCGCACTCTCAAAAACCGATTCACCATACTGATCCATCATAGTCACAGCAAATAGGCTGGTTGGTGAAGACATAAACAACAATAGAGCCAAATTTATTGTGGTCGCATGAACTCGACTTAACATACTAAGGCCACCTTAGATTCATGATTGGGATGTGGGGTTACCGTCATAGGAATACCGTACAGATCAACGAGCTTTTCTTTGTTCATCAACTCTTCAGGCGCCCCCTGATAAAAGCACCGCCCTTGCTGAAGCGCTATAATATGATCGGCATAACGCGCAGCCAGATTAATATCGTGCAATATAACAATCACACCTTGCTCATGCTGACGATTTAGGGAGTGGAGCAGATTCATCAACTCGTATTGATGCGCGATATCTAAGGCAGAAGTCGGCTCGTCCAACAATAGAATCGGAGACTGTTGCGCTAAAAGCATGGCAATCCATGCACGCTGACGCTCACCACCGGATAAGTCATCGGTAATTTTATGCTCGTAGCCCTGTAAATCAACTTGCTCTATGGCTCGTGCAATAATCTGATGATCGGTTTCATCTAAACGCCCGAATGCCCCTCTCCATGGGTAACGTCCGAGTGCAACCAACTCGCTGACCGTAAGCCCTGCTGCGCTGGGAATCCCCTGCGGTAAGAAGCTAATTCGCCGCGCTAATGCTTTATTCGATAATTGGCTTAGAGAAACGCCGTCAAGCAGAATATCACCCGAATCAAGCAGACTCTGTCTAGCCAACACATTCATCAGGGTGCTTTTCCCTGAACCATTATGCCCAATAATAGCGACCAACTTATTTGTCGGTATATTCAGTTCAGGCAATGCCAAAATGATACGCTCCTGACGAACCATTTGAATGTCTTTTAGTGTGAAGATATTCGCGCTCCCATACTATTCTACGCTCTGAAGTTCGACCTAGGGCAGTTGCTACAGAGCTCTCCGTTCGCACAACGAAATTGTAAACAGCAAGACCGTCTTAGATAGGTTTGTTCAGTCGATAAAGTGAACCGAGCGGTTTCAATTTTCGGTAGCACTAACGATCGTCTCCAGAGGTCATATTGAGAAATAACCCAATCATACGTTAACTCAGGATAAACAGTGGAAACATGCTCTAAAACTAAGATCACCTGATCTGCGAGCAGCGCTTTATAGTAATGTCCGCGCCCGCCGACTTGCTTCGCTATAGCCGACTCTAATTTACGAAACAACTGAGTGATAAACTCTCCAGACCAAACAATGCAATGCTCCGTATTCTCACTCACGTACCAGTCGCCTTTTGGCAAGTAATACCCAGCCACTGAGTTACCAATCCGCCTTTGTTCAATACGACTCAACCCCTGTGGGACGGCATGTAAACGATACACACAGATCATCGCTAGATAAATCGGCTGCCAACACAACAATGCCCAGCTTCTCGCACGCCAATAGCCGACTTTTGCTTCTGGGTGCGCACGGCTCAAGGCCTCAATAAGAGGCACGACGGTACTCTCCGAATCAGGGTGAATCATCCCTTTTTGAGGAACGGCCATACCGACCAAAGGGGGCAAGTATGACTGCGCTAGATCAATCAAGGCTTGATCATAATGGACATGCAAAACGTGATCAGTCATCAGGCCTAAAAATCATATCGAGCGGACACTTCATAGGCGCGTTCGTCTCCATACCAGCAGTTATTCGTGTCATAACAACTGTAGTAGGTCTCATCCATTAAATTCGTGACGGACAATTGAATGGATGCGCCCTCCAACTCGGTTGAGAACATACCTAGATCATAACCTATGGACGCATCGACCAAAGTTGCAGAAGGAACAGTCTCAGTGTTAGCTGAATCCATCTGCATCTTACCAATATATCGAACACCTAGCCCCAAACCTGCTCCCTCAAATAGTCCTTCAATAGAGTTGTAATTCAACCAAACGGCTGCGGTTGTCTCAGGAACCCATATCGGAGTATTCCCTTGTATTCCACTATTATCTTTGGTGACCTCGACCTCTTGTTTGGTTACTGCCATACGCATGTCGAGCGCATCAGTCAGGTTTTGCGTTAAGTCGATTTCTACGCCACGAGAACGCACCTCCCCAACTTGAATTTGATCGTAGGCAGTACCATTAGGGTCGCGCGTTTTCACTTTTTGTTTAGTAATTTCATAAAGTGAAACGGTTGCTAGTGTATTTTTACCTGAGAATTTAAAGCCCGCCTCGATTTGCTGCGCTTCGGATGGCTCAAACTTATTACCATCTTTGTCGGAACCGCTTTCCGCTTCAAAGCTCTCGGCGTAACTTATAAATGGAGAAAAACCACTTTCCATTTCATATAATAAGCCTGCACGCCCAGTAAATGCATCTTGTGTAAGCTTGGTATCCGTGTCCGCTCCGTACTTCTTACCTTTTTCTGTGCTTTCAAAATCATCATATCGCCCACCAACGATCACTACCCAATTTCCAGCACGCATCTGGTCTTGTAGGTAAACCCCAGTTTGTTCTTTTTCTATAGTGAAATCACTGCTGTAGCCCGATGCGGCAAAGTCGAGTCCAGCGCGAGTAATTTGGTAATAATTTGGAGTATAAAGGTCGATAGAAGGTGCAGCGGCGTCCTCGTATTTTATGTCCGACTCTAGCTTAAGATAATCCAATCCAAATAGTAGGTTATGCTCAACAACTCCAGTGTCAAATGTGCCTGAGAACTGGTTATCGACCGTTACACTCTTAGTCGCTTCATCTGTTAAGTAAGCACGGCGTGACAACGTTTTTTCATCCGCTGCCAGTCCTGTTGAGTAGGTGTTTTCCTGATAGGCTGTTGCATCCATAAACCGTGCGTTTTGTAAGAAAGACCAGTTGTCATTAAATGAATGGTTTATTTTATAACCTGCCATTAACACTTCTTTTTCATAGGTTTCCCAGTTTGCGTCACCAGCATATGCATCGGAACTCAGGCTACCGTTCACGTTATCTAAAACTGTTCCTTTAGCAGGCAACGAAGAATAGATCCCCATACTCGGGTCTTTTTGATAGTAAAGGTTGAAGTTCACTAATGTCTTTTCATTCACATGCCAATCCAGCGATGGAGCAAGCATAATGCGTTCTTCTTCAGACGTTTCAGCTTGACCGTCTTTGCTGCGTCCGAGCCCTACAACCCGATAATTTAGACTGTCATTAATTGCACCAGTACTATCAAACGTTAGCTCTTGCTTTTCATCATTCCCGAGGGCTACTTCTATACTATGAGAGGGTTCTTCTTGCGGAGACTTTCCAATGACGTTCACCATACCACCTGGAGGCATCGCGCCATAAAGCGTAGACGTTGGACCCTTAAAGACTTCAACCTGCTCGATCGCTACGACATCAATCTGAGGCTGCAGATTCCAGTCATTATATAAAAGTCGCAACCCATCGTAATAAGTCTGATCGTTTTGAAACCCTCGGATACTAAAGAGATCCAAACGTGTTACGCCACCCCCTCGTAGTTCGGTATTAATACCGGATGTATAACGAACGGCTTCGGCAATGCTTTCAACCCCTTGCTGCTCGAGTGCTTCAGCATCAATAACAGAGATACCTTGAGGCGTTTCGCTGGAAGTTAGCTTTGTCTTAGTCGCGGTATTACGGTAAGTTTCACCACTCACTGTCAATGTTTCCAACGCTATATCACTTTGAGCGTGCTCTTCGCCCTCTGCTGCGAAAACAAGGTTTGAGGATACGCTTGCAACCGCTATCGCAACTAAGCTAGGTAAAAAAGGCGCAGATCGATTCATAGTAATAAGAACTCCAACAAATACTTTATTGAGAATGAATCTCATTTTATGTGTTGGGCGCTTTCTCGACTTAACAATTTGGTGCATGCTCACAAAAACAGTCCGCTACAACGTCATTTCCTGCTCTTGCTGACGAGGGATAACAGGAAGCCAGTATTCCATATAACTACTATCCAACTCTGGGCTGTAGTTTCGACCATACTGCTCTAGTTCAAAGCCATTTATCCCCAAATAATTTGAATCTGGCAACCAATGAAACATAAACCAACGCACAGCGGCTTCTAAATTCCTAACATTACCGAATACAGGAATAACTGCGTATTCCTGTTGTGGAATCGTTAGTTTAGTGAGGGCCTTCGCACCGTAATTTGAAAGATCTTCATTTAACCCCCCTTGATAGCCCGCCCAATAACACAACTCGTCTGGACTGCTTTCATAGCGAGCATCAATCACGCCGACTTCATCGACACCATCGACGTGAGTTGACTTGCTACGCTGCAAGTCCCGCCAGATAC
This sequence comes from Marinomonas mediterranea MMB-1, assembly GCF_000192865.1. Lineage (NCBI taxonomy): Bacteria > Pseudomonadati > Pseudomonadota > Gammaproteobacteria > Oceanospirillales > Oceanospirillaceae > Marinomonas > Marinomonas mediterranea. The sequence continues at coordinate 4,406,548 of NC_015276.1, forward strand.
GAGGTACCTTGGAGGCAAAGTCCGGCGTAGAAGAAAAAGGCCCATGTATCGTATTGTGCACACCAAATACATTGAATGATTCACGAGTTTCTATTCTGATTTGCGCATAAAGTTTTGACGTAACTGAAGGATATCTATCAGGTGATACATATTGCAATGGTGTTCTTAAACCACGGCGCAGACCTTGGCGTCGGTATTGCCCTGGCGTACAACCAAACATTTGACGAAATGCACGATTAAAGCTGACTTCGGATTCAAAGCCACAATCAAGTGCTATATCAAGGTGTCGTGCCGTTGAACTAATTAGGAGCTCTGCTGCCAAGCTAAGCCGGAGTTCTCGCACATACTGCGCGACAGTTAAACCCGTCGCATCACCAAAGACCCTTTGAAATTGCCAACGCGACCAGCAGCTCTTTGAAGCCAAACTGGCCACGGAAATAGACTCGTCCAGATGAGTGTGAATGTAATCCAGTACTTTCTCAATACGAGTAAGACTTGGGGGTTCAGACATTAGGCACCTATGACTAAGGCAATACTATAATAACGACTTGCCTTAGCACCTACTCCCTCAAAAGCAAATCACCCATAAAAAATAAAGATTATCATTACTATTTAAAAGTATTGCAAGAGGTGAAACATTACGCTCTCTACCAGTGCGTAAAATCGTTATTTCAAAGTAACCCAAGCCCCTCTATTCTCCTACAGGGATACCACATCAGGCAGGTTTTCCAATACATCAAGATAAGTTTGGCTAGTCGTTAATATGGTCACGACTTCTTGCACTGGCTCAACGTAGATCGTTTCGAAATCGTGTTCTCCTGGGGTTTTAAGGAGAAAAGCCAGTTGCTCCATAGGAGGCGTAAATTGAGAATCAACACCCTGCTTGTTGCCGCGCGCATCCATTCGATACCAGCCATGATCTTTTAAATACACTGCATTCAAGCCATGTAAACAATATGGTGGGCTGTCGTCGTTAATAGTCAGGCGCTGATAGCATAATCCTGTAGGAATCGCATTGGCCCTTAATAGCGCCGCCAACAAATGGCTCTTTGCGTAGCAATAGCCTGTTCCATAGCTTAGAACTTCGGATGCCTTGCAGGTCACTGGGTTTTCTTTGTAATCAGAGCTGTGACGAATGTGGTCTCGCACAAATTCAAAGCAACGCTTAACCACATCTCGCTCACCTTGACAGTTTTGAGCCAATTCTTTGGCTTTTTGAGTAATAGCTGGCTCACGCCAGTCAATATAAACAGATTCTTCTAGGTAGTCCCCTAGATGATTTGAAATCGGCCTCACGGAATTTTTCCTTAAACTGATAAGACTCGTTATGAATAGATCATTGAGTATAACGCCTTTACTCACACATCACACAGTATGCCTTGAACGTAGATTTTTCCATTTCACCAATTAGTCATATAAACACTGCTATATTAATAATTAGGGAAAGTACAGGTAACGCTAGAGGTAATGGACTTATTCGTACCTTCCTTAGCCATTCGTTGTGAGTAAACCTTACAGAGGGAGGTGAATGGCTAATTCGCTCACATCTTCGCTAGACCTTGATTTTCTAACGAGATGATCGCCTCAAGCGACAATTAATAGTCGGTTTACCAAGATAATTGTCGCTTTAACATCAAATTTCCCGATTTAGAGGAACCCAAAATGTCTCTTACTCGCAAAATACTCTTAATAAGTTGCATCATTGTGATCATCCTAACCGTCATTCAAACGTACGTTACGGCCTACAGCCTGAGACTTCAAATAAGAGAAAGCATCACGACATCTAGCTTCTTATATGCAAAGAGTAATGCGGGGACGATCGCATCATGGATAGAGCAGAAAAAAGCGGCCATTAACGCGTTTGCAGACGCTATTGAAAGGGTTAGTTCTGAGCAAGAAATCATCGATCAAATTAAAACCACAGTGATTTCTGGTGGCTTTCGTTCTGTACTTTATGGCACGGAGGATGGAGATACATACCGCAATATTGGCCTCAATACAAAGGCGGGATACGACCCTCGCATCAGACCTTGGTATAAAGGCGCTATTAACGAGTCAAATACCGTAATAAGTGCTCCGACCGTTGGCGCATCAAGCGGTTTGCTTATCACCTTTGTTTCGAAGAAAGTCGTCACTAATAACAAGCAGGGGGTAGTGACTGCAACGCTCCCTTTAGACGGTATTAACGACAGTGTTCTGTCTATTAAAGTGCCTGGAAATGGCATCGCATTTTTGGTTTCAGGTGAAGGCACCATCATTGCCAATAAAAACGATGCGTTAAACAATGCGCCACTAAACCAGCTACTGCCTAACATTAGCATCAATCAGCTGCTTCAGTTTGTTGATCAAGAACGCCTCCTTTCCGTTGATTATAATAACCTAAACTACTTAACATCCGTATCGAGTGTCGCTGGCAGCAATTGGTACCTTGTGTTAATGAATCAAGAAGACGTATTAATGGCGCCAGCGCGGGAAGTGCTAATCTATCAGATCATTATCGCGATTGTGACGATCATAGTTGCTATCTTCATCCTCAGCCTTGTTATCACCCGACTTTTACGTAGTTTAGTGCGTGTCTCGGATGCGCTGACGAGTATCGCCCAAGGTCAAGGCGATCTAACAGTCAGTATCGAATCAAACAGTAAAGATGAAGTGGGACAACTTGCGGACAGTTTCAATAAGTTCGTTAAGAAAATGCGCGATATCGTCTACAACGTTAACTTACTCTCTAACGAGGTGTTAACCCAATCCAATGCCATGGCCACATCGACCCAAGAGCGCTTGAAAAGAGCGAAGCATCAACAAGACGAAATCGTGATGCTGTCGACTGCTTTCAATGAGATGGCAACAGCGACAGCGGATATCGCCAGCAATGCAGAACAAACCGATCAAAATGCCCAATCGAGTGTTGAAATAAGCCAAAAAGGTAACGACTTATCTCAGAAAAGTAAAAATTCAATTAATAACTTATCGTCTGAAATTTCCTCTGCTAGTCAAATAGTTGAAGATCTCAGTGTTCAGGGCGATAAAATTAATCATATTGTGTCTACCATTAATGATATTGCCGAACAAACCAATTTGTTGGCACTGAATGCTGCAATTGAAGCTGCACGAGCTGGAGAACAAGGGCGTGGCTTTGCCGTCGTAGCCGATGAAGTACGTGTACTGTCCCAGAAAACACATCAATCGACTGAAGAGATCAATCAGATGATTATCGGACTGCATGACTCAACTTCAAAAGCAGTTAACGCAATGCAAGCCTGCCATGAACAAGCTCTTGAAAGTGTCGAAGACAGTAACAACACCAGTACCAGTTTTGGAGAAATAGCAGACTCCATTCAACACATCAGCGATATGGCGGCACAAATAGCAACAGCCGCCGAAGAACAAGCCACAGTGACGGCAGAAATTAACGCCAATACCGAAGCGATTCGTGAGCTTGCTGTTGAACTCGAAGATGAAGCGCAAAAAGATACGAAAGAAGCGGCTACCTTAAATGGTTACGCGAGTGAGCTAATAGAAAACGTTAGTAAGTTCAAAATCGACTAACAGTAATAGATAATAAAGTCTTCTTGCGAAAGCAAACCCGTTCATTAGAGAGGGTCACTGTATCTACGGTGACCTTCTCTAAATAAAGCAAATGTGTATGTGCTTGTACGTTACGACTGTAACCACGACTCTACGCGCTTTACAGTTTGCTCCCAAGCCCTATCCCACAGTACTCGAAACCTTGACTCCGACAGAGGAAAACGCATTTTAAATTGCATCGTTCCCCAAGATATCAGCTGTGTTAAACCAATCCCCGAACGAATCTCAAACTCTTCATAGTGAAAACGGCGGCCATTTAGCCCTAGCTTTCGCAAGTTAAGCAGTAAGTCTCTGCGCATGCTCTTCGATCCGCAGAACGATACGGATACTTTAGGCCAGCTTGTAGGCAGCTTACTTCTAATTAGTTCTGCATTAATACGCATACCTTGAGACGAATCGATACAATGCAGCTTAAGGTTTGGCTTTTCGAGAGCGATTGTCTTTAGCTCGTCCAAATGGATTGCATCACGTTCTTTCCTATAGCAATAGAATAGGTGGACTTCTTGCTCTTTGCCGAGAGCATTCGCCCATGCAACAAATGGTGTTATACCAACACCACCGGCAACCCATACTTGAGGTTGCTTGGTTCGCTTCATTAGGAAGTTGCCATAGGCATTAGATAAGGTAGCCTTTGTCCCAACTGAGATTTCAGATTGGAAGCGCTTGGTATAATCACCTAATGCACTCACCGTGAAACGCACTAAACCATCAGAATCTGGGGCTTTACTGATGGTAAATGGGTGAGCTTCCGACAAATTAGGCTTATTAAATTTAACAAAAGCAAACTGCCCTGCATAATGCTTCAGTTTTTTATCTAAGGGAGCAAGCGTAACAGCGACACTGCTTCCTCTACGCTCTACTTTTGTGACCTGATATCGATGATGCTTACGCATAAAAATACGAAAGCCTAAGCAATAGAAGTAACTCAAGGTACCCACTACACCAAATACCATCGTGTACACGCCAACAAAGCTAGTTATCTCAAACGGCTTTGGAATAAAGACAAAATGCAAAACACCACAGATAAACATGACGCCCATTAACTTATGACTCAGTTTCCACAAGTTATAGGGAATGGCTGTGAGTACAGTCACTAATAAAAGAACTTGTAAGGCGTCTAAACTAAAACCACCCAGACTCTCGCCGAAGTCGGCTAGATTACCGCCTTTCAACCCCCGAATATCGGGATCAATGTTGTCATGCAATAAAACGAGGACCAACGCACTGATCCCTAGCCATTTGTGGAAAATATAAATTCGATCCATGCCACCGAATAGAGATTCAAGCCCTGTTAATCGGGTTGCCATTAATTGAACAAAGCCCATCGCGACAATCGCAGCAACACCAAAATATTGGCTGATTAAAGGCGTGATAGGATATTGACCTGCAAGAGTATAAAACTCATAGCTCGGAACAAGCAGTAATATTACAACCAGCAGTAGGCCAGGAAGGCGCATTTTTCTCTCCCAATTAGAATAGAGTGCGAATTTTAATAATATTAGAAGAGAATACTTAAGAGAGTATTAAGGGAGTATTTAAGAAAGCTTTCTAGAGTCCGAGGCTTTATGCCCGCTCCCCTTTGTAAGAGGAGGAAATACTCTATATCTACAAGTAGATAATTGAATTTTACGCACTTTTAGGAGGGTATTTGCTTGCAAGATTCTCGGTCTGGTTCAGTCCAAAAACAGAAAAAGCCCTGACCATTTCTGATCAGGGCTTTCTGTATTAGAAGCTTGACGACGACCTACTCTCACATGGGATCCCCCACACTACCATCGGCGATGGCGCTTTTCACTTCTGAGTTCGGGATGGGATCAGGTGGTTCAACGCCTCTGTGATCGTCAAGCAAACTGGGATGTGTTCGTTCTGGGTGATCGATTGTTTCTCTGATCTCTTCCCAAAACACACAAGTTCGTTACTTGGCTTATCTTACTGATTCTGCTGGCTTTTTCAATCTAATTCATAGATTTAATCGCTCAACGCAATCAGCGTGCTTTAACAATGCTTTTTGAAATAACTCTAATCAAACTTCAAACCCACTCTCTCATCAAGAGCGTCGTAAATTCATATGCACTTCGCAGTCTTTCTCAAAACCACTTTGGTGTTATATGGTCAAGCCTCACGAGCAATTAGTATTGGTTAGCTCAAGGCCTCACAACCCTTACACACCCAACCTATCAACGTCCTAGTCTCGAACGGCTCTTTAGGGAACTTAAAGTTCCAGTGAGATCTCATCTTGAGGGAGGCTTCCCGCTTAGATGCTTTCAGCGGTTATCCCGTCCGAACATAGCTACCCGGCAATGCCACTGGCGTGACAACCGGAACACCAGAGGTTCGTCCACTCCGGTCCTCTCGTACTAGGAGCAGCTCCTCTCAAATCTCAAACGTCCACGGCAGATAGGGACCGAACTGTCTCACGACGTTCTAAACCCAGCTCGCGTACCACTTTAAATGGCGAACAGCCATACCCTTGGGACCGGCTTCAGCCCCAGGATGTGATGAGCCGACATCGAGGTGCCAAACACCGCCGTCGATGTGAACTCTTGGGCGGTATCAGCCTGTTATCCCCGGAGTACCTTTTATCCGTTGAGCGATGGCCCTTCCATACAGAACCACCGGATCACTAAGACCTACTTTCGTACCTGCTCGACGTGTCTGTCTCGCAGTTAAGCGCGCTTTTGCCTTTACACTCTATGCATGATTTCCGACCATGCTGAGCGCACCTTCGTGCTCCTCCGTTACTCTTTGGGAGGAGACCGCCCCAGTCAAACTACCCACCACACAGTGTCCTCGATCCCGATAAGGGACCTGAGTTAGAACCTCAAACATACCAGGGTGGTATTTCAAGATTGGCTCCACTTGAACTGGCGTCCAAGTTTCAAAGCCTCCCACCTATCCTACACAAGTAGGTTCAAAGTTCACTGTGAAGCTATAGTAAAGGTTCACGGGGTCTTTCCGTCTAGCCGCGGATACACAGCATCTTCACTGCGATTTCAATTTCACTGAGTCTCGGGTGGAGACAGTGTGGCCATCGTTACGCCATTCGTGCAGGTCGGAACTTACCCGACAAGGAATTTCGCTACCTTAGGACCGTTATAGTTACGGCCGCCGTTTACTTGGGCTTCGATCAAGAGCTTCGCTTACGCTAACCCCATCAATTAACCTTCAAGCACCGGGCAGGCGTCACACCCTATACGTCCACTTTCGTGTTTGCAGAGTGCTGTGTTTTTAATAAACAGTCGCAGCCACCTGGTATCTTCGACCGATCAAAGCTTAGAGAGCAAGTCTCATCACCCTAACCGGCGCACCTTCTCCCGAAGTTACGGTGCCATTTTTGCCTAGTTCCTTCACCCGAGTTCTCTCAAGCGCCTTGGTATTCTCTACCTGACCACCTGTGTCGGTTTGGGGTACGGTCTATGTATATCTGAAGCTTAGAAGTTTTTCCTGGAAGCATGGCATCAACCACTTCACCCAAAAGAGGGTTCGTCATCAATTCTCAGCCTTAAGAGGGTCCGGATTTACCTAAACCCTCAGCCTACAACCTTAAACGCGGACAACCATCGCCGCGCTGGCCTAGCCTTCTCCGTCTCTCCATCGCAATATACATCGGTACAGGAATATTAACCTGTTTCCCATCGACTACGCTTTTCAGCCTCGCCTTAGGGGCCGACTCACCCTGCCCTGATTAACATGGGACAGGAACCCTTGGTCTTCCGGCGAGGGGGTTTTTCACCCCCTTTATCGTTACTCATGTCAACATTCGCACTTCTGATACCTCCAGCCTGCCTTACAGCTTGACCTTCAACGGCTTACAGAACGCTCCTCTACCATACTAGTAAACTAGTATCCGTAGCTTCGGTGTACAGTTTAGCCCCGTTATATCTTCCGCGCAGGCCGACTCGACTAGTGAGCTATTACGCTTTCTTTAAAGGGTGGCTGCTTCTAAGCCAACCTCCTAGCTGTCTAAGCCTTCCCACATCGTTTCCCACTTAACTGTAACTTTGGGACCTTAGCTGACGGTCTGGGTTGTTTCCCTTTCCACGACGGACGTTAGCACCCGCCGTGTGTCTCCCGCGCTCATACTCATTGGTATTCGGAGTTTGCATGGGGTTGGTAAGTCGGGATGACCCCCTAGCCCAAACAGTGCTCTACCCCCAACGGCAATACGCGAGGCGCTACCTAAATAGCTTTCGAGGAGAACCAGCTATCTCCGGGCTTGATTAGCCTTTCACTCCTATCCACAAGTCATCTCCAAACTTTTCAACGTGTGTGAGTTCGGTCCTCCAGTTGATGTTACTCAACCTTCAACCTGCTCATGGATAGATCGCCCGGTTTCGGGTCTATTCCCAGCAACTAAACGCCCTATTAAGACTCGGTTTCCCTACGGCTCCACTACATGCTTAACCTTGCTACTGAAAATAAGTCGTTGACCCATTATACAAAAGGTACGCAGTCACCGAACTAAGTCGGCTCCCACTGCTTGTACGTACACGGTTTCAGGATCTATTTCACTCCCCTCACTGGGGTTCTTTTCGCCTTTCCCTCACGGTACTGGTTCACTATCGGTCAGTCAGGAGTATTTAGCCTTGGAGGATGGTCCCCCCCATATTCAAACAGGATATCACGTGTCCCGTCTTACTCGATTTCATTGATAAGGCATTTTCGTATACGGGGCTATCACCCACTATGGCGACCCTTTCCAGAGTCTTCTACTAACACCAAATCAACTTAAGGGCTAATCCCCTTTCGCTCGCCGCTACTAAGGGAATCTCAATTGATTTCTTTTCCTAAGGGTACTTAGATGTTTCAGTTCCCCTCGTTCGCCTCGTAACGCTATGTATTCACGTTACGATACCCGCAAGCGGGTGGGTTTCCCCATTCGGAAATCTTGGGATCAAAGTCTGTTTATCGACTCCCCCAAGCTTATCGCAGATTACCACGTCCTTCATCGCCTCTGACTGCCAAGGCATCCACCGTGCACGCTTGGTCACTTGACCATATAACCCAAAATGATCTCATTCAGTAATACTGAATCAGAAACATTGAACTACATACCAAAGAGCTTTTGTACCTCTTTGGATTTACGATTGTTAGATTGTTTACTCAAATCTCAGAAGGAATTAAGAGATCCGAATATCAATCCACCGGTTTGACGCTTGATTATCGTCTATTTCAAAAAGTCATATTGTTAAAGAGCAAGTTTAGTGCAAAGCACTAAGTCAGATGCTTGATGAGTAAATCAGTCAAACTTCTTGCTTAGAACTCTGTTCTAAAACACTTTTAAGATAGGTTGCTATGAGAACTCATAGCCATCAGATAATTTGTGTGAACGCTCACCAGAGCTTCTTATCGTTTAAGGAGGTGATCCAGCCCCAGGTTCCCCTAGGGCTACCTTGTTACGACTTCACCCCAGTCATTGACCACTCCGTGGTAACCGCCATCCCGAAGGTTAAGCTAGCTACTTCTGGAGCAATCAACTCCCATGGTGTGACGGGCGGTGTGTACAAGGCCCGGGAACGTATTCACCGTGGCATTCTGATCCACGATTACTAGCGATTCCGACTTCATGGAGTCGAGTTGCAGACTCCAATCCGGACTACGACGCACTTTTTGGGATTTGCTTACTTTCGCAAGTTCGCCGCCCTCTGTATGCGCCATTGTAGCACGTGTGTAGCCCTACTCGTAAGGGCCATGATGACTTGACGTCGTCCCCACCTTCCTCCGGTTTGTCACCGGCAGTCTCCTTAGAGTTCTCAGCATCACCTGCTAGCAAATAAGGATAAGGGTTGCGCTCGTTACGGGACTTAACCCAACATTTCACAACACGAGCTGACGACAGCCATGCAGCACCTGTCTCAGAGTTCCCGAAGGCACCAAAGCATCTCTGCTAAGTTCTCTGGATGTCAAGAGTAGGTAAGGTTCTTCGCGTTGCTTCGAATTAAACCACATGCTCCACCGCTTGTGCGGGCCCCCGTCAATTCATTTGAGTTTTAACCTTGCGGCCGTACTCCCCAGGCGGTCTACTTATCGCGTTAGCTGCGCCACTAATCTAAAATCGACCAACGGCTAGTAGACATCGTTTACGGCGTGGACTACCAGGGTATCTAATCCTGTTTGCTCCCCACGCTTTCGCACCTCAGTGTCAGTATCAGTCCAGGATGTCGCCTTCGCCACTGATGTTCCTTCCTATATCTACGCATTTCACCGCTACACAGGAAATTCCACATCCCTCTACCGTACTCTAGCCTGCCAGTATCAGGTGCAATTCCAAGGTTGAGCCCTGGGCTTTCACATCTGACTTAACAAACCACCTACGCGCGCTTTACGCCCAGTAATTCCGATTAACGCTTGCACCCTCTGTATTACCGCGGCTGCTGGCACAGAGTTAGCCGGTGCTTCTTCTGAAGCTAACGTCAAAGTACTTGAGTATTAATCAAGCACCCTTCCTCACTTCTGAAAGTGCTTTACAACCCTAAGGCCTTCTTCACACACGCGGCATGGCTGGATCAGGGTTGCCCCCATTGTCCAATATTCCCCACTGCTGCCTCCCGTAGGAGTCTGGGCCGTGTCTCAGTCCCAGTGTGGCTGATCATCCTCTCAGACCAGCTAGAGATCGTCGCCTTGGTAGGCCTTTACCCCACCAACTAGCTAATCTCACGCAGGCTCATCTAATAGCGGAAGGTCCGAAGATCCCCTCCTTTCCCCAAAAGGGCGTATGCGGTATTAGCATGCGTTTCCACATGTTGTCCCCCTCTACTAGGCAGATTCCTACGCGTTACTCACCCGTCCGCCGCTCGACGCCTGATAGCAAGCTATCATCGTTTCCGCTCGACTTGCATGTGTTAAGCCTGCCGCCAGCGTTCAATCTGAGCCATGATCAAACTCTTCAGTTAAAAGAATTTGCTCTAACTCATGAATAACGTCTGACTTTAACTATTGCCTTCCAACCTAAGCTGAAAGACCGTAAAGCGAATTGACGTGTTCACTCATCAAAGACTTTAATTTTTTAGAAGTCTCCAGCGAGCGCCCACACAAATTATCTGATTATCTATTTTAAAGAGCGTACTGACTGGATCATCTTAAGAAGTGTTCTTCTTAGTGTGTCACTCGTTGTTCTGAGTGGCTCTCCGTGTCAGTGGGTGCGTATATTACCTTCCAGATTTTTTTACGCAAGTACTTTTTTAAACTTTTAATAAAAAAGTCATTCATCCGTAATATTCTTGTCCGTGGGCAGTAGTTTTAGTTCAACATTTGTACAAAAGCAAACGAAAGCAAATAAAAAGCGCCTTTTTAGGCGCTTTTTTGAACAGCTTGCTACTTTCAAACAAATAGCACTTCTCTTATTACTACTTTAATAACGATAGCATTCTTAAACTAAGCGCGATTTCGAGCTTCCGCCTCGCGTCGACGCTTTATTTCATAAACAACGGCCAGCACGACTGTAAGTAAAATCATAACTAGACCCAAAGCATTGACTGCCGGTGTAAGCCCCGTTCTTACTTTCGACGCAATATACACAGTTAACGTCGTATCGTACCCTTTCACAAACAAGGTCGTATTGTAGTTCTCGAACGATTGAAGAAACGCAATGGCTGCAGCAGAAAATATCGCTGGTTTTAAGTAAGGCAATAAAATGCGTCTAAAGGCTTGCCACTGCGTAGCACCTAGACTCAAAGCTGCGTTTTCCAATGTTCGATCGAACCGTTGAAGCCGCGCAAGGACCATCAACATAACGTAAGCCGCGATAAATGTCGTTTGTGCAATAACCGTAAGAACAATACCACCACTTACAGACAAGCCTTTCCAAAAGATCAGCGTTGAAATACCAACGATAACCCCAGGCGTAAGTAAAGGAGACATCATTAACGAGTAAATGAACGTCTTGCCTTTCCCTTGTACGGTAGACAAGAAAAGTGCACAACATACTCCGATCGGAACGGCCACAATTAGAACACCAGCAGCAACAATGACACTGTTCAATAATGCGGCCCACATACCACCATCTTGAGCCAATGCTTCAAACCACTTCAGCGTAAAACCTCGCCAAGGAGATACCGTCGGGAATCGGCTGTCATTAAAAGTCGCCAGACCCATTACAATCAGAGGGGTAAATAAGTATAAAAAGAAGAAGCCGATATAAAAACGCACGGCATATTTAAAGAGGGTTTCCGATTTCATCGTGCAATGTCCCCCAATCCGACTTTAAACACTTTCATTACTAAACCAATAAAGCTGATACAAATAATAAGTAATAAGAAGGCATACGCTGCACCTTGGTTCCAATCGCCGCCCTCAAAGAACCAGTTATAGATAATCTGAGTAAACCAACGACTGCCAGGAGAGCCCAGCAAAGCGGGAACCGCATAGCTACCAGCCGCCAACATGAAGGTCATAATGCACCCAGTCGCAATACCTGGTTTAGCATGAGGAATGATTACTCGATAGTGAGTACGAATCCAGCCCGCTCCTAAACTACGTGCCGCCTTTACTTGGTTTGTGTCCAGACTTTCAATTGCGTTATAGATAGGAAAAATCATAAATAGAATGTAGGCATACACCATACCTATCATGACACCGCCATCACCCGATAAAAAACGAATTGGACGATTAATCAATCCCAAACCAAGAAGCAACGCATTCAATGGGCCTTTATAAGCCAGAATAATGTACCAAGAAAATGTACGCAGAATTTCATTGATCCAAAAAGGAATAATCAGAAGCAACAAACAAAGCGCAGCTTGTCTCGGCGTCGCAACCTTTGCCAAATAGAACGCAAGAGGATAACTGACAACCAAAGTGAGAAACGTGACCAACACACTCGACCAAATTGTTTTAAAGAAGATGGTCATATGAATGCCATTATTAAATAGCGTTTCATAATTCGTTAATGAGTAAACATCCTTCTCGCTGCCCACTTCGGCAGGCAAGAGATTTGGACGGAAGGAATAATCCACCATTAGGAGTTGTGGCAAAATCACCATGCCAATCAGCCATATTGCGATAAGCGCAACTATACCAACTGACAAAGGTCCGCCGAAGCGATCTTTGAGCTGGTTATACATGGTCTGCCTCTCCTGCGATAACAACCGCGTCCTGACTACTAAAAGACAACTGTAATTCGTGTCCATGAGAGAAATCTTCAGAATATTGGTTCGCTCCCATCTGCACAGAGATTGCCTTCTGAGTTGACAAAATAGAGTTCAATGTTAGATATGAACCTTCGAAATTCACTTCATCAATTTTCGCAGCTAAGTGATTATTGCCTTCTCCATTTAGATGCAACTGTTCAGGGCGAACAAACAACGTAGCTCGACTTCCATTTTCAAGAACAGACTGACATCGACCGGATAATGGACCAAGTTCACCCGCATCAATAGTGGCAGTGGTTCCATCAGAACTTAATACGGTACCAGTAATGCCATTATTCTCGCCGACAAACGACGCCACAAATGCAGTTTTTGGATCGCGGTACAATGTAATAGGGTCAGCAACCTGTTGCAGTTTACCTGCCGACATTACTGCGACGCGGTCAGACATCGTCAATGCTTCACCCTGATCGTGAGTAATATAGATAAAGGTGATGCCTGTTTTTCTTTGAATCTCTTTAAGCTCCGTTCTCATATGCTGACGCAGCTTAAGATCCAATGCTGATAAAGGTTCGTCTAACAACAATACTTGCGGCTCAACAGCCAAAGCACGCGCGATGGCAATACGCTGCTTCTGACCTCCTGAAAGCTCAGATACCTTTTTAGTTCCACTTCCTTCTAGAGCAACTAACTCAAGTAGGCGATCCGAGGTTTTCTTTCGCTCAGCTTTAGAGACACCTCGAACTTCAAGCCCAAACTCAATATTTTCAGCAACGGTCATTAATGGGAACAAAGCAAGATTCTGAAAAATCATTGACGTTGGACGCTTGTTGGCTGGTACGCCACGCATGTCATTACCACCGATGCGAACAACACCTTGAGTCGGGTCAAGAAACCCACTAATCATATTAAGAATTGTCGTCTTGCCACAGCCGGAGGGACCTAAAAAGCTAAAAAACTCACCTGACTCTATTTTAAGGTCTGTTTTCTGAACCGCTGTAAAATCACCGAATTGCATTACAACGTTATCTAAATGAACACTACTGTCCATGAGGCCTCTCGAATATATATTTGATATGAAAATTTGGGATTATCTTAAAAGTAATTAACAAAGCATATGAAACGCGAAATGCCCGCGGAACGAATTCAGCGGGCATTTAGTTTTACTATCAAGTGCTTATGCAGATAAGTAACGGTCTTGATACTCGTTACGTAGCGCCACATACCATGGTTCTTGGATAGGCCACCACCATAGGTTAGCAAGGTCTTGCTCAGTGTAAGAATCTTTGAAGAACTGCTTAGTTGCTTCAGGTAGTAAGTCCGCAGCCCCCTTGGCTGTAGAATTGTAACCTGTTGCCTTAACAAACATCGCACCCGCTTCCGGTGTGTAATACCAGTTAATGAACTCATAAACAGAATCCACGTTATTCGCATTTTTAGGAATAACAAAACCTTCCATCCATGCTAGAGCACCTTCTTTAGGCGCTCCGAATGCAACTGGCTCACCTTCTTGCCCCAACTTAAATGCAGTGCTATCCCAAGTCTGGCCAATGATCGCGCCGTTAGCACGGAATGCGCCTTGCGCTTCATTCTCAGTCGACCAGAATTGAGCAATTGCAGATTTGTTCTCTACAGCGACTTTTAGAATCACATCGAAGTTAGCACGCATGGCTGTTTCGTTTTTGTAAGACTCTAAAAGTGGGTAAGGAAGTTTGCCTGCTTTTTCTAACCAAAGACCAATGCCCACTAAAGCAGAATGGCCACGAACGGTTACGCCACCTGAATTTTCTGGTTTCCAAAGGTCACCGTAACTCAGGTTTTTAGGATCAACATCCGCGTACTCTGTGTTATACGCAATGGCTTCCGTACCCCAGTCTGAAGGTGCAAAGTAACGTTTACCGTCAATCACACCACCCACTTCAGAACCAGCGATAGCGCTGTCTAGACAACCATCCCAATTGATACGTGTAGTATCCAAAGGTTGTACCAAGTCATAATCAAGGTAACCAGGCACACGGTCAACTGTTGGCATGATAATATCGAAGCCTGTACCGTCAGTAGCTCGAAGCGAGTTCATTAGCTCATCATTCGTTCCATACGGAGTGAATGTCGCATTGATACCTGTCTTCGCTTTAAAGTCCGCTAGCATTTCATCTGTAATGTAGCCGGCCCAAGCATAGATACGTAACTCTTTGTTAGCAGCAATGGCTTTATTTATAGAGAAAGGCGCCGCTGCAACCGCACCAGCAGCGGATGCACCTTTAACAAATTGACGACGAGACAGAGTCATCTTAAACACTCCCGATTCGATCTGATTAATTGAACTAATGTATTGAAGCTATTTAACAGAACAATCATTTAGCTCCAGCGTAGCTATAGATATTAACTTTAATGATTGATCACAGTACATAGAAAGTATGACACTTTTATGACTATTTAGTTATATGAAGATACGCGCTCAATAACAAAAACTAATAACAAGCTCTTATTAAGTTCTCTTTCAGACACTGAAACATTACCGTCACAATTATTTAATACCTTTGTTCTCGATTTGTAACACTACGTAAATAACGTAAGTGATATACGTTACGAAGCGTTAAAAACTAAGAGATTAATAATTTGAAAATTGCACATGTAACTCGAGTAACCACCTTTAGCTACGTCGCAATCGCGTTGGTTTTAGTAGGCCTCCTACTTTGGAGCCTACTTAAGTTCCGCGACGCGTTTGATCAAAATGAAGCATATACTAAAGTATGGGAAGCCTCGGCCATCACGCTGAAGCAAAAAATTGAGAGTTATTTGGCAACTGGTGAAGCATCAGAGCTACAAGCTTCTGAGCACTACATTACGGACAATATCCACCCTCTGCTAAATACCTTACCTCAGGATATTCAAACTCCAATCCAGTCAAGCCTAGATACGGTATTGAACACGCTACAAACAGATGTTCGAGCGGCAGGAAAGCTTTCCGGCAACCCTTTTGCCCTAATTGAAAACAACGAACGTCAGATGATTCTATCTATGGATTACTTACATGCCTCCATTGAGAAATACATCGATCAACACCCTATTGAAAAAGTACAAGGCTACCTGCGCTCTCAAGGCGAGATTTATGTCTCCCTTACGGATTTAAGTATCGCAAAAACCACTTATCTCAACGCACCAACAAGCGCCAACAAGCAATTACTTATCGAAGCAAACAATCAACTTATTCAAGCCGTAGAGCACTTTTCTGAGCTTCCAGTTCTCGCAACAGGTAACGCTGATGAAGAAAGTGGCGGTGACGACCTTGCTGCTTTGATGGGTTGGGGGGAAGAAGAAAGTACTGACGCCACCAGCCTAGAGGACCCACTTGAAGAAACAAAAAGTGAGCTTTTGACTTGGTCGAAGCGTTATTTAAAAGATGTTGAAAGCAGTCAAAACACCGTCAACCAAGTCGCTAAAACGCAAGATCTGATTCGCAAGCAGATTCGTAAATTGGAAGATGCACTCGCGGCGGGAGTAAGTACGATACAACTGTCGGCTCAAAAAACGCAGCAACACACTATTATCGCCTTTAGTGTTTTCGTGATTATCATGCTTGCTACCACCATTCTGACTCACTTATTCCAAAGCAAAGTCGTGGTTAACAGCGCTAAAAACCTCTATAACGCAGTAAAATCACTAACCGAAGATGAAAATACGACGTCTTTGAAACAACCAAAGCGCCACAATGAACTTGCGGATGTAACTCGCTATCTAAACAAATATTTAGAGCAAATTGAACAACAAAAATCCACACGAGAAGTAGAACTAAGAAATATATCAACGTCATTGAACGAAATGCTGCATGCCTTTGGTAAAGTTCACGAAACCAGCTTATCTACTCGCCAAGCCTTAGATGAAACAATGGAGCTTACCGCTCAAGTTGATGTCTTAGCGAGCAAGGCAGAGGTTAGAGCAAAAGAGGTTGAGAGCTACGCAAAAGATACCAGCTCCTCTATGGAACAAAGTAGAAAGCAAGCCCACCTTCTAGCAGAGGCCAACAACACGACGGTATCACGCCTGCAGACCAGTAAAGGCGCTTTGATGAGCCTAGAGTCATCCGTTTCCAATGCGAACTCGATAGTGACAGGCATTCGTGACATATCCGAGCAAACTAACTTACTGGCTTTGAATGCTGCCATTGAAGCTGCACGAGCAGGTGAACACGGCAGAGGGTTCGCTGTTGTCGCGTCTGAAGTACGAAGCCTTTCTAGTCGTACCCAACAATCCTTGGAAGAGATTACAGCGATATTCAGCAGCCTAACGACCTCAACAGACTCCCTCAGAAAAAATCTAGATTTGATTGAATCTGCTACGAGTGAGCAACGCGGATTAACGACCGACCTAGGTCACTCAGCAGAAGAAGTGCTTGAGAAGTCACAACAATCATCACGCTTATCACAGAAAGCAACAGGGTACGCTGCGGACCAAAAACTGGGTATGAATTCGTTAAACACCTCAGTCGAAAAAATTCGAACTCAGGCGGAAGAGTCGGAACAGTTCCTTTCCAATATGGCAAACCAGATCAAACAAAAAATTAGCGATATTACCTCCACCTTAGGTATACAGAGCTAAAAGGTATACCGGGCTAACGCTAAGCGCTGAAAAAATAGTCAGACATAAAAAAACCAGCCTCAGCTGGTTTTTTTATGTCATTTTTAAACGACCAAGTATGATTAGAACAATACGCGTGCGCGAATCGTGCCATCTACTTCTTTTACTTTTTCAAGAGCAAGTTCGCCCATCTCTGCGTCTACATCCATTACCATGTAGCCCAAAGATTCCGTCGTACGTAAGTACTGACCAGAAATATTAATATTATTGTCTGAAAATACAGAGTTGATTTTAGACAATACGCCAGGACGGTTTTCATGAATATGAAGAATACGATGCATATCAGCTTGCGCAGGCAAAGCCACTTCTGGGAAGTTCACAGCTGCAATCGTCGTACCCACATCGGAGAATTGAATTAGTTTTTCTGCGACTTCTACACCAATGTTTTCCTGAGCTTCCATTGTCGAACCACCGACATGAGGCGTCAAAATCACATTGTCTAACCCACGAAGCGGAGAAACGAATTCTTCTGTGTTGCTCTTAGGCTCAACAGGGAATACATCGACAGCAGCGCCCCTTAGTTTGCCCGCTTTGATCGACTCAGCAACCGCATCTAGGTTTGCAACCGTTCCGCGTGATGCATTGATGAAGATTGCCCCTTCTTTCATTTGAGAGACTTCTTTTTCACCAATCATCATTTTGGTCGAAACCGTTTCAGGAACATGCAAGCTGATCACGTCGCTTGTGGACAAAAGCTCTTTCAGCGATTTTACCTGACGAGCGTTACCCAGTGGTAACTTAGTAACGATGTCATAAAAACACACTTCCATACCCAACGACTCAGCAAGCACAGAAAGCTGCGTACCAATGCTACCGTAACCGATAATACCCAAACGCTTACCGCGCGTTTCGTAGGAACCCACCGCAGACTTCATCCATCCACCACGATGACAGATTGCATTTTTCTCAGGCACACCACGCAACAACAAGATCAGCTGACCGATCACAAGCTCTGCAACACTGCGAGTATTTGAGTAAGGCGCATTGAAAACAGCAACACCTTTGGCAGACGCTGCTTCTAGGTCAACCTGATTAGTACCAATACAGAAGCAACCAATAGCAGCCAGTTTATTAGCATGCTCAAGAACTTTTGCAGTAAGTTGAGTACGAGAACGGATACCAATAAAATGCGCTTCCGAAATTTTTTCGATTAGCTCATCTTCAGCAAGCGCTGTTTTATGATATTCAATGTTTTGGTAACCAGCCGCATTTAAAGCATCCAGTGCTGACTGATGCACGCCTTCCAATAACAAAATTTTAATTTTTGCTTTGTCTAATGAGGTATTGCTCATAGCTTTTCTGACTTCTCTATGGTGGTGGGGACAAATTATGCGCGTTATGATACCACAACATGAAAATTTGTCGTATTTACGACATATGAATGTTTAGAAATATGATATGAATTCTCCGCAAGACACATTAATTTACACGTTTCGTGCGCAATTTAACTAGCGAAGTCATAAAAAACGCCCTAGAATGACTATTATTTGATCAACAAAGGCACAGGTGCGTTATGACTATCGACGCAATCTCAAATCAAGCAATCTCTCCTGTCGCGTCACCTACGTCTGCGCCTGCGATTTCAGAGACATCAATTGACAGCGATAGTCCCTTACAATCCTCACCAGATGTACAGGTTGCCATCTCAGACACCGGAAGACAACTCGCCTTAGAGACTCAACAGCGCACAACGGTTGCCGAATCCAATGAAACCGACTCGTCACAGGCACAGAGCGAACAACGAGATTTAGCTGAAACCAACCAGGCTGAGCTTAGAGAGGTCTCACAACCAACAAACTCAGCCGTTGAGTCCACACAAACGCCGATAGAAAGGGACAAAGCAGAAATTGCTGAACAAGTTGTCGCAGCGCCTCCACCTCAGCAAAACGAGTCTAGCGAAACAGAGGAAGTGGACGATGCCGATACGACCCAAACACTGGCTTCTCCTAATGCTGGAAGCCAATCTGCTGACCCTGCTGCCAACTCTACTCAGAGCGCCAGCGTCGTAACGCAGTATAATATTAGCCCTGAAGCAGCTTTAGGTCAGACAATCAGCGTTAACGCTTAAGACGCTCAAAACTATTCGCCTCTACTTCTAATAAAATACTACCTGCACTTGGAGGCCGTAGCGAATAGTTATTGGTTATAACGAAACTAGCGTCGCTCCAAAAATACACCCGCCTCTACGTGATGAGTATATGGAAACTGGTCGAATAGCGCGAAACGCGTTACGTCATGAGTAGAACTAAGTGCTTGCATGTTATTTTTTAGCGTCTCAGGGTTGCAAGAAATGTATAGAATTTTATCGACTTTTCGAACGAGTTCTACAGTAGCGTCATCCAACCCCGCACGCGGTGGATCCACAAGCACAACGGATGGCGATAGATTGGCCATTCCAGCTTGAACCAAGGCTTTAGGTAATTCACCCTCTCCATTCAGAGCGGCGGAAACATCCTCACTGGCCATTTTTACAACTTGCACGTTCTTCATGCCGTTCATCGCGATATTTAATGACGCAGAATTTACTGAGACCTTGGCGATTTCCGTACCAATGACCTGATCAAAGCGGCGCGCCAGAGGAATAGAGAAGTTACCGTTACCACAGTACATTTCAAGCAAGTCACCGGAGCAACCTTGTGTTACGTCCATAGCCCACTCAAGCATTTTTTCACTGATGCCTGCATTCGGTTGGGTAAAGCTGTTTTCCACTTGTTGATAATGATATTTCTGACCATTCACCGTCAACGTTTCCATTACGAAATCGCGCGTTAGAACCTTTTTCTTCTTACGGCTTCGCCCGATAAAGTGGCATGCTGGAAAAGACTTATTGAGCTCTTTTGCGGCGTCTTCCCATTCATCATCAATAGGTTTGTGATACAACAGACTGATTAGAGCCTCACCCGTCTGAGTCGTTAAAAAGTCCACCTGAAACAACTTATGTCGCAATATAGGTACATGTCGTACCGCTTCAAGCAAAGCGGGCATCAACTCGTTAATGAGCTTTGATGCCACCGGAAACTGATCGACTCGAATCGGCGTTCTCGGGTCCTTAGAATCAAACATGGCGTAGTACATGTCATCGCCATCATGCCAAACTCTAAATTCTGCACGCATTCGATAATGTGTTTCAGCGCTTTTATATACATTAAGCTCGGGCATAGAAAATTCGGCCATTAAGGCTTTAAGAGCATCTACTTTCTCATCTAACTGCTGCTCATAGAGCTCAGGCTGAATTTGGTCAGGTCTCATGGTATCACTCAAATATGCGGTTACTGGTATTTAAACTGAGGCATTATACGAATTTCGTTGATCTATTGCGATCTGTTCGCCCATAGAAAAGGAATATTCTGAGCACTAACGAATGCTTATAGGTACTCTTCACCAAGCAAGACTTCCAAAGACAAAGTCAGTGAAGCGGATCCCTTAAAATCATCGTCCTCAGGGTGAGTCATCTGCGGCTTTACTCGGCCAATTAGCCAGTTTTTATATAAAAGCTTCTGATATTCTACATAATAGAGGTAAGAATCGAGCTCGGGATCTTGCCCCCCAGATTGCAAAAAGCTCAGTTGATAGCGAACTTTGGATTTTTCGTTCAGTGATTGGTTTACATAGATATCCTGACGAAAATAGGTCGTCTCTTTCCTTAACCAAGATACACCAAGGTCAAAACCCGTTCGAGTCTCTCCTATGAAAGGCGTCGATATACCGAATTTATAAGCGGCACCTTCACCTTTGGAATAATAACTAAACGCGGATTGGTTTTGAGCCCAATCAAAACGCCCCAGACGGCCTGATTGATAAAACCGTATTCTAGCAAACGGGTCCAACGGAAAATCCAGCAAGACCCCTGCATCAATATCTGCATTCCATTCACGCTTAACATAACGTATCGCCGCGGAAACCTGAGTATCAATCGCCGAATCCGTGACAGATCGGTCTTGCGAGGATTCACCAGTTTGGTTCGTTTGTGTAAGCGTATCTGCATCGGATTCAATCACTAACTTTAAGCGATCTTTTGTATTCGGTAACCGGAGACGCGTCTGAAAATCAAAAAAACCCGTTGTGCTCTCTTCGCCGATAATAGGGCCGAACCTAAAACTGACATAGCTCTGACTTTGCGCTCGACTTTCATGACCAGAAAAGAACGCATCCAATCCATTAGACCACTGCCCAATAGTTTGAGAGACACTTTCATGAGTACTGTTCAACCAAAATGTATCGTCACTCTTAGTAGGGGAGACATTATCTTCGGCCGCAACGATGCCAGAGAGAACACTGGCACCTAAAACAGAAAAACAAAAGGCAATATTTCGGTTAAGACATCTACTCACAGAGTTACAACTCTTTAATCATTTCACGGATCATTCTAGACGAGTTTTCCGCCGCCACTTTTAAATACTCTTCAAAGCTTGCAGGAGATTCTTTGTCTGCGACATCAGACAACGAACGCACAACGACAAAAGGAGTTTCAAATTTGTAGCATACCTGCGCAACAGCAGCGGCCTCCATTTCAACCGCGATCATGGTTGGAAAAGCTTCCCTCGCTTGTGCAACGCGACCTGCTTCACACATGAAAACATCGCCCGATCCAATTAATCCTATTTTCGCCTTCACTTTTCCAAGTGTCTCAACTGCATTTACAGCGCAGGTCTTAAGTTGAGCATCCGCCTCATAAGTCGCAGGGAGGTTTGGCACCTGACCTAACTCGTAACCAAATACGGTTACGTCAACATCATGATGTACTACATCACTCGAAATCACGACGTCGCCCACTTCAAGGTCTGGACCGAAGCCGCCAGCAGAACCAATATTGATAACCTTGTCTGGAGCATAATTATTCAACAACAATGTCGTAGACAATGCGGCATTTACTTTGCCAATTCCAGATTTCTGCAGAACAACATCAACGCCATCCAACTTCCCAACAAAAAACTCACAGCCTGCGACACTCTCTTGTTGAATGTCCGTCATCCACTCTTTTATAACGGCTACTTCTTCATCCATTGCGCCAATTAGGCCAATTTTACTCACTGAATTTATCTCCTATTTTTTAACTTTTTTAGTCGTGTGATGAGCCGACCTATTTTTATATCGGTGTATGGTACTTGCATTTCGCTTAGTATCACAGGTTTTGGCAAATGAGGTTGAGGTGTAATCGTGACCCACTTGTTATTCGGGTAGTTTTTACAAAGCGTCTTCAATGTATCAACCTCAACAGGTTCTAACAAAATAATACGCACTTTATCACGATACATTACGAGCGCCTCTACATCCTCAATGCTGGCAACCCAATGAGAAGCGACTTTCAGCTTCTCTAACTCTGTTTGCCAAACAGCCTGCGTCACTCTCGACCCACCCACAAGATAGCACTCGTCTTCATGCGTTTGCATAAACTCCGACTGAAGAGGGTTAATCGGTGGTCTAAGCAAGCAACGTTCAACGGCTTTAAACACGTTATAATCAAACAGCGTCCCAGTTAAATTTGGGTATCGCTCAAGCATACTATTTGATAGGTACACTTGCTTCCCAATATTTACAATCGGCAAATCAGTCCGGTTATATTGAGTCTGAAGCACTTCAACAAAATTTTTATCATTTTCAACAACCGCATGATGACCGATCAACAACGCATCAATATTGCTGTCTACTCTGCGCTGCAATTTAAAAAATGATTCCGCGCTTTCAAAGTCAATTAATTTAACATTAAGCTTAGTCGAAATATTACGAATAACGCGCTCAGTATCTGCATCAAAGTCAACGATGGCTAATGTTAAGTCCGCTGGTAAAGGCTTATGCCCACCACTTCTAGACTGAATATTGACCGGGATATTGACTGACAATGTTTTGTGACGAGATGTTTTTACTTCTCCTCTCATTGCCTCAGCGAGCTTTTGAGTCATCCATGGATAAAGAGCACGTGCATTGGCTCCATCATTTAAACTGACCTGAAGCCGATCGGAACTAAAGCGGAACGACACTTTTTTAGCGTCTTTCTTGCTATCCGCCGCCATCAATAAAAATAAACGAATTAGATTACACATATCTCGATTCCAATAGCCTTGGATATGCGCATGCGCTAACGGGCAATCAATTTCAACGCCCAACGTCTCTAAGCCGACAAGCAAGCTCTCAATGTAAGTACATTCTTGCTCAACCAATTCACCAAAAGGTCGAGTTTCCATAACCTCTTCTGGCTCTTCTCGGATCTCCTTAAACGTTCCCAATAATGCAGTAAGCCAAAAGCGAATATCATACTCACTGTATTCATGATGCGAGGCAAGGTGCATCAGCTCTTCCAACAATATATTGATATCTAATTGAGGACGATTAATCGCAAGCGCAGGTTGAAGCTGTTCTAACTGCCATGACAAACGCCTTTCGTGTGTCACATTTTTGCCTATCATAACAATGCCACGATAGGAGCTTTCATTAAAAAAGGGAATAAGCTGCCATTCGTATATCGTATCAATAGAGGGTATTTCCATCGGAAAGCTTACCCACAACTCTCCTTTTAACGCTTTCTGTATCGGCTGATGGCAATCTAAAGGCGTGAAGTCAAAGATCGTTTTTGCATTCTCGTACTCAGGAAAAATACGCTTTGCCTCTTTGTTCATGCTTTCTATTCCAGCAAGCTCATCACAAAAAATGATTGCACAATGCGTTGATTCAAGTAAAAGCTGAAAGCGGCGATCTAATGCAGAGTACTCGGCTTGACTAACATTAATCCTAGAAACAGTCGCCTGAAACTCTGTAAAGGTATTCTGCGCATCACCACTGTAGTATGGCAAGCGATCAAGTTGATCAAAAATCACTCTTTGTACTAGAGCACGCACGACCATATAAACGAATAAGAAAAGCGCGAAGCTAACGCCAAATAATTTAGCAATACGCTTTACCAAATCATTCGAGGGCGCTTCCGTATTCGTTAACTGGACGCGATAGTGGGTCCCCCGGACAGGCAAGTCTAGGTCGGCACTGACCACAGCTTGCTCAGGGTAAAGAATGAACTCCGGCGTGGACTCATCTAACAGCTTATTGCCTTTCTCATCCAAAATAACAATATTATCGGCATCAGCCGTCTTTAATAATTCACTGGCTAACGTTAAGTTGCTGTTTAATGAAATGAAACCATACAAATAACCAAGGCTATTAGCATTCGCTCTTGCAAGCTTCTTTTTATAGATAAAAAAAGTTGCGCCATCCTGAGTTTTTACTGTCGCCCAGTCATTTGTGCGACTCACTCCAATTAACTCTTCGATTTTTTCTGTCGTATAAAGACGCGCTCTTGGGTCAGCCAATACCCTACCGTCAGAATGCTGTATTAAAAAGAAGTCCAAGCCACCGAAAAAAAGAATATCGTGCTGTGCAAACAAGAGATCAAGTTCTTCTCCCTTCTTGGGGTTACCAAGCTGCATCTGTAAACTTAGATAGCCGACTTCAAACTCAGCCCTATCGAGATACGATACAAAGCTTTGTCGTACACGCTCAAGACGTTCATGCAATGCGTCGTGTGCTTCTCTCTTTAATCCCTGCTGCATATAGAAATACGTCACACCGGTCGTTGCAACAGCGAAGACAGCGCACAATACAAACAAACGGGATAGAAACAGCTTTCTTAAACTTAGTTTTACCATGACGTTAGCGACACATTCCTGTCATTTCATTTAGCCTCATTCCTGCTGCCATAATAATGATGCGTATTGATACGCTTGTTGAAACATTAAATTTGCACTTTCTGAGTCCATATCTTGTGTTAGAAGCGACGTCTGAGCAATGTATATTTTAGGAACAAGATCGAAATTCAGTTCATTCTTGAGTGCCTCAGCAAGCGCTATGGCAAGATTATCTTGCATCGGTAAAACAATCACAGAGACATACCCCTGCTCTAACCACTCAATTTCATGAGCGTCTTTTCCCCAACTATTTGTCGTTACAATCGCTTGAGGATTATGTCTAATTGCCTCAACAATGCCCCGAGACATGTTCTCCGTACACCCAAATATAAAATAAGGTGCAGGCATTCCCTTAAGCAAATACGCAGCCGCCTTTTCTGCTTCAGCGACCGTATTCTCAACCTCTAAAGACTGACGGACCCGAATACCGCGTTTCTGCAATGCGTCAAAGAAATAATCGCACTTCAATTGAGCCAATGCATTTCCTTGAACCGTCAAAGCGTCGATCATTGCGCCATCAGGGACTTGACGAGCAAGATAGCTTGCAAGCTGATCCATTGATTTATTTTCATCGACTCCCAAGTAAAGCAAAGGGGAATGATTTAACCAGCTTTTTATCGGCGTAACGACA
Source organism: Marinomonas mediterranea MMB-1 (assembly GCF_000192865.1). NCBI lineage: Bacteria > Pseudomonadati > Pseudomonadota > Gammaproteobacteria > Oceanospirillales > Oceanospirillaceae > Marinomonas > Marinomonas mediterranea. The sequence continues at coordinate 4,432,164 of NC_015276.1, forward strand.
TTTCTAAGTATGACTTTTGGAGACTTCGTTTTTAATGCGCGCTCAATCAAAGGCAAAAAAGTCGGAGATAATTGGTCAAACACAAGATAGTCTGCTGTTATCGCATCACTGCCATAAAAATGCTCGCTAAGCAGAACGCCCTCCAACGGGGGTACTGGGAAAAGTTCAAGGCGATAATTAATGCGAAGCTCCTGAAGGCGCTTCTTAAAGCTGTATAGGAACGTTCTGTTTTCTATATCGTCAAGCGGTGATGAAACCACCAAGACAATTCGAATAGGCTTTGATTGATTAATTACAATAGGCGAAGGAGGAGAGCTAGCTCGCGTAGAAAATTGATCGGATAGAACTTTCTCAGCAGGAAACTGATTAAAAAAGTCTTCCGTACTCACCAGATATGAATTTAGGTTCCCACTCACCCCAATGCTCGATAGTAGCAAAATACACAGTGAAACAAGAGCTTTAACAGGGTGAAAGGCTTTCAGCATTGATAGATCCATTAAACGCACTAAAAGTACATTCTAACCTTATCGCTGAGGAAAAATAATCTGAGATAAAAAAAAGACATAAAAAAAGCCGACATATAGTCAGCTTTTTAAATATGGTGCGGAAGGAGAGACTCGAACTCTCACGCCGTGAAGCACTGGAACCTAAATCCAGCGTGTCTACCAATTCCACCACTCCCGCTTGGAATGGCGAGCATTATAGGTGAACCAGTTTATGGGTCAACCTTTTTTTTCATTATTTTGAAAAAAATGCTCGCTACTCGTGTTTTAACGCTCGTTTAGAACTTGCGGCCTTGGCTGTATTTACCTTGCTCATAAAGCACAGCCATTTCTTCTAGGTCAATTGGAGTAATGCGTGACGCTTGCCCAGCACAACCAAATGCCTCATAGCGATCAATACAAACCGCTTTCATCGCTTTGATGCTTTCTGTCAAATACTTACGTGGGTCAAAGTTACCTTTGTGCTCAGCTAAGCTACGACGAATTGCACCTGTTGCAGCCAAACGCAAATCGGTGTCGATATTCACCTTACGTACACCAAAGCGAATCGCTTTCACGATTTCTTCTACTGGTACGCCGTACGTTTCTGGAATTTCGCCGCCATACTCATTGATAACCGACAGCCAATCTTGTGGAACTGACGACGACCCATGCAACACAATATGTGTGTTCGGCAGTTTCTCTGCAATCGTACTAATACGATCAATATCCAGAATGTCACCTGTTGGCGGACGTGTAAACTTGTAAACACCATGACTAGTACCGATCGCCACAGCTAACGCATCAACGCCTGTCGCTTCCACGAACTCTTTCGCTTCATCAGGATCTGTCAGCATTTGTGCATGAGACAATATACCTTCTGCACCAACACCATCTTCTTCACCCGCTTGACCCGTTTCAAGGGAACCAAGACAGCCAAGTTCACCTTCAACAGAAACACCACAAGCGTGTGCGAACTCAACCGTTCTTCGTGTCACATCAATGTTATATTCGTAGCTAGCCGGCGTTTTTCCGTCTGCCATAAGAGAGCCATCCATCATAACTGATGAAAAGCCCAATTGAATTGAACGTTGACATATTGCAGGTGACGTCCCGTGATCCTGGTGCATGACTACCGGGATATGCGGAAAATCTTCGATTGCCGCAGCAATTAAATGACGCAAAAAATGCGACCCTGCATATTTACGCGCACCAGCAGAAGCTTGCATGATGACAGGTGAATTTACCTCATCTGCGGCTTCCATGATGGCTTTAACCTGCTCCATGTTGTTCACATTGAATGCAGGCAATCCGTAACTGTGTTCTGCTGCATGATCTAGCAGCTGACGCATACTAATTAAAGGCATAAAGGTTTCCTCTGACAATAAGTGCTTCTACTGTTAAAGCAGAAACTGAGTTAATTTCAACTCTCTGGTTTTTTAATGCATGTGCATGTGTGTCACATGTGGCTTACGCCTTATAATTGTCATGTCTATCTTTAAGTAGACTCGGTCACTCTCTCTGGAATCTTGCTTGTATCAAACAGATACCGTTTATTATTTTCATTCTTTAACCATTGCATTCAACACTTAATATCGAACTCAATACTTAAAGAGTGTGACTCGGCTTTACGCCTTTTTCTAATTTTTTTGAGGTACTTAGGCATAACCTGAGTACCTCACGCAATCTAAGTTGCTTTTATTTCTTACGCGACATTAAGTCTATTTGCGAATACACGCAAGCATAGCACGCTATCGGTATTATGCGCGAGATTCTAACATAGCAACCGCAGGAAGTACTTTCCCTTCGACAAATTCAAGGAACGCGCCTCCCCCTGTAGAAATATAGGAGACTTGCTCTGCAATGTCATACTTGTCGACTGCTGCTAACGTATCACCGCCGCCCGCGATAGAGAACCCTTCGCTTTTAGCAATCGCCAATGAAAGCGTCTTGGTACCTTCGCCAAACTGATCGAATTCAAACACACCAACGGGCCCATTCCAGATAATGGTTTTCGAGTCTTCCAGCAACGCAGACAATGTTGCAGCGGCCTTAGGACCAATGTCCAAAATCATGTCATCTGGACCTACATCCGCCGCACTTTTAACAACCGCTTGCGCCGTTGCGGAAAACTCTGTTGCCACTACAACATCTTCAGGCAACGGAATATTCGTTTTTTCCATTAACGCTTTTGCTTGCGGGATCAGACCTTCTTCATACAAGGACTTACCAACTGGAAACCCTGCTGCCGCTAAGAAAGTATTCGCGATACCGCCACCAACAATAAGCTGATCAACTTTATCAGACAACGACTCTAAAACAGTCAGTTTTGTTGATACTTTTGAACCACCGACAATAGCTGCCATTGGGCGAGCTGGCGTCGCTAGTGCTTTTTCTAATGCATCCAATTCAGCGGCTAGCAATGGGCCAGCACAGGCGACTGGTGCAAATTTTGCCACGCCATGCGTTGAAGCTTGGGCTCTATGCGCAGTACCAAAAGCGTCCATCACGTAAACATCGCAAAGCGCCGCCATTTTCTTCGCAAGCGCTTCATCGTCTTTCTTCTCACCTTTGTTGAATCGAACATTTTCAACAATAATAAGCTGTCCTGCTTCAACATCAACGCCGTCTAGCCAGTCTTTAACTAATGGCACTTCTTGCCCAAGCAACCCACCTAAATGATCGGCAACAGGCTGCATGGAAAACTCTTGCGCATATTCACCTTCAGTTGGGCGCCCAAGGTGAGACATAACGATGACTTTTGCATTCGCTTCTAAGGCCGCTTTGATCGTAGGCAGTGCCGCACGAATACGCGCATCACTGGTCACTTTGCCTTCTTTTACAGGTACGTTTAGGTCTTCACGAATCAGAACTCGCTTATTTTCCAAGTCCAAATCAGTCATTTTAATTACGGTCATGCACGATTCCTCGTCGTTTTAAAATTCCAGTTTCGAGATATAACTTTATTATAAGATATAACTTAATACAGCAGACTGCTCATACAATACTGAGCAAGGTGCAGAACTATTCGTTAGTTAGAGAAGTGCGCTCTAAAATAGCGCCCCAATGAGAGGCTACATCCAACATTCTGTTCGCATACCCCCATTCATTATCAAACCAACAAAGTAACTTAACCATTCGACCATCAACTACTTTCGTTTGAGTGCCGTCAATGATGACAGAGCGAGGGTCATGATTAAAGTCAACAGAGGCATGCGGCTCTTGAGTAAAACCGACAATCCCCGCGTATTTACCCATAGCAGCCTCTTTAAGCGCGGCATTAACCTGCTCGACGGTCACTTCAGTACTCGTACGCACTACCATATCAATCACTGAGACGTTAAGCGTTGGAACACGAACGGCGTTACATTCTATCTTTCCACTTAACATAGGCATGAGCCTTGCTATCCCTTTAGCCAACCCAGTATCGACAGGAATAATGGAGCTTAATGCGGCTCGTGTTAGCCGAAGATCTTTTGTATGGTATGCATCAATCACTGGCTGATCGTTCATCGCCGAATGAATAGTTTGCGTCGTACCATGCTCTAAACCACATAGGGATTGCAACGCATCAAATATAGGGATAACACAATTAGTGGTACAAGATGCCGCAGAGACAATAGTGTGTGTTGCTGAAATGTCTTTTTCATTGAAGCCATAAACGATGGTAGCATCGACATCTGCAGAAGCTGGCTGAGACAACAGCAATCTTGGAGCCCCCGAATCAAGATACTTTTGCGCATCATAACGGCTTGAAAAACTGCCCGAACATTCCAATAGCAAATCGATATTTAAGGATTGCCAGTCGATATTAGCAGGGTCTTTTTCTGAAAAGCATTGGACAACGTCTTCCCCGATTACAAGCCTACTGCCATCTACCGAAACAGGCTTGGGGAATCTACCATGAGTTGTATCATAGCGAGTAAGGTAGCTCATCGTATCAATATCAGAAAGTTCATTGATAGCAACAACTTGGAAATGCTGTCGATAGCCACTTTCATAAATTGACCTAAGCAATGAACGACCTATACGACCATATCCATTAATTGCAATTCGCAACATAGTTCAACTACTTCAGTAATATAAGGTAAGAAAACTCACCACGCGATTTAGAGAGACCCATAAAACCTTTTTATAGAGTAATAGCGACATCCCTTATTTTACTCACTCGGCATTGGTTATACGCACGATAAGTTCTAACGGAAAAAAGAGGAGCAGACACTCCTCTTTTTTACACTAAACGCCGTCAGACACTAAGCCTTGAGGATAGCCTCAGCTTTTTCAACAACATTGTCAACGGTGAAACCGAAGTGCTTCATGAGTGCGCCACCTGGAGCTGACTCACCAAATGTAGTCATACCTACAACATCACCGTCAAAGCCAACATACTTGTACCAGAAGTCAACATGCGCAGCTTCTATAGCAATACGCTTCGTGACCGCTTTTGGAAGTACGGATTCTTTATAAGCCGCGTCTTGTGCATCAAACACATTTGTAGAAGGCATCGACACAACACGCACTTGATGACCTTTTTCAGTAAGTGCTTTAGCAGACTCTTGCGCAAGCGCGATTTCAGAGCCCGTTGCGATAAGAATCACGTCAGGAGTACCTTCACAATCAGCAAGTACATAACCACCTTTAGCAACATTTGCCAACTGCTCGTCTGTACGCGCTTGCGCAGGTAAACCTTGACGAGAGAAAACAAGAGAAGAAGGCCCATCGCGACGTTCAATTGCAGCCTTCCAAGCCACAGCTGTTTCAGCTGCATCCGCTGGACGCCAAAGCGCCATATTCGGAGTCATACGCAAGTTAGCGATTTGCTCGATTGGCTGGTGAGTAGGTCCATCTTCACCTTGGCCGATTGAGTCATGAGTATAGACAAATACGTTTTGAATACCCATTAGAGCAGACATACGTACCGCATTTCGTGCATATTCCATGAACATTAAGAAGGTCGCACCGTAGTTAATAAAACCACCGTGTAACGAAGCACCGTTCATGATACCGCTCATGCCAAATTCACGAACGCCGTAGTAAATGTAGTTACCATCCGCTTCATCTTGGATCCCTTTAGAACCAGACCAAAGCGTTAAGTTTGAACCAGCCAAATCCGCTGAACCACCAAGCAACTCAGGCAACATTGCTCCGAATGCGCCGATTGCATTTTGTGATGCTTTACGGCTGGCAATATTTTCAGATTTTTCTTGTGTTTCTTTAATAAAAGCTTGGGCTTTTTCTTCGAAGTCCGCAGGCAATTCACCGTTTAGAACTCGACGTTCGAATTCTGCTGCCAATTCTGGGTAAGCCGTTTTATATGCCTCAAATCCCGCATTCCACTTTTCTTCGTTTGCAGCGCCTTGCTCTTTCGCATCCCAACCAGTGTAAACGTCAGCTGGGATTTCAAACGGTGCATGAGGCCAACCAAGGAACTCACGAGCAGCAGCGATTTCTTCGTCGCCAAGAGGCGCGCCATGACAATCGTGGCTGCCAGACTTATTAGGAGAACCGTAACCAATCACTGTCTTACAGCAAATTAAAGTCGGCTTATTCGTTTCTGCTTGCGCCGCTTCAATAGCCGCTTTTATCGCCGCAGCGTCATGGCCATCCACGTCAGAGATAACATGCCAACCGTACGCCTCGAAGCGTTTTGGCGTGTCATCTGAGAACCAACCTTCAACATGACCATCAATGGAAATACCATTGTCATCCCAAAACGCAACCAACTTACCTAGACCTAGCGTACCTGCTAGAGAACAAGCCTCATGAGAAATACCTTCCATCATACAGCCGTCACCCATAAAGCAGTATGTGAAGTGGTCTACGATATCGTGGCCTTCGCGGTTAAATTGAGCCGCTAGTGTTTTTTCAGCGATCGCCATACCAACAGCATTACTAATGCCAGCACCAAGCGGTCCGGTTGTTGTTTCAACACCGTCTGTGTAACCGTATTCTGGATGCCCAGGTGTTTTCGAGTGCAATTGACGGAATTGCTTAAGCTCTTCCATTGGCAAATTGTAGCCAGACAAGTGAAGAAGAGAATAAATAAGCATTGAACCATGGCCATTTGACAAGACGAAACGGTCACGATCAGCCCATTTTGCATTGACTGGGTTATGCTTTAGAAAGTCATTCCACAGAACTTCTGCAATATCAGCCATACCCAGCGGTGCGCCAGGGTGCCCTGATTTGGCTTTCTGTACAGCGTCCATGCTGAGAACACGTATGGCATTAGCGAGTTCTTTACGAGAAGGCATTTTTATTCTACTCCTAGTTACTTGACGAAGAATATTGAGGCTCTAGAGCCCTATTTTTTAAGATAGTGGTTACGCATTGCTTTTATAGGCACCATGGTAGCAAAAAAGTCATTAAAATCCCTCCCTATAATGCCAACATTCGAATAATTATTGCTCTAAATTTTAGACTTACGACGCAGTGGGCTATCTAGGGAAGGTACGAATAAGTCTTATGAGCTTCAGTCTTATCAGAGAAACAGCTTATTAAGGCGAGAGTGAGCAGGAATGTTAATACCTTTCAATCACTCTTAACGAAGATAGGCTTTTTCTCTGAAAGACCCAATGGGCGTGGGCTAAGCTTTCTTTAATTCTTTGTTAACTTTCTTGCCAATATGCTCAATATTGGACAGCGAAACTTGCCTCGAATAAAGAAGAGTTATCCACACGCTGAAGCCAGTGGACTTGTTCATACCTTCCCTAGAAGCTATGGATCTCACAAACCTCACGTAAATAACAATCATTCTTAGAAAACACTTGAATGTTGGGCAAATTTAATTCAAAATTCGTCTTACAGCGTCGATTTGTTTCGGCTTGCGGACGCTATATAAAATCAGCTAAACAGAAGCAGCAGAATGCCTGTTTAGCTACACTCATGCTAAGCGGGTTTTTTTATGCCTGTTTGGCGCTTTTTTATCTTATTCGATAGAGGCACTGAACATGTCAGACTACTCTTTATTTACATCAGAATCTGTTTCCGAAGGTCACCCAGACAAAATCGCAGACCAAGTTTCTGATGCCATCCTTGACGCTATCCTAGCGGAAGATAGCAATGCACGCGTTGCATGCGAGACACTCGTAAAAACCGGCATGGTTTTAGTCGCTGGTGAAGTACGCACCAACGCTTGGGTTGATATAGAAGAAATTGCACGCGGCGTCATCCGCGAAATCGGCTATAACAGCTCCGACATGGGATTTGATTGGGAATCTTGTGCGGTTATGAATGCCATCGGCAAACAATCAGCAGACATCGCTGTCGGCGTAGACGAAGCAAATGAAAAAGAACTTGGCGCAGGCGACCAAGGGTTAATGTTTGGTTTCGCTACCAATGAAACAGACGTTCTTATGCCAGCCCCAATCACATACGCTCACCGCCTTGTAGAGCGCCAAGCTGAAGTACGTAAGAATGGCAAATTGGATTTCTTACGCCCAGATGCAAAAAGTCAGGTGACATTCCGCTATGACGAAAACGGCAAACCTTGCGCTATCGACGCCGTTGTCCTGTCAACGCAACACAGCGCGGCCGTAAAACAAGCTGACTTAAGAGAAGCGGTACTAGAAGAAATCATTAAACCTGTTCTTCCTGAAGAATGGTTATCGAAAGAGACGAAGTATTTCATTAACCCAACAGGTCAATTTATCATTGGTGGCCCTGTAGGCGATTGTGGACTAACTGGCCGTAAAATCATTGTTGACACTTACGGCGGCATGGCTCGACATGGTGGCGGAGCATTCTCCGGTAAAGATCCATCAAAAGTAGACCGCTCAGCCGCTTACGCCGGACGCTATGTAGCGAAAAACATCGTTGCTGCAGGCTTGGCCGACAAGTGCGAGATTCAAGTGTCCTACGCGATCGGCGTTTCTGAGCCGACTTCGATCAGCATTAATACATTTGGCACTGGAAAAATCAGCGACCTTCAAATTATTGAGCTAGTACGCGAGCACTTTGATCTGCGTCCTGCTGGATTAATCGAGATGCTTGATTTAAAACGACCAATCTACCTGCCAACCGCTGCTTACGGCCACTTTGGTCGCACGGGTGACAACTTCACTTGGGAGAAAACGGACAAAGCAGCTGCATTACGCACATCTGCAGGTTTATAATTCTCTTTAATTCCGTTATAAAAGCCTTCTCACGTGAGAGGGCTTTTTTTATATGCGTATACCGCGAATTTATGTCGACATTGATTTAACTGAACACACCGAGATCATTTTGCCGGACTCGGCCTTTCAACATTGCTGCAAAGTACTTCGATTAAAAGAAGGGCACGCCATCATATTATTTAATGGCGATGGAGGTGAATACGACGCAACCCTCTATAATGTCCAAAAAAGAGCTGCGAGTGCTCAGTTAACCACTTATCGAGTACTAGAAAACGAATCCCCACTAAAAGTGACCATTGGTCAATCTCTCTCCCGTGGCGAACGCATGGATTATGCCATTCAAAAAGCGGTTGAGTCTGGAGTATTTCGGATACAGCCACTCTTTAGTGAACGCTGTGAAGTGAAGCTTCAAGAGGATCGAATGGAAAAACGACTAAAGCATTGGCAACAAGTTGCAATAAGTGCGGCAGAACAATGTGGTCGAGGTGTTGTACCCAAGATACTGGAGCCCATTAACTTGTTAGATTGGGTAGAAAAGTGTAACGAAATGTTAAAGATTACACTGCATCATCATAGCGCCAAACCTATTCACGATTTCGAACGACCACCCGAAAACAGCATTGCTTTATTAATCGGGCCTGAGGGCGGTTTGACGGATATAGAAGTAGAAAAAGCAAGTTTATTTGGCTTTCAATCCATCGCACTTGGCCCAAGAGTCTTAAGAACAGAAACGGCCCCAGTTGTCGCCCTGACTACATTAAACCTCATGTGGGGCGACCTTTAGCCAACAATAGCAACAAATATTTACGCTAAGTTTGTGTCATTTAACGCCATAATAAGAGTAAGACGAATACCTATTAAAAATCTTGTGAGATAGCCAACACTGTCTTGCATACTTTATGGTTAGGAAGACTATAAAGGCGGTTCAATTTGGATACAGGTGTAATATGCTGCTAAAAAGATTACTGCTCTCTAGTGCGTGCACTATAACTCTAGCATCGCTTAGTGCGAATGCCAGTGCGATTTCGCTTGAGGAAGCTACCTACATAGCCATCGAAAATAGCCCCGAAGTGCGGCAAGCCGTATCGTCCTACAGGGAAGGGTTAACTAATACTGAAATCACACGACGTGGAGGACTATACCCTCGTATAGACCTTTCCGCTGGGATAGGTCATGAAACAACGTATGACTTTCAGCAATCTGGGGAAGATGTCGACCTGACACGCAGGGAGCTATCCTTGTCGTTGACTCAGCCTATTTATGATGGGTCGCTTTCAAAGAATGAAACCAAAAGGCTATCGGAAGAGACTGAAGCCTCACGTTGGCAAGCGCTTTCAGCGGTCGAGAACACCGCTTTGGAAGTCGCAGAAGCCTACGCGAACGTACTACGCTTTCGTGAACTGGTCGACTTGGCCGATTTAAACCTAGAAACACACACTCGAATTTTCAAACAAATCAGGCTAAAAAGTAATGCGGGGGTCGGACGTCAATCTGACCTAAGCCAAATTACGGCACGACTTGCAAAAGCAAAATCAAATCGCTTGTCTGCGGTAAATAACTTACGCAATGCGGAAAGTCAGTACAAGAAAGTCGTTGGTGAGTTACCTCAAGAAGAAATGATTTACCCTGTGCCAGATAGAGAACAGCTCCCTAAAGATCTCGACGATGCTCTGGATCAAGCAATGACTAAGAATCCAGCCATTGAAGGTGCTTACTGGGATGTTAAAGCAACAGACAGCTTCATTAGCGCAACAAAAGCAGACAACCTCCCCACCATCAACTTTGAGCTTGCACGTACGTTTAACAACAATCTAGATGGTAATGAAAACCCATCGGAAGACTTAACGGCAATGTTCCGACTCACCTATAACTTATACAGTGGTGGACTTACAAAACGTCGAACTCAAGTCGCAAACGAACAAAATACTCAAGCACGTGAAGTTCAACGTCGCACACAACGTGAAACAGAACTTACCGTTCGTCAATCATGGGCGGCTTATGAAGCCACACTAGAACAAAAAGAGCACATTCGTGAGTATGTGATTGCAACCAAAGAGTCGCAAATCGCGTACGAAAAACAATTCCGCTTAGGACGCAGAACATTACTCGACGTCCTAGACAGTGAAAACGAGCTGTTTCAAGCGAGACAGGATTATGTCAATACAGACTATGATGAACTGTTCTCCGAGTTTCGATTGTTCAACGCTAAAGGCGACTTAATGCGCGCCTTCCGAATTTATCGTCCGCCCGTTTTAGGGTTTGAAGATGAGTTTGTTGACGACGAGCCACCGACAGGACAAACAGCCATCGAAGAACTGCAAAATGCTGAGACTCAGATCGCACCGGCGGAGCCAACCACTGCGCCTGACGTCGTGACGACACCAGATGTCACTCCTACCAATACACAGCCTGAATCGAGCGACTCGACATCTGAAGATGAGCTATTCCTTGATTCGGGTGAAGAAGGGGGCAACTGGTAATGATGCGTGTCCTGCCTGTCTTATTGTTTGGGCTTCTCGGTGTGTTAATGCACACACCGAGCATGGCAGGCTCTGTCTATGGCGATAGAATTAAAGCAAGCCAGCTTGCCGATAACGACAAAGATGGCGTAATCAATGTTCGAGACCGATGCGCAAATACTCCTCGCGGCGCAAAAGTGGACAACTATGGATGTCCGACCGTTAACAAGCGACTGCTTTCTGTCGAGTTGAACATTCTATTCGACTCAGGAAAGTACGTCGTTAAACCTCGTTTTTACGGCGAAGTCAAAAAGCTTGCAGACTTCATGAAGAGTAATGCGGGGAGCAGCGTTGTCATTGAAGGTCATACCGATGACGTCGGTGCGGCCGACTACAACGAAGCACTGTCGCAAAACCGCGCAGACGCTATTGCCGATGTTTTAATCAACAGCTTTAAAATTGACCGAAAACGGGTTGAAGCCATTGGCTATGGTGAAAGCAAACCGATTGCGGACAACGAGACCATAGACGGCCGCGCAACTAACCGTCGAGTCGTTGCCGAGGTCTTTGCCAATAAGGTTGCGGATGTCGAACGTTGGACAATTTACAGCGTTGACCGACGCTAAAGTTAAATCTTTCCACGCACTCACTCTATTAATCCTTCTCTTAGCCCTTATATTTCTATAGCATCTACTACATTAATTTCGATATTCACTAGATCGTGCCTTTGCGCATCTAGCACTATCCTTTGGCGGACGGAACAATCAAGATGACCATCAAACTCGGCATCGTAATGGACCCAATTCAATCCATTACTTATAAAAAAGACACTTCTCTCGCGATGTTATGGGCAGCAGCAGACAAAGGCTGGGATCTGATATACATGGAGCAATCAGATCTGTTTTTGCAGCAAGGCAAAGCCTATGCAATTGCACACCCCCTTACTGTCTTTAAAGACGAAGAATCCTTTTATGAGTTGGGTGAAGAGCAATCGCTAGCATTAGGCGATTTAGACGTCATTTTAATGCGTAAAGACCCTCCATTTGATGGCGAGTTCATGTATAGCACAATGATACTTGAACAAGCACAAAGGGACGGAGCGATGGTGGTGAACAACCCAGCGAGCCTAAGAGACTGCAATGAGAAACTATTTGCGACTCAGTTCCCACAATGTTGCCCTGAGGTCCTCGTTACTCGTCGCCCAGATTTACTCCGAGAGTTTCACAAAACCCACAACGATGTCATCTTTAAACCACTTGATGGCATGGGCGGCACATCGATCTTCCGACTCAAACAAGATGACCCTAACGTCAGTGTCATCATTGAATCGCTAACTGAAATGGGTAGCCGACAAATCATGGCGCAGAAGTTTATTCCTGAAATTAAAGAAGGGGACAAACGAATTCTTATCGTCAATGGCGAGCCCATTCCTTACGCCTTAGCACGAATTCCTGCGAGTGGCGAAACCCGAGGCAACTTAGCCGCAGGGGGACGCGGTGAAGGACGACCTTTATCAGACCGAGATCGCTGGATTTGCGACCAGGTGATTCCAACATTATTAGAAAAAGACCTTATGTTTGTTGGATTAGACGTAATTGGCGACTATCTAACAGAAATCAATGTCACCAGCCCCACCTGTGTAAGAGAGTTAGACAATCAATTTGGGCTGAATATTGCCAAACAACTTATGGATGCTATTGAAGATAAATTGGCATAAGTGACTATTATTTATGAAGCCTATAAATAATCTACGAACCTAAGCGCCCATAATGCGAACTGCTGATCGTTTCTCTGTTGCCTTGTTCATTGCCATCACATTACATGTGGTGGCGGTGACGTTGGTTAGTTTTGACTTTTCATTGGGTACGCCTCCTCATCCGCGCACTCTGGAGATCACACTTGTCCAACATAAAACAGACGCACCAAAAGAAGCGGACTTTTTGGCGCAAGCCAATCAGCTCGCCAGTGGCACCGAAATTCGTAAACAGAAGCTCACAACCACGGAAACAGCGCAATTTATTGCCGATGAAATTCAAGACATCACGCCACCTGTTCAACCTCAATTAGCATCAAAACAGCCTGTCGATCAGCCTGATGTCATTATTAGCAAACACACCGAGGCCAAGCTTGTTATTAACAATGACATGGAACAGGAGCTAAAAACACTGGAAGAGCAATTTCTCGGTGAAACGCAAATCCCGAGCCGCCTATCCAGTGACATAGCGTCTCTTGAAGCCTTGTTAGATCAGCAACGTCAAGCCTATGCAAAAAGGCCCCGCATTCGTCGCTTAACATCCGTATCAGCCAAGTCAGCACTGGATGCTGAGTACTTAGATAATTGGCGTAAGCGCATCGAGCGGATTGGCAATATCCATTATCCCTCTGAGGCAAAGCGCCAAAACCTATTTGGTCAATTACGCTTGGCCGTAATTCTACAACCCAATGGCTACGTTGATGAGATAGACGTGCTGCAATCGTCTGGTCTACGTATTCTAGATGACGCTGCGATGAGAATTGTTCGACTCTCCGAACCCTTTGCCCCCTTCCCAATTGAAATGAAAAAGGAAGTCGACAAGCTAGAAATCATCCGCACTTGGAAGTTTGTGCCAGGCAATCAACTTCAAAGTCGATAATTTTCAGATCAGATAAGCCAAACAAAACCCATAAAAAAAGCCCTCATGTTATGAGAGCTTTTAGCATTCTGTCGATTCAGCGTTTTTTAGAACAAACGGACTCAGAGTCTCAGTTCAGATTATTGAAACCGCTCTTCGCCCATTGCCACGCGAATTTTCTTCATCGCGTTTTTCTCAAGCTGACGGATACGCTCAGCTGAAACGCCATATTCATCGGCTAAATCATGTAAGGTTGACTTATTTTCCGATAACCAGCGCTGAACTAATATATTACGACTGCGCTCGTCTAAATCAGACATTGCCTGCTGCAAACGGCGATTAGAATCGGCTTCCCAGTTACCATCTTCAAGCAACATGGCAGGATCATATCGACCATCTTCTAAATAACTGGCTGGCGCTTGAAAGGCGCTATCATCATCGTCATCAGTCGTCGCATCAAATGCCATGTCTGTCGAGCTCATGCGCCCTTCCATCTGACGAACAACATCAGGAGAAACGCCAAGATCATTGGCAACCGCATCCACTTCGGAATTGTTTAACCAAGACAATGTTTTCTTCGCACTGCGTAAGTTGAAAAACATTTTTCGTTGCGCTTTCGTTGTCGCAACTTTCACAATACGCCAGTTCTTAAGAATAAACTCGTGTATTTCGGCTTTAATCCAATGTACTGCGAACGATACCAAACGAACACCAACTTCTGGGTTGAATCGTTTTACGGCTTTCATTAAGCCTACGTTACCTTCTTGAACTAAGTCGCCCTGAGACAATCCGTATCCTGAGTAGCTTTTAGCAATGTGGACAACAAATCTTAGGTGCGACATAACCAATGCGCGAGCCGCTTCTAGGTCGCCATCATAGTACAGACGTTCAGCTAACTTTTGTTCTTCTTCTGCAGTCAGAATTGGAATTGTGCTGACGCCCTGAACATAGGATTCCAAATGTTGACCAGGAATCATCATGTCAATTGGCTGAAGAGCTTTACCCATTTTTGTATTCACCTCTAAATTGTTCATACAAGACTATATGACCAAATACTAACAACTTCGTTCCAAAATTTTGTGGCAAAAATATGAATCAAAATGCCACTCTTGTAAAGATGAAAAAGCGCTAAATTGCGACCTTTTCATCTGATTGAGGAACAATTCTTCCTTATTACTGCAATTCAATGTCGGCAATATGACGGCTGACTGCTATCCAAGCACCACCCGTACCGACAATAGCGCTAATAGTTAAGCATAAAACGACTTCGCCCGCATTAAAAGTCTGCAACTCAAAACCGCTGTGATACAACTCAATGAGACGCTCTGCTGGTGTACTCACCCACCAGCTCAACAGCAAAATCATGATACAAGCGAGCAAGCCGCCCAAGGCGCCAAACCAAAACCCCATATATAAAAAGGGCCTTCTTATATACGCGTCCGTCGCACCAACCAGTTTCATCACCAGCACTTCTTCTCGACGACTTTCCACCGCCATTCGAATGGTATTGCCCACTATCAACAAAACGGCGGCAATCAGCAAAGCGGACAACGCATAAACGAAGCGCTGTCCGAAGTTCAGAATGGTCGCCAAACGTTGCAACCATTGCGCATCCAATTCTACATACTCAACCTGCGGTAACTCGGACAAATCCTCTTTTAAGTCGGTCAAAGATTGCAATGTTGCCAAAGAGACGGGCGCCGTCGGTATGACTTTTAATACGATAGGCAGCGGGTTTTCAGGTAGCGCAGACAGGATTTCTTCATAACCACTCGATTGCTCGAAGTATCGTAAGCCCTCTTCTTTTGAAATGTATTCAACGGAGCTTACGTCTGCTCTAGCAGACAACTGATGCGACAGTGACAGCGCTTCGGTGTCATCAAAGTTAGAAAACAAATACAGGGAAATGACAGACTGGCGTTCCCATTGGTCCGTCACACGCTCAACGTTCTTTAACATCACAAACAAGCCACCAGGCAAAGCAAGCGATATCGAAATCACAACGATCGTCATGATACTAGCAAGCGGATAGGCAAATAAACGAATAAGGCTTTCGAGCAAGGTTTGTTGGTGCAAGCGAAAATATCGAGAGAGACTAAACCCTTTAGCGCTCGCCAATTTAGATGTTGTGGTTACCCCTGTGACAGTTTGACGTGTCGCCCCCCGACGATTCTGCTTAGGACTCATTAATTAAAGCCCCCGTCGTTTACGATCCGCCCTTGGTTAAGGGTCAACACGCGATGGCGCATACGAGCAATCAAGGCCAAGTCGTGACTGGCAACCATCACGGTCACACCGACACGATTAAACTCCTGAAACAAATTCATAATTTCAGCAGAAAGACGCGGGTCCAAGTTACCTGTCGGTTCATCGGCTAATAAAAGCTGAGGCTTATTGACTACCGCACGGGCGATGCCGATACGCTGCTGCTCACCTCCAGACAAGGCCATGGGATTAAACTTTTCTTTTCCCAACAACCCGACTTTATCCAAAGCGGCGCGCACTCGCTTACCAATTTGCATAGGGTCGGCACCACTGACTTGCAATGGGAGCGCAACGTTATCAAATACACTACGATCAAATAAAAGTTGGTGATTCTGAAATACAACGCCCACACGACGACGATGGGCCGGAATGGACTTACGCCCCAACGTCCTAAGATCCACACCATCCACTAAAATCTGGCCATAGCTCTGACGTTCAATCATCATGATCAGCTTCATCAAAGTACTCTTACCAGCCCCAGAATGGCCAGTTAGAAACGCCATTTCTCCCTGCCTCAGATGAAAACTCACCTGTGACAAAGCTTCTTGACCACTGTCGTACTTTTTACCTACTCGCTGAAATTCGATTTCCACGTCAGAGCAAGTCCTTATTATGTATAGGTTGGATGGTGTGTATCACTGTTACTCATTTTCAAAGAGAGCGTCAACAAATTCTTGCGCGACGAAAGGTCTTAAGTCCTCTGCTTGCTCGCCTACACCGATATATCGAATCGGCAAACCGAACTGTTTTGCAATCGCAAAGATAATCCCGCCTTTTGCGGTGCCATCAAGCTTGGTTAAGGTAATACCTGAAACGCCAACGGCTTCGGTAAACAACTTCGCCTGACTCAATGCATTCTGACCCGTACCCGCATCCAACACCAACATAACCTCATGTGGTGCCGAGACATCGAGTTTTTTCATGACACGAACGACTTTTTCAAGTTCACTCATTAAGTTGGCTTTATTCTGTAAACGACCTGCGGTATCCGCAATAACAACATCAACGCTTTTCGCTTTGGCCGATTCTATCGCGTCATAAATAACTGATGCTGAATCTGCACCTGTGTGCTGAGCAACAACAGGCACTTGGTTTCGATCACCCCAGACTTGCAATTGTTCAACGGCGGCGGCTCGGAAGGTATCGCCTGCCGCCAGCATAACACTCTTACCTTCTGCCTGATATTTTTTCGCCAGTTTACCAATGGTGGTGGTTTTGCCCACTCCATTTACCCCTACCATCAATATCACAAAGGGGCCATCCGCTTTGTCTAACGATAGCGGCTTCTCTGAAATCTCCAAAATGTCATTCATATCGGCTTTTAAAGACGACATCAGAGCATTTGAGTCTTTTAGCTCTTTTCGATTGAGCTTTTCTGTCAGACCATCAATAAGCGTTTGAGTTGCATCAATACCGACATCAGCCGTCAGCAACTGGGTTTCCAGCTCTTCTAGCAAATCGTCGTCGACCTTCTTGCTACCCAACACAAGCGACGACAAACCGTTTCCTAATCCGCTTCGGGTTCTAGCAAGACCTGATTGAATACGTTCACGCCATGATAGCGTCGGCTTTTCATCAGGCACTTCTTGATTGTATTCGGCAGAGTCTGACTTTTGAGAAACAGGCTCAGCATCAACCGTTTTTACCGTATCCACGACGGATTGCGTCGAGGCGTCAGATTGCTCTTCTTCAATGCCTTGAGACTCAAACTTTGATTCTGCTTTACTATCAACGCTCGAAGCTTGATCATCATAATCTGGCTCACTCTGAGCTTCTGTCGCCTTTTTCTGTGCCGACTTTATATCTGCATCCATACTTTTTACAGTACGGCGTTTCACTAAAATCGCAAGCAACGCTAAAATGACACCAATGGCAATCGGGGCAAAGCGAGCGTATTCGCCTAGGTATGGCGTAAAGAACGCAATAATCTGATTCACTATTTCCATTAAATTTTCTCTTGGCTAAACCCATCTTTTGCTTAAAGGCACAGTCCATGTAATGCGGATGTGGCTCTAAGACACATAAAATGGTGATTTTATCATCATTCTGATTGGCAAAAAGCCCTAGATTCATGGAAAAATGTACTAACAACGATAACGGAACCTAATACGGACTATGTTTGATCGAAATAAACCGCTTTTTAGCCGCCCCGTTTTGGCTGCAATCATGGTGCTCTCTACGCTCGGCATTTGGTTTCTTAACCTTATTTATTCCAATACTGCCCTACCCGCACCCAATGTCGTCTCTTGGAAAACAACCAGTGGCATTCCCGTTAACTGGGTCAATATGGAAGACTGGCAAAACGGCAATAAAGTCATCATTAAATTTGTATTTGAATCCAAGCACACCAACAGCCAACTCACCGAAGCCACATTTGACCTCTTAATGGGCGATAGCTTACCGCTCAGTCGATCGACCATTAATCAACGCCTTGCTCCGCTGTCAGCAAAAGCAGAAAGCTACATCACACCATTACAGCAAACACTGCAACTCACACTCAATTCAGAGAGTAATTACTTACCTCCCAGTTTGTCCGTCATAAAAACCTGGTTGCAGCAAGCAACGTTTAAACCTCGCTCCTTAGTCAACTGGCAACAAAGACACCGAGAATTAGGCAATGAGGAGCAGCGACTACTCGATATGCTGCTGGTAAACGATGGAACTAAAACGAAGCAAGTCTCATTAGAAAACATAAACGCGCATTACCAAAGCATTCAACACTCGACATCACACATCAGCATTGTGGGACATTTAGACGACACATCAAAACAACGTATCGATGTGTTTTTGGATTCATTGTCAGAGTCTTTCCAACCTATGACAGTCAATGCAAAAGCCATCGACGAAAGAGAAGCGAGAGAAGAAAACAGCAGCGGCTTCCAAACCCATTCACATCACGTTATGAATGAAGGAACATTACATGAAAGCCACAGTATCCTTTCAGTCAAACCACCACAAAGCGTGGAAGATTGGGCAACCTATCTAATCTGGGCGCGAGATTCCGTGGCGACGGCAAATCAGAACCCTCATATCAACTTTATGCAGTGGCACCTTAGCCTAACCACCGCGCCAAGTTACGTATGGTGGAGCCAGCAATACCAACCTCCTCTAGAAAATACAACACAAAACGATGACATAGCACCTGCACCGGATCAATGGAAGCAGTACAACACGCTCCCGTCTTATACTGATGAAAAGCAGTTTATATTACTAAAAGAACAATTGTTGATGCAGCTCGAATCTCGCACACTTACGCCAGATTGGTGGGCTTACATCAGCACGCAAATTACCACTCCTACATCGTCGTTGACGCTCGAAACTTTTATAGAAACCTATAGCGATGCTTTGAATTCATTTACTATAGAGAACTACAAAGACCATTTAGCTAAGCTGATCTATTTAGACCGCTATCAGGATATTCAAGTTAATCAATGAAAAAGAACACCCGAAAACCAAACGCTGTAACAAATAAAAATGCCAAACTTCGTATTATTGGTGGGGAGTGGCGCTCACGACAGCTGCCTATTCCTGAAGTAGAAGGCCTGCGCCCCACCCCTGATAGAGTGCGTGAAACCGTTTTCAATTGGTTAAACTTTGACATTGCGGGCGCACATTGCGCAGACGTGTTTTGTGGCACGGGGGCACTCGGTTTAGAAGCCTTATCAAGAGGAGCCGCCAGCTGCATTTTCGTCGATGCAAATAGAGCCGCTGCCCAACAGCTTAAAAGCAATCTCAACACATTAAACGCAACCAATGCCGAAGTACACTTCACCAGTGCACTCACCTACCTTGATCAAGGTCCAAAACGACCGCTAGACATCGTTTTTCTCGACCCCCCTTTTCGCAAAGGCTGGCTTGAAAAAATTCTGCCTTTATTAGAAGAAAAAGGTTGGCTTGCGCCGCAGGCACTGATTTACATTGAACGTGAAAGCGAATCCTCATTCGACTTCCCATCTCATTGGGAACTAATAAAAGAAAAGTCAGCGGGTCAACTTACCTACAGCCTATACAAAAGAGACTAGAGAAGGTACGAATAAGTCTTATGAGCTTCAGTCTTATCAGAGAAGCAGCATATTAAGCATTGATCACAAGGATGTGATCTCATCGCCTTATACCCTTTCCAACTCAAAACACCGACCACCAAAGGCAAAATCAAAACCAAGTAGCACCAATAAGGCGCGCTCAACATGTTAAGAAGTGTGTTCTCGCCCCAAAGATTCCCTTGATTATTGTTTGCTTTGCGTAACTTCAGTGGGTTAATGTGTACATATATTGCATGTCGTTTTTTAACAATATCTTTATATGAATTTATGATTACAACGGAGATGTTCAGTATGTTCAACAATCTTTCGTTCAGAACCAAGCTTATAAGCCTGCTTATTAGCGCAATCTTAGGTTTTGCGATTTTAGCTAGTGTGGCGGTCATCGCGTTAACGTCACAACAAGAAGCAAGCAATACGTTAAAACAATACTTCAGCAGTCAAGCCTCTGTTAACCGACTGTCGATGGGGATGCTAGAACTTGGCGATAGACTCTGGGCGTTAACCGATACAACGTATGATGACTACCAGACAGATTTGGCCAACAGCTATACCGAATACGGTACGTTACTCACAACCGAAATAGAACTTATTCCAGATGAAGGCATTAAAGGCGCCCTTGTTGATCTCAAAGATCACTTAGTAAGCTATGAGATCGCACTGGAAAAGTACGTAGCACAAAAAGGGAAAGTCGGATTTACCACGCAATCAGGCTTACAAGGACAAGTCATTTCGTTAAGTGATCAGATCACCACCTCTATCGCCAAGTTAAGCTTGCTTAAGCGAGAATTTGTTAATATTAAAAAGGCAGAAACGACTTACCTCATTGCGCCTACCGATGAAAACATGCAACCCATCGCAAAGAGCTTTGAACGCTTCAAAGTACGCGTCGATAACTTTGGCTTTACCGACACAATAGGAAAGCAATCGGACGAGTACTACGCCGCGCTTAACGCTTATCGAGTTGAGTTTGATAAACTCGTTGCATTAAGCATAAGCTTCAAGCAAGAAAAAACCGTCTACGATGAATATCGAGACGCAGCGATGACATTAATCGCAGACGCAGTTAAAACCGCAGAAGACCGAGCAAACACGCAATCCCAACAATCATTGAGCGCTTTGATTAGTATCAGTCTATTAGTCGCAGTATTTGCCGCTATTCTTATGCTCTCTATCGGCAAGA
Source organism: Marinomonas mediterranea MMB-1 (assembly GCF_000192865.1). Lineage (NCBI taxonomy): Bacteria > Pseudomonadati > Pseudomonadota > Gammaproteobacteria > Oceanospirillales > Oceanospirillaceae > Marinomonas > Marinomonas mediterranea. The sequence goes on from NC_015276.1 coordinate 4,453,319, forward strand.
ATGCACGCAACACCCTACAAAAAGTGGTCGCGGATTTAACCAAGGTAAAACAAGGTGATATGACCGCGGTTGCTGAGGTGAATAAAAAACGTAATGATGAATTCGATACACTAGGCCAATCACTTAATGAAATGACCAACGGCTTGGGCGGTGTCTTATCTGATGTGGTCAGCTCGACTTCCGAAGTGACCAGCATGGTAACCGAGTTAAACAACACGATTAGCAATATCGCGAGTAGCAACAGATCTACCACAGACCGCACGAATGACATCGCCACCTCAACCGATGATATCTCTAATCGAATTGCCTCATTATCTGATACGACAGAAGAATTACGCGGGCATTCGAACGAAACGTACGAATCCGCGAAAGCGGGTGCAAAAACCATTCAAGATGTACTCAATAACCTAAATGAGGCCGTAACGCAGGTAGACATTACCAGCCAACAGCTTGATGAGCTTGGTAGACTCTCAAGCAACATCGACAACGTTATTGAAATGATCAACGATTTGGCAAATCAAACGAACCTGCTTGCGCTTAACGCTGCGATTGAAGCGGCACGAGCGGGCGAAGCGGGTCGAGGATTCTCTGTAGTGGCTGACGAAGTTCGTTCTCTTGCTGAAAAAACGGTCGATGCTACGTCAAAGATTACGTCGATAGTCGGTACGATTCAAACTTCAACGAAGTCTGCAATCGCTTCAATGGAGCAAGGACAAAACAGCCTGAAACGCATCGAAGCGAGTGGCAGCCAAGCAGAAGACGCCATCAAAACCATTGAACAAAACGCCATGACCAGTTCAGATGCATCGAACCTTATGGCTCAGTCCATACATAACGTGGCAGACACTGCGCTTAAAATGAGTGGCGATATGGATCAAATCGCAGAGCAACTGCGAAACGACAGCGACTCCATTGAAATTATTGTAAGCAAGACGGAACAAATTAGCGGAATTTCGTCAGATCTTGCAGGAAAAACTCAGGTATTCACTCTGCCCAGCGCCGCCGTGTGATATTTAAAATAAGCAGCAGGCCTCGAAAGCGTGCTGCTTATTTTACGAGAGCACAGTCGTTGTGCAAAGATCACTACCTGAATACCCTCTCGTCTTAGTCAGGCACTTGATGCAACATTCGGCACAAGATAGACTGTGCCACATTATCTGTATCAGGTTACTACCGCCCCTAGCCACAACCCAGCGGCCAATCGTCTATTAGCCTGATAACGGGGCCTTTAATCACTTTTTTATTCGTCAGGATAGTTGCTACTTATGCCAGATGTCATTCCGGTTGATTCTGTCGGCGTTGTTACGCCACAAATCGCTCATTTCTCAGAGCCATTGGAACTTGCATGTGGTAAATCGCTATCAAGTTATCAACTTGTTTATGAAACATATGGCACGCTAAACCAGGATGCATCCAATGCAATCTTGATTTGCCATGCTCTTAGTGGTGATCATCATGCGGCGGGCTACCACTCAAAAGACGACAAAAAACCCGGATGGTGGGATTCCGCCATTGGCCCCGGCAAAGCCATTGATACCAACAAGCACTTTGTTATTAGTTTAAATAACCTAAGCGGATGTTGCGGAAGTACCGGCCCGACCAGCATTAACCCAGACACAGGAAAAATATGGGGGGCCGATTTTCCAATTGTCACCGTTGAAGACTGGGTAGAAAGTCAGGCTCGACTTGCCGATAAACTGGGCGTTACCACGTTCGCTGCCATCATTGGCGGAAGCCTAGGTGGAATGCAGGTATTAGAGTGGAGTATTCGCTTTCCAGACCGCTTAAAGGCAGCGGTCATTATTGCATCCGCGCCTAAGCTGTCCGCTCAAAACATCGCGTTTAATGAAGTCGCTCGTCAGTCCATTAGCCGAGATCCAGATTTCCGAGACGGTGACTACCTCAATGAAGAGACCTTACCCAAAAATGGACTTGGGCTAGCGCGCATGCTCGCCCACATTACCTACCTATCTGACGATTCAATGGACTCGAAGTTTGGCCGACAGATGCGCCATGATACCTTCCAGTATAACTATGACATCGAATTTGAGATTGAAAGTTACCTACGCTATCAAGGTGAAGCGTTTACCAATCGCTTTGACGCCAATACCTACCTGTTAATGACCAAAGCACTGGATTACTTCGATCCAGCAGCGCGTACAGAAGGTGACTTAGCCAAAGCACTTGAAAAAGCGACGTGCGAATTTCTATTGGTTTCATTTACAACGGACTGGCGCTTCTCGCCAGCACGGAGTGAAGAAATTGTTGATGCACTCGTAAAAGCAGGCAAAAAAGTATCGTATGCAAAAATCGAAGCCGATGAAGGTCATGATGCCTTCCTCTTCCCTATTCCTCGCTATATGGCCGCGTTAAAAGGCTTGTTAAACCGAGTGAGCAAACAAATTCAAGAGGAGGCGAAGTAACATGCGTACGGACCTGATATTAATCAACGACTGGATACAGCCGAACACGAGAGTGCTCGATTTAGGTTGCGGTGATGGCGAACTGCTCAACCACTTAATCGGCAAAAAAGAAGTGAAAGGCTACGGTTTAGAGATCGATGCCGACCAAATAAACACCTGTATCGAAAAAGGCGTTCCCGTCCTTGAGCAAAACATCGACAACGGCCTACAAAACTTCGGCGACCAAAGCTTTGATATGGTCGTCATGACGCATGCACTACAGCAATTCCGACGTCCTGATCTACTACTAGACGAAATGCTACGTATTGGTAAAGAATGCATCATTACTTTTCCAAATTTCGGCCACTGGCGCAACCGCATCCATCTTGGATTAAAAGGTCATATGCCCGTATCCGAGTTTCTGCCCTACAATTGGTATGACACGCCCAACATTCACTTTTGTACCTTTGAAGACTTTCGTCGCCTTTGCAATGACAAAGGTTTAACCATTGTACGTTGGGCCGCTGTAGATGGAAATTTAAAAGGACACCTATGGACCCGTTTGATGCCTAATTTATTTAGCGAAACGGCCATTTTTCACGTTACCCGCTAAATAATCACACTGACAGACATTCGGAGATATTCTAGTCCCCGTTTTATAACGGCTATTAAATACACTCTGCTAAGCGATTCAGGACAACTCATTATGAACAAAACCATTGTGCTAGCCAGCAATAACTCAGGCAAAATCAAAGAGTTTAATAGCCTGTTTTCTCAATACGGCATAGACGTAAAACCACAAGGCGAGTTTAATGTCGAAGAGGCAGACGAAACAGGCCTTAGCTTCATAGAAAATGCCATTCTTAAGGCTCGAAACGCATGCGCGCGCACTAATTTACCCGCCATTGCGGACGACTCGGGCATCGAAGTCGATTACCTCAACGGCGCTCCGGGCATCTATTCTGCACGCTTTGCCGGCGAACACGGCGACAATGACGCTAACAATGCGCTGTTACTTGAAAAACTAGATGGTGTTCCGACAGAGCAACGTACCGCACGTTTTCATTGTGTGCTCGCATATATGCGCCACAAAGATGACCCAACCCCGATTGTCGTTCAAGGCAGCTGGGAAGGTCGAATCCTTGAATCCAACGAAGGAGTAGAAGGGTTTGGTTACGATCCAATTTTCTTCGTTCCTGAGCAAGGGTGCAGTTCTGCCAGCCTCCCAAAAGAGGTTAAAAATTCGCTTAGTCACAGAGCGAAAGCGTTAAAGTTACTCATGGCAGCGTTTAAAGAAAAAAGCGTTCTAGCATGAGCAATCTAACGCTTCCGCCTCTTAGCTTATACATTCATGCTCCTTGGTGTGTGCGAAAGTGTCCGTATTGTGACTTTAACTCCCACCAGGCAGACCGCTTTGAAGAAAATGGGAAACTCCCTGAAGACGCGTACCTAGATCAGCTATTAGCCGATCTAGAAGTCGATTTGCCCTACGTTGCCAATCGTCCGATCCAAACCGCCTTTATTGGTGGTGGAACACCAAGTTTGATGAGCCCCGATTTCTATTATCGGCTTATGGAAGCACTCAAAAGCAAACTGGCGTGGGTGGATGATGCTGAGATCACAATGGAAGCCAACCCCGGCACCTTTGAGCAAGAAAAATTCGCTCATTTTAGACAAGCTGGAATCAATCGCCTATCTATTGGTATTCAAAGTTTCCACACAAACCTGTTGAAAACCCTAGGAAGAATCCACAACCGCGAAGAAGCCATTATGGCTGTGGAAAAGTCTAGGCTTGCGGGGTTCGACAATATCAACCTAGATTTAATGCATGGTTTACCGGATCAGTCCGTTGATATGGCGCTCAAAGACCTACAACTGGCTATGGATCTAGCACCTGAGCATTTATCTTGGTATCAATTAACGATTGAACCGAATACCGAATTCTATCGTCGCCCGCCCGAATTACCTGAGGATAATACGCTTTGGGGAATACAAGATGAGGGATTAGCCCTATTAGAATCCCAAGGTTATCAACAATATGAGGTGTCTGCGAACGCACGCGCAGGCAAACACGCCCAGCACAATCTAAACTATTGGCGTTTTGGTGATTACCTAGGCATTGGTGCAGGCGCACATGGAAAGATTACCCTTGAAAATGGCGAAATATTTAGAACTCGAAAGACCCGACACCCAAACCACTATCTGTCTAACTTACCGGAAGCACTCGGTACGAAAGAACAAATTGAAACCGAAGACCTTCCGCTTGAATTTATGATGAATCGGTTACGTTTATTCGAGACATTTGACCTAGCCGACTTTTCTCGGTTTACCTACCGAGAAGCACCTGAAAAGCTGATAGCAGGTTGTCAGAAAGCCTTAGAATTAGGGTTCATAGATCAAGATGCGTGGCATGAATGCAAAGTAAAAACGACCTCAAAAGGCAAACTGTTTCTAAACGAATTACTGGAAATATTTCTTCCGTAGCGTCATCCAAAATGCGCAAATAATAAGTAAGCGTTATCCATTTAATTAGAGATCTAACTATTTGTTATACACTACGCGCCGATAAGTATTGTAGATCAAGCAAATTAGCAACCTACTCTCTTTCTGGTTGCTTGCCGAACCGCTGTTGCTTTGTTTAAAAAACGTTCAAATAGAACCGTTTTTGTCGCAAAAAGTTAAATCATTGTGCCCAGCTCTAATACTATCAAACTATGAAGGTGCTTCCGCCCTTCTTCTTTAGAGTGTTCTTTTAGTTTTATTGCTTCTAAGAGAGGACTCTATCAACCCAAAGCCGATGCTTCTAGCATGCTAAGAGTGTTATAACACTAGCTCGACAACGTCTCGTCGGCCTCATGTTTTAACACTCTCGTAAAAGGAGACAAGTATGGATCAGTCAAAGCCCAACTCGGGCCGAGAAGAATACGATACAAAATATAAAATTGGGCAGGACAATGTCCAATTTATGGGCCTCGATGTCCATAACCCCGTCTTTAGTATTAGCGCCCTGCTGATACTTGTATTTATCATTGGCGCTATTGCCTTCCCAAACGAAGCAAAAGAAACACTACTCAGTGCTCGCGGCTGGTCGATTAATAACTTCGATTGGTTTTTCATGATTGCCGGCAATATCTTCGTTCTATTTTGCCTCGCTTTGATTGTTCTACCATTAGGTAAAATAAAATTAGGCGGTAGCAAAGCGACGCCAGAACATTCGACCCTTACTTGGTTTTGTATGTTATTTGCTGCGGGCATGGGTATAGGTCTAATGTTCTGGAGTGTCGCAGAACCCGTCGCATACTACACTGGCTGGTACGGCACCCCGTTAAATGTCGAAGCGAAGACACCGGATGCAGAATCCCTCGCGATGGGTGCAACGATGTTCCATTGGGGTCTACACCCTTGGGCCATCTATGGTGTCGTGGCACTGTCTTTAGCCTTTGTCGCTTACAACAAGGGCTTACCTCTTACCATTCGTTCAGCCTTCTACCCGTTGTTTGGCGATAAAGTTTGGGGCGCACTCGGCCACTTCATTGATATTCTATCCGTGATCGCAACCATCTTTGGTCTTGCAACGTCATTGGGATTTGGTGCACAGCAAGCCACCAGCGGTTTGAACTTCCTGTTCGGAATTCCAAATACGTTAGCGACCCAAATCGTGGTCATTGCGGTTGTGACATCGGTTGCTATTATCTCCGTGGCTCGCGGTTTAGAAGGCGGCGTTAAGTTGCTATCTAACGTCAATATGATCATTGCGGCTTTGCTTGCTATCTTTGTCCTAATCGTAGGTAACACAGGCGCGATTCTAGCTTCCGTTGGCACTCTGTTTGTAGGCTATGTTGAAAACATTATCCCTCTAAGTAACTGGATCGGTCGTGACGATACAACCTTCTACCACGGTTGGACCGTCTTCTATTGGGCTTGGTGGATTTCTTGGTCTCCATTCGTCGGCATGTTTATCGCTCGCGTGTCTCGCGGACGTACCGTACGCGAATTTATTATTGCGGTCTTGCTTGTACCTACACTAGTATCCATTGTCTGGATGGCCATCTTCGGTGGTTCGGCAATTGAACAAGTGGAAAATGGCGTTGGCGCGTTAGCAAATGGCATTTCCGACGCATCACTGGCTATGTTCCAAATGTTTGAGCAGCTGCCTCTCACGTCCATTATTTCCTTTGTTGCGATCGTGCTTGTGCTTGTATTCTTCGTCACCTCGTCTGACTCTGGTTCATTAGTGATCGACGGTATCACCGCAGGCGGTAAGACTGACGCACCGATGACACAACGTATATTCTGGGCGGTATTAGAAGGTGTTATCGCGGTTGCATTGCTCGTAGGTGGCGGCTCAGAAGCCCTCACCGCGATTCAAGCAGCTGCCATCACAATTGGATTGCCGTTTACCCTATTGATGCTACTAATGTGCGTAAGCCTATGGAAAGGCCTGCGTTCTGATATGCATTTAATAAAATAAAGTACAGCAAAGCCTCTCAATTGCCCTCGCCTCAAGCTGGTGAGGGCAATTGCAATTTCACAGGCACTTAGTTATGATGATCCGAATCTTAGGGGAGTAATCTCTTTCTTATTTTCATTCAATATTCGATGAGAAAAGAAGGTTTTCTATCAACATAATTGAGCCTCAATGCTCATGGTAGAAAAGCCAATTTAGCGCACTATCGTTAAAGCGGTTGATGAGACTTAAGACAGACACTTGGTTCGAAAGGCGGGCCTGAGTGCTTGTCTTATATGTCGTAATGCCCGCCAAGATTATAATTATATGGAATCGCTTCTAACCTCCACTTTTACCGTTGCTCTCGCTGAAATAGGCGATAAAACGCAGCTTCTGGCTCTCTTTCTGGCCGCTCGCTTTGCATCAAAGTACCAAATCATCTTAGGCATATTAGCCGCGACATTGCTGAATCACGCGGTATCCGCTTGGCTTGGATTAGCCCTTGCTGATTGGATTCCAGAAGATCGAATGAATAAAATCATTGCGATCAGCTTTTTCGTCGTCGGACTTTGGTTATTGATACCCGACAAAGACAACAACGATGAAAACACGAAAACCAAGAACAACGCTTTTATCGCCACTTTTTTACTCTTCTTCATCGCTGAAATTGGTGATAAAACACAAGTGGCGACCGTACTGCTAGGCGCTCATTATCAATCGATATTTCTGGTAACGGTAGGTACTACACTCGGAATGATGATTGCCAACGTCCCTGTTGTCTTAGCTGGGCAACATATTATGAACAAGTTTAACCCTGCCAAGGCGCATATCATTGCCTGTCTATTTTTTATCGCTATTGGGGTGCTAACTTGGTGGAATGGGAGCTGGTGAGTGTGTTTATTGGAGTCTTGCACTCTTCAACTTGTTTGACAAACAACGCGCTCAGGGAGAAACCGAGCGCGTTTTAACATCGTATACCTTTTACTCTATGGAAGGGCAGCTTTCACGAATCACGATCTCTGTTTCCAGAACAACGTCCTTCTCTTCTCGAAGCCCGAGAAACACTTCTGCCGCGACACGCCCTTTCTCAACAGTTTGCTGATGGACAGTAGTAATAGAAGGATGGAAGTTACCGCTTTCTGGAATCCCGTCGAAACCGACGACCTGCAACTCTTCAGGCACTCTAATGCCCATTTGAAGCGCTGCTTGGACCGCCGCTATGGCAATTCGGTCACTCATACAAATGAGCAATTGCGGACGATCCGCCATCGTGAGTGCTTCACGAGCAGCTTGATACGCCAATTTATGATTGTTCACCGGAATATGCCAAACCCGCTCGGAAGGTAAACTCATTCCGTGTTCTTTCAGGGCTTTTTCGTAACCCTTCAAGCGTTGAATCGAGATCGAAGCGGCGGCATCCCAAAGCTCATCTTCGCGAATACGGCAAACACGGTCAGTATCCAACAAAGCCAGTCCCATGATAGCGACGCTGGAAGGTTTATGAGACAAAGCATGGCGAGCAATTCTGTAGGCACTTTCTGAGTTTTCAACGTTGACAGACGTCATGCCTTTAATAAAGCTGTCGACCGTGATGACGTTCTTATTCGAGACCAACCAAGGTGCGTTTTTACACTGCTGTGGTTTATGACCATAGACGACAAAGCCATCGACCATCGACGCCTGCATTCTCGACTTCGCGTCTTGCTCAGACTCATAAGCAGACAAGAGCAACATATTGTAATCGTTTTCGCTCAGTACCTCGGCCATGCCTTTAAGAAACTGATTAGCAACGGGATCGGTAAGTGAGTAGCTCAGATCATCAGACAGTACGATACCAACGATGCCTGTACGTCCCGTACGCAGGCTGCGCGCGGCCGCATTTGGACCAAAGTAGCCCATTTGCTCACATTCGTTAAGAATACTCTGTCGAAGGTTCGCCGATAGCTGATCAGGGCGATTGAAGGCATTGGAGATTGTGGCGGTAGACACATTAAGGTGGGCGGCCACGTCCTTGAGAGTCAGTTTTTTACTATTCTTTTTCATACTATTCTCAACCATAAAGCCAACGAAACAAGCGGCCGCTTCCGATGCGTGCCGCTCATTTGTTACAGTTCAATTAAGCGAGTTTAACATAGGCGGCTTGATAAGGGGGGACTGTCAAAATGTCGCCAGATAGCGACACATCAAAGCCGTGCCCTTCTACCAGCTGATCAACAGCATGCGCAACTGGACTCGTCTGGGTGTCCATTGTCATATTCAATACCACTAACCAGCGTTGGCCTTCAAACTCACGAATAAAGCTCACAAGTTTCTCGTTCTCTACGTTTTCAAGCGTTAAAGAGCCGTTCACCAATATTGGCTGCTGCTGACGCCACTTAATAAACTGACGAATCTTATGCAGAAGTGCTGTGGTATCTTTCTCTTGCTCCGCCACACTCAACGGTAAATGGTCAGAATCAACGGGGAGCCAAGGTTCAACATTCGAAAAACCACCTAACGGTGTGTTATCCCAAACCATAGGAGTACGACAGCCATCACGACCTTTAAACACGGGCCACAAAGGAATACCGTAAGGGTCCTGAATACGTTCAAAAGGAACATCTGCTTCAGGCAGCCCTAATTCTTCTCCCTGATACATACACACACTGCCGCGTAACGACATAATAAGTGCCATAGCAACCAGAGGGTAAGCAATCGGATCTTCTCCCGCTCCCCAACGAGTACGCGAACGGACCACATCATGATTCGACAACGCCCAACATGGCCAGCCGTCTCCGACTATCTCATTCATATTCGCCAGCACATCACGAATGTATTCTGGTGAGTGAGGCTTATTTAAAAAATCAAAGGTATACGCCATGTGCAGCTTGTCGCCACCTGACGTGTATTCTGCCATCCGCTCTAATGGGAAATCGTCTCCGATTTCACCAACAGTCGTTGTACCCGGATATTCATCCATCATCGCGCGCAAATCTTTCAAAAAATCGAGGTTTTCAGGACGACTTAAATCATATACGTGACGCTGATAAGAATAAGGGTTGTCCTCTGGCGCGCCCTTGGTTTTAGGCTCGCCTGGCGGCACTGGTGGATTGTCTTCTAAGCCCTGACTGTGGAAATAGAAGTTCACGGTATCCAAACGGAAACCATCAACGCCTAGATCCAGCCAAAAGCGCATATTATCAAGGTTAGCTTGACGCACTTCTGGGTTATGGAAATTCAAATCGGGCTGAGTATCCAAAAAGTTATGCAAGTAATACTGAAGACGACGACTGTCCCATTTCCAAGCACTGCCACCAAAAATAGACAACCAGTTATTTGGTGGAGAGCCGTCCGGTTTAGGGTCAGACCACACATACCAATCGGCTTTTGGGTTGGTTTTATCTTGTCGGCTCTCTTCAAACCACGGATGTAAGTCAGACGAGTGACTGATCACCTGATCAATCATGACTTTTAAACCCAACTCATGTGCGTGGTCTGTCATTTCTTTAAAGTCGGCAAGCGAGCCAAACATGGGGTCAATATCTCGATAATCAGAGACATCGTAACCAAAGTCCTTCATTGGAGAGGTAAAAATAGGCGACAACCAGATCGCGTCGACCCCCAAAGAAGCGACGTAACCTAACTTCTTCGTGATCCCTTTCAGGTCGCCGACACCATCACCGTTAGAATCCATAAAGCTTCTAGGGTATATCTGATAGATAATCCCGCCTTTCCACCAATTCAGATTGGATGTCATTACCGTCTCCAAAAAATTAACGACTCAAAATTAACGACTCAGTATCGATTACAAACAGCGATAAGACTGCTCATCTTGATTAAAGAGGTGCAGCTTTTCAGGCACAGCGGTTAAACGCAGCGTGTCGCCTTTATGGATATCAACCGTACCCTGTTGCTTAGAGATAACCGCGTCTTCTACACCCGGAATCGTCACATACAGAAGGGTTGCTTCCCCTAGCGATTCAACAAAAGAAACCTCGCCTTCAAGCAGAGCGGCTTCGCCTTCTTTCGCCAGAGCTAAGTCTTCAGGTCGAATTCCGAAGAAACCCGGTTTGCCAGCATCGCCTTCTGGAGAAGCAATAGGTGTGCTAATCGAGAAGGTATTCGCCACTTTTATTTGTGTATTGCTGCCAGTCGATTCGATCATACATGGCATCACATTCATAGCAGGAGAGCCAATAAACTTCGCCACAAATACATTTTCTGGGTTGGCATATAGTTCAAGAGGAGAGCCTACTTGCTCGATATTCCCAGCGGACAGCAAGACAATGCGATCCGCAAGTGTCATCGCCTCTACCTGATCGTGTGTTACATAGATCATAGTAGAGTCTGGCATGCTCTCTTTTAAGTTCGCGATTTCCATACGCGTCGCAACACGTAACGCCGCATCAAGGTTAGAAAGCGGTTCATCGAACAAGAATACTTTAGGACGACGAACAATCGCTCGACCAATCGCTACGCGCTGACGTTGTCCGCCTGACAGTGCTTTTGGCAGACGATCAAGGAAAGGCGTTAACTGCAACATTTCCGCAGCACGACGTACTTGAGCGTCGACTTCTTTTTTATTCACCTTCGCAATCTGAAGGCTAAACGCCATATTGTCATACACCGTCATGTGTGGGTACAGGGCATAACTTTGGAAAACCATTGCTACACCACGTAGAGAAGGCGGAACATCGGTCACATTTTGACCATCAATTTCCAATGTACCAGACGAAATTTCTTCCAACCCTGAGATCATGCGTAAAAGTGTGGACTTACCACAACCGGATGGACCAACGAATACAATGAATTCGCCTTGCTTAATATCTAAGTTAATGTCGCGCATGACTTCGACATTATTCGAGTAGACTTTCTTTACGTTGGTTAATTTTACATTTGCCATCTTAATCTTACTCCGTTGTCGCTCACAGTGAGCGTCATACCTTCCAGTCAATTATATAAAATGTTGAGACGTGGAAGGCATTCAGTTATTTTTTGCTGTTTTACTACTTAACAGAACCCGCTAACAGACCGCGAACCAAATAACGTTGCAGGCCAAAGAATACTAACAGCGGGATAATAATCGTGATGAAGGCGGATGCCGTCAGGATCTCCCAGTTGCCACCGCGCGATCCAAGCAGTTCACGCAAACGGCCTGTCAGTACCAGGCTTTCCTCGGTGTTCCCTAGGAAAACCGTCGCGATCAACAAATCATTCCATACCCAAAGGAACTGGAAGATAGCGAACGACGCTAAAGCCGGAAATGACAATGGCAAAATGATTTTACGAAAGATAACGAAATCGGACGCACCATCTACCCGTGCCGATTCGATGATTTCACTTGGCAATCCAGAAATGTAGTTGCGTAGCAAATAAATCGCCAGCGGCAAACCAAAACCAGTATGAGCGAGCCATATCCCGACGTAGCCTTTCGCTTCCACCCCGAAGAACGCCCCAATTTTGCTGTAAACAGAAAGCAAAGGAATCAGAGACATTTGCAGAGGTACCACCAACAATCCAACGACACCTGCAATCAACAACGCACGCCCCGGGAATTTCATCCAAGCAAGTGCATACGCCGCAAACGCCGCAATCAATATCGGAATAATCGTTGCTGGAATCGTCACCGTCAGAGAGTTTATAAACGACTGTCCTAACCCTTCGGAACTTAAGACGGTTCGATAGTTATCTAACGTGAAACGTGGCGGTGTTTCTGCCGTATAAAAAATACGGACACCGCGGCGGAATGATTTATCAGAGCTTAATTCGTAATCGCCGTTTGCCATCACATTGAATGTGACACCACGTCGGTTCTTCGTCTCTGTACCGGGTTCAAACGCTTCCGGCTTTAATGAGCTAATACCGAACTTAATGACTTCACCTGGGCCACCTTCTAGTAGGTTACCTCGAAGAATATAAAGGTCATTTTCGCGTATTTCTGCTTCGGCACTGGGCGTACGATAGACCTTTTTCTGCTCAGAAGAAGACAAAGCCGTCCACCAGCCAGAAACCGAAAGCTGATCTTTATCCCGAATGGATGAGATAAACAACCCAGCCGTCGGAATGGTCCACATAATGACCAAGAAAAGCACGGTCGCATGTACGACCATGTTCAACGCAGAGCCTTTTTTAGACGTTACCATGATTAACGGCCCTCCATTTCAGCATTGGCATTTCTAATGTTCCAAATCATGATAGGCACAACCAACACCATGATAACCAAAGCAATAACAGCACTTCGGCCATAATCACCACCGCCTTGGAACAACCAACTAAACATTTGATTGGCAAGCACTTGCGTACCCCACTGCCCGTTTGTCATCGCCAACACGATATCAAAGACTTTAAGTACTAATATGGTTATGGTGGTCCAAACCACCGCAATCGTGCCCCAGATTTGCGGCACCATAATGCGATAGAAGATCTGGAAACCGTTCGCGCCATCCAATACTGCCGCTTCAATGGTTTCATCAGGAATACCGCGCAACGCGGCAGACAGGATAACCATCGCAAAACCAGTTTGAATCCAAATCAGAATGATCATAAGGAAAAAGTTGTTCCAGAATGGGATTTGAATCCATGTCTGAGGCTCACCGCCAAAGAAAACAACCAATGCGTTTAATAGACCAATTTGCTCATCACCACCACTGCGGTATTCATAGATGAACTTCCAAATGATCGACGCGCCGATGAAAGAGATCGCCATCGGCATAAAAATCAAACTTTTCGCGATGTTGCCCCACCAGATACGATCCGTCATCGTTGCGATGATCAAACCGAAGAAAGTCGACAAGGTCGGCACAACAATCAACCACAACATATTGTTGCGGAACGATTCTAAAAATTCACCGCTCTGGAACAGCCAAGCATAGTTGGCTAATCCCACAAATTCTTCGCCCGTTCTTCCATATAAAGATAAAATGGCTGACTGTACTACTGGATAAAACAGATAAAAAACCAATAGCAATAGAGCAGGCCCTAAAAACAACCAGGGGCGAACCTGATTCACAATACGTAGGTTGCGGGCAACCACGTTCGCTGGGCGGTTTTTCGATGGAAAGAGGATGTCCAAGAGTGCATTTGAGCCATAAAAGTAGCCGGCACAAGCAAGGACACCTAGGGTCATGGTCAAAAACGCTATAGCGAGCTGTCCCATAGAGCCTCCGTTTTACAATGTTTGATTACGTGGAGTCACAAAAAGTGAGTATTCGATCGTCTGTCGATACTTTTAAGGCGACTAAAAATAAAGCGTCAGACCACGAAAGTCTGACGCTTTATACTTTTTTAGAGCCTTATTACTTAAGAGCATCCCAAGTTTTTTGGATGTCTTTCGCTACGTCTTCAGCGCTTTCGCCGTCGGCGTAATTGACCATTCCAGTCCAGAATGCACCGGCACCAATTTTACCTGGCATAAGATCGGATGCATCGAAACGGAACGTCGTCGCGTAACGCAGAATTTCACCTTGCTTCTTAGCTGTCTCTGTTGCGTACAACTCAGGGTTAGCACCCAAGTGAGCACTCAAGAAGCCGGTTTGAGCCATCCAAAGTTCGTGCGCAATAGGAGAACGAATGAAGTCGATGAATTCACGAGCGGCTTCAGAATCGTTTGTGATACTGACCAAAGTACCAGCACCCAAGACAGGATTACCTAAGTCTTTAGAGGCGTACGATGGGAAGTAGAAGAAGTCTGCATCAATGCCAAGCTCGACACCTTCAGGGAAGAATGCAGGAGCAAACGAGGCTTGACGATGGAAGTAACATTTTGGCGGAGACGCGAATAAGCCTTTAGGACTGTCACGGAAATCCGTCGCAGCAACGGCTTTAGTACCACCATCTACGAACGCATCATTACGTGCAAACCAACCAAATTCCTCGATCGCCCCAACAACACGTGGATCGTCAAATTTCACGGTATTGGATACCCACTGGTCGTAAACATCAGCAGGTTGTGTACGAAGCATTAAGTCTTCAACCCAATCGGTTGCAGGCCAGCCCGTCGCAGCACCAGAACCCAAACCAATACACCATGGCGTACCGCCATCAGCAACGATTTGTTCAGTCAACGACTTTAGGTCTTCCATAGACTGCGGCACGTCATAGCCTGCGTCGTAGAAGTTATCAGGCGAGTACCACACCAATGATTTCAGGTCAGCACGGTAAAAAACACCGTAGAATTCTTTTTCACCATTCTGGTCTTTAAAAGAAGCAAGATCGACCCACGACTGCCCAGCAGCATAGTCTTTTTTAACCGCTGCTTCATCTTCAGCATCAAGTGGGGTTAGCAAACCTTTTGCCGCCAGATCCGAAGCCAAGCCCGGTTGTGGGAATATCGAAATGTTTGGAGCACTGCCAGCTTGAGCATCAATCACAATTTGTTGCTCAAACGAGTCAGAACCCGCGTAGCTTACTTTTGCACCTGTCGCTTCAGAAAAGTACGCAATCACTTTGTCGAAACGCTCTTTTTCTGAGCCTAGCCAAGGGCCAAATACAGTCAATGACTGACCAGAAAGGTCAACTGACTTTAGATCTTCATAGCTAGACCAATGGAAACGGGAATCTTGTCCTGGTTCGAAAATCAAACCATCGTGACCGTCCGCATAGGAGAAAGGGACACTTAGAGTTGCTGCAATCGCTGCAGACACGAGACGCTTTTTCATCTTCACTCCTCAAATCGGCTTCATGCACTAGAGCGCAAAACCTTGTTGTTATTATCAGCTGGGGATAGGTTTATGTAAAACCTTAACACATCGTCTTTATGCATTAAGATGACTTAGAATTATTGTCAATCAATCTCACTACATCAAGCAGAACTCGCTCTTAAATTTGTCTTAATTTTAATCTATCACAGTACAATATTAGACGGCTAACCACCTCGAAAAACAGATAATTCGCTTATAAAACAACCAAAAATGAACACAATTCAGGCAAAAGTGGCGATCAGAAATCCTTTTTGACTAATATTCAAACAATCGCGTCGTCGTCACTTTTGACCAAAAAGACCATTTATCGATCATCTATTCTAAACGAGCTTAGCGCTTAAAAGTCTCTTAAAGAGCGCTTAATCGTTTTAAGAGGCATAAAAAAACCATCACTGCGAATGAAATTCGCTGTGATGGTTTTGATTGTAATCGAGAATGCGTGTGATCGTTTAGGTTTGAGTCAAGCGCGCTTCAACTTGCTCTAAATTCGGTAAAGAGGGATATGCCCCTAAACGCGTGACAGAATCAGCACCACAGGCTACCGCAAAGCGAACAATGTTATGCAATTGCGCCTGACTTAATGACTGAACCGAAGCACGATCACCGCCTTGTTCTGCCAGTTGATACAGCAAACCGCCAACAAACGCGTCACCTGCTGCGGTTGTATCTTTCACATCCACTTTAGGTGTTTGCACCTCGCCCTTATCGGTCGATGTGTAATATCTGACCGGGTTACCGCCATCGGTCAGAACAAAGACAGCGACCCCTTTTTCAAGCGATTCTTGAATTAAGGCATAGGGATCGGAAGCCAAGACACTGAGCTCCTCAAGACTTGCTTTTACTACGTCTGCCGTTTGCATCCACGTAATCACGCGTGCTGTATCAACGGTATTGTTTGGCCACAAGTTCGTGCGTAGATTCACGTCAATGCTGACCACCCAATTCGCCGCTTTCGCAAGCTCAATGCCCGTCATGGTCGCCGCTGTAATGTTTTCATCCGTTAATGTGTTAGAACAGGTATGAAAGACCCCTTTAGCACTTTCGAACCAAGCAGACGAAAAATCCTCACTTTTAAACAGCATATCCGCTGACGGATTGCGGTAGAACTCGAAGCTGCGCTCACCCGTTTCGTCCAAGCTAACAAATGCCAGCGCCGTTTTGGCGTCACTTGTCATGAGCATTGAATCGGTTTTAACGCCGTAACCTTCAAGTTCGTCTTTTAAGAAATGGCCAAAAGCATCGTCGCCCACTTGCCCAACAAAATGACTGTCGCCACCCAGCAACGCCGCAGCAACAGCCACATTGGCAGGCGCGCCACCGGGGAACTTTGTAAAGGTCTCTAATTCGCCCTTTTTAATCGCGCCATTGGAAAGGAAGTCGATTAACGCTTCACCGAAAGATAGTATTTTTGTTGTCATAATTGTTTGTCTCAAATATTCAGAGGCTGACCGGAAATTTGGTGAAAAATTATGCGGACACCTTTCTATTAAATCAACTAAATTTATTTAATAGAAAGGTGTATGGTAAGTTCCACTTATTTTTAGCTCCTCTATATCATAGATCAGGTTTTACAGTATTATTTGCGAAACCTAATTGGCTAGGGCACGTTATGACGAAATCAAGGTATGTATATGTAGTTGACGACGACAATGATATTCGCTCGTTGTTAAAGTCCTATCTTGAACGACATCAATTTCAGGTGTTAACCGCGGAATCAGGCGAGGCATTTCTAGAGGATTTCCATGCTGACTTAAACGTGGAATTGGTCATATTAGACGTCATGTTACCTGGCCAAGATGGCTTCGCCGTCTGTCGTGCCTTAAGAACACAATCTGAAGTACCGGTTATTATGCTGACCGCGAACTCCGACGAAATGGATCGTATTATTGGTTTGGAAATTGGGGCCGACGATTATCTCGCCAAGCCTTTTAATCCAAGAGAGCTACTGGCGAGGATGAAGGCTATCCTACGTCGAATAGAACCCAATGACCCGATAAAGGAAGAACAAGAAAAAGCAAAAGCCAGCCGTTACTATCAGTTCGCACAGTTTACGCTCGATACCCTGTCTAGAGAGTTACACCACGAAGACAGTAAAGAGGCGCTTACAGGCGCCGATTTCAACTTACTCATGCTGTTCTTAGCCAGCCCCGGAGCCGTTCTAAGCCGAGATTACATTGCCGAAAACACCCGAGGCCGAGACAGCGCGCCGCTTGACCGCTTTATCGACGTACACGTCAGCCGACTTAGACAACGACTAAAAGAAGACGCTCGTCACCCTCAACTCATCAAAACAGTAAGGGGTGAAGGGTACATCATGACCGCGACCGTCGAGACATTCGATGAACTTGCTGAATAGCCGCCTCAAACGCTGGTCTCAGTCCTTAACCGGACAAATTCTCATCATCATGGCGTTCGGTGTCGCAAGTGCACAGTTGGTCAGTTCTGCCATTTGGTTGCGCCAACTTCAAGCAGACACCGAGAAAAACGTTCAAGAAGTCTCAACTCATATGGCGTTTCGTATTGCGGCAACCGTCAGCTACTTTAGCTCTCTGCCCCAAAACTATCGTCATATTGTCATAGACCAATTACAGGACATGGGTGGCACACGCTTTTTTGTCACGCTTAACAAAGAATACATCACCATTGATGCGCTTCCGGAGTCAAAACTTAAGCGCATCGTAAAAGATGAAATCCACAATACCCTGTCCCGACAGCTCGGCATTCATACCGCCGACATCTCCTTTTCCAGCCCAGACAATCTACGCGTTATTAATAACCAAACCAAACTGTCGGATTTACCCGAACGTTGGGGCCATCATAGTTTAATGATGAAGCCGCTTACGCCACCTATTGTCATCATCCAAATACAAGTCAGTGAGTCCGAATGGTTGTATTTAGCGAGCCTCATGCCTGCGCCCTATTTTCTCGATGAGTCGTCGCTACTGACCGCCGATCGCTTATTTTCATTGACCGCGTCGGTGATTACCGTTTTGCTGCTCACTCTATTGTTCATTCGACGAACGACTCGACCACTTGCTTTGCTCGCTCATGCGGCTGAACAATTTGGTAAAGGCGACTGGAAACCCTTAAAAGAAGATGGCGCACTCGAAGTCCGAAAAACAGCTCATGCTTTTAACGACATGCAAAAACGCATACAACGCTACGTAGATGATAGAGAGCGGCTGTTTGCCTCGATTTCACACGACCTAAAAACCCCTATTACACGTTTACGTTTACGAGCAGAAATGCTGGATGAAGACGAAGCAAGAGACGCCATGGTGCGAGATTTAGAAGATTTAGACATGCTGGTAAAAGGCGCTCTTCAGAGCGTAAAAGAAACCGATATTCATGAAAATCGCGTCGAACTAGATCTAGAAAGACTGTTAAAAGACATACAAAGCTCGGCCAATATACACATCACCAAAGTACAAGTCTTTGGTCAGTTACAGCACCCTTATGTTGGTAAACCATTAGCAATCAAACGTTGTCTAGGCAACTTAATAGACAATGCGCTTTACTATGGCAACACCGCAGAAATTTTTATCGAAGATACGGAAGACACCTTGTGCATTCGTATCTGCGATAAAGGGCCAGGGATCCCGCTCGATAAGATCGATAAAGTATTTCAGCCCTACACTCGACTCGTGCCAGAACATTCAGGGCATCATCCAACAGGCATGGGGCTAGGATTGAGTATTGCTCGTAATATTGCACGAGCGCACGGTGGCGAAGTATCTCTTAGCAACCGTCCTAAAAAAGGGCTAGAAGCCAAACTGTTGCTACCCCGACATTAAGTCAGTGCTGAACTTGGAAACAGCAATTGATTCAATAATCGAGAGGGGATCGGAGGGCTAATGACAAACCCCTGTGCTTTGTCACATCCTATTTCGGCCAGCGCATTTTTTTGCGCTTCGGTCTCAACACCTTCTGCGACCACATCTAAAGACAGGCCTTTTGCAAGAAACACAATGGCTTCGATAATCGTTGGATCAGATAGGTCATTACCCTCTCCACCCGAAATAAAGGTTTTATCAATCTTCACACAATCAATGGGTAAGACTTTTAAATAACGCATCGACGAATAGCCCGTCCCAAAGTCATCAATGGCAATTTTCACGCCTGCATTTCGGATCTCTTGAAGAATAAAGATATTGCTCGCGCCCGTTTCGACCAAGGCTTCTTCTGTTAGCTCTAACTCAAGCAGGCCGGGGTCAATATTATAACGCCCCACTTTCTCCAATAATCGATCCGTAAATTCAGGCAGCTTTAAATGTCGAGGGGAGATATTAACAGCGATAGGGATTCGAGCCCCTAAATCACGCCACTGCGCAATTTGTTTGCATGCGGTTTCCAGCGCCCATTCGCCGATCGGGATAATCGCACCGGTACGCACGGCTTCGGGTATAAAATCACCCGGCATACGAATCGAACCATCCGGCATAGGCCAGCGCACTAGAGCTTCTACGCCAGTAATGAGTTCGCTCTTCAAATCAATTTTAGGCTGATAATATAACTCAAACGCTTCCATCTCGACCGCTTGGTTCAGCTCGCGCTCTAACGTCATGATATGCTTTAATTTTTCTTGCATACGCTCGTTAAACATCAGAAAGTGCTGATCCAACTGCTGCTTACATTCATAAAGCGCCATGTCGGCTTTTTGCATCAACTCTGTGCAGTTTTGTCCGTGCTGAGGATACATCGCAATCCCCATGCTCGCGCTGACTTGTATCGAGTGTTCTCCAATTACGGCAGGGCGGGTAACGGCATGCAAAATTTTGGCGGCAATTAAACTGCCATTATCAGGTCGATCAATGTTATCTAACAATAGGACAAATTCGTCGCCACCAATACGTGCAACGACATCACTCTTTCGAATGGAACGGTCTAGGCGCTGAGAGATCAAGGTAAGCAACAAGTCGCCGACGTGATGCCCTAGTGAATCGTTGACTTGTTTAAAGCGATCCAAATCCATGAAGATCACAGCGATCTGATGCGCATTACGTCTCGCTCTCGCGATGGCCAACTCGGCATGCTCTTCGAAGATCAGCCGATTTCCTAACCCTGTAAGCGGGTCTCTCTTGAGAAGTTGTGCAATTTGCGTTTCGATGTGTTTTCGCTCAACAACATGACGAATGCTGCGTTCGAGCAACCCACGAGTGAGTTCAGATTGAGGAATAAAGTCAGAAGCACCGAGTTGAAGCAAGGCCTCTTCCAATTCCGAGACCTCTTTTGTACAGCGGTTATCATTCAATACGATCACGGGCGTTTCAAAGCCCACAATGTTCGCATGCTTGAGAAAGTCCGTCGCAATAAGCCCATCTACGGACATATCAAGCAAGACCATATCATAAGATTCATGCATTAGCCGCGCGACAGATTCGTGAAAACCAATCGCGACTTCAGTCGAAAAGTCTGTTTTCTGGCATTGTTCCAAAAACGTTCGAACAATGCTGGGAGGTTGCTGCACGCCCTCCACCAGTAGTAACTTATAGTGCTGTTTCTCCATTAACATTCACTCTCGACTTAGCATTTATTTAAGATGAGTCCTAAACGTTCTCGTCCCTTTCACACCGTCTAGTCCTTGAAACATTGACGCTCATAATGAAAGGTTTTGATCAGTTCTGTCATTATAGTGCAAGCATACCACTTGAGATGAGCCGGCCAACATTCGTACAAAATTTAACCTTACTTCCACAATGTAACTCGCATGTTACAAAGCGAAGAATCCGTGTGCCGAGTCTAACTTGCAACTAAAACCATTAAAGGTCAATAAGATACTCTATGCAAGACTTTGTTACACTAGGTTGCTCTACTTTACTCCCACACTAACAAGGCTTTTGCTATCTTCATGGTGAGCCTCACTTAAGCTAATTTTTAGTAGCAAAATGCTCTGTTTGAAACACGATTTTTAAACAAGTATCTGAGTGAGCGCTTACCAAAAAATCATAAAATACGTGATTAAGACAGATAACAATAACAAAGGTTATTATCATGAAGAAAATTGCATTCGGTTTATCCACCGTGGCGTTATCATTGGCTGCAGCGACGGCGCAAGCAGGCGAAGTTGAAGTACTACACTGGTGGACATCTGGCGGTGAAGCAGCTGCAATTAATGTTCTAAAACAAGAAATGACCGATGCAGGTCATACCTGGAAAGATTTCGCTGTTGCTGGCGGCGGTGGCGAATCTGCGATGACCGTTCTTAAATCTCGCGCAATTGCTGGTAACCCTCCTGCTAGTGCTCAAATCAAAGGCCCAACGATTCAAGAATGGGGCGATTTAGGCTTCCTTACGAATCTAGACGACGTTGCTAAACAAGGCGATTGGGACTCTGTTCTACCAAGCGTCGTTAGCAGTGCCATGAAGTACGATGGTCACTACGTAGCAGCGCCCGTCAACGTACACCGTGTAAACTGGATGTGGGCGAACCCTGAAGTCTTCAAAAAAGCAGGCGCAAGCATCCCGACGACATGGGATCAATTCATCACTGAAGCGAAAAAAATCAAAGCGGCAGGTTACACGCCACTTGCGCACGGTGGACAAGCTTGGCAAGACGCAACGCTATTCGAAGCCATTGCATTGGCAAAAGGCTCTAAATTTTACAACAGCGCCTTCCTTTCTTTGTCGGACGACACACTACGTAGCCAAGACATGATCGACGTTTTCACAACGTTCAAAGCCATGCGTGAATTCGTAGACCCAGGTTTCTCTGGCCGTGATTGGAACATTGCAACGTCCATGGTTATCAACGGCGAAGCCGCTATGCAAATCATGGGAGACTGGGCCAAAGGCGAGTTTACGGCAGCAGGTAAAAAAGCAGGCATCGATTACGTTTGTTACCCAGCGCCAGGCACAAGCGGCCAGTTTACCTTTAACATCGACTCATTGGCGATGTTCCAAGTGGACGGCGATGACGCTCAAGCCGCGCAGCAAGATCTTGCTCGTCTCATTCTTGAGCCGAAATTCCAAGAAACGTTCAACCTAAATAAAGGTTCAATCCCTGCTCGTTTGAACATGCCTCGTGACAAGTTCGATACGTGTGCACACGCGTCTATGGATGCGTTCCTAGCCAGTTCAACAACCGGTGACCTTCTCCCAAGTTACGCACATGGTATGGCGGTGAACTCGATGGTTCAGGGTGCAATCAACGACGTTGTAACGAACTTCTTCAACAGCGAATCCATCACCGCTGAAGAAGCCGTTGACAAATTGGCACGCGCAGTAAAAGCGGCCGATATGTAATTCACTCGTAATCAAGGCTTCCAACGCAAACGCGTTGAAGCCTTTTTACAAAGTGATCTAACTAAATAAAACGCAGACAATCTGAACACCACTGCTTTACTGTCGTTATTAGACCGTAAAGCAGTAATAACTAGACCGTCCTGCGTTTTCGTTAGCTGAATTCATTCTTTCAAAGAGACAACAGCAAAGCGAATGCCTTAGGCAGATCGTTTTCCATCACCCTCTTTCATAGCGAAGAAACATCAATTATGACTACTAAATCCGCCAATTCTGGGTCACGAACGACTCAGTCAGGACGTCCTGCACGCCTCAGCTTGGCCGACTGGATGCCAAAACTGGTTATGGCACCTACCGTCGTCACGACGATAGTGTGTATATACGGTTACATGATATGGACAGCCGTACTCTCTTTTACCAATTCTCGCATGCTGCCAACGTACAAGTTTGTGGGCACAGCACAATATGAACGTCTATTCGACAACGACCGCTGGCTGGTCGCGCTTTCGAACCTTGGCGTATTTGGTGGATTGTTTATCCTGATCTGTTTGGTGCTGGGCGTGATGCTGGCCATCTTCCTAGATCAGAAGATTCGCGCAGAAGGCGCCATTCGCACCATTTACCTCTACCCGATGGCGATTTCATTTATCGTTACCGGTACCGCTTGGAAATGGCTGCTCAACCCAACCAACGGCATCGAGAAAATGATGATCGAACTTGGCTTTGAAGACTTTCGCTTCAATTGGCTAAGTGATCCCGACATGGTGGTTTACTGTCTGGTGATTGCTGCCGTATGGCAAGCGTCTGGCTTTGTCATGGCGTTGTTCCTTGCTGGCCTTCGCGGCGTCGATGGTGAAATGATCAAAGCCGCTCAGCTTGATGGGGCGGGTATTTTCACAACGTATCGCCGCATCATACTGCCGTCATTGAAGCCCGTTTTCTTCAGCGCAATGGTGATCTTGTCACACATCGCCATTAAGAGCTTCGACTTGGTCGCATCGTTAACCAATGGCGGCCCCGGTTACTCTTCCGATTTGCCTGCCAACTTTATGTACACGCACGCTTTCAACCGCAGCCAAATGGGTCTCGGCTCCGCATCCGCTATGGTGATGTTGGGATGCGTACTAGCGATTCTTATCCCTTACTTGTACTCTGAACTGCGAGGTGAGCGCCATGAGTAATATTGCAAAACGCCAAACCTCTACACTCGATAAAGTACTGCGCATTGCACTTTATGTAACATTGCTTGCCATGGCACTCGTTTATCTGGCTCCTTTCGTGGTTATGCTACTAACGTCGTTGAAAGACGTCGAAGAGATCCGTTCAGGAACGTTACTGTCATTGCCTGCAAGTCTTGATTTTTACGCTTGGGGCAAAGCATGGTCTGGCGCGTGTACTGGTGGTACATGTGAAGGCATTGCGCCGTATTTTCTAAACTCCTTCCAGATCGTTATTCCTGCCGTGTTGATCTCTACGATTGTCGGCGCGCTGAATGGCTATGTCATTTCGCACTGGAAATTCCGTGGCAGCAACCTGTTTTTCGCCGCGTTGCTATTGGGCTGCTTTATCCCTTTCCAAGTGATTCTTCTGCCAATGGCGAGAACACTGGGCTGGTTAGGTATCGCTAATACAACTACCGGATTGGTCTTCGTACACGTGGTATATGGTGTCGCATTTACAACGTTGTTTTTCCGTAACTTTTACCAAGCGGTTCCTGCTGAATTGGTAAAAGCCGCTCGTCTCGACGGTGCGGGATTCTTCACGATTTTTTACCGCATTATCTTGCCAATTTCGACGCCAATCATCGTTGTAACGATCATTTGGCAGTTCACTCAAATCTGGAACGACTTCCTATTTGGTGTCGCCTTCTCAGGGTTTGATACTCAACCAGTAACGGTCGCACTGAACAACTTGGTAAATACCAGCTTTGGCGGTAAGGAATACAACGTCGACATGGCCGCTGCCATCATCGCCGCATTGCCAACCTTACTCGTCTATGTATTGGCAGGTAAATACTTTGTCCGCGGTTTAACCGCTGGTGCGGTAAAAGGTTAATCACATTTTATTCGAAGCACACGCTGACTGATTCAGGTGAGTTTCATGAGAGCTGAGCCAACAAGACGGCACGCTCGTTACAGTATTCTGGAGTAAAAACATGGCAAATTTAGTCATTGAAAATGTTAAAAAGCGTTACGGTCAAAATGAGATCTTAAAAGGCATTAATATTTCCATCGAGACGGGTGAGTTCCTAATTCTAGTCGGCCCGTCAGGCTGTGGTAAATCGACTCTTATGAACTCGATTGCTGGTCTAGAAGAAGTAAGCGATGGTCGCATTATGATCGATGGGCAAGACGTCACCTTTGCAAGCCCCAAAGATCGCGACATTGCGATGGTCTTCCAGTCTTACGCGCTGTACCCCAATATGACGGTTGCCGAAAATATTTCCTTCGGTTTAGAAATGCGCAAAGTGCCGAAAGAAGAGCGCGAAAAAGAAGTAACACGCGTTGCAGAAATGCTGCAGATCGGTCACTTGCTCAAACGCAAACCGGCGCAATTATCTGGTGGTCAACGCCAGCGTGTGGCCATGGGTCGCGCACTCGCACGCCGACCAAAGATGTACCTATTTGATGAGCCGCTGTCCAACCTTGACGCTAAGCTGCGTGTTGAAATGCGTACCGAGATTAAAAAGCTCCATCAAAAGCTGGGCACCACCATTGTTTACGTAACTCACGATCAGATCGAAGCAATGACATTAGCAGACCGTATCGCGGTCATGAAAGACGGTGAAGTACAGCAACTTGGTACACCTCAAGAAATCTACGATGACCCAGCGAACCTTTTTGTTGCCGGTTTTATGGGCTCCCCTGCCATGAACTTCATACCCGCTAAAGTGGTTCAACAAAATGGTACCTACGCGCTGTCGCTTGAGACTAAATCCAACGTTGTGCTGCCGTTCCCTAAACCTGGCGCATTGTCTTCTCATGTCGGCAATACGGTTCTGCTTGGTTTACGCCCAGAAATGATCACAGAACCACAACCTCATAAAGAGGGCGCAACGTTCGTTGTCAAAGCAGATATCGAAGTCGAAGTAACCGAACCCATGGGCGCGGATACCATGATCATCACGCGCATCCAAGACGCGGAAGTAAATTGTCGCTCTAATCCCGCCTACTCAGCGCAGCCCGGCGACGTCATTTCAATGATGTTCGATACGTCTAAAGCCGTCGTGTTTGATAAAGACACAGAGGAACGTTTGGACAAATAACGACCTTACGTTGGTCTTTCTTCACCCTTCAGCCAGCCTTCGGGCTGGTTTTTTTATTTACAAAAGACCTTTGTAGGAAGTCACGAGCAAAGCCAAGACGAGGCAAAAATAGACGAAAAAGTGTAGTTTTTGCGTTATAAATGAGTATTTTGAGTCTATTTTTAACACTGTATTGGAGAACGTAGTCGTCGTGCCAAGGTCACTATAAATGACCCCCCAGTTGAAACCTTCGTCATCTCAGGGATTCTCGAGCGCTCAATAAAGCACGTTCCTCAAAGGGCATTCATTTTTTGCACGCTCCATCAAATTCTCAACCTGCTCGTTGACAGATTGCAGAGGAAACCCATAAATAGCCTACTATAAAAAGAGAAATGTGACGTAAACCCGCCCAATTCTCATGGTTAAGCTATAAGAAAAAATCATAACTAAAAAAATAATAACTCCGGAGAACAAGCAAATGAGCAACTTACTAGAACAAGCCCCGTGGAAAGGCAAGCTATACAATGGTCAATGGCAAACCGCATCACAGGTGCGCGATGTAATAGAACCAGCCACTCTAGAGCCGATTACACAAACGGGCATCGCCTCCGCAGACGATGTATTAACCGCTTGCCACCAAGCCCAACAAGCGCAAAAAGAATGGGCCGCTGTACCACCCCGAGAAAAATCCACCCTATTCTTAAAAGCCGCCGATTACCTAGATCAAAATTTTGATGAGTTGTCGATGATCATCGCCCGAGAAACAGGCGGTATCGTTCCAAAAGGCCAACACGAAGTACGCGAAGTCGCGACTATCCTACGTCTTGCTGCTGGCCTTGCAATGCAGCCCACCGGTTACACCTTGGCGACTGACATTAACAAACAATCTTACGCTCAACGTATCCCTCTAGGCGTTATCGGCGTTATTTCACCGTTCAACTTCCCTTTCATTCTTTCTACCCGTTCGGTAGCACCCGCGTTAGCCTTAGGCAATGCCGTCGTGTCAAAACCCGACCCACAAACGCCAATGACGGGAGGCTACTTACTCGCACTGGCGCTTGAGTACGCAGGTTTCCCTAAAGGTATTTACCAAGTGGTACCGGGAGATGCCGATGCGGGTGCTGCACTTTGTGAAGCCCCTGAAGTCGCTATGGTTGCCTTCACTGGGTCAACCGCTGCGGGTCGTAAAGTGGGTGAAACGTGTGGCCGAAACCTTAAAAAAGTAGCCCTTGAATTAGGTGGCAAAAGTTCGTTGATCATTCTTGAAGACGCGGACCTAGAACTAGCAGCCAGCAACGTCGCTTGGGGCACTTACATGCACCAAGGTCAGATTTGTATGGCATCAGGACGCGTGCTTGTGCACGAATCCATTGCTGACCAACTGATTGCCAAAATGGCAGAGAAAGCCTCTCATCTTCCTGTTGGCAACCCAGCCACAGAGCAAGTTGCACTAGGCCCACTTATCAATGAAAGACAGCTACAGCGTGTTCACAGCATTGTCGAAGACGCCGTAAAAGCAGGCGCGAAGCTAGAAGCTGGCGGCAGCTATGAGAAGCTATTCTATAAACCAACTGTCTTATCAGGTGTAAAACCGGGTATGCGCGCATTCGACGAGGAAATCTTCGGCCCAGTTGCGACCATCGTAACGTTCAAAACAGACGAAGAAGCCATCGCACTGGCGACACAAACCGAATACGGCTTAGCCGGTGCGGTTATCTCTCCAGATGTTGCCCGCGCGAAGAAAATCGGCAGCCAGCTGCACGTGGGACTGTTACATATCAATGACCAAACCGTGAACGATGAGTGTAACAACCCATTCGGCGGTTGTGGTGCTTCTGGTAATGGGCAAGGTGTCTGTGGTCCAAACGACCTAGATACTTACACACACTGGCAATGGGTAACTGAAAAAAGCGCACCACCTAAATACCCATTCTAAGCCACACTAGAACCATTCACCCTTGAGCCCTATATCTATCTAAAGGTATAGAGCTTTTTTATGCCTATTATTTCCTTAAAACAGCCTTAAGGTTTACTAATTTTGATCAAATGGTTAAAAAGTGTGCCATATGCACTCGAACTTGAAACAATTATCAGATAGAGTGATATGACGTCGATTTGTACCAAACAAAAAACGCATAATTAAAAATTGGTTCAAATACGTGTTAAACGGATCAACAATAACTCTGCAAGGTAAGTAATCATGAAAGCGACTCGCTATTTAACGCATATAGCTGTATCCGGTGTTGCTCTGGCAATCGCTGGTTGTTCAGTTATGTCAGGTGCACCTGAAGGCCCAATGTGGGAACAGGATAAAGAGTACCACTTAACCATTCTTCACACGAACGACCACCACGGTCGCTTCTGGCAAAACAGTAAAGGCGAGTACGGCATGGCCGCTCGTAAGACACTGATCGACAATATTCGTGAAGAAGTGGCGTTGGAAGACGGCAATACCCTGTTGCTTTCAGGAGGCGACATCAATACTGGTGTTCCTGAATCCGATCTACAAGATGCGGAACCCGACTTCCGCGGCATGAACATGCTTAAGTACGACGCAATGGCATTGGGTAACCACGAATTCGACAACCCAATTTCAGTATTGAAGCAACAGCAAGAATGGGCGGGCTTCCCGTTCCTGTCAGCAAACATCCTAGACAAAGCAACGGGCAAACCTTTGTTCGACGCGTACAAAATCTTCCAAGTTGAAGATCTTCGTGTTGCCGTTGTTGGCTTTACCACAGACGACACGGTTCGTATTGGTAACCCAGAATACCTTGAAGGCCTAGAAATCAAATCGCCTATCGAAGTCGCGAAAACGCTGATTCCTGAACTACGTAAAAAAGCTGACATCGTGATCGCA
Source organism: Marinomonas mediterranea MMB-1 (assembly GCF_000192865.1). Taxonomy (NCBI): domain Bacteria; kingdom Pseudomonadati; phylum Pseudomonadota; class Gammaproteobacteria; order Oceanospirillales; family Oceanospirillaceae; genus Marinomonas; species Marinomonas mediterranea. The sequence continues at coordinate 4,482,189 of NC_015276.1, forward strand.
GCAACGCACATGGGTCACTACGCAAACGGAAACTACGGCGGTAACGCACCGGGTGATGTGACGCTTGCACGCTCTGTTCCTGGTATCGACATCATTGTTGGTGGTCACTCTCAAAACCCATTGTTTGAGCCTGATGTGCAGAACGGCACATTGATTCTTCAAGCATACGAATGGGGTAAGTACGTAGGTCGTTTAGACTTCACTTACAAAAATGGCGAAATCGTAGCGCCTGACTACCGCTTGATTCCGGTTAACCTGAAGAAAAAAGTTAAGCAAGCTGACGGCACTAAAAAGCGCGTTTTCATCGAGAAAGAAATTCCTGAAAACGCTGAAATGCTAGAGATGCTGACACCTTTCCAAGAAAAAGGCCAAGCAGAGCTTAATGTTAAAATCGGTTACGCAACGGCTGACCTAGTAGGTGAGCGTAAAGTTGTTCGTAGCAACGAGACTAACCTAGGTAACTTGATTGCCACTGCAATGATGGACAAAGTTGGCGCAGACATCGGTATCATGAACTCTGGTGGTATTCGCGACAACATGGAAGCAGGCGACATCACCTACAAAAGCGTATTGAAAGTACAGCCTTTCGGTAACGCAATCTCTTACGTTGATCTAACGGCTGAAGAGCTTAAAGATTACCTATCTGTTGTTGCTGCGAAGCAACAAGGAAGCGGTGCTTTCGCTCAATTCGCTGGTGTTGCTCTAACGCTTAAAGACGGCCGTGCAACTGAGATTCAAGTAAACGGTGCGCCTTTAGATGAAGGTAAAACGTACCGCATCGCGATTAACAGCTACGTAGCAACAGGCGGCGACGGTTACCCTAAAGTAACGGATCATCCTAACTACGTGAACTCTGGCTACGTTGATGCAGACGTATTGGTTGAATACTTCCAAAGCAACTCTCCCGTTGACGTTGCAGCGTTCGCGCCATCTGGTGCGGTTAAGCGTTAGTCTTTTCGTCTAATCAAGAAGTCAAAGACCCCTCCCTAACCCTCCCCTTATTAAGGGGAGGGAACATGTACCAGAGATGGTCAACATTCAGCTCCTCCCCTTGCTTAAGGGAGCATGTACCGGAGATGATTGTGTACCAGACATGGTCGACATTCGGCTCCTCCCCCTTACTTAAGGGGGAGGCTGGGAGGGGGTCTTTAAATCAATGCTTTAAGCTAAAACAACACTCTGTCAAAACGCCCTAATCAATATGGCGTTGTATAAAGTTATCCACTATATCGAGCACATCATCTTGCCAAAACGGCGCTCTACCGTGATCGGCATTGTGCAATCGAATCATACGAGCCGGCTGATTATGCTGCTTCAACGTCTCGAACAACATCACACTCTGCCCAAACGGAACCAACCGATCTTTGTCCCCGTGAACAATTAAAAACGGCGGCATGCTTTCGTCACTGGAAACATAGTGCATTGGATTAGCCAACTTAGCCTTGTCTCGGTTTTCCAGAACATTCACCCCACCCAATAACATACCTTCTGGCGAATTCGGCTGAATGTGATCATAAGTGGAAGGCTCTTCGTTCATCTGATCGATCGCGGTGGGTCCGTAATAATCCACAACCGCTTTTAAAGCAATCGTAGGTTTTGTTGTATCATCAAAATCTCGCGTATCCAGCGTCGCTCCCACCATCGCTGACGTATGGCCGCCGGATGAATCCCCCCACACGATCATATTATTAGGGTCACCCAAATATTGCTTGGCATGCGCCTTCATATAATGAATCGCGGTTTTTGCGTCTTCCACCTGAGCAGGAAACGGAGCAAGAGGTGACGGCCTGTACTCCACCATCGCCACCACGTACCCACGCTCTGCAAAACGAGCGAGTTGTGCTAATCCACGGTCCATATCTTGTTTAAACCAAGCTGAGCCCGGCACATAAACAATCATAGGGTATTGGCTATTCTCTTCGGTTTCGCCGAGTTCTTGCCTCAGCTCTGGTCGAATAATAGTAAGGTGCAAATCCATATCCGATTTATGCGCATACTTCACTTTAGTAAACGTATGCAAAGAACGTCGCTCTCTTTGAGCGTTCAACGTTTCAATACCGTCTGCTGACATTGTGCTGTACGGAAAATTTTCGAAGCTGGAAGGGGCCGCTGGAATGATATGATCGTCTGCTAATACATTCAGACTGAACGTAAGCGCGATGAGAGGTAAGCCGTATTTCATACAAAATCCTTATTCTTGTTTTTTATTGGAAGGCTCATAAGCAAAGCACCGACACGCCTTTGCAACAGAACCCGACACTCGCCTTTTTTAACCTCTCAAGTGTCGAATAAAAGACCTGTGTTCGCTATTTCAATTTGTGCTTTGTGATTTCGATTTGTGCGAATACTAAGGGACATGTCGCAAAGATGATGGCAATTCAGCTCCTCCCCCTTACTTAAGGGGGAGGTCGGGAGAGGGTCTTTATATCAGCGCTTATAAGTAAGCGTCCAAGTAAGCGGTTTCGGTAATTTCTCCGACTCCAGTGTCGCGGTATATTCCAATGTATTGGGATCCGTCAGCAGCCAGTAATTGGTGCGCGTTCCTCGTTCAGAAGCAAGTTCGATGGTGAGGCTCTTTTCATCAAACTGGACGGTATTGTAAATTGTTCTGTCCTTATCATCTTCTGCCTTCGTCTCATAGCGAAGAGCATTGGCAGGCAACTCAGACGCTGACTCATCATCGCATTGCCAGAGCACTGTTTTGCTATCGAGCAATATCTGCCATGTCTGACACACTTTGGTTTCTTTTTTGAGCACCGGACGCGCAAAGGAGCGTACAAAGAAGTTCATATCTGACACGACTTCTTCAACCGCATTTTCCAACTGTTTGGAAATATCACCCGCTTGACTCAACTGCCAAGCCCCTTCTATCGGCGGTGCCGCCAATGCGTTTACTGAGACAAACGAACTCATTGTAACAACAGAGCTTACCGCCATTGCGAAACACATGCGTTTCATTGTTTTTCACCTCTTATTTTTATTGTTGGCTTTCGTCGATTAACCTCAACCAGTCTGACACAGACTCGCCTTAAGTTTAGGCGCAAAAAACATCAAACTGGCTGACATATTTAATCAGAAGCAGGTCGAAAAACAATCAAACCAACACAATCCATTTAAAACAGCGACACAACAGCAGACACAAAAAAAGGAGCCATCGGCTCCTTTTCGTTTTTACCTTGTACAGCCTACCTTTCGGCACGCTATTGCTCTAAAACAAGGTAATCAATTACTCGTCATCACCAAATAATACTTGGCGCTGCATTTCCATAATTTCATTGATGCCCTTACGAGCAACAGACAACATGCCCATCATTTGCTCATCACCAAAGGCTGCACCTTCAGCTGTGCCTTGAATCTCGATGAAGCCGCCTTTATCGTTCATGATCACGTTCATGTCTGTTTCAGCGTTAGAATCTTCAGGGTAATCCAAATCCAAAACAGGCGTGCCCTTATAAACACCCACTGAGATCGCCGCGATCTGAGACACAATCGGGTTTTCTTTTAGCTTCTTCTGCTCAACAAGCGTTTTAACCGCATCGGCAAGCGCCACAAAGCCACCAGAAATAGACGCAGTACGCGTACCACCGTCGGCTTGAATCACATCACAGTCGATCGTAATGGTGTTTTCGCCTAATTTTTTAAGATCGATCGCAGCACGTAAAGAGCGACCAATCAAACGTTGAATCTCAACCGTACGACCACCTTGCTTACCGCGTGCGGCTTCACGATCCATACGGCTGTGAGTAGATCGAGGCAACATGCCATATTCAGCGGTAATCCAGCCTTGTCCCTTACCTTTCAAAAAACGAGGAACGCCTGACACAACCGTCGCGGTACAGATGACCTTGGTGTCACCGCACTCAATCAGCACGGAACCTTCCGCGTGTTTGGTGAAATTACGAGTGAACTTCATTGGGCGCAATTGATCTGCTGCTCTGCCACTTGGACGCATACTTGTCTCTCTACTTAATAAATCAATGGAAACGCCATTATAACCAACCAAAAGTCATTTTACTTCCCGAAATTTCACACTTAATCGCCTCACCTATCCAGATCATTTGCGGTACACTAACGGCCTTTCAATAAACTGCAATTAGGTGATACGTATGACCGCAAGCATGACCGCTTTCTCACGCCAAGAAGCCGTATACGAATGGGGCACGATTAGTTGGGAGGTGCGTTCGGTCAACCAACGTTATCTTGAACCACATTTTCGCCTACATGAAAGCTTCCGTGAGTTAGAATTCAGCTTCCGCGACGTACTACGTAAAAAACTAAACCGAGGCAAAGTGGAATGCCAACTGCGCTTCCAACCCGTCGACAAAGCCGCGACCAGCCTGACGATTAACCCAGACAACGCACAAGCCCTCGCCAATGCGGTAAACGAGCTCGGCACCTGGTTTGACGGTATTCGTACGCCGTCTCCACTGCAAATTCTTCAATGGCCCGGCATCTTAAGCGACAGCAGCAACGACGCCGACACCATGAAAAAAGCCGTTATTGAGTTGTTCAACACCGCCGTGGATGAACTGATCCAAATGCGCCTGCGCGAAGGCGAGCAACTGGTCGAGATCATAGAACAACGCTTAAACAGCATCGACGACATCGTTGCAGACATAAAAGAAAAACTGCCGACCATCATCGCCACGCAAAAGCAAAACCTGTTGGATAAACTAGAAGCCGCCAAAGCCGAGCTTGACCCAATGCGCGTCGAAGCTGAAATCGTCCTACTAGCACAAAAAGCCGACGTGGCCGAAGAGCTTGATCGCCTCGTGACTCATACCAAAGAAGTCCGCCGCCAGCTTAAGCAAAAAGGCCCCATCGGCCGCCGTTTGGACTTCCTAATGCAAGAACTCAACCGCGAAGCGAATACGCTTTCTTCTAAATCTATCGTGGTGGAAACAACGCAGAGCGCGGTGGAATTGAAGGTGTTGATTGAGCAGATGAGAGAACAGATTCAGAATATTGAGTGATTTCGACTAAGGTGTGGGTAGCGATGCTATCCACATATTTTCCATTGAAGCATTAGCACTTTTATATCGAATGCTCAAAACATTCAAATAGCTGTCCGCATACTGAAAAAAAAACACCTTGCCGATTCTGAGCCAAAACCCCTACAGCTATCTGATCACCTGAGCTTAACGTACGAGTTACAGTGAGCTTCTGAATGGGCTTAAAACTCATCTTTTAGGACCTCATCAATGCTAGTGGGTGTAGCAACGCGCTCTTTGGTAGGTTGTGTAAGCTGATAAAGCCTATCCAATGAGTCGAGAGTCTGCCAAAGCAACAGCAATTGGCGAAATGAAATTTGCCCTGTCAGCTCGAATTTCTTAATGGTGGCCGCAGACACGCAGCTTCGCTCTGCCAATGCCGCTCGTGACAGTTTTGCGCGTTGGCGTAACTCTCGCAAATAAGCCGCATAGGCTTGGGTCACATCAGTATCATCAAGTAAGGTAAAATTCATCTGCAATGACTCAGTGGATACAGTTATATCCATCATAGTGGTAATAAACAAAAAATGGCCACTACTGTATCCATCAATAGAAAGGCTATTGTTCATAAATACGCCGCTACTCAAAATACTGTAAAGCGTATTAACGTACGAAACACCGCAATTCACAATTACCAAACACTAGACTTAGATATCGCAAAGCATGTGGTAGCAAATAAACTTGGCAACTTCACAGGCTTTATTGCTGGAATAAGATACCTAGGGTTACAACAAAGAAACGGTTAGCCTTGGATACGCTAAAAAATTTTGCCACAACAAAGTAACACCTCTATTAAGGCTCAGAGGTATGCAGGGCTTAATTTACTCTGGCCCGTTTTATTTGTTTTATTAGCGTGGCCCGTTTTATTTGATACAAACACGACGTACAGCCACGTGACCACGATACATTTGAACTAAGAAAGAAAAGCAGGATTACTTTCCGAGCTTTTAGCGTCGAACATCCATAGTGAAAACCGCAACACACCTACTAATCTAAGGATTATATATGTTGTTAGGGACAAGGTTTTTTTCATTGAAATGTATTTTTCCAGCATTACTACTGTGTACACAGGTGGTTTTCGCAGACACTAAGAATGTTTGGGTTGCCGCTGGTGCCGATGGAATTTATACCAGCCAGCTAGATGAAGTGACAGGCAAAACATCCCCTGCTCGCCAAGTTGTAAATGACATTTACTAAGCCTATATCGCTAAGCAGCCAACTTTAAACGTTATTCATTCTACTAATCGGTCTAGTACTGATAACAGTGTAAGTTCTTATCAATTCGATGAAACCGGCAATTTAACACTGCAAAGCCGCCTTGGCGGACAGTCAAATGGCGGCGTGCATATTGAGGTTAGCCCAAATGGTAAGTGCTTGGCTGTTGCTTACTATCGTGGTAGTGTGATCAGCGTTTATCGTTTAGATGATCAAGGCGCGATAATAAGCGAATTTGCAACCGCTCGTCATGAACGCCATGGGAACCTGCGAATAACTCAGTCTATTAGTCGCTCAGCGTTGAAGTTTTGTATTTCCGCTCTATAAACATAAATTTCGAGCGCTTTTAACGCCATTTTGAGATTGTTACTCCCATTTTTTGGGACGCTAGACGGACTAACCCCGTGCAGATCGTATCATTTGGTCGACTCGCAGTAAGTTTCCAAGCGCAAATAAGACGGCAAGCTTGTTGTCATTCTTCGACAAGCCTTTGTAGATGACTTTTCGGAAGCCAAACTGGCATTTTAGTATTCTAAACGGATACTCGACTTTGGCTCTGATACTGGCCTTTAAATACTTTGTTCGGATGGGGTTCTTATTTATACGAGGACGTTTCTTCCAAGCTCGTATCTTACAGGGCATTTCAGCAATCAACTAATCCAGCTTCTTTCCTTTAGTTTCCTCTCGTTTTTCTACACCACGGTAGCCTGAGTCGGCTGACACAAATGACTCGTCGCCATGTATGATATCATGGATTTGGTTTAGATCATGATCATTGGCGGGTGTAGTAGTAAAGCTATGCACTAAGCCGCGTTTTGCATCGACACCAATATGTGCTTTTAATCCAAAGAACCATTGATTTCCCTTTTTGGTTTGATGTATTTCAGGATCACGCGCATTCGATTTATTTTTGGTTGAGCTCGCAGCTTCAATAATCGTCGCGTCAACGATGGTTCCTTCCTTGAAGTGGATTCCTGAGTCAGGCAACCATTTATTCACTTCTTTAAAGAGCTTACGGCCAAGCTTATGCTTCTCAAGCAAATTCATGATGGTTGTGTGATCAGGAATGGCTCCCTCTAAAGACAAGCCTGCAAATAAACGTATAGAGGTTATCTTATACAGAACATCCTCCATCGCGGGATCACTCATGTTGTACCCGTTTTGCATAAAGTGAATGCGTAACATGGTCGCAAGCGGGTAAGGATGTCACCCATTACCTGCTTTCGGTTAAAAGGGCTCTATTTGAGCTTCGAGTTTTTACCATGGGATCAGCTTATTCATACGACCCAGAAAAAGCTCTTTGCGGGTTTTACGGCGTTTACTGGTGAATTCGGTATCTGCGAAGAAGAGTTGGTTCATGGTTGATTAGGAATTTTGGTCGGCTTAAGTCGGTGAGATTGTCTCATGTTGCCAACTTATTCGCAGGCTCCCATGGCAATCGTTGTCGAATAAAACTACTCAAGCTGTTATTGGTATGGTCTACTAAACTAAAAGACCGCAAAGCTTATCGTCGCTCGGCTGAGTGACGATAAGCTTAATTTTGTTCTGTCGCGGTTTATCCATTTTAACTAGCCTATAACTCTTTGGAAGTTAGGAATAAAACGATAGTACTTTATATAATTTTCAATTTTTGCTTTCGCCTTTCGTGCATTTCTATCTAGCTTAAAGGGTAATACGTCCAGATCGAAATCTTGACCTTGACATGGTAAATACCTATTAATTTCTGCTCTTTCTTTCTGAGTAATATCTGGAACATTAATTTCTTGAACTTTCTCCCACGATTGAGCCATATATGGCCAGCTTTCTAAATGGGAATCAATTAGTAGCTTACTCAGTGAAATATCATCTTCTTCAGGAAGAATTATGCCAGTGATAGTTAACATCTGGTGTCGATTATCAATGTATCGGAACTGTGTCAACGGCACATACTCCAAACCATCTAACCCTAAAGCATCTTCAGTTGCCCTCTTAAACATTTCAGATATGGTTAAAGCAAACCTATCCATCCCTATTACATCATTGGCGGTCAGGTTAGCACTAAGCTGGGTACAGTTAGCTTTACTTTGAAATGTTTGTAACTCATTTCCTGATGGGTTCTCTTTGAGGCTATCTGGGTTGGCATTGAATGTAACCTTAAAGATATCGTACTCTTTCAAGTTTTCAATCAAAGCTACACAATCATTTATCTGTGCTCCCCACTTTGTATCGGTATAGTCTAGCCATACGATAACAGGATCGTCTTCGTTGAAGTTATTAATATAGTCGCTAGTAGCCCCTTCCCAACATTCAATACATGAGTAAGGTTTATTAAAGTCTTGACGTGTGAGAACCGCAGAATCTCTCTCAATTGAAACTAATTTAGTTAATCCAAGTTCATGATGTAACGCCTGATGATCAGCAAGCATTGGGCCACCAAGACTAATATACTTGTAGTTTTTTAGATCTCTTCCTAAGGCTAGATTGCCCAGTAGGTCAAAAAATATTCTTCGCTCAATAGCTTTATTTGTCCTCAAATGATACGGGACGCTACCTCCACTCATTTGGTTGCCTCCGTATAAACGAAATCAAAGCATGATTCACCTATTTGATTTGGCGTCGCGTCTGATTCTAAATTTAGGTACTCACAAACAACCTCCACTTTTTCTAGTGGTTTTTGGAAACTTATACGCTTGTTGGACTCTATATTTTTCGGCACTGGCAGTGTTGGTTTAAATTTGGATTCAGAGACTCTATTTCTTACTTTTGTCCACTTGTCAGGAACAGCAGAAAACTCTTCAATAACCTTTAATGGTGATGCAATCTCTGACTTATTTAGTCTACTGTTACTCTCACTAATCAACTCTTGCCCTTTCCATTTATTGGTGTAGTCAATAAACAGCTTTGTGCCCTCAACCATATGCTTTCGCACTTTCAAAAAAAGTGGTGATGATATATCCACTCCTCGTTTGGTTGTAGTAATCGGAAGTTTCTCTGGAGACTTGGACTTAAAGTAAACAATACCACTGATTGCAATAAACTGAGTGTGGTACCTTGCATAGTCAGAACCCCAACCAGTAAGTTCAGTCTTGTCTTTGAAGACTACAATTCGATCATTGCAAACAATAGTCCAGCCAGCATCTCTGGTATTATGTCTTGCTTGCTGCTTATCGTTTTCCTCTTCATTTTCGCTTGGGAGAGGTGAATAAAAACCAACTATGAGTTTCACATCAACACCATCAAACTCCCCCTTGAATATATAAGGCTGAATAGCCTTACCTTGAGTGTCAACTCTTTCATAGCGCATGCTCACCGGCATAGGGTTTATAAGTTCATCATTTACTTTAACGGTAAAACCTTTGTCAATAATGTAACTATATGCAAAAACTATTTTATTTATTAATGTTGATTGAAAGGAGTTCTGTTTGAATTGGTTAGCAATATCCTTTTGCACTTTAGTTATTTCTATTTTTGTTCCATGCTCAATTTCACTGACTAACGAAGGCTGGATAGGAATCTCCCAGTCATGGTCGCTATTTAACCAATCTTCATCAATTTCTATTGAAAATGAATCTGAATTAATATGCGATGTTGATATTTTGCAGTATCTACCTATTTTAAAAATAGAACGTTTCATACCAATTCCATATACACCAACAGTAGCTAGATTATCCTGCGGGGCATCTTTAGGTCTACCCATTCGAAATGCGTAGGCAGCACTTTCGATGGGAATACCACCACAGTTGTCTGCAATGGAAAACGAACTTTTATCAAACCTAATGTTTACCCAATACCCAGTATAATCAATTTCGTCGGGGTCTTTATTCTGGGATCGAGTAACTCCATCTAGGCAGTTATCTAACAGATCCAAGATTGCGTCCTCAAGATCAATATCTCGTGTCAGCATATCTACAAAGAAGCGCTTCGTGGGTGTAAAGTTTGCTTGTGGTAATTGAGACACTTTAGTTACCTCCTAAAACTAAGCTGCAAGTTCGCCTCTTTCTTGTATGCAGCTATCGTATATTCCTTTTAATAAATGATAAGACATCAGTGGCGAAACACTATTTCCTATCATTCTAAAACTATGCCACTTCGTTGGATTAAAAACAAACCAGTCAGGGAAGCCTTGTAATCTTGCAGCTTCTCTAACGGTAATAACTCGTGGTGCTGAGGGGTGAATCGGCCTAACAGCTTGGTGACTCCCTTTATCACTGCCGGTTCCCGCTCGTAGCGTAGGGCAAAACCCCCTCCACTCCAATCGTTTAGCCCTACTTATCTTATCTATAGAGCCTTGCGGTGTCTCGCCATATCTCTTCATAACACTTGCAGCGTGGGCTGTATCAAAAAAGCCACTTATTAATCCGTTTGACAAATGCTCTTTTGCTACTTTCCAACCCAGCCCGTCAGTCGGTTTAGTTCTCATACGTTTTGCGTAACTAGATAACCCGTTGGATGAAATATAGTTACCCCATCCAAAGTCTCCAGGATCTTTATTCTGCGGTACAGGGGATGCGAGATCACTGATAGCTTCCTGAACAGTCACTTTAGGTATAACAACACGGTTTATACTGTCCATATCGATTGGTGGCATTAGCTTTTTATTATACCCGATAACTATTACTCTACGGCGTTTTGTTGGTGCTCCACAGTCTGACGCATCCAATACAACAGGGGGCAAGATCGTGTATTTTTTATGTAATATTTGAAGCGCTAAATCTAATTCAGACCTATTCTTTTCATCTAGCAAACCTTCGACATTCTCCATAATAAAAAATTTAGGCTTGATTATGTTTACATTTCGGAAGAAGTGGCCAAGTAACGTCCGCCTCGGGTCATCTACATCAGAAGTACCCATTCGACTATAACCTTGGCATGGAGGACCACCGATGACACCATCAACTTGAAGTCCATTAAGATGTTCAGACCAAAATTTTCTACCTGTCTTAGCCAGATCAGCTGTCAACACATTCGTTTCAGGAAAGTTTAATCTGTAGGCAGATTGCAACGTTTCATCAATATCTACCGCCGCAACTGTCTGAAAACCAGCTAGCTCTGCACCTAAGCCGAACCCTCCACAGCCACAAAACAAATCCACAATTTTTGGTTTAGCATTCACTAAATTAACCCTAAAAATAAATATTATCTTCAATATGTATATATTATCGCTTTAGCTGAGAATGTCGACCGTTACGAATAAAAACTTTAACCTAAGATTCTAGAGCAAACTAACCCAAATTACTTTTATGAACACCAATCGTGTTCCTATATGCTTATGGTCATTAAGCAAACAAATACCCGTTTTTACGTTAATTTCAACTCGCTGACGCCCTTTTGGAAAGAGGTGTTTCTCCGCGTGCAGGCTTCGGTAGTGTCGCACACTATTTCTATACAAAATAGCGGCATCAACTGTTACCTTAGTTTGTTCTATCATCACACAATATATAACATAAGTTTCAGCATTTTTATGCGATCTCGTGGTGAAAGCCTATTAGGTGCCAGCCTAAGTTTTTAAACTTATTCAAGCCCCCATCGAACACAGCTTCCAGTTTAGAAAGTAGCTCTATCTGCGTGTCTGTACTCTAAGCAAATTTATCTCGCTTTTTTGATTACCTTCTGGTCAGACTAAGCAAATCCTGTGGGAAGATTTTGTTCAGAAAATGGAGTAGCCAATGCAGTCTCAAATGATGACTCTTTGGGTAACGCGTTCATTCATTTCAGGATAAAAACCAAAGTAGCCGCCAAGCTTTACACTGTTGCCTCAGCTCATACCTCGCTGAATGGCTGGGTTCATGCTGTTCTTTTTCAAAACAGTCCTCACTGGTCTGTTACATTTCGTTAGAAATTAACATGTATAGAAAAACGGTTTTTTTATACATGTCACTTTGCATATGTATAAACTTTAGCCTGATAAACCATGTCGAAAAATTTTAAAGGGCGACCCTTCCGTTTCGCTTGGTCACTATGTCAACGTATTAGCTCCCCTCGGCCTATTGGACGACCTAACCAAAGTTGCATTTGATGACGAGCTGGGAAGAAAGCTGCAAGACATCCAATTGCTGAATAAAAAATAACGAGTAAAGCCAAGGCTATCCACCAAAGATTGTTAAAGGTCATTTCTAAATGGGAAGGCCTTGCCCAACAAACAGGTATCCGCAAAGAAGAAATAGAGCTATTGGAGGGCAGTTTTATACTCGATTAGATTTTCATCACACTTTTATGCGCATAAAAATGTAAGACTTCGCACTTTTATGCGCGTAAAAGTGTGAAGTGCAAGTTGAGTACTCATCCATGCGCTTTACTGAACAGGAAAAACCAGCGGTTAGAGGTCTGCACAAAGTGACTTTATAGGTCACAATCTGTAGACCTTATCTATCGCATCTATTCTCTAAATCATCCGTAAGCCAACCTACTTTCACAGCGGTTCTTCATCAAGACTTCAACCCGTCTATAACGTCATCGTTTATCACCCTGCTATACTCATTCTACTTGACGTTATAACCCTAACGTTTCAATTAACAACAAGCCCAGCATCTAAGAAGGTTATCGAACGATATGAATGAGCATGATGAATACATGGCTGACTTTATGACGGTGTTCCAAACGTTGGAGCGTTGGGGGCCAAGCACCGATGCCGACTCGTTAAAAGCATTATCAATGCTGCCCATCACGCCTACAAACATCATTGATATTGGCTGCGGTAAAGGGTTTTCTACCCGCCTGTTAGCACAACATACAAAGGCGCAGATCATCGCTGTGGATAACGAGCCAAGCGCTCTCGATACTCTTGGTGAACGCCTTGCTGAGCAAGCATTAGATGCACGCGTTTCTCTTTTCTGCGCCAGTATGACGGAGCTGCCGTTTTCTCCTTCAAGCTTTGATTGTGTTTGGTCGGAAGGTTCTGCTTACGTTATGGGAGTCGAACAAGCGTTAACGCAGTGGCGACCGTTACTTAAAGAACACGGCTGCATGGTGATCAGTGATTTAGTCTGGTTAACCGATAACCCAAGCAGCGATTCAATCGCGTTCTGGAAGAACGAATACGCCGATATGCAAACCGTATCGACACGCTTAACGCAAATGCAGCAAGCTGGCTTTGACGTGATTGATCATTTCACTCTCAGTGAACGAGCTTGGTTTGACTATTACCAACCTCTAAAAGCACGCGTTGCCGATGTTAAAGCCAGCATGCCGAATTCAGCAGCCATCGCTGATTTAGAACGCGAGATTGAGATTTACGAACGTTACTTAGGCGAGTTTGGCTACCATATGTTTGTGCTACATAAAACAACGTAGGAATTCACAAAGTACGAATAAGGCGCTCATTCAAGCCATTCATCAAGCACGGCTTCTAATTTCGTAAGTTGCTCTTTATGCTTTGCTTGATTCTTAGCTAACTTGTCTAGGTTTTGCAGTTTCCAGCGTATAGCGGGGAGGTTTGCTACATCAGGGTAATCAAACAACGTCCAATCGGGATTTCCTTGCTTGAAGGACAATAAAAACGCACGATCTTCTTTGGTAAAGTGTTTTTTGAGCTCGTTTACCATTTTAGATCTTACAGAAAGTAAATCCTCTAGGTTTACTGGCTCAAAAGTCATTCCGTCAAACTCCGCTTTAAATGTCTCATCAAGTGGTTGCCAGTTTGGCGCCATAACTTCATTGATAGGTCTTGGATGGCTTAACGCATACGTTATAAACCCAATAAAAATATCTCGAGAAATGCCCTCCTCTAGAAGTAACGTACGAACATCGAATAAGTCGCGTGGATGTTGGCGGTCCATTGCAGCACATAGCTTTCCACCATAAAGGTCAGGCAGGCTAACCACCGAAATTTCCGCATAGCCATATTCTTCTTCGACTAACTCTTGTACTGGCAAGTTATTCGGTTTATGCAGCGTACCTCTTGCTACCGGAGACACTTCAATTTTGATTGTTGCATTAAGGCTCGTTACAACAATACGAAGTTCATCTACTTTTTGATCCTGTAACACAGCTCGTGTATCTGGTTGAGCATTGATGAGATCTACGATCCTTTTAAGCGCTGCTTTTACATTTTCTAGGGCTTCAATTCTGGGCTCAAGAGGGAGATATGCAAGATCGATATCTACAGACAATCGAGGAAAATTCCTCACAAACAGGTTTATAGCCGTACCGCCTTTTAGTGCAAATACAGACTCTGTTGCGACGATAGGTAACATTCTAATAAGCAATGAAAGCTGCTTGTAGTAAGGGCTCTCTCTATCCATTTCTTTGTTCTTCTTGTTTTGCTAAAAATTTTTCTGGAACCGTTATTTGGTAACGTTCATCCAATCGCCCTTTCTCCACGACCTGACGCTTTCCAGAGCCTAATCCTATCTTCGTTTCATCGAGGCGTTGAACCCACTGATGGTCATAAAAGTGGCAAAGAAACAAGAACACCCTATTGGTTTGGACTGAACGACTGCGCTCAAGCAAGGATTGCACCTTTCTAGGACTAAGATTTACCAACCCTTGGAAAAGCTCTGCGGCATGCTCAAACGAAATTAGCTTTCCGATTGCGTCAACAACTTCATAAGCGGCAAGCTCTGGACAACTGGCTTTTAGTGCTTTCCCCTTAACCATGATCACCTTCAGATCCTTTTCAGGAACAATTTCAAGCTTATGGTTGCCACAATAAAACCAATTTTGATCAGGGAATTCACGAAACCATTTAGGCAATGATTGCTTACTCTTCACTCCAACCCAAACCTGCTCTTTGCCAACTGATAGGTAATGACTCAAACCTTGATGCGTCAAGCTACCTAGTCCAGCGAGATGAACTGGGAGGCGCAGCTGTATATCCGTTGCTTGTAGAGCTTCCGTCCAATCTGGCTTGCTGTCGCCGTTTGCACTTGGACGATAATAAACACCTGAAGATAACTTCATAAGCCAGCCACTCTTTGTATACTTTTGAGCTAACGAATAGCTTATTCCGTTCTCAGTCAGCCATTGTTGTAACACAAGAGCACCAGGAGAGGTATGGGTAACCAGCCAGTTTATTTTTAAAGACATTATTAAACCCAAAGTACGAATATTATGCCTATTTTAAACCACAAGTTTACTATAATAAATTCTTTAATACCTAAAGTATAAAAAAGTTGCATATTTCAAACCAATATTCAAAAGCGACTAAGAGTGTTAATTGTAGTAGGTCATAAGGTTCTGCTTACTGAACAAACGTAGCACACGTAAAGTTTTGACATGGTTAAACATTTCCTCCCAAACTAAGCCACAATTTTATCTCGTCCGGTATTCTTAGCCTGATACAGCTTTTCATCGGCTTCGGTTATTAGTGTTTGTGGGGCGTGCGATGCGCTGTTGTTGCGGTAGGCAATGCCAAAGCTCATGGTGATGTGATGATTTTCACAAACAGGTCTTTCTAAAAAAGCTTGTCGAACCTTGTTTAGCCTCGATAGGATCTCTTCCTGCGACATGCCAACCATCACGAGGGCAAACTCTTCTCCTCCGTATCGGGCAACGATATCGTGCTGTCTGACTTGGCTTTTTAGGACATCTGCAACCACTTGCAGCGCTTGATCTCCCACTGTATGGCCGAACAAGTCGTTGACGCGTTTAAAGTGATCAATGTCGCATATCACAAACGCAATGGACCGCGATTGTTGCTGGGCGGTCAATAGAGCTCGATCAAATCCCACGTTAAAACCGCGTCTGTTATAGAGGCCTGTCAGTTCATCCTGATTACTTTGCTCTAGCAGATGTTCGTTTTCGTATTTTAAATCAGAGGTTCTTTGCGCGACTTTCTTTTCTAAGTTTTGCATGATGTCCGATAGGTCGTGCGCCATTACTCTTAGCCCTTGGCTCAGAGAATCGATCTCACGAATGGGACTCAAAGGGTTAGGTAAACGTGTAATACTCTCGAACTTGCTGTCCTTCGCGGCGTTGTTCAGCGCTCGAATGGGCTTGCCAATATGGTGGGCAATCAATGAACCGATCAACGCAATGGAAATAAATAACCCTAAAGTAATCAATAGGATGGAATTCGAATACTCAGTGAGTAAGCGATAGTAGTAAGACTGGGGGATGAGAACACCTATTAACCATTTCTTACCATGTGGCAGTGCAATAGCGTGAACATGGTATAGATAATGTTCCCCGTCCACGTCGAGTGTATGGGCTCCCATCACAAGTTGTTTACTCGCAATTTGAAAGGCTTTGCTTTCATGTGTCTTTAGCGAAACACGCGTCGTTACGCCGTCTTCGGTACGGTAGAGTTCGCCGCTTTTCGAGGTCGCTATCAAATCACCATTTTCTTCGGCCAAAAACGCATACGAATTGTCACCAAGTTCAATGGATTTTAAAAATTTATCGAGCTCTATCAAGGCCACACTGGTCGCGGTCACGCCCAATAAGTTTCCTTGCTGATCATAAACGGGAGCGGACAGACCCACCCCCAGTGTTTTATACCCATAGTAAGGCGCAACGTCACTCCACACGGCGTCGCCCTGCTTTACCGCATCGGTATAAAACGGACGTTTTCTCGGATCATAACCATCGTAAGGAGGCGCACTTGTGATTTTTTCGCCAAAATATTGGCGCGGATCATATTCAAAACCTTCAAGAGAGAAAGGCTTCGTAAGGTAATTTGATGTGAGGTGGTGATCAGTTTGACCAAAAGGATCGCGCACGGACGCTATATACTTGCCGTCACGTTCTGCTGCAAACGAAATAAAGCTCATGTAGGTGTAGGGAACCGCCTGCTCATAAAAGCGGCCTGCAACGTTTGATAGATCATTGAGCTGATTAGGTCGAAACGAAAACGCCTTACGGTTTATCTCGACAATATCGTTTAACGGTGCGATGAAGTCGACAACGCGATCGTAGACTCTGTTTTCAACTTCTTTGATGTAATGTAAGCCAACGCCATCGGCGACATTCGAAACGGTGACAGTAGAGAAATAGTACATGATGCCACCAGCAAACAGCATCAATACGATAAAAGGAATTACTATGAGTCGGCGTAATGAGATCAATACCACGAACAATCAGCCTTTTCTACAACAGAGTAAATTAACGTTATTCTATTTTCTTACACATTCTGACCATCCGTGTTTAGATATTGTAAATACCCTATAATAGCCTGCTAGCTTAGAAAATAGCGAATCTATTTCCTAAGCTCCGACCTGACTTAAAGATAAAAATTAAATGTGTATTCAGTTAACGCTGACGTTCGTAAATACTAAGGTTTACAGCGGTCGCAAGGTTCAAAGACTCAATCAAGCCAACACCCGGAATGGTAAATGGTTTGGCATTCAGCGCTTCAAGCTTATCTCTAGGGACGCCACGCGCTTCGTTACCAAAAATATAGCAATCGCAGGCTTTGAATTCTGGTGAGCTTAATGGTTCACCGTCCATGTCAAGACAGCCGATCTTAGCGAAACGCTCAGGTAACGTATCGATGGACACGTCTAACTCCATTGGCACGTGAAACACGGCTCCCATGCTAGAGCGAATCACTTTCGGGTTAAACGGGTCCACACTGCCAGGGCTGAGTAGACAGCGAACACCACCAAACCAAGCTAGTGATCGAAGAATGGTCCCCAGATTACCTGGGTCTTGTATCTCATGCAGATAAACTGCGGCCAACGTATTGTTTTGCTCAGGTTGAATCGCTGCCATGGGGACAACAGCAAGAATACCTTGCGGTGTTTTTGTGCCTGCAATGGTCGCCATTTGACGCTCTGTGACATCTTGTTTTTCAAAACGAGTCGACCAATCCTGATAGGCTGGCGTGACGTAGAGCTTGGATGCGTTCAAGGCAGGGTTATTTTGAGCTGCTTTTTCCAGCTCAAGTACCAAATGCTCTCCTTCTACTAGACAGTGTCCCAGCTCCTGACGGTACTTTTTTTGATGCAGCTTTTTGACGTTGTCTAGTTTCATAATATATAAGGGAGCAATAGTTTTGGAGGCTGCATTATACCTACCCATTGGCCGTAAGTCAGTGTTCTTATCAAGGCGCAGAACACCAAAAGACAAGGGGACAGACTCTCTAACACCCTACCCACATTTCACTCTAATTGAGGTACAATGAGCACCTTAATTCACAACGAAAGTAATACGGCACTCTCATGGCGCGATCCAAAAGCAGCAACCGTTGGCTAGATGAACATGTCAACGACCCTTACGTTAAACAAGCTCAGGTTGATGGCTACCGTTCCCGAGCGAGCTATAAGTTATTAGAATTAAACGATAAGGATAAGTTGATCAAGCCCGGAAATTTGGTGATGGATTTGGGGTCTGCACCTGGCGGTTGGTCGCAAATCGCATCGAAGCTCGTTGGCAACAAGGGCAAGGTGATCGCGTCGGATATTTTACCGATGGACTCGCTCGCAGGCGTTGAGTTTATTCAAGGTGACTTTACTGAACAAAGTGTGTTTGATGAGATCATGGTGGCCGTTAACGGCGCACCTGTTGATGTCGTAGTCTCTGATATGGCACCTAATTTGAGCGGTATTGCTTCGTCGGATCAAGCGTCTTCAATCTATTTGGTTGAGCTCGCACTGGACATGGCAACGCAGGTGTTAAAACCCAAAGGCAGTTTTGCTGTAAAGGTGTTCCATGGCGAAGGCTACGACGCGTTCGTTAAAGAGGTACGTAAACACTTCCAAACGGTTGTGGTTCGCAAGCCAGATTCGTCTCGCGCTCGTTCGCGTGAAGTCTACCTTGTTGGTAAAGGGTTTAAAGGCTAGCGACTGCGCCTAGAACACATAGCGACTTCACCCAAAATAAATGGCTATCGCAGCTAAAACAATCGACATTACTTTTTATTCATTCCCGAAGGCACACCATTAAATGAACTTTAAAACTTCAATTCGGATCAATAAATACATCAGCGAAAGCGGCTTGTGTTCAAGGCGTGAAGCCGACCGATTTATCGATCAGGGGAGTGTCTTCATCAATGGTAAACGCGCCGGAACGGGCGATCAGGTCTCTCCCGGTGATCTTGTCAAGGTCAACGGTCAGATCATCGAACCGCAAGAAGCCGAAGACCTGATTTTTATCGCGTTAAACAAACCCGTTGGCATTGTCAGTACAACGGAATCCAGCGAGCCCGCCAATATCGTCAGCTTCGTCAAACACGGTGCTCGAATCTTCCCGATCGGCCGCCTCGATAAGGACTCTCAAGGCCTGATCTTTTTGACCAACAATGGCGATCTGGTGAATAAGATTCTACGCGCCGCAAATAACCATGAAAAAGAATATCTGGTTACCGTGAACAAGCCCATCACTCAGGCCTTTATCGACGGCATGTCAGGCGGCGTTCCGATTCTTGGGCAAGTCACTAAAAAATGTAAAGTGGTGAAAGAGTCGACCTATGTATTCAATATCACGCTGGTACAAGGTCTAAACCGCCAAATCCGTCGCATGGCTGAGCATTTTGGCTATGAAGTAACGCGCCTTGAACGCATCCGCATTATGAACGTCTCGCTCAAAGGGCTTGCTCTTGGAGATTGGCGCGACCTAACACAAAAAGAACTGCAAACGCTTGTGAAACTGACGGAAGACTCAGACACAACCAACCCGCCCGCAAAGAACCCACGAAAGCCAAAACCACAAGGCAATCGTCACTCCGGCAACAGAGAGTCGGGCAACCGTCGCTCTGACACGCGCGATGGAAAAAACAACGGTGGCGCGAGACGCGGCGGCCGACCCTCAGCACCGGGGAAAGGCAAGCCGGGAAGTTCAAAACCGTCTAATTCCAAACCGGGAAGTTCAAGACCAGGAAGCTCTAAACCGCCGCACAGCAAAGGCAATGGTAAACCCGCACCAAAGGGTAAAACAGGAACCGGTGGTAAAGGCCGGGCACCTGCAGGGCGCAGTGCACCAAAGCCCGCAGGGAAAAGAAAACCGTCGAGATAACATAGCCAAACATCGAAAATAAACAAGCCAAAGCCGTTATACGCTCAAGCTTCACTCATCCGTTTAACGGGTTTGGCATACTCATTCAGAGAACAGCTTACATCGGCTAACACGTGAGAAAGCACACTGGTCTTCGCGGCGATCATTCTTTTAGATAGCATAAAGTCTGCTGGGGAATTCATGCATTCTGAAGCAATGACTCTACCGTCGCATAAATACGATAGACTAAATTGAATAAGTCTATCGTAGTGAATATTAGAACCATCCCGCATCATACCGTCCCAGTAAGTGTGTCTAACGAGGTGCTGTAAAAGTCGCCTCTCTCTCATTAAATGACATTGTTTCGACCAAAAAACAAACCATTTAACAAAAGAGAGACTATGAATCATTTAAAGCTAAACCAAACTCAGATACAAGCCGTTGTTGATCAACTCACATCACAACCCGACGGTGTAAACCGGTTGCTAGAGATAGCAATGAACAGTCTAATGAAGGCAGAGCGTAAGCCTATTTAGAGGCAGCAACAAAAGGTAATAAAGCCAACGGTTACCGTTCTGTGAGTGGCTATGGTGTGGGCGACTCACTATCTTTGCAAATTCCCAGAGATCGCTTGGGAGGCTTTAAACCAACCTTACTTAAGGTCATGAAAGATCAAGCAGACTCACTCAATGAGCTTTGCTTTGAGCTTTATGCAAAAGGATTGACCACCCGTGATATTGAGTCCATTACCGAAACAATATACGGACAACATCTGTCAAAAAGCCAAATATCCCGCATCACTTCCAGCTTATCAGAAGCCATGCAAGCGTTTAGAGAGCGTCCATTAGCTGAGTATTATCCTATCATTTATCTTGATGCAACCTTTGTAAAAACGAGGCGTGAACGAGTTTCCAGCGAAGCGTATTACATTGCCCTCGCGGTGTTGCCAGATATGACACGTGAGGTAATTGGTATCTACAATGCACCGACAGAATCAGCCAGCGTGTGGAATGAGATCTGCGTTGATTTAAAAAACAGAGGTCTTAAACAATCAGATTTGTTTGTTATCGATAACCTGACCGGATTAGACAGCACGCTTGAGACGCATTTCAAAGCGCCCATTCAAAAGTGTATTCTACACCTCAAGCGTTCTATCCTTAACAAAACGAAGAAGCAGCATCGTCCAGAAATGGTCTCGGATCTCAGTGACATTTTTCAGCTAGAGAATCGAGATGATACAAAAGATGCTCTCTTAAAAAGAGCCAAAGCCATTTCAATAAAGTGGCGGCGTTACTATCCGCATCTAAAGCGGCTAGAGGATGCTGATTGGTTATCTTATTATGCAACGTATCTTAGTTTTGAATATGATATCCGTAATATAATTTATACAACGAACTGGATAGAGCGTTTAAATAAAGCCTTCAAACGGACGTTGAAAATCCGAAATTCGATGCCTAGTGTCGAGTCGGTATTAACGCTTTTAAGCAAAGTGGCCATAGATATGAATAGTTCGACTTATCGTCACCCGGTTAGTCGTTTTCAGAAAAGCCACCTGTTTAAATAAAGAGTGAAACAATGAAATGAGAGAAAAGACACACTTTTTGGGACAGTACCTGAATTACATCATTCACTTGGCCGCCAGATAACTCAAAATAGACAGGAAGGCCGCCACTATCTACCGCTAAATGTATTTTGGTCGAGTTGTATTTTGGTCGAGTTACCGCCGCGACGTTTTCCTATCGATTACTCAGACGGCACTTTAACGCTTGCTCCATCTTGATGAGTTTTAACAATACTTCCGTCGATAAACAGCCATTCAGGGTCATTAAAACGGTTAAGAAACTGAAAAAAAACCTTCATTAACCCTTTTTTAACCAGGCATTGAAGCGCCTAAATATCGTGTTCCAAACCCCAAACTCCTTGGGCAAGTCACGCCAAGGGATGCCTGTTCTCATGCTGTACAAAATACCTTCAAGGGTCATTCTATGTTCAGGTTTGTTATAAACACGCCCCGTTAGGGACATAATTCTTGATAGCAGTGTCCAACTATCATCTGTTAGCATTAGTCTTGGCATTTGGAGCGGTTACTTTGATTTTTGGCGAAACCATTATAACAGCTCCTCTTGCTGATTATTTTTTATACCACAAAGATCAACACGCTCTAGTGAGCCATTACCTTTTTAAGCACACTTCTAAGCTCAGTCAGATAAGCGCCTTGCTGATGATGTATAAAGAAATGCCCTCCTGCGAACCAATGTTCATCTATTTTACTCGAAAAGTGTTTTTGCCAATGTTCACTCTGACTGCGGACATCAATACCGTCGTCGATACCATTAAACAAACTTATTGGAACAGGTAACTCTTTCACTCCTGACGCAGGACACGTTTCGGCTAGCTTAAAATCACCTTTAATACTGGGTAGGAGCAACGATAACAACTCTTCATCTTCTAGTAACGCTTTTGGCGTCCCACCCATTTGTCGCAAAATAGCGATAAATTCATCATCCGGCAACTGATGAATATTGTATTTCTGGCGCGGTAAGTGGGGCGCACGACAACCGGAGGCGATAAAGTGCAGTGGTAACTCTTTCCGTTCCGAAGAAAGCTGAGTAATAAGCTCAAACGCGATACGTCCACCTAAACTGTGTCCTAGAAACACTTTAGGCATTGAAGGCATATTAGAAAATGCAACAACGAGTTTCCTAACAAGTTGTTTCATTTCTGTCACTGGTGCCTGTAGCAATCGCTCACCGCGCCCGGGTAGCTGTACTCCGTATAGTGCAATATCAGTTCCGATCGCTCCTACCCAGTCAGCAAAAATACGTCCGTGTCCTCCAGCATAAGGAAAGCAAACTAATGCTAACTTCGCTTCAGAAGGCTGATTTAAAGGTAAAAAATACATAAAAATCTCAAGATAATGAATAATTAGACGAGGGCTATTTAATAGAAGAGTTTCTTACACCCTCGTCAGAAGAGTTCCGCTCGTAAATTTGTACAGCAGAATAGTCTTTTACATCAATGAAAGCCTTATACGACAAGCTCTACATGACGCGTCGCCGTGGTAGATTGAGCAAGCCCGAGATTAAAATACTCTTTAGTATATTCCTGCTCCATATGCCACTTCATCGCTTCAGCATCGCTAAACACTTCCCAAAGAACAAAGCGCTCTGGATCGTCGGCACACTGAAAAATTTTAAAGACTTCACAACCAGGCTCTTCCACCGTCACTTTAATCAGCTCAATAATAGCTTGCTTGAGTTCAGCGGCTTTTCCCGGAACAGACTGTATAAATGCCGTTATTTCGATTTTATCACTCATAAAATATCCCTTTCTTCTATAATTTGGTCATTAGAATTTAATCAATGGACCACTATTTAATTTTCAATCCCCGCCATAGCAGCTTCTGGGTAGCGGGAGCCTGCTACTTTCCCTTCGTCAAAATGCGCTCTTAGCCATAATAGCTCCGCTGCCGTTAATTCAACATTCAAGCTATTAAAGTTATCAAGTAGATATTTTTCACGTCGCGTTCCTGGGATAATATGAATAAACTCTTCTTGCGCTAAAACCCACGCCAAGGCCAATTGCGCCAGAGAACATGACTTATCTTTGGCCAACTCTGTTAGAGCTTCTACCAACGTTAAGTTAGCATCTAGGTTTTCACCACTAAAACGGGGTAAGAACTGACGAGCGTCGCCGTTTTGGCTAACCGTGCTGGCATTAAGTTGTCCCGTTAATAGGCCTCGGCTCATCGGACTGTAACCTACAAATGCAGTACCATTCTCTTTACATGCCTGTAACATACCGTTTTCAGGCTCTTTAGATAATAGAGAATATTCTGTTTGAATTGCAGCGATAGGATGGACATTATGCGCTGTCTGATACGTATCTACTGACACTTCAGACAAACCAATACCGCCAATCAAGCCTTCTTTTTTAAGTTCAACCATCGCTCCAATGGTCTCTTCAATAGGAGTATTAGGATCACGACGATGGACATAATAGAGATCAATATAACCCGTCCCTAAACGCTCTAAAGAACGATACAAAGCCTCCTTCACATATGCAGCGCTGCCATCAATCACTCTGGACAGACCACCGCCTGGCCCACGTCTAATTCCAAACTTAGACGCGATAAACAAATCTTTACGTGATTGATTTGACAAGAACTCACCAATCAGCCGTTCATTGGCTCCTTGACCATACATATCTGCTGTATCGAAGTGCCGATAGCCTAACTCTACGGAACGGTTAAGAACGTCGAGATTGTGTTTATGATCATTGTCACCATAAAACTCACTCATCCCCATACAACCTAGTCCTACTCTGGGCAGCGTCTTTCCCCCTAAAAGGGCAATTTTATCCATCTCTTCATTACTCCTTACTGTTGAGGTCCTTTAAATAACAAACCGCCCATACTACTAAAGCGGCCTATAAACAGATTCTCGAAATCATCAACCAATGATGCTTTTACCGAAGGTCTAGCCATAAGCGTTTCTCCCCATAGAAGGATATTCGAGAACCCTTCCATGGGGTTTTCACCCGAAATCTGGGTCAAAATACGCTGCCGTTCGAATAACGGCGTAAATGCAGCATCAACTAAACAAAAGTCATCGCCATTAAAATAAGGCTGTTTATCGATACTCTGTGACAAACGCTCAAGGCCTTGCCGATACTTTTGACGATTCTGCTTAAGCTCGACCTCGCTGCTGCTGAGTAGGTAATGAAACTGGTCCATTACTAGACCATTTGCAAACTCCATCCAGCTTTTATTCACCGCATTTGTTAGAGAATTAGATGGTCTCAAAAAACCAGGAGTCACCTCATCAAAGTAGTCCATAATAACATTTGACTCAAAAATCACTTGATCACCCACTCGTAACACTGGCACTTTTCCAAGTGGAGACAAGGCCTTAAACCAGTCAGGCTTGTTCGCAAGGTCAATATAAGTCACCTTTAACTCAATGCCTTTTTCCTTAGCAATAATTACAGTACGCTGTACAAAGGGGCATAGCTTAAAGCTGATTAGCTCAATATCCTGTATCATATCGATGTTTCCTTAGGCTGAAAGTTAGGTTGCGGTTGGCGTCGTAATGTGAGTATCAATGTAATTACCACAGCAAGGCAATTAGCTAGAGTAATACCAGCCCAGCCCCATTGATCCCAAACCATTCCAAGAATAAAACTGCCAAAACTGCCGCCAGCAAGACAAGAAAGCAGATAAAATGACGATGCAGCACCAACTTTATTGCCAGGTATCAATTGAGTAATATGAAAAAAGACAGCTGGTTGGCAGATGTATACTCCCGAATACAGCATCAACAGCCCAATCAGTAACTCAATAAAATTTTCTGCAAAATACAGCTCCCCTAAAGCACACAAAACAAGAAAAACGCCTGTCAAGACCATTTTCTGAAAGCCATATTTTTGCGCAAATCCTCCCGCCATAGGTGCTAGAAAGGCAGCTAAAAAACCCGAAAAACTCACCCATCCTATATCACTGGTTGCATACAAAAATGGCGGTTCAACCAAATGATAGGTAAGGAATGTTAACGTTCCAAGATACGCTATAAAGAGTGAAAAACCTGCCAAATAACTTGATAAAACAGTCGTGTTTTTTAACAATGAGAGTGACTGAGAGTACTGCCCTAACATCGATAGCTGACTTTGAGTAACAGAAACGGGCTTAAGCGTCAGCATCACAACAAATAAAAAAAGGCAGAGAACTGAATAGGTTAGAATAGCTAATTGCCAATCATAATAGTCAGCAACTACTCCAGTATAAGCCCGCCCAAATATGATGCCAGTGACCGTCGCACTTAGACAGTAACCTAAATATTTTCCACGTTGCTTTTCTTGCGCGATTTTCGTCATATAAGGGAACATGGACGAGACGATTCCTGCCGCGCTAATACCGACAACTGAAATAGCGAGATTAAAGAATAAGATATCCTGCCCTTGACTTAGCAAAGCGCAAGAAACAGCAAGCGCTAACGAGCTGAATGCGCCAAGCCATTTTATATTTAGACGATCAGTAAGCGGACCGAACAGAAAAAACGCAACGGCGTAGCTAAGGCTCACAATACTAAATGACACACGTACATCCGTACTGGGTACTCCTAAACTCAATCCAACTTCGGCAAATATCGGCTGAACCATGACGATCGAACCAAGAGCCAGCAAAATTCCACTGCATGCAAAAAAAGGCGTAAAAATACGGTTAAGATTAGCCATTCTTATGCCTCGTCTGCTGAGGTTTTGGTTGTATACTCAGAGAATGGCGATTGCTTAAATTTAAGTTGAGCATGAATATCGCCACCCAATCCAAAATGACCTATCGCACCACCAAAGCTCATTTGAGAACTGATCCAAAGAACAATGACATCAATAATCCTGTCAGCACCGTCGCCTTTAGGAAACGGGTTAGGCATGGTCGCACAATACTTAGCATTCCCTTCTTCATCACTGATAAACACATTTGGAACACCCAGAACACCAGGACGTGTGGGATTGTCTGGATTAATATTATGAGTACGTAATGCCATTACCGTATAAAGGCTATTTGGAATCATGCCACTAAAGTCAAAATCAAAGCGCGCCTCTGTTTGACTCTCAGGAATACGAACTCGCATAGTGCCATGAGCCTGACACCACTGTTGTAGTGTAATAGGGGCAGTCACCTTGCGGCCATCTTCAGGTCTAATATCAGGAATATGTGCTAAATGAAGAGGTAAAGACGGTCGTTTAATATCTGGCGCATTTGGAACTTGTTCTGGTGCAAAGACCATTGGATAGTTGTTACAAGGTAGTGGTAAAGGCAATGTATGTAATACAGTTTGAGACTGTTTTACTTCTTCTAGAGTTAAGTGTTTCACAATTTTATAGGGTGCCACCTGCCCAAATGGAGGCACTTCCGAATCTGAACTAACCGTTGCAGCTCCCCATCGAATCGAGCCATCTCCCCCAATGATTTTACCAATTACAACAAAGTTGCCGTCATTATCCATAAGTTCGCTCGGGGGATAAAACGGGCCCTGAGTAGTAAGGTCCATCGTGAATACATCATCTACAATGACCGCCTGATATTGTCCGTTTATTTTCATATCACCACTCCTTAATTACTACGCAGGAATCAATTTCCAATTACGTTCATGAGCTAACTTCTGCATAGACTCGGATTTACCAACAACAACAGGATTACCCACTTTCTCCATAAAGCACAGATCTGATTCGTGATCTCCGTATGCAAAACAGTCCTCAAGATTAATTCCTTTCCCTTCGATATGCTTACTAATAACTTGCCATTTACCTTCGCCAATGACCTGCTGCAATAAAGTACCCGTATACACGCCATCTTTGACTTGAAGATCCGAACACAACAGATAATCAGCGTGCATATATTTCATGATCGGGCCCAGAATATCTTTGAAAGATCCAGAAACCAGCACGATTTCAGCGCCTTGATCTTTATGCTGTTTTTGCTCCGACAGAGTTTTTTCAATAAATAAGTCTCCTCGCTCAAATATATCTTCCAACCAAATTTTTGCAGCGTCCTGAAGCTCGGCTTGCCTAATACCAGAAAACATGGCATAGAAGCGCCGATTAAGCACTTCGCGAGTATGCTCATGTGTTTTTACTAAACGTTTAATCTCTATATATTCTTCTCGTTTTTTTTCTGCTGCGGGTTTTGAGGAATACTCACTTTCAAACAAAAAGTAATCCATAAACTTCAACATACTTTTGAATTTAATAATCGTTTCATCAACATCTGAAAAAACTACATAATTTTTACTCATACGTATCATCCTTAATTAATCAATGAACAATTCTGGACTGGCTTGCGCCATACCCTTTTCTAGCTGTGACATCATGTTTTTTTCGTACGTCGAAAACTTTGCATTTATCTTACAAGCTGGTTGGCTTGAGACATGATAGAGCTGGGCGACAACTTCAAACTCTGTCTGATGGGCACTTTTTATCTCACTCTGAGTAATCTGATAATCCATCGTAATCGGGAGAGGGAATAGGAAACTCGTGTACTCACACTTCATTTCTTTAAGTATGAAATACACCGCTTGCTGGTCTTTAATAAAGTATTTCTCAGTCACGGCAATACAAGCCTGACGAACTGCCTCCATCAAAATAGTTCCGTTAATGTGCTCGCCAGTAATATGATCTGAAAGCTCAGCGCAATGTTGATCAATCAACACAGGGATGCGGTAACGTTGCTCGCTTAATTGCTCCACCATACCAAGATGACAATTTTCGGCTTTCTGCTTGTGTACTAAACTCTTGTCTTTCTCTATATACGACGTACCCTGCAGCAGCTCAAATAACTCTGGATACGATTGACTTAAATTGAACAGATCATCCTGGTTTACTCCCTGACCAACCCAGTAACTATTCTCTCGAATAAGCTGATTCTTTTTATGGGACTGAATAAAATTCGTCAATGTCATCACGTCACTATTGAGTGCAAAGCGTTCGAACAAATCACCAACGACAAATATTTTCTTCATAGATATTTCCTTATATAAGGCTCGTAACCTAAGCATATGCTTAAGTTACGAGCGATATGTCACTAATCATCAAGAGTGACAGCTACTTTCTCAGCTAGCTCGTTGACAGAAGGTCCTTTTAACAAGTCGAGTAAGGACACAGTAACAGGGAGCTCTGACTCAATTCGATTTTTAAAGGAGGTGCTCAGCAAAGAATCCAGTCCCAAATCCAAAATACCGACTGAAGCATCTAAGTCGTTGGCATCTAACTTAGTTGTCTGCGCTAGTTGCTCGACTAAAAGCTGACTAACCAACTTCACACGCTCCTCACCTTGGGCTCTCAATATCCCTTCTTTCAAATCAAATTGTGGCTCGTCATCAGTTTGCTTGTCTTCAGGAACAAGGTCAGCCACAAGTGCGGGGACTCCGTTAGGGAAAAGCACCGCCGACTTACTCCAGTCTGTTGGAGCAACAACAACTTGAGGTGCATCAAAGCGAAACAAGTAATGCGCCAAACGTTTACCGCTGTCCACCGTTATCGGTTTCATTCCGTTTTGTGAAAAGAAGTCATCTAGGTTTAGGTTCTCAGCCATACCAAGACCGCTCCATGGCCCGAAATTGATACTCAGAGCGGCCCGACCACATTGTCTACGCCATTGTGCAAGTCCATCCATGAAGCTGTTCGCCGACGCATAGTTAGATTGTCCGATCGCTCCGTATACAGAAGCATAGGAAGAATAAAAAACGAAGGTTTCTAGTTGATCACCAAAAGCTTGATTCAGTGCCCAGCTACCATAAACCTTCGCTTGATATATAGACTCAAAATCCTTAGTTTCTAGTTCACCGACCAATTTGTCTTTCACAACACCAGCGCAGTGGTACAAATGTTTAATGGGGGGATGTTCCTGCTGGTATTGCTCAATAAACGCCTTCAGCGCATGCTCATCAGTAATATCCACGCTAGTTAGTGTGACACTTACTCCAAGACGCTTTAGTGAGGCTAATTTAAGTACTTGATTTGCACTCTTACTGCTACTTTCTAGACGGTGCCACTCTTCTTCTGGAGGGAGAGGCTGCCTAATTTGCAATATAAAATGACGGGCACCTGCATCAACCAATTGATGCACTTGCAATATGGCAAGGTCACCAAGTCCCCCCGTCAACATCACGCTTTCATCGGCATTCCAGCGTACAGGAAGCGGGTTAACACTTTGTTTATGTGACACAAGCTTTGCAACATAGCGCGCTCCATGTCTAATACCAACTTCAGGCTTACCAGACAATGAGGACAACAATGTCCCAACAAATGCTTTTACATCATCTGAAGTTACTTGTAATGGTAGGTCAATAAGGCTTTGCCAGCTATTAGGTCTCTCCTGATAAGCCATTACTCGAGAAAAGCCTATTAAATGAGCTGCAGAAAGTGACATCGGTTCGTCTGGAATAATTTGATGTGCACCACGACTAACGGGCCAAATGGTCACCTTCCTGCCGAAGCGTTCAACTTCTTTTATGACCTCTAGAAATGCATAAACGCCAAATTGATGAGTCTTTTCCAAACTTCTTTTACTCATTGAGGAAGCATCAAAATGCATACTTGGCAACCAGACTAACTGATCATAGCCACCAAATTGTTCTAATAGACTACCTAGAGTATTTGTCTCGACCGCATCTAACATCTGATTAAATTCAACAGGCTGGCATTGCTGACCTTGAGCCTCCAACGCGACAATTACCTGAGCCGTCAAATCCGTTCCATCTGCAACGACCAACCATCGTTTATTACTATTCAAATCCGTCAAAGGAGAATCGTAGCGCTGCCAGTCGATTTGAGTTAACCAAGTCGACTCATCTTCATTAATATCGCCCGTTAACGGCTTAAGCTGCACACCTGTCAATGAAAGTAGGCACTCACCTCGATTGTTAAACAAATGAACGTCACCCGAAGCTTCATTGTCGTTATTGCTATGAAGTACACATTGAGCGGTTAGGGATTCAGTAAGGCCTCTGGTAAAATGTCTATCAAAAGTTAATTGGCCAATTTTAGTAGGCAAGTAGGTTTGCTGACGTCGATCTGCGGCAATAAGCATAAGCTGCAACAACGCGTCAGTTAAAGCGGGGTGAACTATAAATTCACTAACCTGACTAGGTAGCGTAATCGATGCAATAGCTCCCTTTTCATTAAACGCTGCTCTGTCTATCAACTGGAAAGCATCACCATAGTTGAACCCCATCTTCTCAAATTTTGTGAACACCTGCTCTTTAGTCTGCCAGTTATCTACAGTAATCGGTGAGCGCTCATGTGCTCGATAAGTACGTGAAACTATGACTTGACCTTTCGCATTATGTTTCCAATCTTCCATAGCATTGCGACGACTATACACCTCAAAACTAGAGTGATCTTGACTGAATAGAAGTTGTACATTAATTGGTTCATTTGAGGATATGAACATCGCTTTTTGAAGCTGCAAAGCAGATACACTGACATGTAAATTAGGGTGCAGCTGACGCATTGCCTGTAAAGCCATTTCGGCATAGGCTGCAGCGGGAAGTACCGATTGGCTCTGAACCTGATGATCAAACAAAAACGCTAACTGCGTCCCTCTGATTTGCAATTCCCAAGTTGGGGTAGCTGTTGGCTGGCGACGTCCTAGCAAACTGTCAACGTTTCCACCTTGTAACCAATTTAATGAATCGTGGGTTTCACTTCGGTATTCATTACGCTGCCACGGATACAGAGGTAATGAAACGGACTTGTCAACGGCTGGTTGTAAACACTTCCAATTAAGCGGGTACCCATTTACATAAAGTTCATTAACTGATTTGTTGACCAAAAACACTTCATCTTCGTGTCGTCGTAGTGTCGGTATGACGACGCCTGTTAATTGCTTCTCCGTAAGCTGCTGAGAAATAGACCCTCCCAACACTGGATGTGGGCCCACTTCAAGAAATAGTTGACTTTTTTCCTCCGACGCGATTTTTTCGATCGCATCAGAAAAATATACTGGCGCTCTCAAATTTAACCACCAATATTCTGGCGTTTGGTCACGTCCATCAATCAACTTGCCAGTAACGGTAGAATATAACTTAGTATGCGTTTCACGAGGCTTAATATCTGCAACCGCAGCTAGAAATTCTTCCTTTAGATGCTCCATTGCCGGGCTATGATAAGGCACTTCAACACGTAAGAATTTTTGAAATATTTTTTGATCTTCTAATTGTTTAGCAATACCTGTTAACGTGTCAGTATCGCCTGCAAGCGTGATCGCTGTTGGACCATTAATAGCAGCAATCGAAACTTTATCAGCAACTGAATCGATAATATCTAACGCCTGGCTGTGATTTAGCCCAACCGCCAGCATACCACCGCTTCCCTTAGTTGTTTGCTGCAAACGACTACGATGAAATACAACCTTCGCAGCATCTTTCAACGTTAACGCGCCAGAAATATAAGCTGCAGCAGTTTCACCAACGCTGTGACCAACAATAATATCAGGCACTACTCCTTTGGATTGAAAGAGAGCTGCAAGAGAGACTTGCAAAGCAAAGTTGCTGGTCTGAGCAATTTGCGTCTCTGCCATTCGACTCTTTTCTTCATTAGCCGTAAACTCATCTTTTAGAGACCAATCATTGGTAAGCTCTGAAAATGCGTCATCACAACGCTCAAACATATCGGCAAATACAGGCTCAGATGTAAGTAATGATCGACCCATTGCCCACCATTGAGGCCCCATACCAGATAAAACCATTGTCGTTATAAGCTCATCTGATTTAGCCACTACTTTGTTCATGCTAATGTGCTCAGAAGCCGTAGAATTAAGGTATAGGTTTAGCTGCTCAATCATTTCTTGCTTGTTACTAGCAGAAACGACCAAACGCTGATCCAAATGAGCACGGAGTAAAGAAGCATTTGCGCAAATTATTGCAATATCAGACTCTTCATTCTGTAAACACTGTATGTAGTTTTTGCACTGTGCTTTGAGCGCTGCTTCATTCTTAGCACTGATAGGAAGTCTATAACCTTGACTATTAGAGCCGTTCTGTACACTGTTTGGCGTTTTACGAACTGGAGCCTGTTCTAGAACAACATGACAATTACTGCCACCAAAGCCAAAAGAGTTTACGCCTGCTAACTTGGGCATATTACTCAATGGCCAAGGTTGGCGCGATATGACTGGAGTAAGCTTCAGGGAAGCAAAGTCAATTTTTGGATTACTCTTCTCAAAATGTACCACAGGAGACAATTCACCATAGTGCATACATACAGCGGTTTTAATCAATCCTGCAACTCCGGCAGCCGCTTCGGTATGACCAAAGTTAGATTTTACCGAACCAATTAAACAAGAGTCACCATCCCCACGCCCCTCAGATAACACATTACCCAGCGCATTGGCTTCAATAGGGTCACCCACTGGTGTTCCCGTTCCGTGGGCTTCAACATATTGAATAGACGCAGGTGACACCTTTGCATCTAGGCAAGCTTCACGAACCAAAGTCTGTTGAGCCTGTCCATTGGGTACAGTTTGTCCGCTGCTCTTCCCGTCTTGGTTCGTTGCAGAACCTTTAATAACTGCGTAAATGCGATCGCCATCCGTTATCGCTTGCTCCAAAGGTTTTAACAGTACTAGTCCTGCTCCTTCACCACGGACATAACCATCCGCCTTTGCATCAAAAGAACGAGACCGTCCAGTAGGTGAAAGCATATTTGCCTTGGACTCAGCTACTGTAACCCCAGGATTTAGCATTAAATTAACGCCGCCAGCGAAAGCCTGATGACACTCGCCATTCAAAATGCTTTTTGCAGCTAAATGAACTGCAACTAACGAAGAAGAACAAGCTGTATCTAGTGTAATACTTGGACCAACTAAATCGAAAAGGTAGGAAATTCGATTAGACAACAAGGTCATCATTGAGCCAGTCGCCGTATGAGAGTTCAATGCATCCCAATTAGTATGACTGGTTTCATTCAACAAGTGATCTAGCGTAAATGCCCCTATAAACACCCCTGTTTTTGACCCTTTCATTTCATAAGGGTTGAGTCCTGCATCTTCTAATGATTCCCAAAATACTTCCAACAACAATCGCTGTTGAGGGTCCATGCTAGAGACTTCAACAGGCGTCAGTCCAAAGAATGCGGCATCGAACTTATAAGGCTGCTTAATAAAACCACCCCATTTTGTTCGAGCCTTACCCAACGCATGTTCAGAAGAGTAAAAGTGCTCTTTATTCCAACGATCCTCTGGCACCTCACTTATTGCATCAACCCCATTAAAAATTAGATCAGCGAATTCTTTCGGGCTATTTGCTTCACCCGGAAAACGACAACCAATTCCTACAATCGCTACATCCTTTTTCGTATCCATAGTAGTAACTTCTTTTAATCCGTAGTGATATTCCAAAATTTTATAATTGCTCTCGCACACTTAATAAATAGTTTTAGCGAGAGGGAGAACTATAAAAAGAATTCATTTTTAAAACATTAACCAAAGTTAAAATTACAAAAAGGTTTGGTTAAAGTTACAAAAAGGGTTGGTTAAAGTTACAAAAAGGGTTGGTTAAAATTGCAAAAAGGTTTGGTTAAAATGCAATGAAATCGTGCCGATTTTTATAGCCCCTAAATTCAAATAATAAGTGCGACAGTGAAAATAAGGTGAGAAGAAGCCAGCAACTAAAGTTGGTACACTTCTTCTTACCGCAGAACAAAGCTGTACTAGATGAGCGATCAGCAGTTGACCGAAGAGTAAAGATGTCAGTCTCAATAGAGCCACGATTCATCATGAGTTAAAGCGAAATAGAAATGCAAAGTCGTATTGTCTTAAAGTTCAGATAGCTTGTTTAATCAGGAGAAAAACGTCAGCTAAGTATCGAATATCATCAAAAATGATTGAATATATTAGTGCTTTAATTGAGTTCGATTGGAGCGGAGCCCTAAGCAAGTATCGAATACTTTAAAAAGGTGTGGTATCTCAGTTAGCCATGATGGATTTATCAATATTTTCATGAAAAAGAAGAGTTATATCGGCATCTAAGACAAGAAAAAAGCATTATCGCAAAGAGAAGCGAACCAAAATGGAAACGATCAAGAGTGCGGTTTCAATAGATAAACGCCCACTAATTGTAGAGACTAAAAAGCGCTTCAGTGATTGGGAAATAGGTAAGCGCCTATCCAACTACATCCTTGCAATTCCAAGGCAGTAATGCCTCAATACCCTCCACATTTTCGGCATTGGGGAGCTGTTTGAAGATATGCTTTAACCACTCGTACTCATTAAGCCCATTGGCCTTGGCCGTTTCAAGCTGTATAAGTTAGCGCAGGCTGTCGCGCCCGCCTGACTTTTACTAAACATCCCGTTCTTACGTCCTATTGCATAAGGGCGGATAGCTCGCTCTGCAGCATTGTTATCAATAGGATAATGGCCATCCTCAACGTAACCGACCAGTCGATCCCATTGATTATTCAAGTAAGATAATGCCTTCCCCATTGCTGTTTTTGGAGCAACGTTGGGCAAGCTTTTTCCCATCCAGCTCTTTAATTGCTTGAGTATCGGCACGGCTTCCTGTTGACGCACATCTTTACGTTTGTCTGGGGGCATGTCTTTGATCTTTCTTTCGATAACATAGAGCTTTTGGATGCAGTTTAGCGCCTGATCCGCTTTCCCTGTTTTGCCTTTAAGCTGAACGTCTTTGGCCTCTTTAAACTTTCGGCGTGCATGCGCCCAACATCCCAAGCGTTTAATCTCATAATCGTCACAGGCTTTTTGATACCACTCATAACCATCCACCATGATGGCTTGGTTGTCGGATGAGAGGAGATGTAATGGTACTGATTGTAATCGGTTGTCAGCATAGTGGAACACGCACGCGGGCTGAGCTCCGGTGGTGCGCATCACCCACATGTAGCTTTTGCTTTGTGCTGTTTTCCCAGGCTCATCCAAGACCTGTAACGTGGTTTCGTCCATATGCAGACACGGTTGCTG
Organism: Marinomonas mediterranea MMB-1; assembly: GCF_000192865.1. Classification (NCBI taxonomy): domain Bacteria; kingdom Pseudomonadati; phylum Pseudomonadota; class Gammaproteobacteria; order Oceanospirillales; family Oceanospirillaceae; genus Marinomonas; species Marinomonas mediterranea. The sequence continues at coordinate 4,517,715 of NC_015276.1, forward strand.
TTGTAGGGTATCTGTCAGAAGATTGATCAGAGGCTGAATAATGTTCCGCATTTGATCATCCAGTTCGCCAGATTGGTTCAATCCATGTCGATCCCAATGCACTTAAACATGTCACTTTGGCGATATAGAGGCAGCGCATCGGCGTATTTACTGGTGGCCACGAAGGCTAGTAATCCTGGGCTGGAAATACTCTTTTCGATCGGTTGTTTTGGTTTGCTGGCCGTCACGATATGGCTACTACAGCATGGGCAAGCATAGGTTAAGGGAGCCAACTCCATGGCGTCACTCACAATGACAAAGAGCCCATTAATGGCTTTGCGAAAATCGACGGGGTCACGATGTAAGTAGATAGGAATGTCACTAGCCCAGTGTATCATGCCAGCAACCTCACCAAATCAGCCATGTCAGAGAGCGTCATTGAATCTGGGCAATGAACTTTATATTGTCCATGCTCAATCATGACTGTAGAAGCGGTTGAGGTAGGATGACTGGACGACGCAACCTGCAAACGAGTAAAGCCAGTCGGCTCATTTACCACATGTCGACGTTGATTCCATTTTACATTGAAGTATTTGGGGTTAATGCTGTGTTGTTGACAGAACTCAGTTTGGGTTAAGTCAGATTACGCAAAGTCGTCAAATAGCTCGGGGCAGTTGTACTTGCGGTAGGTTGCCATGGTTTGCTCCTTGGGTAAAAGAAGCAAAAGGCTGCCTGCTGGATGAGCTTATTGGGAGATGGGGTTCGATTTGCGCTTACGGAGATAGACACTGTTTTAGGTATATATGGAGTTCTATTACTACCTTATTAAAAAGGAAAACACGTTTTTACCTAATAAAGAAAGTGACTTCAAAGTCAGCCAAAGATGTGAGTTAAGCTAAGATAGAGCTATTGAAGCCATTTAAAAACCACATCCATACAATCGGTCGAAAGTTTGCGTATCACGCAGAGATAATTGAAGTATTAGATGCAAAGATATATTTTGCTCACCCATAGAGTTCTTGGGAGCGTAAAGCCAATAAAAAATAGTAACGCTCTTCTAGGCAATATGTGCCTAAAGGTATTGATTTAAGAAGTGTGACAGAAGAAAAATAAACTACCGTCCGAAAAAGTGTTTAGGGTTCAAGCAGCCAGCGGCCGTATTTAAAGAGATGTGCTTAGCGGCTTGAAATGAAAAGTGTCGAACTTAAATTCAGGATCTATCATAATATAAAAACTGAATATTAAACGATCAATTAGTAAGCCAAACATCCTGAGCAGTGAGCCGCTTCCTGATTCGAGAGAGCGCCACATTGGTTATACCTAGATAAGAAGCTAAATGATAATCGGGGATTTTATCAATGCGTTCACCAAAACGCTGAGTTAATTGATAAAACCTAGTTTGAGCGTCAAGAACTAAAAAATCGTACTCACGTTTAAATTTTTGCTCCACCAGCTTTTCTACATAAGGAAGAGCAAATGCTTCCCAAGCACCAAGCACTTTTAAATGTGACCTTAATTCATGAAAATCAGACATATAAACTACGGTAGATGATAGTGTTTCAATACTAAATAGGGAAGGCTCACTCTGCGCTGACGGCGTAACAGGCCAAATAAAATCCTGATCAAAGAAAAATCCCTTATTGTATTCTTTTCCTTCACCAGTAGAATAAAAAAATCGTAATAAGCCAGAGTCAATAAACATCGCTTTATTCCAGCGTTCTCCTTCTCCGACCACTAACTTCCCTTTTGGAAGACAGCTTTTAGAGAATAAACACGCTAAGTAATCAGCCTGTTCAGCAGAAAGCCCTAACTCTTGAGAAAAAAAGTATTTGATAATATTATTCATGCTTCGCCAGCAATCCATAGAAGGCAATAAACTTCATCGAAGATTAAATAACCTTCTATTCCTTATGGTAGCGAAATATAACGAATTAAATATTTAAATTCAACTCTAAATTAAAGTTACCAAAGATCTCTTGCGACAGTAAGTAAGGACGATGAGGCTCGCCTTTTTCCTTTTTGATTCACAGAGTGATGCTCTTTGAGGAAGCTTTTATAAGGCATAAATTGATTAGGTTTGATTGACGGTGCGTTAATTCTAAGGGTTGAAGACGTTGGTTCGCTTTTGAAAACAAAGTGGATATGCATCGCCAAGCTTGAAGTGAGTAATCATAGTACTTTCAAGGCCTTCTGACGCGTCCGGTGTAGTCTTGGCCTTGTTTTACAACTTCTTCCAACCAAGACGTCTTAAAACCAGCATCCGTCACAATAATAGGTTTTGTCTTGGTTGGGAGTAAGGCTTTTAGCATATTCAGAAACTGTCGATGTGTCTTCGGTTTTTCTTTCGTTGAGCTATCATGAACTTCTTCGTATAGAATACTAGACCGACCTTCAAAGCAGTACCCGCACGAATCAAAAAGTGCTGCCCTCGAGCATCCAAGCCTGACCAATCCACATTGATAATAGGCCGTATTTGAATCACAAAGAGCTTACAGATATAAGCGTAAAGAGAGATAAACTCCCTGCGTAGATTTTGATTAGAAAGTAAATATCTGATCGCTTAATACGATGCTTCTCGTAGGCTTTTGATTGAATACAACGACCGATACTGGTCAAAATACAAAGACTTCCTTACGCTAAGCTCAATACGCTAGCGGATAGCGGTTTACGTCGAATTTTATGCATATTGGGGCTGGCAATGAGAAGGGTTTTGTTCAATATAGAGGTCGCGTTCATGGCTTTGGTGGTAAGTTGTTTTTGGCGAAATTATTGATCGCCAAGTGTCATAATCACCCTTCATCTAGCTAATATTTTTATATATATTTTAGGAATGCCTCAGGATAAATAGCTAATAAATCTATCTTCGTTAAAAACAAATGAAAACACTAATTACTATGTTTATAAGGCTTCTACTAGAGCGTGTTGATCTTTTATGTACATAATTCAATCAACCCACATGGGTAGCCACATTTGAAGCGGTTACTTTGACTTTTGGCGAAACCATTATAACTGCTCCTCTTGCTGCTTATTTTTCATACCTCAAAAATCAACACGCTCTAGAGAAAAAGCTTACTATTAAATAATCCATTTTTAGCACTGTCGCTAAGTCCAAAGAGTCAATGAGCTCCACACCTCGAATGAAAAATGGCTGCGCCTTCAAAGCATCAAGTTTACCTCTCGCACTCCCCGAGCTTCGTTGCCGAATATATAGCAATCACACGCTTTAAAATCCGGCGAGCTTAACGGTTCGCCTTGCATACCCAAGCAACCGATTTTGGAGAAACAGTCTGGCAAGGTATCGTTAGACACGTCCAGTCCCATTGGCACATGAAATATCACGCCCATGCTAGAGCGAATCACTTTCGTGATAAAATAGGTCCCCCCAGGCTAAGCAAATAACGAAAGCCAAAACCACAAGGCAATCGTCACTCTGGCAAACCCGCACCAAAGGGTAAAACAGGAACCGATGGTAAAGGCCGGGCACCCGCAGGGCGCAGTGCAGCAAAGCCTGCAGGGAAAAGAAAACCGTCGAGATAACATAGCCAAACATCGAAAATAAAAAAGCCAAAGCCGTTATACGCTCAAGCTTCACTCATCCGTTTAACGGGTTTGGCATACTCATTCAGAGAACAGCTTACATCGGCTAACACGTGAGAAGGCACACAGGTCTTCGCGGCGATCATTCTTTTAGATAGCATAAAGTCTGCTGGGGAATTAATGCATTCTGAAGCAATGACTCTACCGTCGCGTAAATACCATAGACTAAATTGATCGTGGCTTTTCTCGCGTAAAACGGTTTGATCATGGCCATGATTCAGGCCAGCCATTTGTAGTTTGTTCTCATATTGGTCAGACCAGAACCATTGCACTGCATTCGAGCTTTTCGGCTTACCACAGATTGTCGATGCAACACTTTTCGCTTGTTCTAGTGCATTCGGTACAGAGGCAATTTGCATAGCAATGCCGTTGCTTTGCAATTGAGAAGTACAATCTCCTGCAGCAAAGATATCTTCTTGACTGGTGCGGCCATATTGGTCGACGACAATGCCATCAGTTACATCTAACCCCGCTTTCCGTGCCAGTTCACTATCGGCATCAGATCCAACGCCGATAACAACAAGGTCCGCGCCATAACGAGATCCATCCGTACAAATCACTTGGCGCATCTTATGTTCTGCACTGTCGCTGTCTTCTACAAAATGACTCACACTTTTCTGAGTCACTATATTGACGCCATTGCGAGTATGCTGTTCTAGGAGAAAATCTGAGACAGGGGCAGAAGTTGAGCCATTTAGTATTCGGTTACTACGAACCAAAATAGTCACTAAGTGCCCCATTTTTCTTAATACGGCGGCTGTTTCCAAAGACACATATCCACCACCTACCATCACAATGTTTTTCTGCCCACCCTCAAGGTATTCACTCAACATACGAATATCGCGTATCGTCTTGATGTAAAAAATACCTCGCAGATCCGATCCAAGCACATCCAAACGTCGCATTTTACTCCCCATGCACAGCACGAGTTTATCGTAGTGAATATTAGAACCATCCTGCATAACCAGACTATGACGCTCAGGGTAAATATCCCTAACCTCTTGATTAATAAGAACATCTATATCATCTTTCGCGTATGCTATTTCTGGGCGAATTAGTAGCTCATGCTCCGTCGTGTTACCAAGTAAAAAACTCTTCGACAGCGGTGGGCGGTGATATGGGAAACTATATTCGTTTGTGAACACAGTAATTTTTCCTTCCCAACCGAGCTTTCTTAAACTGGTACTCACCTGAGCACCCGCATGCCCTCCACCAACAATCACACAGCGCTGCTTCATAACTCACTCCTTTAATACTGACATTCAGGCAAATGAACGATAAGTCCATCATGTGCGTCGGTCACTTTCACCTGACAACTTAAACGGCTGCCTTCTTTCGGCTCAATAACCATTTCGAGCATTTGCTCTTCATTACTGTCTGGAGCCTGTACTTTTTGATGCCAACCCAAACTCAGGTAACAATGGCAGGTTGCACAACTGCCGGAACCGCCACACTCAGCTTCGAGCCCTTCCACCATATTTTCCATCGCGGCCTGCATAATAGTAACCCCAGCTTTCGCAAAAACAGTCTGACGGCTACCATCATGTTGGATAAAGGTAATATCTGGCATAATTCACTCCTTAAACGGGCATTTAGTTCTGTTTTTCAATCTCATCTAACGTCGCTCTAGGAGCGGCTTCTATCTGACTATCCATAGCAGCATTCCAGCGATTTAGAAAACCGCAAATTGCGATAATTGCAGCGATTTCTATAGCCGCCTCTTCGCTGTAATATCGGGCGAGTTCGTCAAAGTGCTCTTTGTCGAGGTGCGCTGGCGACGTGCTATTAGCAAACGCAAATGCCAGTGCAGCCCGTTCCGCTTCGTTGTAAAAATCACTTGTTTGAAATTCAAAGGCCGCCATTACTTTATTTCGATTGACGTGTGTTCGGGTCGCAATATGAGAGAAATGACTTTTGCAATACATGCAGCCCGCAGCTGAGCTACTGATCATTGCAATCGCCCATTTGAGCTCTGTCGGAATATGTTTGAATGCATCGATACATTTGAACAAACCACCAAACGCTACCGCTAAATCTGGGTTTTTTCCCATTGTTAATATGCCATTCGGTAAAAAGCCCAAATTTTGTTCCATTCCGCGAAATACAGGCTCTAATTGAGGAGCATCACTCCTTTGCAGCGGGGTTACTAAGGTGTTCATTGAATCGGTCATTTCATCCTCCCTATTCCTTTGATCAGTGTTAATACAATAGGAAGTTTTATTTTTTGAACCATAGCTCATGCAGCCTATGCACATTTTTTACTAGTCCTATTTAACCCCTTTCCCAAAAAACTCTAGCTCTACTGGTGTGGAGTGATAGCCCAATTGAGCCATTGAGAGTACGTCACAAACTTCTTAATTTAGAGATCAGTGCTGTCGCGAAGTAGTACAGCGAAAGCATGAAAATTCGCTCACGATAATTAGGACGTCACCATGATTGAAAAATTAATTCACTTTATAAACAATGATTTACTAGAAGGTGCTGCAGATGACCTTGATCAGAACACCCCTCTACTGGAACTGGGGATTCTAGATTCATTGTCTATGGTTTTGCTTCTAGCACACATAGATCAACAGTACGGAGTGAAGATTCCAGAACATGAAATCAATCCAGAGCATTTTGAAAATGTCGCTACACTCGCCGCGCTCATTAACCAGTTAAGCAAAGACGAAACCGCAGAGGCTATGCCTCAGCAAGAGAACGTGTCAGAGCTGGCTCGCCTAGTTAAGTTACAAGAAACCTACAACATAGAAAGTCAGATGGTTGAGGTCGGTGGTGGGCTCACGCAGCACGCTCTTCGCGTCAAAGGAAACGGTCCTTTATGGGTCATGTTGCCAGCCCTTGGCAACCCTTCTACCTCATGGTCACCGTTGTTACGTTCCGTTCAGAATCGACACAATGCAGTCGCGCTGGATCTGGCTGGATTCGGTTTAACACAAAGCAATAAAGACAACCCTTCGTTTAAAGATCATGTAAACAACACCCTTCAATATCTTGAAACGATTGAAGAGCAAGAGTGGGTATTGATTGCAAATTCGGCTGGGAGCATGGTCGCCGCCGAGGTTGCTCGCCGGTTCCCAGAAAAAGTTAAAGCCTTGGTCATCACAGGCTTTGGCCTTGTTGAAGATGTTGAAGGTTGGTGGCAAGGACTCAAAGCCATGTCTAAAAAGCCTGAGGAGTTTTTGGAAGCGGCTTACTATAACCCGCCGAAACTCACACCAGACTTAAACAACTTACTAAACGAAGTCTTATCTCGCCCCGCCTACCATAATTTCCTAGACACTCACGCAAAAGAGCGCATAAGCCATATCTTTGATGGCATTACGGTTCCAACGCTTTTTATTGCCGGTAATCACGATCAAATCGTTCCCCCTGAATGGAGTGAAAAAGCCGCTGAAAGCATGGAAGACGCGTCGGTAGTCCGTCTGTCTCGATGCGGTCACTTCTCAGCCTCAGAACGTCCTGAAGAATTTATCTGGGTCGTTGAGGACTTCTTAATGAAGATCAATCAAAAGCAAAACATGGCAAGTCAAACGAACAATCAAGAAGCGAGCATGGCATGAATACTAACGCAAATTACGATGTGGTTATCATTGGTAGTGGTCCAGCAGGCAGTTTGTGCGGCATCGAATGTCGAAAAAAAGGTTTATCCGTTCTTTGTATCGAGAAGGACGAATTCCCCCGCTTTCACATCGGAGAGTCATTAACCGGGAATGCAGGCCAAATCATTACTGACCTCGGCCTATACGACAAAATGGAAGAAGCTGAGTTTCCCAATAAATTGGGGGTTAACGTTATCGGCAGCTTATCTAAAAACGAGTTTTTCATTCCGATTCTGGCCAAGACTTGGCAAGTACGCCGAAGCAGTTTCGACAAGATGCTCAAAGAAAAAGCATTAGAGCACGGTGTAGAATATCAAACAGGGATGGTAACTGATGTACTTAGAGACGGTGAGAAAGTCGTCGGTGCTACCTATAAAACCGCCGCGGGCAGCCAAAACGTCAACTCAAAAGTGCTGGTCGATGCCAGTGGCCAAACCACGTTTCTCTCTCGTAAGGGCGTAGCGGGTAAACGTAAGGTGGAGTTCTTCTCTCAACAGATCGCATCATTCGCGCACTTTGAAAATGTCGAAAGAGATTTACCTCCGTTCTCCACTAACACAACGATTCTGTATTCCAAACAGTACCACTGGTCTTGGATTATTCCGATTTCCCCCACTACCGACAGCCTTGGTGTTGTTATTCCAAAAGACCTTTATTACAAAGAATGCAATTCTCCAGAAGCCGCAATCGAGTGGGGAATGAACAACATCAGTCCAGAACTGAAACGTCGCTTCAAAAATGCAGAACAAGTAGAAGCCTCTCAGTCTATGGCCGACTTCTCCTATCGCATCGAGCCTTTCGTTGGTGATGGCTGGCTATGCATTGGCGATTCTCATCGCTTCCTTGATCCAATTTTCTCCTACGGTGTGTCATTTGGCATGAAAGAAGGGATCCGTTCCGCTGAGGCGATCGCGACGTCCATTCAAACGGGTGACTGGAAAACTCCATTTTATGCGTTCCGTGATTGGAGTAACAAAGGCCAGCAGATTGCAGCAGACCTGATTCGTTATTTCTGGATTTATCCTATTTTCTTCGGTTATCAGATGCAAAACCCCGACTTGCGAGACGAAGTTATTCGCTTACTTGGTGGTTGCTGCTTCGATTGCGAAGGCTGGAAAGCACCCAGCATTTTCAGCAATGCAATCAAAGAATATGACCGCAAACAAATGGAAACGAAGATAGCGTCGTAACGCTCGGCACGACGACAGCGCTTGAACCACTGTCGTCGTATTTTTCAAAGTCGGAGAATAAACGTGAATACTCGGTTTGTACTAATTGTCGCATCGCTATGGCTGGCAGTGTTATTTGGGGTAATGGACAACCCAACTTGGTTGCTTCAAGAAAACTGGCCTATCATTTTTATCGCTTTCGCCAGTGCCGCAGTCGCAAACGCAACCGCGGTGGGTGGCGGTTTTATCTTTCTGCCTTTGTTTTCGTTTGCATACAGTTTAAGTGCCGCCGAGGCATTAAAGCTGGCACTCGCAACGCAGGCATTTGGTATGTCGTCAGGTGCATTAGGCTGGTCTAAAAAAGTCATCGACTTCCATTTTCTGAAACTGGGCGCCGGAGCAGGTGTGCTCGGCATGTTTATAGGCACCTTCCTATTTACGCCTCCAGGCCATCTAATCCATAACATTTTCGGATACGCCTCCATTGTGGTGAGTCTGGCTTTGTTTATCGAGATGATCTACATCCGTAAAACAGATAAAACGGTCTTTGACGAGCCGAACCACAGTCTAGTGGAGTTCTGTATTTGGGCCTTACTCGGCGGCCTTATTACCGCTTGGACATCCATCGGCATTGGCGAAGTGGTCGCCCTATGGCTGCTATTTAGGGCAAAACAAAGCATCGTGAAAAGCGTTGCTACAGGCGTCGCAGTACTGGCGATTTGCTCCATCAGCGGTCTTCTATTTCACATTTACGAAGGCGGCATTGTTTGGGAATACCTTATCTTCACTGCTCCGGGTGTGCTGTTAGGCGGTCGTGCTGGCGCGCTGCTTGGTAAAAGAATGGCAGGCGTTAAAAAGCAGCAAGAGCCTCACAGTCATAATGACAACAAAGGATTTGGGCTAAAGCTGTTTGTCGCATTAGTCATCTTTGCGGATGGCATTGTGGTGATTTTCAACCAATAGTGAAGGAGACAAACATGAATTTCGAATGGACACACGAACAAGCAGAACTTTTTGAGCACGCTTTACGCTTCGGTAAAGAGCTGAGCGCCCCCTTACAAGAGGATAACGGCTTCCCTCGCGACAACTGGAACGCACTTGGTGACTTCGGCTACTTCGGTCTTCCCATCCCAGAAAAGTATGCTAAAGATGGTTCGGGGTTTGACATACTCACCACAATCAAAATCATAGAAGGGTTGGGGCAAAGCTGCACTGATACAGGACTTTTGTTTGCTGGCGCTGCACACACTTTCGCTTGCAGCATGCCTATATTAGAGCACGGAAGCGAAACCTTAAAACACCAACTTTTACCCGATCTTGCTACTGGCAGAAAGATCGCAGCCAATGCTATTTCAGAAGCATCCGCGGGCTCCGATATATCAAACCTTGCGACAACAGCCCAAAAAGAAGGTGACTACTATGTCCTCAACGGCGGTAAGTCGTACGTCACAAACGGCAGTATTGCGGACTATTACGTGGTATATGCGACAACGAATAAAAAGCATGGCTACCTAGGCCAAACCGCGTTCGTAGTACCTCGAAATACACCAGGAATTTCTGTCGGCAACGATTACCACAAACTGGGATTGCGCTCGGCACCTCTTAATCAGGTTTTCTTCGACAATTGTACGATACACAAGGATTACGCACTTGGCAGAGAAGGACAAGGAGCAAGGATCTTCGCGGCTTCTATGGATTGGGAGCGCTGCTGCCTGTTTGCCATTTTTGTCGGTGCTATGCAAAGGGACCTCAACCAGTGCATCGAGTACGCAAATACGCGTATGCAAGGCGATAAGACAATTAGCCGATTTCAAGCCGTTTCTCACCGAATTGCGGATATGGGCGTTCGTCTGGAATCTGCTCGTTTAATGCTCTATTACGCAGCATGGCAAAAATCGCAAGACGTCGACAACACCAAAGCCGTTGCGATGAGCAAATTGGCCATCAGTGAAGCCTTTGTTCAATCCGGTATAGACAGTATTAGGGTACACGGTGCATTAGGCTACCTAGATGAAGGGCGAGTGAATAACAGTATTAAAGACGCTTTAGGATCTGTTCTATTTTCTGGCACCTCCGATATTCAACGAGAGTTAATCTGCAATAGGCTGGGGCTACTATGAAACGACTCAATTATATTTTTTCTGCTGGCATGATAGCAGGAGAGGACAACCTCGCTGTCTCCGATACAACTGAATCTTTGACTTATAAAGAGTTGAATAACATCACTAACCAGCTCGTTCGCACCTTTCAGCTGCTTGGTGTTAAAGAAGGTGATCGAGTCGGTTTATGGCTAGAAAAATCCTGCCGAGGGATCGCTTGTATGTTGGCTATCAGTCGCTTAAACGCAAGCTATGTGCCTATTGATCCGATGAACCCGCTTGCTCGAGTCAGTACGATTATCAAGGACTGCCAAATGTCGGCAATCGTAATATCACAAGGAAAATTAGCAAAGTTTATTGATTCCGAACACCGTGAATTGCCTTTGCTCATTCCTGACAACCTAAGTCTAGACGACTTAAATATTCACTCTGATACCAATTTGAGTCATGTTGCCAATTGGTCAGACGTACGCTCTCAATCAAGCGAGCATGTTGATCTTGATGTGACTTACAGCGAAACAGATCTTGCGTACATTTTATATACCTCAGGTTCTACAGGTGTGCCTAAAGGAGTCTGTATTAATCACCTAAACGCCTGCGCCTTCATTAATTGGAGTATTGAGGAAGTCGAGCCTCGTCCAGAAGACCGGTTCTCAAATCATGCCCCTTGGCACTTTGACCTGTCTGTTTTCGATATCTATGTTGCACTTGGTTCTGGTGCCAGCGTCTATCTTATCTCGGAGATGGTGAGTTACGTACCGGCTCAACTCGTCGATTTTATTGAGAAAAACCAGATCAGTATCTGGTACTCCGTGCCGACCGCGCTGTCCTTGATGATGGATGCAGAACCGCAGCTCGAAACACGCTGCAGTTCGTTACACACCGTTATCTTTGCCGGTGAACCTTTCGCAATCAAAAAGCTAAAAGAACTGCGAAAACGATTCCCACACAAAGCACTTTATAACTTCTACGGCCCGACAGAAACCAATGTAAGCACCTACTACAAAGTACCCAACGAGGTACCTGACAAGTTACCGATTGGGCACGTATGTAGCGGCGACAGCCTCTCTTTACTTGATGACAACGGCACAAAGGTCGCTATCGGAGAGCAGGGCTTTATTACGATAAAGGGCCCCAGTGTCTTCTCCGGTTATTGGGGTAAAACTGCGCGAACAGAAGACGCTTATAACACAGGAGACATTGGTTATTTCAATGATAAAGGCGAGCTGATGTATGTAGGACGAAACGACCATATGATAAAGGTCAAAGGCTATCGCATTCACCTTGGGGAAATCGAAACGACAATAGAAAAGCACCCAGCCATTGAGGAATGTTGTGTGCTACTTGGTGAGGATAAAGCACTCCATGCCTATTTGGTGCAGCAAGATGACAGTGCGCTTTCTCTCATCAAAATAAAGCTCCATTGCTCCGCCCACTTACCTAAATACATGCTGCCAGACTTTGTGCACTTTCTACCTATGCTTCCTCGCAACGGCAACGGAAAAGTCGCGCGCAAAGACCTCGCCGCACTAGAAGTCAGTGCTTAAAGTCCAAATGAGCTAAGTCGACACGGCCTACCTTAACCAACGACAGAGTAGGCTGATAATAAAAAGGGAGATTATCACTATGAAGAAACGTATCGCAATTATTGGCGCGGGCCTGTCTGGAATCGCCGCAATTAAACAGCTTACAGATGAAGGCCATCATGTTGTCTGCTATGAAAAAGCAGAAAGCTTCGGTGGCGTGTTCGCAGCTAAAAAAATCTACGAAGATCTGCATCTAACCATTTCCAATTATTTTATGGCCTACTCCGACTTCCTACCCACAGAGCAAAGTCTGAAATTTTGGTCGAAACAGGAATATGTGCAATACCTAAAGCGTTACCTCGCTCACTTCGACATTGAAAAGCACATTGTCTACAACCATAAGGTCGTAAACGCGGAGCAGAATGGGGACAAATGGACAGTCAAAGTTCAATCGGGCTCAGGAGAAGAAACAGAGTCTGAATTTGATATGGTTGTTGTCTGCTCTGGCCACTTCCAAGAACCTAAAACACCCGATTTAGAAGGCTTGTCGGACTTTATGGGGGACATCATTCACTCTAACGATTATCGTGACAAAATGGCGTTTAAAGGCAAACGCGTCATGTGCGTTGGCCTTGGAGAAAGTTCTGCTGATATTACATCCGAAATATCAGAAGTAGCAGAAAAGTGTATTCTGTCACTGCGCCGATATCCTGCCGTCGCGCCGCGCTATATGGCCTTTCAGGAAGACCCCTATTTCACGATCGATACCTCTTGGTTGACCTCCAGAATTGTGAACAAACTCCCCTTCTCATACCACCGGGGAATCACAAAAAACATTTTTCACAAATACGTGAACAGCCGAAATCTACACTTAAGAATTCGTGGTGAATGGCTGCATAAATCCGGCCCTTCCATCCATCAGGCGGTTACCAAAAATGAGCGCCTGTTTAAGCCTATCGCCGAAGGAAAAGTATTACCAAATATCGGTGGTATAGAACGCTTTGAAGGCAACACGGTTATTTTTAAAGATGGTACACACGAAGAAATTGATGCCATCGTATTTTGCACAGGTTATAAACTTTCTTTCCCTTTCCTTCAGCATAAAATTGAGTGCATGAGGGACTTATACAAGCAAATCTTTATACCGAGTGTAGGCAGTAGCCTTGCGTTCGTGGGTTTTGTCAGACCTCAACAAGGTGGTATTCCCGTTATAGCGGAAATGCAAAGCCGCTATCTTGCACAGCTCGCCAGTGGAGTTAAATCTCTTCCTTCACTTGAGAAACAAAAAGAAGTCATCATGGAAGATGCCAATCACTGGGAAACTGAATATCACATTACACCGCATGTGGCGTCGCTGGTTAATTATTGCCATTACATGGACTCAATGGCTCGTCTAGTTGGCTGTATGCCGAAGACACCGTCTCTTCTAAAAGACCCGCTGCTAAGAGTGAAATTACTGCACAACCCGCAGTTTGCCGCCCAGTATCGACTGGAAGGCCCACACCCCATGTCGGAAAGCTCTCGCGACTTCCTAGTGAACTTTCCAAACATCAGCACTTGGCCTCGAATCATTCACTTCGAGTGCGCATTAGCGATGCAAAAACTACTTAGTTTTTTGAGCATGGACAATTTAAGAGAGTTAAAAAAGTAGCCTGCTGATGTGCCTTTTTAGGCAGCGAGTTTTCGACAAAAGGACTTAGTACCATGATAGTCATATCAAGCGAAAAACAAAGCAACCAAAACAAAGAACTCAATTTAGACCAATACAATGAACACAGCCTTTCGGTGCTTCAGCGACTGATTTTAGAAAGCGACGGCACCTTAACACAGCTGGTAGGCAATCTCGTCGGTGAATCTATTATTGCAGAAAAGCTGTTTGAAGGCCCAACTCCTGATAGCCGATCGCAGACCTCCAGCCTTCAGCAAGACGAGCGATATCTGCAGAAGAGGATAGTCTCACTTAAGGGTCAAAAATCCGGCTTTTGCTATTTATACGCTAACTCTATTGTTTATCACGACAACCTCAATGTGAACTTTTCTAGAGCCTTGCTCGATTCGAAAATAACAATCGGCAGAGCATGGGAAAGATACAGAGTAGAAACCTATAAAGAACTTGACGCATGGGGATTTGAAAGCGCAGGCACGCTAGGGAGGCATTTCAACCTTAGTAGCGAAGCCTTATTACTGTTCCGCACTTACTCGGTGTACTCAGGTGGAAAGAAAATTTTCCTCATTACTGAAAAATTTCCAATGGCCTGGTTTCAAAAGCCTAATCAGACCTACCCAGCCAACTCTCAACCCCACGCACAGGAAAGATACGATGAGATACTATGAAGAAGACGCCAACGTAACAGACTCGCCCAATAGGAATGCCGCTCCCAAGTTGATTCCTACAATCAAGCTTGGATCACAAGACAATCATGACATGATGTGGAACGAAGATTTCCATCTCACCATCACCAACATGGCAAAAAAATACGGGGCTATATACGCCTTGGAAACAGGCAAAACAACACTAATCGCGTTAAATGATCACAACGCTGTTCGTGAAGCATTGGTCAATCAAAGCGATGTATTTAACATTCGAGCGGATCTTGAGATTCTTCAGGTTGCGCCACAAAAGCACTTCTTAGAATTAGAAGCAGGAGAGCTGTGGAGCCTGCATAGAAAAACCTTTGCAACGGCAATGCGCGACTACTTCCGCGATCGTTGGGATACGATGGATCAGTGGCTGGTCACAGAAATAGATGACATCGAGGCCGCTTGGAAAAGCCAAGGTGATCAAGCCGTATTTGATCCAAATCGCGACATTTCAATCAAGCTGGCCAGCTTCTTACACAGAGTCATGTTTGACCGTCGCTTCGGTGAATTCGAGGAGAGTGTCTTCGATGAAAAAAGTCTGAGTTGGTTGCCAGCAGGCTTTATCAACAGTACGCGATATGAGCTCATGCCTGAACACAACAAAGAAAGCTACTACGCTCATTATGGAGACGTAATAGAAAAGTTTGCCTCAAACCTTAACGGACTCGACGCGTATGTTTCCATGAATGTCCTTAAGGAGAAAGAGTGCTACAACAAAGGTCAATATCGCCACTTAACGGATTTCTTACTAAACGCCTGCGACGACATTCCTAACGACGTTAAACAACAAGTAGGCGCAACCGAAAAGGAAATCATAATCGGCTCTCTTACTCAGGTCGCAGGAGCTGGAGGCGGTGTAGGCGCGTTTGCTTTGCGTTGGATGCTATTATATCTCGCGAGCTTCCCTGAAAAGCAAAAACAAGTACACGCAGAGCTTGATCAAGTTATCGGCCAAAATGAAACGCCACAGCAAAGTCACAAAGGCGACCTGCACTACACGCAAGCTTTTATTGCTGAAGTACTTCGTCACTGTTCAATCACGTCCATGCCAGCCTCTAACTACGCTGCTAGCAAAGACACCTTTATTGACGGCTACTTCGTTGCAAAAGGAACCCCTTTAATAGTGAACAACTACGGAATGACCCGAGACGAAGCCCTATGGGAAAACCCTGATGAGTTCATCCCTGAGCGTTTCTTAGAAGCAGATGGCACCTTTAGCAAAAAGCAGCAAGCAAAGTCATTCCCATTCGGAATAGGTCAGCGCCGTTGCTTAGGTGAGCTTTTCGGTAAGTTCCTCATTAACACCCTGTTCACTCATTTAGCGCATAGATTTGAGTTCTCCCTTCCTAACAATGAACCGATTAATCTACGTGCTATATCGGGTGTATTTCTGGTGCCAGAAAAGGTCGATATAAAAGCGAAAAGTCGCAGTCTTAGCGACTCATAACTCGACATTGCTTACTACAAACACGAAATAAAAAGCCCTTCATATGCATGATGCGAAGGGCTTTCTTTTTCATGCTACTACAACCTAGTAAGCGCTGTGGCGGCCAAGCGATTCGGCGCATTGAGTTTCCCTAATATACTCGCGACATGATTCTTAACCGTATTGGGGCTTATACCAAGAATCATGCTAATTTCTCCATTCGTCTTACCTGATGAGATCCAGTTTAATACCTCTCGCTCACGTGAAGTCAGTACATTAATAGGCGAACTAGATTTCCTCTGTATTCGAGAGGCGGCAGAACACGCACTGTGTAAATAGGGCATAATTAACTCTATTAAATGACAGTTACATTGAGAAGACGTACGTCGAGCAGCAACGACTGTAAAGTACTTAGAGTCTGCATTATTTAGATCCTGAATATCAATATCAGTATTTGAGCAAAGCGACCTTCCTAACGCTTTAATATCTGCTTCACTATTGAAGTTAAACTCTTTAGCAACACTTAAAAATGCACTGAGTAAGGAAGGTGGAAAAGAAAGGTTTAACTGGAAGTCGACATGCCACGTTTTTTTCTCTACACGCAGAAGAGCGACTTCTTTTTTAGTAATAGAACCAACCGATTTATTAAAAAGCACCTCGTTAAACGAAGCCCCTGAAGTTGCCTGCTTGATCTGCTGGATAGACTGCAATACCACTTCAAGCTCATTCGACTTTTCAATCAACATCGCCATATGTGTCCTCCTTGTTATTCCTTTTTCGTTAGAGAAACTACGGATAAGCCCACTAACTTCAGCATGTAGATCAGAAGAGCCTAGAGCCCAATAAGGTTCCCCATAGAACATATCCCTCGCTCTACACCCTGATACTAACTAATCATTTGTTTAACTATCCAATTAATTAATCAAGTGATTAAACTATAGGAGTTTGACCAAAGCAAGCGTAATATCAACTTAAAATATGCAATTTTACGCTTTCTTTAAAAATTGAATTTCATACATACAAAAAGGTAATACCAACTCTTTTCAGATAAAACAATCACTTAAATCAATACGATTAGAAACGAGTACAGCTTATTTAAAAAAATCAGAACATTGATTTCAATTAACAATATCAGAAGAGTTTTACAACATTGCTAATACTCCAGCAAAAACTAAGGAAGCGATGAATTCAGCGCCTAGAGAAGGTATAAACAAGTCCACTGGCTTCACTTTGAAGATAAATAGTCTGAGCGTAGGCATTAGTAATGATTAGATTGCCCCCTATTAATTTACACTGTCGATCCGCATAAACAGGGGGCTCTAAGACAAATTGAACTTAACTGATCCCGGTCTGACCAGCTTTAATATGAGAATCTGAATGGCCGCTTTCCACATGGCCCGCTTCTGGCTTAGCCACACCTAAATCTTCTAGAATACTGTAGATACATGGCAATACAAACAATACAAGAATCGTCGATGCAGTAATGCCAAACACAATACTCGTTGCCAGAGGAATGATAATCTGTGCCTGAAGGCTCGTTTCAAAGAGCAGTGGGGTCATACCTGCGATGGTCGTGATCGAGGTCAGTAACACAGCTCTGAAACGTTCGTAGCTAGCCTTTGCCGCCGCATCATGCACAGCCATACCTTTTTTCACGTGACTCTTCACAAACTGTACAAGCAGTATGGAGTCATTCACGACAATGCCAGCAAGCGAAATGAACCCCATAAGCGACGGCATAGAGAAATTAATCCCCATGAGGAAGTGCCCCCATATCACGCCAATCAGGGTAAAGGGGATCGCCACCAGTACAATAATCGGCTCAACATAACTATGGAATTGAAACGACAACAGGAAGAACACACCGATCATGCCGAGAATAAAGGCGCGTTTCATCGATGTTTGCGTAATCGTCGCGTTTTTCACCTCTCCTTCAATCGTATAAGTGAGGGTCGGGTAACGTTCAGAAAACTGGTCCAGCCAAGTGTGATTCAACTCTCCTATCACCGCTTTTGCGGTATTGTGCGTCGCGTCCACATCCGCAAAGACAGAGACGGTTTTTTGGTTATTAATTCTATTAATGACGGCAAGACCGCGAGTCTGTTCAATATCCACCAGCGCCGATAGCGGGATTGCCTTGTTCGTTTCTGGGTGGATAATCGGAAAGTTGTCAAAGTCTGAAAAATCATTTTTCGACTCGTCGCTCAGCTCCACCGTAATGTCTAAATCCTCAAGACCACGGTAGGTTTCTAGCATAGTACTGCCTTGAAAAGCGGCCCTTAATTGGTTTGCAATCATTCCCGAGCTAATTCCCAGTGCAGTAGCCCCCTGTTTTAACGAGAGCGAATACTCAACCTTCCCCGGGCGCATATCATCGAGAATATTTTGAACACCAGGGTAACCTGCTAACCAGTGTTTTAGGTCACGAGCGGCGCTTGCTAGCAGTTCACTATCGTCGCCATACAAACGTATATCAATCGCGCGTCCTTGGGGACCTAATTGAGGTTCTTTAAAGGTCAAAGTCAACATATGAGGCAAGTCCCCCACTTGCTTTCTCCACGTATCCGCAAAACGCTGAATGCTGGTGTTACGCAGTTCAGCACCTAATAGGTCAACAGAGATCATCGCGAGGTTTGCACCTTCGTCACTGTAATCGGGGTTCTCCCCATAGGTGACCGTAACCGACTTCACTAGGTCGCTGCTCTCATCTGTACTGAGTAGCAGGTTGGTCTCTTCCAATGCTGACTCGATGCGCGCTACCGCGTCCCTTGTGTGAGCAAAAGGGGTTCCACTTGGCATAAGCAGCCGAGCTTGGAGTACATCGCCATCAATATCTGGAAAAGCAGAAAACTGTAAAATCCCCGATGCCAGCATACTCACCGAGAAAATAAAGCTCGCTACGACCAGGCCTAATACCATGTACCTAACACGTACCAATCGAATGATAATACGATGAGATAGATCATTTAGCGCCGTAAACTTAGTGTCAAACCAAGTATGGAATCGAGACGTTTGACGGTTCTCGCTCTTTTTTAAACTGTGGGCAAGATGGTGTGGCAATATAAAAAACGCTTCGATCAACGACACTGTCAATACAGAAATCAAAACAATGGGAATCACTTTAAGAATTTGACCCAAATTCCCTTCGATAAAGACCAGTCCGATAAAGATGCATAAGGTGGTCAAAAAAGACGACAAAACACCGGGGAAAACCATCATCACGCCTTTGTAGACGGCTTCTCTATATTCCAACCCTTGGTTGAGCATATGGCTTACCGATTCGACGATAACAATTGAGTCATCCATCAAAATCCCCAGAGCTAAAAGAAGCGCTACCATAGACAACATGTTGATCGACAGCCCAAGGTATTGCATGACAAAAAAGCTGGCCAAGAATGACACAGGAAGCCCCATGACCACCCAAAACGCGAGGCGGAATGAAAAGAATACCCACATAACTACAAAGACTAACAGTAACCCCTGCCAAGCATTGTCGATCAGCAAATTAATCCGGTCTTTTACAATGCTGGTATTGTCACTCGTGAGCGTGAGCGATACCGACTCCGGTAAGGTTTTGCGTAGCTCATCCAATACGTCTTCGACCGCACTCAACACGGTCAAACTATCCTCTACCGAATTTTTACTGACCTGAAGTAAAGCCGTTGGCTTACCATTAAAACGAATCTGCTTTTCTTCAAGATCGAATGTATCCCGAATGTCCGCTATTTGACGCAGTAAAACATCATTTTCCTGCTCACCGCTCAACACAGGGACATCAGCAAGTGTCTCAATTGAACGTCTTTCATCCTTTAACAGAATCTGTATATCTTGCTGTTCAGTTTGTAGAGTCCCTAATGGCAACTCGATATTTTGCTGCGCAACACGTTGTCCAAGCGTGTCCAAGCTAAACCCGTACTGACGCATCGTTTCTAGCGATGTGGAGACCCTAAGTTGATGTGTCGAGAAGTCGTTAATATCGACTAAAGGGATATCAGGGTGTATAAGCAGTTTACGCTTTACTTGCTCTGCCAGTTGTTTCAGAGCAACCCTATCCATATCAGCTGAAATCGCCACTGCCACTACATTTTGAGTGCGACCTCGTTGGCTAATCGTCCACTGATCAACTTCATCGGGAAAGTTATCAATCGTATTGACGGCGTCTCGTACATCGTCGGTAAATTGCTTAAAGTCACCTTGCTCAAGCATCTTTACCGACATGACACCGACGTTTTGCTGAGCTTTACAATGTTTCTCTTCCATAAAGCTAATGCCATCAAGGGCATTTTCGAGCGTTAGACACACCTTCTGTACCACCGTTTCAGAGGTCGCTCCCGGATAAGGAACCTTCACATCCACGGTATATGCGTTAATTTCTGGAAGGGTTTCACGTTTAATTTGCGGAAGTGTGACCACACCAAGCGCAATGCAAATCAGCATTATGATGTTGGCGGCAGTTGGGTGGTTGATAAAGTAACGAATCATTTACCACCTCCTAACCACGTCTGTAACTGGTCGTTCATCACCTGATCCAACCGAATCTGGACCTTGCTGCCTTCAATAGCCGGAAATAAGTCAGAGGTAATCAGTTTTTGGTTCACTAGACTGAAGTTCTGAGTCAACACCACATTATTTTGCGCCAACGGCGCCGTCAGATGAATACGGCTAAGAGCCATTTCACCATCAGCGACTAAAATATCACTGTTGTGAACCAGATGACGAGGGATAACAACAAACGGCTGAGCTTTGCCAAAAAGGTCAACTTTAGCCCGCATTCCAGTTAACAATGGCGGCCTATTACCCATATCAATCGTTCGGTAACTCTCACTGACACTTAAGATGACGCCCACAGTTTGAGTTTGAGGGTCTATCTCATCACTAAAACGCTCGACGTCCGCTTTCCAGATCACGTTTTCATCTCCCAACAAACTGACTTGCGCCGAGAGATTTAATTCATCAATAAAGGTTTGCATGCCCTGCTCATTCAATTGAGAAAGAGAAAACTCCGAAGAGAGCAGTCCTGTAAATTGCTTGAATTGAGCTAACGGAAACTGCCCATTAATTTGCACCTTACGAATATCACTGGCGTTAAACAGTGAGGCTCCTACTGACACCCACTGCCCTTCTTCCACCGAAACCGAATGTATTCGTCCCATAAATGGCATAGTGACAACCGTGTTTTCGAGATCCAGTTTGTTTTTGCTCAAATTGGTCTGGGCAACATCAAGCTGAGCTTCCAATGCTTTTACTTCCATTGGCAAGAGTGTCTTTTTATTTTGGTATTGTTGAAGAGCTTGTTGTTTGCTCAGTAGGTTTTGCTTAGCCTGATCGAGAGTTGAAGGAGAGACATGCTTACTTTTATAAAGCCCCTGAATCCGGCGATATTCAGACTCCGCTAGCACGAGCTTTTTCCTGCTAAGTTCAAGGTCTTTGAGGTTATTGCTTAATGCGATTTTCTTCTCCGCAAGGTTAATCTCTGCCGCAGCGACCTCCGCTTCACCTTGTGCAACTTGTAATTGATAGGTGCTATCGTCGATTTTTAATAACACCACTCCTTCTGGCAACAACTCCCCTTTTTCGAGTTTGGGGTGAAAGTACACCACCTTGCCACTTACTTCCGCCAATGACGAAAATTTAATATTGGGTTGAATACGGCCAAACCCGGTGATTTCAGGCCGTACACTAAAAGATTGTAGAGGAATATATTGAGCGTCTTGCCCTCGGCCTGCCAGCTCGACATGTTCCATATCCGGCTTAAGCTTAAAGACCGTAGCGACAGCGATGACGCCACAAATAACAGCGATTGGAAGGTTACGTTTAGATCGAAAGTTCCATTTTTTCATGATGTTCTTCCCTAAAACCAAATAAGAAATGTTGGTAAACCTGATGCACCCACTCATCAGAACCGAGAACGTCGTCACTGATTCCCCATGCTTTCATACGAACCGTTCTTAACAGAAAAGGCGCAACTAACGTCGAACTCAAATGAAACGCAGCATGGCGCGCTTTTTCTTCATCTGTAATGCCCGTCTCTCGTTGAATCAGCTCCGGCAGAAACTGTGCAACTCGGCAAGGAAATTGTGTTAGAAACACGTCAGTCAATGCGGAATCGTTATTCAATACTTCTTCACTTAGAAGGCGACAAAAGCCTGGTTTCTTACGTAATAGCCCTGAAAATCGCTTAATAAAAGTTAACACGGGGCTGTCTTCGTTCGCAGCTAAATGCAGGTCAGAAAAGTGCTCCGTCGCAACGTAATTCAGTAACTCGATAAACAAACCTTCTTTGTTTTCAAAGTAATACTTAATCATCGCAGAGTTTACTTCTGCCTTAGCGGCAATGTCTCTAATCGTAATCTGACTGTAAGAGTAATGATCGAGCAACGCTTGTGCTGCCTTCAGAAGCTTCACTTTTTGCATGGCAATTTTTTGAGGGTCGCTCGGTCGTCCGCGCGTTTTCGTTGCTTCCATTTTTCATTCCTTTAAATAATCAATCGATTAATTAAATATAACACATGCAATTGAGTCAATGCATTTTTGTTCAAGTTTTGACATAGGTCGTGTCTTTTGATGATCTTTTGGAACAAGTGGAAGCAGGATTATGATGCAGCTCTGAAACAGTGATAGAGGGCTCTAAGCGCCCTCATCTTCGACTCAATAATCAACAGGGCACTATAAGAGAGGCAGTGCAAAGAGACAAAAAACGATGAACTAAAAAGGAATAAACTTGGCGAGAATTTTTAGAGAGGGCACAGCAAATATGCGACAGAATTGGTTACTTGGCTCATAGCGACTGAGCTGCTAAGAATAGAAACAAGCAACTCAATCGCTAGAGTTCTCCTAGGGAAGGTATGAACAAGTCCACTGACTTCTGAGTGTAGATAACACCTTTTACTATGCGCATATCCACAGACTCAGCGTCTGAACGCTTTTTTATTTCATGATGTAATCACACTGTTTGCATCGGCGATACAACGACATCCATTCCGCCGTGAACAAGCAAGCTAGATGATAACTCTGTATTTAAAGGCGGGCTCTTTAAGAAACGAAAAGGTCACCCGTTCCTTAAGAAGTACGGGGGACAGAAAGAACCTCTCTGCTACTCAACTGTAGACATAAATTCAAGTATTCCTTTTTCAACGGGCAAATATTAATGATTATTAATAAAGCCAAATCGTTATTTTATTGCGAATAGTTATCATCTGCACTAACCTCTCCCGACATTATTTTTAATCACTCTTAAGAGTTTCGCTGTTGATGAAAACCCGTTGTCTGCATACCCATGTTTCGAGCACACGAAATGCATTAAACACTTTTTTAAGAAGCGATTCTGGCGCGGCTTTACCTTTTATTGTGTTGATTTTAGTGGGGGCGCTTGTGGGGTTTTCATTTGCGCTCGATACGACTCGAATGGTGAATACTGCCGGACAGCTAAAACGTGCCACTGACGCTGCCGCTCTTGCGATTGGTCAGATACAACTGCGAAATAACAACGATGATGAAACCGATCTAGATTCCATTGCCCAAGGCTATGTGCTGAATAACCTTGGTATGGATTCAGGCCTTATAGATCAAATTGATACAACTTCCATTTTTGTCACGCAGGGTACGAACGATGGCCACCCTACTTTTACCGTTACCGTCACGCTCAATACTCAATCTGATTTATTGAATGCGCAGACGGAAGATCAGGTTATTTCTTCAACGGTTGAAGTGGTGTCTACTCCCACAGAAGTCGCCTTGTTATTGCCGAATACCCTAACAGAGGATGAACCTGAGCTGGTCGCTTTGCGAAAACTGGGGAAGAGTTTTGCTCGAAACCTTCTTGGGGAAGATACGGATGCGTCTAATAGCGCACAAAAAGTCTGGCTGTCTTTAGTGCCATTTAGTCAGGCCGTGAATGTCTATGATGCTGATGATCCGGAACGAATCTCCAGATGGGCAGCCGCCGGAGCCTTGAACCCACCTGAATTGCGCAGCTTATTTAAGACCGGAAAAGTCCGCAGTTTAGCAGACCCTCGTTTTCCAGATCGCGTAGCGAAATTGCTTTGTATGTATCGTGGGTTGGGGGCAGGAGAGAATTTCAATTGGGATCAACAACCTGACAGTCAATTCGGGGTGTATTACCGCCATGACCTCCCTCAAAACGGCAGTCCCGGCGCGACGCCCATTTCGTGGGTAGGCCCTAACCCCAGCTTATGGCCAAGTTCGGTGGCTGAGGATGTACGCTGGATTGTTGCGGATAAAGGGTGTCCAAATGCCCCACTCTTACCCTTAACAAATGACTTAGACGCGATTGATGCCCGCCTTGATGAAATGTCGACACGATTCAACGTGAATTATGCCATTGCAATGGGTTGGGCCGGCCATGCGCTCTCACCAAATATGCGAGGAAGCTCTGGCTGGGGGGACAGCGAATTACCGCTCGATTTCAGTAAAAGCAAGAGCAATGTGAAGGTGATGGTGATGTTGGCAAATACGACCGGAGATTGGTTCGACACGGATGCTTATAACTTCAACCGTGATCAAGCTTTGGATTCAACGGGGCCAGGCTCTGCTAAAGCCTTTGCGACGCAGCGCTTCCATGACGTATGCCGGAGTTTTAGAGATAAGAATATTAAGTTTTTCTTCATCGGTGTTCGCCCGGGCGACCCAGCAGATTTTGGTAGGACGTTATTTACAGATATTGCAGGCCCAGGATTACGAGAATGTGCAGGTGGCGGTGGCGGCCTGTATTTCGCTGACGCATCTAGCTTTGTCGAAGGAAAAAGCCAAATCGACAGCTTACTTGAAGAGATCGCAGAAGAGATTCGACAGAATTATTACGTACGCTTAATAAAGTAAAAAACGTCAGGAAAAAGATTCACTGAGCAGGAGTATTGCTATGTTGTTTGCCAAACCATCGCGTTCATTAGGGGTCTTTGCCCTTGAGCAGAGAATGATGTTCGATGCTGCTGGTGCCGCCACTTTGGAAGTGGAGTCAACCAACATTGATTATGTCGACGAGACGAACGATTACGATTCAAGCACGTATTCTAATGTGTTGGCTGCGGCCGAAGACGTGTCTGTCTCTGAAGACGGCAATTTTGTCTATGCCGTGAGCAGTAACTCAAGTTCATGGAGCACTGATTCCTCCGTTTTAAGTGTGTTTAGCGTGGCGGAAGATGGCTCATTAACCTTAGTGCAAAGCTATTACAACTACACGTCTGTGTTCAATTTAGAGACTTATACTAACGACCAAGTGGTACAAAACGAAGGCTTGGCGGGTGCCAGTTTGATCAGTATGTCGTCTGATCAAAACTACCTCTATGTGTTTGGTGAAGACGACAACAGCTTGGTTGTGTTTAGTCGAGATACGCAGACGGGCGAGTTAACACGCCTGAGCAGTACTGAAATAACCGACTTTGGTATTGATGGCGTATCCAGTTTTGTCTTCGATATAGAAACCTCCGGTGATTATTTGTACGTCACGGGAGGCGATCAAGTTCTTGTTTTATCATCAGATGATGATGGGGCGCTGTCTCTTGTTGCGCAATACAGTAATGATACGGAAGGCGTTTCTGGGCTAACAGGCGCAAACAGTATTGCGATTAGTGCAGACGGTACTCGTTTGGTGGTAGGAGCCAGTGGTGGTTCGAATGCGGTGACACTCTTTGATGTAAACGACGACGGCACACTTACCTACGTCAGCTCCGTAACGGGAGAAGACGACCAGTATTTTATCAATTCGGTAAAAATTTCTGCTGACGGTCAAACCGTCTATGCGCTGAATGATAACGACGGCTCTAGTTTATTGGTCATGACGTATGACGATGCCGGTGAATTGACCTTGGCAGATACTTATTCTGTGTCCGATGAAGCCAGAACCATTTTAGTGTCGGAAGACGGTACGGGGGTTTTTGTTATGGGCGCATACATAGATGTCTTCTTGCAAGATGACAATGCTGACCTAACGGCAGTTCAAACTATTGATGGCTCTGACAACGATCTCGGTGCGAACTTTTCTAGCATCACTCAAGCCTATTTAAGCGCAGATCATTCAAAACTGTTTGTGGTGATCAGTGATGGCATTTTATCGTTTAGTTTTGATGTCCCTGCGGCGTCTTACACCGAAAGTGAACAAGGTACGCTATTGCTGCCCACTGGCATCATCAGCGATTCGGAGCTGGACGCACTGGATGACTATCAAGGTGCCAGCTACACCATCACCCGCGAATCTGGCGCGTTAGAAGAAGATGAATTCGGTTTTCAAGAGGCGAACGGCCTAACACTTGAAGACGGAAAGATTCTCAAGGATGGAAATGAAATCGCGACATTCACGGTGGTAGACAATGTGTTAACCGTGTCTTTTACGGCTTCAACGTCTCAAGCCACGGCACAACAAGTGTTGCGTCAAATCACCTATTCCAACTCAAGTAATGATCCGGTAGCGAATGGCGCCAGTCCCAGTTTTTCAATCACGGTCAATGACGGGGACGGCAATGAAACCTCGATGAATGTTCAAGTGAATTTGATCGGGGTGAATAATCCGGCGGAGGTCTCCACGACCACAAGTGAGATAACCTACCAGACCGGCGATGATTACACTCTCTTGTTTAGCGATACCAGCATCGAAACCATAGAAGCAGACCAGACCATCTGGAAAGTTCAGATCGCCATTACAGGAGCCACCGCCGATGACCTACTAAAAGTAGGCAAGGGTAAGATCACCTTAGAAGCTTTTTCAGGAACATCCCAAACGGTCGACAATACATCGTACTCCGTCACAGAAGAAGATGGTGTCATGACGGTGACGCTTTATATCATGGACTCTTCGGAAAATGCGGCGTCAGTTATTGATGGTATTGCTTATAAATATACGGGAGATGACACGAGTGGAGAGCGAACCGTAAGCCTCAGTATTATCGAGTACACAAGCCAGTCGGATATCGGTGAAACGACCACTTTGTACGATGGTACGACCACAATCACCTTAGCCGCCGCAGATGAAGATAATGTTGCTCCAACCATAGCCAGCACAACCAATCAGATCGCTTACACAGAAAATGGTGCCGCCACGTCAGTGTTCCCCGATGCTGTTCTAACAGATTCGCAAATGGACGCCTACAACGACGGGGAGGGTAATTATCACGGTGCTGAATTAATTGTGTCTATAGCTGACGTAACGTCGAGCGATCAGCTGGTATTTGAGGAGGCAAATGGGCTGGCTTTAACAGGAAGTTCTTTGACAAAAGACGGTGTGGTGATTGCCACTGTTTCAAATGAGGATGGGGTTTTAACCATTACCTTTACGGAAGATAACGGCACTGTCCCTACCACAGAAGACGTGCAAAATGTTCTCAACCAAATTCAATACCAAAACAGCAGCGAAACGCCTGAGTCGACCGTCAATGTGTCCGTGACTTTGTCGGATCAATTTGGCCTAACGTCAAATATCCTGATGGCTCAAATTAACATTACAGCGCTCAACGATACGCCTGAGGTGACCCAAGACGCTTCCATTGCGGCGGGTGAAATGTCTTTAACTGAGACGTTAAGTGTGGCCGAAGGTCTTACGGATGTTAGCGCCTCCAGTGTGTCGAGTGACGGCGGTGTGCTTTATGTGGCGGACAGCAGTGGCAACATTGCGGTCTTTACCCTCAACGATGAAAGCAGCGAATGGGAATATCAAAGCACCCTAACCTCCGTTGATGGTGTTGATTCCGTGGATAAATTAATTACCACGGCCGATGGTCAAAACCTTTATCTGCTTGGCAATGAGGGCGATGTCATCGCCGTGTATTCGTTATCAGAAGATCTTGTGTTGTCGAATACTCAAGTGATTGTTGCTGACTATGAAACCAACGAAATCACTGTGAGTGGCGTTCAAGACATTGTCTTATCAGAAGATGGACTGCACTTTTATTACATCAACAGTACAGCGTTAAGTGAAATGACTCGTGACGCCGAAACTGGTGAATTAAGCTTTGTGCAAAAGATAGCCGATGCGTGGAGCTCCCCCTACCTGTGGAACCCTAGCAGCCTGACTGTTTCGAGAGATTATGTCTTCGTAACCACTAATTTTCGTACCTCAACGCTAATTGTATTTGAACAAGAGGAATCCGGCCTTGAATGGAAAGCTTACATTCGTGATGGCAGTGAAGACTCGGCTGGCAATAGTGCCATATTGAGTTCAACCACACATGTGGCGGCAACAGACGACGGTGAATACATCTATGTGGTGAACGATACGAGTATTTATACCTATTCGTATGATGCTCAAAGCGAATCCTTTCTACTAGTCACTGACGAGGCGATTCTTGTCGAAAACCTATCGGATTTAGTCGTGTCTGCGGATAACGAGAAGTTGTTCGTATTGACCTCTGACGGCAGCTTATACCGCTATATTATCGGTGAAGACGGATCCTTAACGCAGGCGGGCATCATGCAAGGAGCGTCGTCTGAGGGAGCGTATCTTTCTATTTCGGATGCGGGTCATGTGTTCCTGCAAGGTACTGATGTCGTTGCGATTTATGATGCGACGGGGCGTGAAGAGTCCTTATATGAAATCGGTTTTGATGCAGTTGTATTGGCTCCTGAACTGACCATTTTTGATGAAGAAATGTCAGCCTCTGACAATTACTCAGGCCTAACTATTACGCTTTCAGGTTCGACCATCAATGCCTCCGATACCTTCGGTTTGGCAAGCGACAGTGAGTTTACACTGGACGGTGAAAATTTATTGTATCAAGGCGAGGTGGTTGGGCGCTTTGTAAATGATGACGGCACTCTCTCAGTCACGATCTCATCCGCGCTAACGCAAGATCAAGTAAACGCCCTAGCAAGAAGCCTAACCTTTGAAAATACCTCTCTCACGCAAGCGGCTACTTTGTCTTTTACCGTCTCAATTAATGACGGCGACGCATCGAGTAATTCTGTCGAAATAGCGCTAAATGTCGCACAAAATCTACCGCCACAGATTGAAGGAAGCGTTCAATTTCCTACTATCACGGAAACAGAATCGGTAAGTATTCAGCTACTGAATACATTGTTCTCCGATGATTCGGATGATTCGGATGATGCGTTAACGTGGCAAGTCACTGGGTTACCAAACGGTTTAAGTTTTAATTCAGACACCTTGGTCATTTCTGGCAATGCGGTCGAGTCAGGTGAATTTTTAGTGGTCATACAAACCACCGATACGAAAGGTCAGAGCACTCAAATTGAAGTGACGCTCACGGTGGAATCTATGGTGGTTCCCTCATCGCCCAGTTCGTCTCAAATAGACACGAGCGAAACGACCGCTAATCCAAGTAGCGCGACAGTGAGTCCAAGCGAAGCGGCAATGCAGTACTTTACTCAGTTCGATTCACAAAATATTTCTTCACTAGACAACCAAATAAGCGGTATGGATGTTTCTGCAAATACCGCCCTTATCACATCAACACTTGGTTCCGATTCATTTAGCACGTCACTTTCGTCTACTGAAAATACTCAATTAGACAGCGCACAAACCGAGTCTACAGCGTCATTGCAGTCCTATAGATCAACGTCCATAGAATGGTCGAAAGACATAAGTAACGCTCAACTTTCATTACTAGACAGTGTGATGTCAGAAGAGGAAAAAGCCATTCTTGCGGTGATGTCGGCAGATGGTATTGGGTTGCCAGAAGGCGTTGAATACGACCTTGAGACGGGTCGGCTGAATCTAGACAAAGACGTGCTTGGAGACACTCAACAGATAGAGCTGCATGTGCTCGTTGTTGATGAAAATGGTGAGACGTCAGTGATACCCGTAGAAGTGAAATTGGAATCCGACAGCCATGTTCAGGTAAACACAGCACCATTCTCTGAACAGGTGAACGACGCCAGTTCGCTGAGTGTTTTTAACATTAACAAGCTGTTATTGAATGATCTGACGGCGGCATCTTAAAAATTGTAAATGATGGAATTAAAAGGTTTATAACGTGACTATAAAAAGCAAAGTATTAGAGTATAAAACGTTACATCGTACGGCGGTTGCAGGTGCCATTTTATTCAGTCTGACGGCCTGCTCTGTCACACCAACGCCCATTACGTTTGAGCAAAAATTAGCATTGGTGGACGCAGACCGAAAAGCCATGTTTCAGGATCAAGAGCCAATTACACAGCCAATCAGCCTTGAAGAAGCTATGGCGAGAGCCGTTAAATACAACCTTAAAGAACGTCTCGCCTTGATGGAAAAATTGGCGCAAGACAATATTTTGGGTCTGCAAAGCTTTGATATGTTGCCAAAAGTGGCCGCCAGTGCAGGATGGACAGCACGAAATAACGAAGCCGCATCATCGAGTAAATCGATTGCTACAGGCACTGAGTCCTTGGTGTCTTCTACTAGCCAAGATAAGCAATCGTCATCGGCGGATTTAAGCGTTTCTTGGAATGTTCTGGACTTTGGGATTGGGTATTTTGGCTCGAAAGCACAGGCGAACAATGTCCTTGCCGCAGAAGAAAGACGTCGCAGTGTGGTCGCCGATATTATTCAAAATGTACGAGGTGCGTATTGGGAAGCAGTAAAAGCTCAAGAGCTTCAGCCGCTGGTAAAACGTACGTTAAAAGACGCCTACAGTGCGTTAGAAACCTCCAAGCAAACCGCCGCTGAGCGTTTGATCTCGCCATTAGAATCCTTGCAATATCAGAAAAGCTTGCTCGAAATGATCAGTCGTTTGGAAACGCTGGAAGGCGATCTAGCGGCGTCCAAATCTCGTTTAGCAGGTTTAATGAACCTTCCACCCGCAACGCAATATGAGCTAGCCTCTCAAAGTACTCAGCCTTTAGCGCTGCCTTATCAGCTGGAAGAGCTTGAGACACTTTCCATGGTCAATCGACCAGAAATCAATGAAGAGGCTTATCGAGCAAGAAACACGGTCTTAGAGACGCGCTCTTCACTAATGCGTTTGTTGCCCGGCGCATCTTTGTTTGTCGGTGCTCACTACAATAGTAACAGTTACTCCTTGAACAATGATTGGGCCGATGCAGGTGTCCAAGTTAGTTGGAATCTACTCAGTGCGTTTTCCTAT
Organism: Marinomonas mediterranea MMB-1; assembly: GCF_000192865.1. Taxonomy (NCBI): domain Bacteria; kingdom Pseudomonadati; phylum Pseudomonadota; class Gammaproteobacteria; order Oceanospirillales; family Oceanospirillaceae; genus Marinomonas; species Marinomonas mediterranea. The sequence goes on from NC_015276.1 coordinate 4,548,503, forward strand.
AGTGATGTAAAAAGCGTTGGTGAAGCAAAAGAAAAAATTGCAGATTTACGTCGTCAAGCATTGAGAATGGCGGTTCTAACTCAGGTTAACCTCGCATGGCAACAGTACAAACAGGCCGATAATCAATTTCAACGCACGGCTGAGCTGTCGAGGATTCAAGACGCCATTTTTGTGCAAAGTACGGGAGCGTATCAAAATAACACCCAATCTTTGGTTGAACGTGTCCGCATCGCGACAGAAAGCGTGTTGGCGAAACGTAACCGAGATCAAAGCTTCGCTATGATGCAAAGTGCATATGGCGCGATTTACAAAGCCGCTGGGCTTGATCCATTACCAAAATCCATTGCAGACACCAGTGTTGAAACCTTATCAGCGTCAATTGCACATCAAGATGCATTACTTCAGCAAGGCCGCATTTCAGACGAAACGCTTGTGTCACGTGTTGCTCTGAACAGCGCGTTAGGCAGCATGTCAGATCAATATGAAAAGGCCGACACTGAACCGAAAAAAGAAGAGGCATCGAAGCCACAACTGGTGATGCTGTCCACTGGCGATTCTTTACAAGAAACGGCCATTATTGATTATACGAATTACGTCCAGCCATGAGTGTTTATTGTCGAACAAGGTCACGTGTTACGCTTGTCCTTGGCATGATGTTAAGCGGTGTCTTAAATGCAAACACCTTGTTAAAAGACAATGAACCACGTGGCGCGAAGTGGGTATCTCAGCCGACTATTCGAGTGCAGTTGAACGCCAAAGACAGAGCGGTGCTATCCAGCCAGCTCTCTGGTCGGATTAAAACACTGACCTTAAAAGAAGGCCAAAGTTTTAAAAAGGGGCAAACGCTTGTTGAGTTTGATTGTGACATTTATAAAGCCAAGCTGGATTATGCCAAAGCGGCGGCGCAAGCCGCCGAACAAAAGCGAGCCGTTGCTAAGCGCTTAGACAATTTGCAGTCAATCAGTGTGATGGAAGTCAATCAAGCTGAATCCGATACCTTGATGGCGCAAGCGGAGCGTCGCATTGGTGAAATAATGGTCAGCCGATGTGGCGTTTACGCCCCTTTTAATGGTCGTGTGGTAAAACGTTTAGTACAGCAAGGCGAGTTCGTATCGGAAGGCGAACCTATTCTTGAAGTCTATAGCAGCAAAGTCTATGAGGTCGCTTTAATTGTCCCATCTCGTTGGATTAGCGAGATAAAAATTGGGCACGCCTTCCAAGTTAAATTGGACGAAACTCAACAAATTTATAACGCCAAGGTAACGCGTTTAGGCGCAGTCATAGACCCGCTTAGTCAGTCTTTTACGGTGTTTGGGGAGATTCTAAAGACGCCAAATGTACGCCTCATTCCCGGAATGAGTGGCAACGCTTATTTCGATCCGTCTCAATGGACATCAACAACTGAGAACGTGAGATGACGATCAGCCTAAAGGATCAAAAGGCCGTTACGGTAGAGGAAACGCTGCTCACGTTAGTGCAGTTAGAGCAAAAAATACGAGGCGCGAAAAATTTACAAGAATGGCAATTTATCTGCCTTAATGACACGCAGTTATTAGTGCCTTTTCAGCAAAGTGTGTTGTGGATGTTTGGCTCTAAAAAAGTAGAAGGCGCATCAGGCTTAGTTGATGTCGATTCCAATGCCCCGTTTTGCAGCTGGTTAAATCGTGTGTTATCTGGGATCGCGAAAACAGAGAAAGCCGATAGAATCCATGCTATTGAAGTGGCAGATTTAAGTCCTGAAGATGCAAAACAAGGTTCGGAATACTTTTCTACACGATTCATTTGGCTCCCGATTAAATCTGCCAAGGGGGATTTAATCGGGGCTTTATTATTATCGAGATCAACCCCGCTAAACCTACGAGATAAAAAACTATTAGGCTTTCTTCTAGAAGCCTACGGCCACGCTTGGATTGGGTTAACTGGCGCTAAAAAGCCCAAAGGGCAGCGGAAAAAATCCGCACTGTGGTGGTTGCTGGGCCTGCTTGCGACGATTGGGGTTTTATCACTCCCTGTTCAACAATCTGTTATCGCTCCGGCGGATATCGTACCGCGGCAGCCAAGTGTGTTAAGAGCCCCCATTGAAGGCGTAATCAGCGAGCTATTGGTTAAACCCAATGAACAGGTTAAGCAAGGTCAACTGGTCGCTAAGCTGGATGCTCAAGCATTAACACAAGAATTAGAAAGCGCACATCAGACTTATGTGGTAACCGGTGCTGAGTTGAGAATGGCCCAACAGCAGTCGTTCATTGATGAGCAGAGGAAGGCGACTCTGGCCATTCTAGAAGGCAAACTTCTGCAAGCAAAATCGGATATGAACTACTTGCAGGATCAGCTACGCCGCACAGAATTTAGAGCACCTCACAGTGGCGTCGCTATTTTTGATGATGCGGGCGACTGGCTGGGCAAGCCCATGACACTTGGTGAACCTCTCATGACCATCGCCAATCCGGATGAGATCGAGCTTGAGGTGCGCTTACCCCTTGAAGATGTGATTGGAATCACAGCAGGCTCTAGTGTGAAATATTTTCTCGATAGCAACCCTAGTGCGCCAATTAAAGCGCAGGTTCGGAGCATTGATTACCAAGCCCGGCCTACTCAAGATGGGCAATATGCTTTACACCTTACAGCAGTATTTGTGAATGATAATGCGACGCTCAGGTTAGGAAAAAAGGGCTTAGCAAAGTTATATGGGGAGCAAACGTCTCTGTTTTACTATGTGTTTAGAAAGCCGCTCACCAAGCTGCGTATTTGGTTAAGTTGGTAGTCAATCATGCTTGATGCAACGGCGACAGAATGGGCTCCGTTAAGAGAAGATCTGAAACTCTTCGAAGCGCCAGAAGATGCATTCGGTGCGCCGACTTGGACACTAGAAGATCCAATCAGTGGGCAATTTTATCGCCTCGGTTGGCATGAAATGGAGATGCTAGCACGCTGGTCGCTGAACAGTGCTCAAGCGATTGCTGAGGATATTTGCCAGCACTTGACTTTGCTTGTCTCAGTAGAGGATGTGAAGGCCTTTTATAATTTTTTGCAGGGTCGCCATTTATTGATAAATACGCGTCTCGCCAAGCCTGAGAACGAAGCGAAATGGGATTCAATAAACCCTATTCGATGGCTGTTACGCCATTATTTATTTATGCGCGTTCCCCTATGTCGCCCTGATGCTTTTTTAGCGCTTACCTTGCCTTTAGCGCGGTTCTTTTTCAGTCGGTTATTTATATTTCTCTCTGTACTTGCGGCTGTTCTAGGGCTCTTTTTAGTGAGCCGCCAATGGCAAGCGTTTACGCACACTTATATGCACTTTTTTTCTTTTGAAGGCATGTTAGCCCTTGTACTAGCGCTCTTTTTTACTAAGTCGCTACATGAGTTAGGCCATGCCTATACTTGCAAACATTACGGCGGAAAGGTCGCAACAATGGGCGTTGCTTTGCTCGTACTGTGGCCGGTTTTATACACAGACACCTCAAGCGCTTGGCGGTTAAAAAGTAAAAAACAAAGGATGTTGATTGGTGCGGCTGGCGTCATCGTTGAGCTGTTAGTAGGCGCTTGGGCGCTGTTGCTGTGGAGTTTCATGCCAGAAGGGACGGGCAAGAGCCTAGCCTTTATGTTGGCTACGACGACTTGGATCTTATCCTTACTGATTAATTTAAGCCCCTTTATGCGTTTTGATGGGTATTTTTTGTTATCCGATTTTCTTGGAATAGCAAACTTACAACCCAGAGCTTTTGCTTTCACTCGGTGGAAGATTAGAGAATGGATTTTTGCGTTTAATCAATCGCCACCCGAGATTTTCTCTGTACAAATGCAGAGAGTATTGTTGAGTTATACGCTTGTCACCTGGTTGTATCGATTGTTTTTATACGTCGGCATCGCCCTTATGGTCTACCACTTTGCGTTTAAGTTATTGGGTATTGCTTTATTTATCGTGGAATTGTGGGTGTTTATTGTATTGCCTGTATTCAAAGAATTGAAAGTTTGGCAGCAGAAGAGAAGTATTATGAGCTGGAATAAAAACACCGTATGCAGTCTGACACTGTTGGCCCTTCTGTTATTTGTATTGTGCTACCCATGGCAAAGCCAAGTCGGAGCGCCTGCTGTGATGCGATCTTCTCAACAGTTTAACCTATACGTTCCTGCAAACGCGCAACTGCATCGTTCATTTGTTGAGCCTCATCAGGCCGTAAAGAAAGGACAGAAGCTATTTGAATTTGTTTCACCGGAGCTGAACCGAGAAGCGGACAGGTTGACGTTGCGTATTACTCGATTGCAAAAACAAGCCGATGTGAATCCATTCAGTCCGAACGCTTCCGCCAGTATAAAGGTGCTTAACGAGGAGCTTGTGACAGCCAACCAGCGTTTAACGCTAATCAACCAACAATTGGCACAGTTAACCCTAACCGCGCCCTTTGAGGGCGTCGTGATGACGCAATCCAATCTGCATCAGGAAGGCGATTGGCTGGCCGCAGGGGAAGGGTTAGGAATGCTTGTTAATACCCGATCAAATACCGTCGAAGCTTATATAAAGGAAAGCGATCTCAATCGAATTAAGGTCGATTCTGCCGCGTATTTTATCCCCGAAAGCCTTTCTTATCCGAAGATGTCTCTATTCTTAGAAGGTGTTGAAAATATTGCTTCGACTAAATTAACTTCTGCACCAGAATTAGCTTCGGTTTATGGCGGAAGAGTGGCGGCTAGCAACGCTAAAAATGACCCAATTCCTATCGCTGAGGAAGCGGTCTATCGGGCTTTTCTAACACCAACAGAACCTAATGCGGTTTCGCCAAATTGGGTAATACGGGGTGAAGTCTATATTAATGCCAAGGCAGAAAGCCTATTGAGTCAGCTTGTAAAGAGAGTGGTCTCAGTCCTCGTTAGGGAATCTTCGTTCTAGTTTATTTCATTAGAGTGAAGTGCGATGCAGACGGTTAATCCCGGATGATTATTGATTAGCGTTAACTCGCCATTATGCAAAGTGGTGATGGCTTGAACTAGAGTGAGTCCCAAACCATGACCAAAAACATCTTGTTTACTGGTGAGCCGTTTGAAGCGCTTGGTGACAACGGATTGATCTTCTTCAGCAATCCCTTTTCCTTGATCAGACACCTTGATAAGGGTGTTACCTAATGAAGATTCTAAGCTAAGAGTGATGACTCTACTGTCAGGCGCATACTTAAGAGCATTATCTAATAGGTTGGCAATGGCCTGAAAAATTAAGATCTTATCCGCATAAAAATGATATTTTTTATTGGCCACTATGTTTAATTGAATATCGAGGTTTTCTGCCAGAGGTAGATAGTACTCATACGCTTCATGGAGTATGTCGTATGCATTTATTTTATTTTTTTGATGACTGACTTGTCCTGTTTCAACCTCAGACAAACGCATAATTGAACGAAATAACCTCTGGATTTGTTCTGTTTCTTTAATCGCCTCTTCCAGCTCCTGAAGCTCGTGCTCATCGGTTTTTTCAGACAAGTTGATGAGTTTATGTTGTAAGCGGGTTAATGGCGTTCTCAGTTCATGGGCAACATGGCTAGTAATGGTACGTACCTCGCCCATTAATGTTTCGGTGCGACTGAGAACCAAATTAATTTCTTTACCCAATTGGCCAAACTCATCACCGTTGTTCTTATAGTTGACTCTAACGTCGTGCTTGCCTCGTGCATACTGCTCTAAGACTTCGATGATGTGGTTTACGCGAAAGAGATTGTGCAGACTGAAAGGCAGACTAATCAGTAAGATCGACAATTGGATGGCCAGCAAGCCGGCACCTGTCATCAAAGGAATAATGCGCGTTTGTTGCAGCATGGGTTGAATGTTATAGGCATTAAAGTAAAGGCCGCCGTCAGCCAGAGGTGTCAACAACCCGAATAATTCACTGTGCTGGCTTTTTAACGATAAAATTTTCGGGGCATTCGACCGGTTGTCGCTCAAAATCAGAATTTGAGCTTGCGTAAGTATCGCCTGTTGGCCATATATCAGCTGATCTTGGCTATCCAGAATGAATGAAAAATGGTCTTTACGAGTGTCTAGTTGGTAATCGGTGGAGAGCTGATTAGCGAGCCATCTACTGTTGTTAAAAAGTCCTTTAAGTTTTTTATTTTCAAGGTTTTCAAAAATCATCCCGCGAACATGGCTTTTCATAATATTGCTGAGAACATGATCGCAAATGGGTATGGCGGCAGAGGAAATAAGTAAACAAATAAACGCAATGGTCGCAGCTTGCCGAAAACTGCTGCTATGAAGTAATGGCTTTATAAACACAGTTTACCCTAATGCATACCCAACGGACCGTATCGTTCGGATAATTGGGTTTTTAGAACCACCATCGAGCTTGTTTCTAAGTTTGGACAAGTGAACATCCAGCACATTGGTCTGTGGATCAAAGTGGTAGCCCCATGCTTTTTCAAGCAACATACTGCGCGTTACCGTCTGCCCCGGGTGCTCAGCCAACACATAAAGCAGTTTGAATTCCTTGTTGGTGAGATCTACTCGATGTCCAGAGCGAGTCACTTCATGGCGCTCTAAATTAATGATCATGTCTTTGATTTTTATGAAGTTACTCGATGCGACTTGTTTTGTACGGCAGTAAAGTCTTTCCAGACGCAACAGCAACTCCGCAAAATCAAATGGCTTACCTAGGTAGTCATCCGCTCCGGCTCTCAAGCCTTCAATCCGATCTGAAGTTTGATCATTTGCGGATAAGATTAAAACCGGTGGATGAGATTCATTTGCCAGCAAACCCAACAGCTGAATACCATCAATCTTGGGAATGACCCGATCAAGCAAGATGACATCAAACACTTCTTCCTTGATGAGCTTAAGGGCATCTTCCCCATTATCGACTAATTTACACGAGTGCCCTGAGGTATGCAGTTTACTGCTAATCCAATGACTGACAGAGGCATCATCTTCAACAATCAGAATACGCATAATAGTAATCTCGGCAAGGGTTGAATTTATGGGTTTTGAAACTTTGGTTTTCACACAATAGTTTGCTGGACTTTAAATTAAACGATAATCATTATCAACTGCATTATCTTTACTTAGCGTTACATAACTTAACTTTCACATTCGTTACTTAATCTTAACTGTTCAAAAAGAATCCATAGTTCAAGCAGTAAACTTTCAATGTGATGCCTGTTTGTCCTATGTGAAATTCAGGGGTTCATCCTACCAACGGCCACGCAACAAGAGCCAGCCTGTATTCATTAAGCATTCTTAATGCTTTGCCTATTGTATCGCTAATGAGAATCAATCTTAATATGTCTCGATTCAGGAACAACCACTATTGTGATATTGAGAGGAAGAGATGAAATCAAGCATAAAACGTTTTTTGTCTGACGAGCGCGGCGTCACGGCGATTGAGTACGGCATTCTTGCTGCGGCGATGGCGGCTGCCATCGGTGTCATATTTGGTTCAGACGGCGTCTTTGTAACGGCACTAAAAGATCGTTTTTCTTCGATCGCCGATCAGATTACAAATACCAACAACCCTGGCACAGAATAGGCAATTGACACCCTTCATGTTTGATTTCGCCATGCCAGTCATCCTGACGTTTGCCTCTTTGTGGGTCATTGTGACGGATCTATTTTACCGACGTATACACAATCGTTTGGTGTTGATGCTGTTGGTGCTTTGGCTGGTTTCTGCCGCCCTATCTTTGATTACATCAGACGAAAATAGATCTGCGCTATTAGCGGATTTTGGTTATACGAGTTTGGGGGCTGTCGGCGTTTTACTGGTGGGGTTCTGCTTGTTCTTGGTCGGTCAAATGGGTGCAGGAGACGTTAAGTTGATGTCAATTTTATGCTTATGGGTAGGCGTTGAGCAGCAGCTGACGTTTTTAGTAGTGACGGCGTTAGCGGGCGGCGTGCTGGCCTTATTTTTGCCGTTTATTTCGCTCATCGAGCTTGCTGGCGCGAAAGCCATATTGCAGCTTTCAGAACGATATCCAAGTTTCAAAATCCCGGCTCCTATCGCGTTCTCACGTGAAGGTGTGAAAGGACTGCCCTATGGACTGGCCATATCAGTTGGTTATTTTTACGTCCTCATAAGCCCCTTATTTCGTTAACACAAGAGAGATTGTTAAATGAAAGCTTCATCTGTTTTTTTCGTGTCTGGTGCGCTGATTTTCGCATTAGGCGGTGCGCTTCTTGGTAGTGCTCTTTTGACTTCAGAGCCACCGCCAAAAACGGTAACTAAAGTTGTGCCGAAAAAGCCCAATTATCGCGCGGTGCTAGTGGCGTCAAATACGTTAAGGCCGGGGGACTTTATGAACGCAACGTCCATCGAATGGCGAGCTGCAGACAAACAGTATCCAGAAGATGCTTTTTTCCTAAAAGGGTTGGATGAAAAAAGCCAACTGTACGGCGCGACCGTAACGCAACCGATTCCAGCCGGAACAGAATTAGAAAGCGACTTGCTGGTATCTCCGGGTGAGCCTGGATTCATTGCATCAGTATTAAAGCCGGGAATGAGAGCGGTGGCGATACCAGCTGATGTAGTAACGAGTAATGCAGGGTTAATCTCAGGTGGCGATCGTGTCGATGTGATTTTGAGTTTAAAAAGAGATTATGAGCAAGGGGCTGATAACAATCCACTCGCGACCATTAAGCTTCCAAAATTGGCCTCGCAAACCTTGTTGCGAAATGTCCGTGTCTTATCGCTGAACGGCACACTGGACGCCTTTCGAGAAAAAGTACAGAAAGTCGAATCAAAGAAAGAGAAGAAAACCGATTCAAACAAGCGTAAATCCTACGAAACCGTCACGTTAGAAGTGCTTCCCAAAGACGTTGAGCGGCTCACCGTTGCGCGTGAAGTCGGGATATTGCAATTAGCGCTAAGAAGCGTTCAAGGTCAAGACCTTGCCTTGTCTACCTCCCCTGAAAAAGATTCAAAAGAATCTCAAAGTGAAGTCACCACGTTAGGACAAGTGACTGACATTTATGACAGCTTCAAACCAATGGAAGACGACGATATGACCTCTGTGTTGATGTTCCGAGGAGAAGAGCAAGATACCGCAGAATTCATGAATTAAGTGCGGCTCATGAACCGCTTAGTTAATTTTACAATGGAATTTTTTTGATGTTTTCCAAATACTATTTTTTAACATTGTTTGCCGTTTGCAGCGTTCAGTCAACGCTCGCTTTTGCCACCTATGATGTGGATCAACCCGCTGATAACAATAGTCGTATCGCCGAGTCTCGATTCGAAGAAGTTGCTGTCAGTGGTCAAGTTAAGCTGCACGTAAACCAAGGCACATTGCTTAATTTGCCAAAAGCCGCGTCAAAGGTATTGATCGCCAATCCAGAAGTGGCCAGCTTCCAAATGCCTTCACCGGATAATGTCTTCGTGTTTGCCAAAGCACCGGGGGACACAACCTTATATGCGTTAGATGAAAACAACGATGTGATTATTGCGGTGACGTTAACATCAGGTTATGACTTAGAGGGATTAACCCGTCAGGTAGCAAAAGAGGTTCCCGGAACAGAAGTTCAGGTCGGTCCAGCAACAGATAAAGGATTAATTGTTCGAGGAACCGTTCAAACTCCGCAGCAAGCTAAACAAGTCATTAGCAGTGTGGAGTCGTATCTAGGAGCCAGCACATCAGCAAACGGTCGGGGCGGTCGGGGCGGTCAGAGCAACCAAAGCCTACGAATTGTTAATCAGCTTAAAGTTGCCTTGTCCTCGCAAGTGAACATCAGCGTTCGAATCGTTGAAGTGTCTCGTAGCCTAACTCACGCCTTAGGGTTTAGTTGGGATACATTGTTTGACAACAACACAGGTTTTATCCGTAACGGCAGTAGCTTATTCGATGCCTCAACAGGTGTCTTCGATGGAAGTGGTATCTCCTTGGGGGTGTTGGGCGGCACCATAGGCGACGTGGGTGGCGTACTTTCAGCGCTTTCTAATGATGGAATGGCGAGTATTTTAGCAGAGCCTAACTTGACCGCCATGTCGGGTGAAACAGCGGGATTTGCGGTGGGCGGAGAAGTGCCTATCGTGATTCAGACAAACAACAGCGTAACCATTGAATATAAACAATATGGGGTCATTATGCGCATGACGCCAACACTCCTATCACCCAATCGAATCAGTTTGCACATTGCCCCTGAAGTCAGTGACCTATCGGATGATGGATCCGTTGTGCTTAATGACACAACAATTCCAGCCTTTAAAGTTCGACGGGCGAATACCACCGTTGAGCTTGCCAGTGGTCAAAGTTTTGCGCTGGCCGGGATGCTTCGAAGCAGTGTCAGTCAAACGGTAAGCGGCGTCCCTGGCTTACGCAGTATTCCCGTACTAGGACGCATGTTTGAAACGGAAATAAATCAAAAGGAAGAAACGGAGCTGGTCATTATTGCAACGGCGTATATTGTCGAACCTACGTCAGCCAACAATCTTCAATCCCCGGCACAAGGCATCAGCACGATTGACGCGCATTTACCGCCTTTAGCATCGGCCGGTTATTTATATTGATCAAGAGGGTTCTAGTATGCGTATTTTTTCCATAAGTATTGTGTTTTTACTTTTTTTAAGTGGCTGTGATCACACCGTTCATCGTCTACGAAATGGTTCTTCTGAAGCGGAAAAAGGCACTCCAGCGTTTGTCGTAAAGCCAACGGTTTCGTCTATTTCATTGCAGTTGCAAGAAAACGGGAGTTTAAAAAAGTCTGCTCTTGATGGTTTGAATGCTTTGTTACGAAACCAAGGGCGTTTATCCAGCCAAGTCATTAGGCTTCAGCCTTATACGGACAAAGGCAATGTATTCGCTTCGCATTTAAAAGATTCGTTGTTGTCGCTGGGTGTTCAGGAAAGCAAGCTCAAGATTTTGCCCATTCAATACCAAGCCACGACCATCAAGCCTGATTTAGAAAACGATAAACAAGACAAATGGGATCTGTCGCTCACCTCTGAAGCCATGGTGGTAGTGACAAAGGATTGCAGCATTGAGGATTCACAAGCTTGGTCAGTACATTCATATGAGTCAATTGGAACACTGGGGTGTGCCAATCGAGCCAATATTGCGCAGATGGTTTCCGACCCTCGTGATCTCATTCGTGGCAGGACACTGGATGACGCTGATGGTGTTCATGCTGTTGAAGCGATGACACGTTATCACGAATCTGACGTGACACCGCTTTTAGATATCGATTTCAATGAAGACTAAGCTTGGAGATGCAAGATGAGTGATATAAACATGCAAACTGAGAAAGCGGCTTCAATCGTCTATTTTACTGCGCAAAAAGAAGAAAAAGCGGCCGTCTGTGATCGTTTGGTGAGGCTGGGGTACGCCAGTGATGTGGTGCATTCTGGCGGTATTTCAGCGGCTAATGAGTGGTGTAAGCACAACGCCATTCCTCATCTTATTTTTGCGGATATCGATAAAGTGAACACGCCTTTGCTCGCCGTGGCCGAACTGATAGAGCGAACAAGTCCCACCAGCAAACTGATTGTCGTGGGGTCAGATCAGAGTATTGATCAATACCGCGCATTGCTCTCCATTGGGGTGTTTGATTACTTGGTGAAACCCGCCCCTTTAGACATGATGGCCAAAATGATCCAAAAGGCACGCAGAGGCGACGAAAGTGAATCGTTCGGCACAGGTCGCACTATTTCTGTCACAGGGTCTTCAGGTGGAATCGGCACATCACTCGTTGCCTACGCATTGGGAAGGTTGCTTTCAAATCAACGCTACTTTAAATCAGCTTTAGTCGATTTTGACCGTAAAAATGGCTGTCTTGATCTGATGCTAGGGGCGCAAGGCGAGTCTGGCTTAGACAGCGTATTACAGACCGACAAGATCGATTCGCGTTTGCTAGAACGCTCTATGACAGAAATTGACGGGCGCTTGAGCCTACTGGCACAACAACCAAACTATCAAGCAAAAGACATCGACGATACCGATCAGCTATTGCTGTTAGGGGCGGGGCTGTGCCGTATATTTAATCAAGTGATTTGGGATTTACCTTCTTCTCAACCCTATGGATCATTGGAAGTCTTAAAGCACAGCCAGGCCCGAATTATTCTGGTTGATCTGACCGTGGCCGATGCGAGAAATACCCTGAGATTACTCAACGAAATCGGAGATGAGTCAAACGGTCAGCGCATTTTATTAGTGCGCAATACCTGTCGCCAACAGAATGTCGATGTGATTACTCAAACCGCTTTTGAAGAATTTGTGGGACGAAAAATCGACATGCAACTGCCCTTTGTGGGAGGCGGCTTAAGTAAAAGTCTACTGCAAGGTAAATTGTCATTTGACGCGTTCCCTGAATTAACACGACATTTGCTGCATCTTACGGATCTGGCATGCGGGAAAGAACCTCAAGAACTCTCCTCTTCGCTCCCTTTTATGGCGTCTTTTTTGAGTAAACTTCGACCAAATAACACAAGCAAGAAGCTGCGCCTGAAAGGAGCACGATTGTGATCATTAAGTCGGCTTTAAAAGAAAAGCAAACGGTAAAGAAAGCGCCCGAACACTCTCCATCGGGGAGCACAGACAAGCCGCATGATCAGCCAATTTCACGGTATAAAATGGCTGATGAGTCCAGCGACTTAAACTATAAGAATAAACGTTTGATTCGCCAGAAACTCTACGAGCAAATTGACCCTATTAAAGCGGCCACTCTAAGCCACGAGCAACTGAATCAACAAATTGAATCGATCATTCGAGGCATCTGTGACCACAACCGATTGCAGTTATCACTCGATGATGAGCAAACCATTTGCCGTGAAATGTTTCATGAAATGATCGGAATTGGTCCAATTGAACCTTTATTGGCCGATGATTCCGTGAACGATATTTTGGTAAACGGTGCTGGGCAAGTGTTCATTGAACGCTACGGAAAGCTTGAGTTATCGACCATCCGATTTATTGACGAAGAGCATGTATTGAACATTGCGCAACGGATTGCCGCAGCCGTTGGCCGCCGTATCGATGAAACTCAACCCATGGTGGATGCGCGTCTGGCGGACGGCAGTCGAGTCAATATAATCACGCACCCTCTTGCGATTGATGGCACGTCAATTTCGATACGGAAATTCATGCGCCGCAACATGTCATTAGAAGTGTTAGAAAGCGGAAACGCCCTATCTACTGGTATGGTGACAGTGCTGCGCAGAGCGATGCAGGGTAAATTAAACATCATTGTTTCTGGCGGAACGGGCGCAGGTAAAACAACGCTTCTTAACGCCTTATCTCAAGAGATCAGCGGTGATGATCGAATCATCACGATTGAAGATGCTGCCGAACTTCAATTGCAACAAATTCACGTGGTGCGCTTAGAAACTCGCCCTGTCAGCGCGGAAGGAACCGGGAAAGTTGATCAACGCGATTTAGTGCGAAATGCGTTACGGATGCGACCAGATCGTATTATTTTGGGTGAGGTTCGAGGTGGCGAAAGTTTTGACATGCTACAAGCCATGAACACCGGACATGACGGCTCGCTTTGTACGGTACATGCAAACACCCCACGAGACGCCATTATGCGGCTTGAAAATATGGTGATGATGGCGGGAATGCAGTTGCCGCAAGAGGCCATACGACGACAAATCGCGAGTGCGGTCGATTTGGTCGTACAAGTTGAAAGAATGCGAGATGGCTCTCGTCGAATTGTTTCTGTGACAGAAGTGTGTGGTATGGAAGACGATGTCATTCAAACTCAAGAAATATTCGGCTTTCGAACTGACAGCGTTGATTCGTTGGGTAAAATTGTCGGGGAATTTGTATCCTCAGGTCAACGGCCCGCGTTCTATGCCACTCATTCTCATTATTTTCAGGACGTTGAGTAAATGAGCGCATTTAACCTGCTTCCCGTTGTAATTTTCAGCTTAATTCTCGGTGCATTTTTACTGGTCTATTTAGGCGTTCAAAGTCGCAAGAAAGCGAAACAGAGCGAAGCCTTTCTGACTTCATTGAAGCAGCAATTAACCATGAACCAACGTGCTGCCGTTGAAGAGTCGATGAACATTAAGCGAAACAATGCAGAATCGTTTTGGTTTGATTTGCCTATTATCGGTGGCTGGATCAACCGTATTTGGCTCGATTTTTCCTTGCTCGGTTGGCAAGAAAAATGGCGCTCTAGAGCCACACTATTAGCCACACCTTGTTTGCTGCTGGGTTTTACCTTGGGCAAAAGCAGTCAATTCCCCATTGGAGCCAGTGTGTTGTTGTCCTTAGGGTTCTTTTTCGCCCTTATTGTTTTGTTGTACCGCAATGCGATGGGGAAGCATTTAAAAGAATTTAAGCAAAACTTACCACAGGCCATTGATTCCATTGTACGTGTCGTAAAAGCGGGCGTACCTGCAACCAACGCATTTGGACTCATTGCAAACAACTTACCGGGTCCCTTGGCAAAAGAACTTGCCCTCATTGATAAATGGCTATCGCTAGGGTTGTCATTGCGTCAAGCAATGCAAGATTCCGCCATCCGCGTGCCTCTTAATGAATATCGATTTTTTGCGGTCATTTTGGTGATTAACCAAGAAGCCGGGGGACGACTGAGTGATACGTTAGAGCGTCTTTCTGAAACATTACGCGAACGTCAGGAATTGGCTCTGAAGATCCGCGCCAAAACGTCAGAAGTGAGAGCCTCCGCGGTGATTGTGGCGATGTTAGCGCCTTTATCCTTAGCCTATATGTATTTCAATTCTCCCAAAGATTTTCAGTTTTTGCTAAGCGACCCCACGGGAAACAGTGTCTTGATCTATGCGTTTGGCAGCGTTCTGACTGGATTGGCAATTACGCACTTTATGATCAAACGGGTGATTCGATGAACGAACAGATGATACTCCCAGCACTCATAGGTTTTTTTCTGTGCGCTGCGGGCATGGTTTTACTGGCTCTGTATGTGCGAACCAAACCTAAGACGTTGGCCGAGCGGTTGGCGTCACAGCAAGATCATGCTTCTACTACAGCACACGAAGCGTCCCTTTTGATTGAAGCCAATATGGCCACCTCATGGTGGCGTAAATGCTTGGCTCCTATCGATCGTATCGGCCAAGAATTGGTCGGAACCGAAAGCGATCGTTTTGCAACGAGAAAGTTATTGTTGATGGCGGGGTTACGACATTCTCAATCCTTAGGACTTTATACCTTCGGCAAGCTGGCAGTGGGTCTTTTCTTATCGGTAATGTTTGTCTTTTTTGTATTAGAAAAAGGCGACCGACTCAGCTTAAGCGCTTTAGCAGGCAGTTTGATTATTCTCTTTTTATCGTCATTCAGTGCAGAAATCTGGTTAAAGATGCGCGCAGCCAGCCGTGGAGGAAAATTGTCATCCAGTTTACCGGATGCATTGGATTTGATGGTCATTTGCGCGGAAGCAGGTTTGCCCCTAGGGCGTATTTTTAAAACCGTTTCTAAAGAACTGGCTTTTTCCTCACCGGAATTGGCCGAAGAGATCGGTTATACGCATGCTGAATTACAAATCCTCAGTGATCGATCAAAAGCGTTAATGAATTTGGCCGACCGCTGTGGTGTCGATAACGTCGCAGCCATGGTATCGACCTTGATACAAGCAGAACGTTACGGCACTCCCCTGTCTCAGGCTCTACGTACCATTTCGGTAGAAAGTAGAAAAAACATGGTTTTAGAGTTGGAAGAGAAAGCGGGAAAGTTACCGGCTCAATTAAGTGTCCCGCTGATGGTTTTCATTTTACCTCCCGTAATCGCCATGATGGGAACGCCCGCCATGATTCGCATTATCCGTATGCTAGGAAGTTAACAATGTCACTGATAAAAAACACTCACAATTCATTCCGTTTTGGCTCTCTAACCGCAACCGCACTCTTGTTAGTAATGCTAGCTGGGTGCTCCAGCCAAGTGATAAAAGACGGCGAACCAGTGATTGAGAACGCGCCCTACGAAGCAGAAAGTGCAGAGGAAGCGCTAAAATTGGCGCATTTATTAAGAGACAATGGCCGCTATAAAGCCGCTTATGAAGTCTACGAAAATATGGATGAAAAAGGCCAATTAGAAGGCGCTTTTGTATTGGAATATGCCAGCATATCTGCGTCTTTTTTGCCTCCACTGGAGGCCATTGCCTTGTTTAAGCGCGCCGAATTGGCGTTAGATGGCAACATAACTTCGGAACAAACGCAGGCAATTTGCGTCGGCATGGGCCGTGCTCATCTGGCGCTATCACAGTTCGAACAGGCTTCCTCTAATTTTCAATGCGCTCTTCAGGCCAACCCAAACAGTGTTGTCGCATTGAATGGTATGGGCGTTGTTTTAAATAAGCAGGGAAACTTTCCTGAAGCCTTAAAACATCTACAAAAAGCCATCGACTTATCCCCATCAAGTAAATTGGTGGTAAATAACTTATCTCTAACGTGGCTCGCTCTGGGAAAACATCAAAAAGCCATTAGTTTATTAAGGACAAAACACAATAACATGGCCATTTCGACTCGTCTTAATTTGGCCTTGGTGTATGTTTTTAACCATAGAGAAGACATGGCAAGGAAAGTTTTACTAGAAGCACTGCCTCAACAGAACACGGAACAAATACTCGATCAATATTCATCTTCTCTTCATCGTGTGGAAAATGGCGTTGCCATCGAGACTGAACTTTTTGCGCTAAGCAACACGCCTATTCAATTAAAGGATCTGGAATAATGGGCTCTATTGCGCATTTTTTAAGGAATAAAGATGCCGTTGTTTCAATCGAAGTTGCTCTTATATTCCCCGTGATTTTATTTATATTGATGATGTTTTTTGAGCTGGCAAGAATCGCACTTGTTATTACCTTAGTCGACGTTTCTATTGAGCAAAGTGTGCAGAGTTTTAGAGAAGATGCTCTGTTTAATACCTTAACTGAAGAAGAGATAAAAACCACGACAAGTGAAAATATCATTGCGCACTCATTTAATATGATTCATGAAGACAGTATTCAAATTGAATTACAGCGATTCTCAAACCTAAATGAATTTGCAGATGTCAAAGAGTCTGAAAATACGTACTACTCTTTGCCAATTCTTAACTTTAGTGTGTATCTAAATGAGAATTTTATAACGCCATTGCCTCAGTTTTTTGGCCTCGGTGATTCATTCCAGCATGAATACCGACACGTTTTAGGCGATCTATTAGGAGACGAAGCCTAATGCGTCGACGCTTTTTAGCCAACGAAAGCGGGGCAACCGTTATTGAATTTGCTTTGTCGCTCCCCATAATGTTTGGAATATTGTTAGTAAGCACCGACTTATACAACATCAATCGTATGAGGGGCGATATGGAGCAGGCATCTCATAATCTTGCTTCTATTTTGGCCAATCAGCAGGAGTGGAATGCCGACAGTTTTGACTATTTAATTGAACACACCATTGATAACTCAGTGGGTGAAGAGTATGAATTGATTGTATCCAAGGTCAATATAGATAGATCAATGGATTGGTCGCCCATTAGGCGGGGAGAGATAAGCGATGTCTGTGCTGAAAAGAGCTCTGGGAAGTACTATTCAGATCAAATGCCAGAAGAAGACCCCGATAGCAATACGGCCTCCTTTTTAGTTATTCAGTTATGCCGTTACAATGATGATTTGATAATAAACAGTGGTTTGTTGGGCAGTAAAAAAATGGAATCGACGTCCATAAATCGCCTGCTTTATCATTCTGTTGTGTTGGATAAGAGACTTTCTGGGGAAGTCGGTGTGGAATATGAAGAATAAGGGCGAA
Source organism: Marinomonas mediterranea MMB-1 (assembly GCF_000192865.1). Taxonomy (NCBI): domain Bacteria; kingdom Pseudomonadati; phylum Pseudomonadota; class Gammaproteobacteria; order Oceanospirillales; family Oceanospirillaceae; genus Marinomonas; species Marinomonas mediterranea. Next base: position 4,566,177 of record NC_015276.1, read on the forward strand.
GAAATAAGGTGCTGACAAAAAGTAAACAATTTATGTATCAAGTAATCGCCGTAATTAGTTTAGGGCTGGCGATATTTGGTGTCATTACCCCAGGTTTTCCGGCAACGGAGTTTGTATTATTGTGCGCTTGGTCTTCTGCTAAGGGATCACCGAAAATTTATCATCTTTTACACACCAATCGTTTCACTGGCCCGGTTTTAAACGACTGGAAAAATGGAAAATTTATATCACTCAATAATAAAGTTTTCTCATCGATCAGCATGATTCTGTGTGTCTTTTTTTTATTTTATAGCGGCATCCACATTTATCTGATTAGTTTTGGTCTAATTGGCATCAGCATTAGTTTTATTTGGGTTTGGTCACGACCAAGTCGTGTATAAAAAAGCAAATAACTATGAGTTTTTCTTAATATAAATCTCATGGCTATTTGATCAGTCAGTTCTTATTATTTTAAGAATTTCAAATGTTATCGAGGTGCCCAATGGAAACTATTCAAGAAAAGCCAGAAACTCTTACCTTTGCAAAAAGACTGAAGTTTTCAACCAGAACCAATCACGACAGCGTTGATCAACTTGTAATGCAATCCGCACCCTTTTTGAACAACATAAATTACGCAAAATTTCTGCGTCTACAGCACATCTTCCACTTAAGCGTCGCGCCTTTTTATCAAAATGATGTTTTACAGGAATGGTTCCCTGGATTAGCCGATTTACCAAGGCTATCAGCAGTAGAATCTGATTTAAAAGATCTAGGGCTTGAGCCAAATGTCTCATCTTATCAACTCGCGACTGTGCCAAATCTCTTCCAAGCAATTGGTTGGTTGTATTGCGCTGAAGGCTCCAACATCGGTGCGGCATTTTTGTATAAGGAAACGCAGAAGCTTAATTTTGATGCGGAACATGGTGCTAAACACTTAGCAGCACACCCGGAAGGTCGAGCACCGCACTGGCGTAAATTTGTCGCACAATTGGATGCGTTGAACCTGACAGAAGAACAAGAGAGCGAAGCCGTGAAGGGCGCTACAGAGGCTTTCGCTTTTTACAAGAAAACCTTAATAAGCCTAGAAGACTGAGCAGAATAAAACATTTGTATTGCTAGAAAAAGCGATAGCAAGGTCGATAAAAAAACAGCTGCGTGATGATGCGATGCATTCTACACCGCTGCACGCAGCCGTTATCATTCAATACCTTAGCAGGTATTACATTTCAAACGTGTTGTTTAAGAATTCAATCACGGCTGGAACTTCTGCATTGAACGCATCACCACCGTGTTTGCCTTCTTTAACACGACGAAGCTCAACCGATTCTACGCCTGAGCGTTTCTTCATTTCATTATAAAGACGCTCTGTTTGCAGCGGAGAAATAACGAAATCTTTAGCACCATGAACCAGCAAGCTTGGTGGAAGCGGCGTGCTCAGCGGCAATTTCATAAGGAATCGATAAGGGCTCGCAGCATCCGCTAACGCTTTGTTTTCCGGTACGGGTTTCCCAACCAACAAAGATTCTGGCGTCGGTTCTTTTGCCATATTTCCACGGTCAGGGACGTCATCGTTTGCACGGTCAGGAATGATGCTGATCAGATCGGAAGGTGCATACCAAGAGACTAAAGCATCAAGTTGAGTTTCAGGGTTTTGCGCCTGATCAAATGCCGCCCACAAAGCTAAATGTGCCCCCGAAGATTGCCCCCAAACCGCCATGCGATCGGCATCATAACCATACTTATCGCCATTGGCTCTGACGAAATCAAACGCATCACGTAAATCGTGCAGTTGCGTTGGCCAAATGTCTTCGCTGCTGTAGGTATAATTAATTGCAACCACGGCGTAACCTGCATCAGTTACTTGAGGCACACGGTTATACAATTCAAATTGTGTTTTGTCGTTTCGGAACCAGCGACCACCGTGAATAAATACAACAACAGGCGGTTTTTCTGCTTTCATGGTGTCCGGTAGATAGATATCCAATTGGTTTCGCGTACGCTCACCATATGTAACGTCTTTAATCAGCTCCATTGCCTGCACTGCTCCGGAAAAAGCGCCTAACATAGTAAGGCCAATTGTTATTTTTTTAACTTTTTCTGCCAAATTCATTTTGAGCTCCTCGATTTTTCATTTTGGTTACTGCGCCAAAAATTGTATTTTCTAAAGCTAATACCCTAAAACTATTAATAACTTAAAGTTAATACCTTAAAGCAACTACTTTTTTGTTTCCTTCTTCTTAACTTATACTTTTCAATCCATAGACAAACAAAACTGTTTATCTACCAAACAGATTAATTCAATTGAACCAGAATACAAGACTAAACAGGTGTTCAAAAAAAGCATATTAAAATTGCTGCGTTGCTCTTTCTATACGCCACATGCTGACCGCTCTAGAGGCAAACAGACCGCTAAAGCCACCATATAACATCGAAAGAAGACTGACCGTTATAGGCTGAGCGAGTAATTCAGGCCTCATCGCTTCTAATACACCCACAACGTATTTGGTCATAAAAATGCCTAGTATCAAACACAAGGGCACCCAACTACCTTGCACAAAGTAGGTCTGCTCATCGACGTGATAAGACGCCCTTTTGACAGGGAACAACTGGCTGGCAACCAACGTCATCGTGACCAGACCAACACCCCAAAAAACCATCGCGTCGTTGCTTACCCCAAAACTCAACACATTACTGTGAAGCGACCACGTAACCATAATGACAGGCATCAGGTATGCACGATACTTAGAGACTTGGCGATCACGGGACTGTAGCCAACCAAGGTAAAGAAGCCCGCCTAACAATGCCCAAACCCAAATAGGAGTGTTTACTAAAATGGAACCGATCATCGCATTTATCCTCCAAAATAATCATGATACTCAATTAGCATCCGTCTATTAGAGACGGTTCCGCTACAATAAAGTTGCTTATTTGTATGGTGTTACACATTTTTTTCTAAAACCGCGGCGCAAGTTCAGATAATTAAGCACCCACCCTACAGAAAACTTACATCGGCATTAGGGCGAGAGTGGCGAAAGAGGTAAGCAGACATCGGTCATCAACTCATGCTCAGCGACGTCAGGAAAGCGATTTAGGTAGTGAAAAAACAGAGGATCTCCTCTTAGCTCTTCTCCGCTTTGCGGTAACCACTGACGGTACATCGCGTAGATGGTATCGCTTATTTGATCATGTGATCCGAAATGTCTAGCAATCGCATACCGACCTCCAGCAAGCGTTTTATTGATGATACCGAACTCGTTTGTCGGAATGGGCGCTTGCACTTCGGCACCGATATCAAACCGAAATTCATTTTCGGGAACACTTTTCGGGTCATGGTACACAATACCAACGGTCTTAGACTTTTTGACGGGAGAGAGGCCGGTACTTTTTCGCCACTGTATCATGGTCATCACGCTGTCCATGATTGCTTTTGGTGAACCATGATGCTCCACAACCGCTAGGGACAGTTCAGTCAAATCTCTTATATCTACTTTCACATCTGGCTCCGCTCTGTTCTCAATATGATGATAATGACGATGCCATAACAACCAATCGGGAGACTTTCTGAACTGAGACGGCGACATTCGAAAACGTTTTTTAAAGAGACGTGAAAAGGATTCCGCATGCTCAAATTTAGCTTGATACGCAATATCCGTAATAGACATAGAGGGATAGAAAGCCAATTGATACGCGGCTCGCTTTAATCTCATTTGCTGAATAAATTGATAAACGCTAACCCCCATGTAAGCAGAAAACAAACGCAAAAAATGATACTTGGAGAAGAATGCCTTCTCGCAAATCACATCCAGCGTAAGGTCTGAATCTAAATTAGCTTCAATATACCGGCAGGCTAGGTTTATTCGCTCGCCGTATCGATCACTTTTCATGACACGCTCTCAATTTTTTTTCCGTTTATTGTTTTCCATATAGCGCACTGTCTCAGTCAACTCCCCAGCGAGGTTATGAACAAAACCAGTGTCTCAATAAAACACGAGCTGTGCCTGATCATTATTGCGTTTTTACCGCCACGGCGAGGAATTAAAACAAATGAATGTGATCACAGAAAGTCCAATAAACACTAATAAAAAGTAGTCAATTCATCGGCCATTTGATACTTTCACACGCCTCAATGACGGTAACACGCTGCACTGACATTACCCTCTTGCTTGCCCGACCGAGTTCATCGGCTTGCTTTATTAGTGACAATAAAAGAAGACCTGATACACATGCCGACGAAAACACGGATATTCACCTCTGAAAACCTCGCGTTGCTTGCGTTTATTTTGCTGCTGGCGCTCAACCTTCGTGGCCCTGTTACCAGTTTTTCGCCTCTCATTCCGGAGATTGCAGCAAATCTGTCGTTAAACGGCAGCCAGTTAGGGCTCATAACCACGATTCCATTAGTGTGCTTTGCTCTATTCGCATTGCTTACCTCCAAACTGGTGAAGCATTTTGATGTTTATCGTATTTTGTTGGTAGGCACTGGGCTCATTCTATTAGGAATGTTGTGCCGTGCGGCAAACGGTTACAGCACATTGGTCGTCGGGGTGACTCTCATTGGCGCTGGGATTGCGGTTGGTAACACCTTACTTCCCAGTGTGTTAAAGCGCCATTTCCCGTTACATATCCCTTCATTGACTGCTCTGTACGTTTTGATGATGAGCATCGGCGGATTTGTGATTGCCAGCTCATCCGTCCCTCTTTCTTTATGGTATGTAGAATCCAATCACACAGAGTCAGGGTGGCGCTTTGCGTTACTCTGCCAAGCCAGTATCGTTCTGTTACCTGTGCTTGCTTACTTTTTTATTAAGCAGAACAAACCAACCAAACACACTCAATCAGACGAACCTCATCATTCTGATAACAAGCCTGTTCCGCCTTCTAAAACGAGTATTTGGCGCTCGACTACCGCTTGGCAGGTCTCAGGCTTCTTGGCACTGAACTCGTTTCTTAACTATGTGATGGTAGCTTGGTTTCCATCGATTTTGATCGAATCCCATTTCACCCAAACAACCGCAGGGCTGAATCTAGGCTATATGCAACTTGCGGGCGCCCTACCTTCTCTATTATTAACCCCGTTTATCAATCGCAAGAGTGTTTTTCCTCTGCTTTGTTTGCTCGCCACCAGCACAAGCACTCTGTCTATTTTTGCTTTGTTTTTGTTGCCGAAATTGGCCGTAATTTGGGCAATCACGTTCGGTTTTTCCAGCAGTTTAGGGTTTATTCTTGGGTTGTCCTTGGTTGCCATTAAATCAAAAGACACTCTTGAAGCAGCGGAGTTATCGGGCATGGCGCAACTGCTAGGTTATTCTCTTGCTGCGATTGGTCCGGTTACTTTTGGCGCGCTTCATGATCAAGTGGGCACATGGAATCCACTCCTGTTGATTCTTGGGTTGGTCGCGGTGATGTGGTCAATGATTGGTTGGAAGGTTTCGCGCCCCAATTTCTGACATTCCAGCATAGTCGTTGCAGGGCATCCTCTGATATAGTTAATGGTCACAACCCTTTTGGCAATTCACTTAAGTGGCGGCAATGGCGAAAAAGCACCTAGGCAATTTATTTATTCTTTCTGCACCTTCTGGTGCGGGTAAATCTTCTCTGTATAAAGCGTTGCTTGCAGAGGACAGTATGGTTCGAATTTCAGTTTCTCATACGACACGAGCAGCGCGTGAAGGCGAGCAAGACGGGCGTGAGTACCATTTCACCAATATCGATCATTTCTTGGATATGATCGCAGAGGAAGCCTTTTTCGAACACGCCCAAGTATTTGATAACTATTACGGAACGTCCAAGCAAGCCATTTTCGATATGCTCGAACAAGGGCTGGATGTGATTCTTGAAATTGATTGGCAAGGCGCTCGACAAATCAGAGAGCAATACTCAGATGCCATTGGCATTTTCATTTTGCCGCCGTCCATTGAAACACTTGAAAGCCGATTACGAGGTCGCGGAACCGACAGTGACGAGGTCATTGCTCGCCGCATGTCGAAGGCCGTCGATGAAATCAGTCACTATGATGAATACGATTTCGTGATTGTGAACGACGATTTCGATGACGCATTTACTCAGCTTCGGACAATTTTCACCGCAATGCGCTCCAAAACAGCGGTAATGAAGGAAAAACATACAAATCTGATCAATGATCTCTTGTCATTATAAGAGGCGGTTCAGTAGAATTAACATCAGGAAATTAGCTAAATACATTCAGAGGTCAAAATGGCTCGAGTTACAGTAGAAGATTGTTTGGAAAACGTAGACAACCGTTTTCAATTAGTAATGGTTGCAGCGAAACGTGCACGTCAGTTAGCAACAGGTAGTGAAGAAGCAAAAGTAGCGTTAGAAGAAGACAAAATGACCGTTGTTGCGCTACGCGAAATCGCTGAAAACCTAGTAAACGCTGGCAATGTGGATAAGCCTGCGGTTGAACCGATTACTGAGTTTTAATCTATATGGTATTCGTCGCTCCTCCTAAAGCTGTTCTGTTGTACCGTTGTTGTTAAGGGGTGAGCGATGTTGACTATCGAAAGTCTTGCAGATTCACTAAGTGAGTACTTACCTCACGACCAGATTGCAAAAGTAAAACGTGCTTATTATTACGCTGAGCAAGCCCATGACGGCCAACGCCGAAAAAGTGGGGAACCTTACGTAACCCACCCTTTAGCTGTATCCGATATTCTTGCTAACATCCGAATGGACTGTGATGGTCTAGCGGCGGCCTTGCTGCATGATGTTATCGAAGATACGGGGATTCCTCGCGAAGCCTTGTCTGATCAGTTTGGGGAACAAGTCGCGTTGCTCGTTGACGGTGTCAGTAAGCTGACGCACCTTGAGTTCAATGATCAACTTGAGAAGCAAGCGCATAACTTCCAAAAAATGGCCATGGCCATGGCGGATGACATTCGAGTCATCATGGTGAAGTTAGCAGACCGCTTGCATAATATGCGCACACTGGACGCAATGCCGGCTCACAAGAAGCGCCGTATTGCAAAAGAAACCCTCGATATCTATGCGCCGATTGCCAATCGACTTGGCATGTATAATGTTCGCCTCGCACTCGAATCTCTTGCGTTTCAGGCTTACTACCCAATGCGCGCCAATATGCTCGAACGGGCGATCAATAAGAAGTATGGCCAACGCCAAAAAGCGATGGAAAAGCTGGAAACGTATCTCCAGTCTGAGCTAAGATCCGAGTACTTTGAGGTTGAAGTCAGCATTCGGGAGAAACACCTTTACAGCATCTATAAAAAGATGGAAAAGAAGCGTCGCTCTCTCGAAGAAATAATGGATGTCGTCGGTGTACGCATTGTGACCGACAAGCACGACACCTGCTATCGTATATTGGGTGTAATTCACACGCTATTTAAACCGATCGAAGGTCGATTTAAAGACTACATCGCGGTACCAAAATCCAACGGGTATCAATCTCTTCATACGACGGTCATGGGCACCAATGGCTTGCCGATGGAAGTTCAAATCCGAACGAACGAGATGGATACGGTCGCGAACAATGGTATTGCCGCACATTGGTCTTACAAAGCATCAGGGCAATCCATTGCAGCGAATCACGATCGCGCAACCAAGTGGGTTAAGAGCCTAATCGAAATTCAAGAAAAAGCCCGCAACCCAATGGAATTTGTCGACAATGTCAAAAGCGACTTATTCCCAGATGAAGTGTATGTCTTTACGCCCAAAGGGAAGATCATCGAGTTGCCATCTGGCGCAACCGCAGTCGACTTTGCCTATGGAGTGCATACAGAAGTCGGTAATTCCTGTATTTCTTGTCGAGTAAACCGACGCCTTGCACCACTCAGTACTCAGCTTGAAAGCGGTCAGACCGTCGAAATTATTACTGCGAAAACCGCGCAACCCAATGTGGCTTGGCTCAGTTTTGCGATCACAGGTAAAGCGCGAACGAACATTCGCCATTACCTAAAAGGCAAGCAGCGTGAAAATGCAATCAGCATTGGTTATCGCTTACTCACTCGATCTTTAAATGCCTTCAAAACCACAATAGAAGAACTCACAGACGAACAAATTAATCTCGTCCTTAAGCATTACGAGATAGAAACGTTTGATGACCTATTAGAATCCATTGGTAAAGGTCGTTACGTGGGTTACGTCGTCGCACGTGAGCTATTCCCTAACTACGACGAAGAAGAGTTAGTCACACCGAAGTCGTTTAAAGTCAACGGCTCAGAGGGCATGTTGATCTCTTATGCGAAGTGCTGTTCGCCGATTCCAGGTGACCCTATTGTTGGGTTTGTGCAAGTAGAAAAAGGCATTGTGATCCATCATGAACAATGCCCAAACATCCAAGATCATTTGCAAAGCCCTGAACGCTTTATTCGCATGACTTGGGGCAAAGAAATAGAAGAAGAGCTGAATGTAAGCCTGATTGTCTCTTACGTTAATCAGCGTGGCGCGGTGGCTGATATCGCAGCGTCCATCAGTGATACCGATTTCCAAGTATCGGACTTAAAGATTATCGAGCGCGGACGAATTTCTCGTCTTCGTCTAAATGTGACGATTTCAAGCCGCGTCGGACTCGCGGACGTGATGCGACGCGTCAAAGCCGTGCGCTGTGTAGACAAAGTGTCGCGCGAAACCGTCGTGAGCCGATAAGTTTATTTAATAGCGAAAAGGATGATTAAAAATCATGGCTAAAAAAGTAATTCACACAGAAAATGCACCTGCAGCTATCGGCCCATACTCTCAAGCCGTTCAAGCAGGAAACACTATTTACCTATCTGGCCAAATTCCTCTCGTACCAGAAACAATGGAAATTGTTGAAGGTGGTGTGGAAGAACAAACTGCTCAAGTCTTCAAAAACATTCAAGCCGTATGTGAAGCCGCTGGCGGAACACTGAAAGACATCGTTAAGTTGAACATCTACATGACGGACTTAGGCAACTTCGCGAAAGTAAACGAAGTAATGACTCAGTTCTTCGAACAGCCTTACCCAGCTCGTGCGGCGTTAGGTGTTCGCGCATTGCCTAAAGACGTTGCTGTTGAAATTGAAGGCATCGTTGTTTTAGAAGACTAATCTTCTAAAACAATATAAGACCCTAGACTCTTCGTTAATGCGTATTCGTACCTGATTAAACCACGTATGACGAAGAGTCTGCTTTCACACAGAAAGCTCGCCTCCTGTTTACCTTACCACTTCCCCTTTTTCCAACAGCAGTTGCTCGTAACCCAACACATAGCTCGGGTACGTTAACATCCAGCCACATTCCTTCAAATAATTTGCCTGAATCCTCTTACCTGACTGAGGGATAAAATCACACCCATCACCCGCATTCACAGTCGCTCCGATGCGTGACGCAATCCAGAGCTTCACCTCCCACATAGAAACAGGTGTGTCGTCTGTCAGAATGATATGGGGGAGCGGTGAGGTTTTGTTTTCTTGAGCCGCGCCATCAAGTAGGCGTTCACCCAACAACATTAACCCTGACACGACATCATCTCGATGAATTCGATTGGTCCAGCTGTTTATGCCCCATTCGGTTGCTGATTTTACTTTCTCGATAAGTCGATAGCGGCCAGGGCCATAAATCCCTGAGCACCTTGCAGAGCAGGCACCAAAGGCGTCCGACAATATTTGTTCGGCTTGTAAAAGGCATTTGGCCGTGTCTTTTTGTGGTTTTGCGATAGAAGATTCGTCTATCCACTCTCCCTGATTTTCTCCATAAACGCTGGTGCTGGAAACAAAAATTAGTTTTGGTGTGCTCTTCTGATCCTCTTTTGCATAACGAGATTCAAGCGCTTTAGCCGTATCCACATACGCACTCCGATACGCTTGTTCCGTTCGCCCCTGCGGCGTCATGATAAGATAAATCAGATCAACATCAGGTAACTGCGACGGCGATATGTTTGTTAGGTCTGCCGTAATGCCAGACACCCCTTCTGGGAAGTCCGTTCCTGTTCTGCGCACAGCAGAAACATGCGCCCCTTTTTCCGCCCAATTCGTTGCGATTGACGCGCCGATATCACCGCAACCTGCGACCAAAACCCGTGTAATAACCATTTTTATTCTCTTCGCGCAAAAATTGAATAGGAATACTCTCGCACACTTTATCAAAATATGTATTATCATAGCTATTAACAATGATAAGAAAGGTAGCTCCCATGACGTTAACCGAACTCAAGTACATCGTAATGCTAGCAGAAGAGAAGCATTTTGGCCGAGCTGCAGACCGTTGCTATGTATCGCAACCTACGTTGAGTGTGGCGGTGAAAAAACTTGAAGAAGAGCTGGGAGCAGCGATCTTCGAACGCAGTAAAAGCTCTGTTTATATCACCCCACTGGGCGAGCAAATCATTGAGCAAGCTAAGCGCGTACTCGAACAAGCTAATACGATTAAAGAACTTGCATCGTCCGGTCAGAACCAATTAAAAGGCCCATTGAAAATTGGTGCTATTTTTACCATCGCACCTTACCTGTTGCCTTATATGATCCCGCACCTTAATAAGATTACCGAAGGCATGCCTTTGCTTATTGAGGAGGATTTAACAGAAAACCTACGTCCGAAATTGCGCAATGGGGATTTAGACGCGATTGTGATCGCTCTGCCATTTAAAGAGCCTGATGTCGTGACACAACCCATCTACGAAGAAGAGTTTGTGGTTCTTATGCCAAAGAATCACGCTTGGGCCAAGCTGGATAAAATTAAGACAGAACAATTGTCCACCGACAACTTACTCTTACTGGGTAAGGGACATTGCTTCAGTGACCAAGTGCTCGAAGCCTGCCCTATGATAAACGAAGATCAGTTTGGCGAAGGTAGAACCATTGTGAACGGCAGCTCTTTGGAAACCATTCGCTACATGGTGTCTTCTGGACTCGGTGTCACCGTACTGCCAAAGTCCGCGGCAACCAACATAGACCATGAAACGCTAGAAGTGCGCCCCTTTGCCAATCCGGTACCTAAACGTACGGTTGCACTCGCATGGCGTGCAAGCTTCCCACGACCTAAAGCGATTGAGTCGGTGAGCCAATCCATTCGAGAAGCCTGCAAACAACTGGAACTTGAATAGTAAAAACTAGCGCATACGAGCCCTTAGGCGAAAAAAGCCTGAACTGAGCTTTCCAAAAAACGAGAACAGTAAACAGCCATACACTGAAAATAAGATGCAGACAGGATTAGACACACAAGATATCAAGGAGCTTAAAGGCGTCGGCGGTGCGATGGCGGATAAGCTCGCTAAACTCCATTTGCACACGGTTCAGGATTTACTGTTTCATCTGCCGATTCGGTATCAAGATCGCACAACCGTCGTCCCAATTGGGCAACTTCGATTCGGCGACGAAGCCGTCATCGAAGGCAAGGTGATTGGTTGCGAGATCAAAATGGGCAAACGTCGTAGCCTAATTTGTCGCGTCAAAGATATGACTGGCACCCTCAGCTTGCGCTTTTTTCACTTTTCCGCTGCCCAAAAAAAGCAGCTCGAAAACAGCGAGAAAGTACGCTGCTTTGGCGAGATCCGTCGTGGCAGTACAGGGTTTGAGATGTACCACCCAGAGTACAGTTCAATCGAAGAAGACGATACGCTCAGTGGGCAACAACAGCTAACGCCAATCTATCCGCTAACCGATGGTTTAACGCAAAACAAAATTCGCGGTTTGTGCGAACAGGCTCTGGAGCGCTTAACACCTTTCAACCTGCAAGAATGGCTTCCCGATGCAATCTTAAATCAATTTAGCCTGCCCGCTCTTGCAGAAGCGATTCAGTTTCTACACCACCCAGATAAAGGCGTAAACCTCGCTCAACTTAAAGCAGGTGCTCATCCCGCTCAGTATCGCCTGTCCTTCGAAGAGCTACTAGCGCACCAATTATCACTCATAGGTAAACGTATTAAAGCCAAAGAAGATAAAGCCATCGCGGTGACGGAAGCCGGTAACTTGACTCAACAGTTACTCGATCAACTGCCGTTTTCACCCACCGGAGCTCAAAGTCGCGTCTTCTCAGAGGTACTTGCAGATATGAGCAGCGGCCACCCGATGCTGAGACTTGTTCAGGGCGATGTGGGCTCAGGCAAAACACTGGTTGCAGGTATGACGGCTGCCGCCGTGGTTCAAAAAGGTTATCAAGTTGCGATTATGGCACCCACCGAAATACTGGCGGAGCAACATTATCTGAATTTCAAAAATTGGTTCGAGCCGCTTGATGTGCCCATCGCTTGGATGATTGGCAAACTCAAAGGCAAACAGCGTGACGCAGAGCTTTTAAAGATTAAATCGGGCGAGGCAAAAATCGTCGTCGGCACGCATGCGCTTTTTCAAGATACAGTCACGTTTCATAATCTTGCGCTGGCAATCATTGATGAGCAACATCGATTCGGCGTACACCAGAGAATGGCGCTTCGTGAAAAAGGCTTACAAGCTGGCTTCCAACCGCATCAACTCATCATGACCGCAACGCCTATTCCAAGAACACTCGCCATGTCAGCGTATGCGGATTTAGATTGCTCTATCATAGATGAGTTACCACCCGGTCGAACGCCCATCAATACAATTGTCGTGTCTGACCAAAGACGCCCCGAAGTGATCGATAGAGTTCGCAACGCCTGCACAGAAGGCCGTCAAGCATACTGGGTATGTACCCTAATCGAAGAGTCCGAAGCCTTGCAGTGTCAAGCCGCAGAAGACACGGCATTACTGCTTCAGGAGCAACTGACCAACCTAAAGGTAGGCTTGGTTCACGGGCGTCTGAAAGCACAGGAAAAAGCCGATATTATGGCGCTTTTCAAAGCGGGCGAGATTGATTTATTGGTCGCTACTACCGTCATCGAAGTGGGCGTTGATGTACCTAACTCCAGCCTGATGGTCATTGAAAACCCTGAACGCTTAGGTCTAGCGCAACTCCATCAGTTACGTGGCCGCGTGGGTCGTGGCACCACTGCCAGCCATTGTGTGCTGTTGTACAAAGCGCCTCTGGGGCAACAAGGCAAAGAACGACTCAGCACCATGCGAGAGCATACTGATGGCTTTAAGATTGCCGAGAAAGACCTTGAGCTGCGTGGCCCAGGCGAGCTACTAGGCACACGCCAAACTGGTTTGCTGGAGTTCAAAGTCGCCGACCTACAAAGAGATAAAGGACTGCTCACGGATGTTCAATCCGCAGCACTGCTTCTTTATCAATCCTACCCTCAACACGTCTCGCCACTGTTGCAGCGTTGGCTTCCTAATCAAAGCCAATATTTAAATGTATAACACCTCAAAAAGAAGCGTTTTGCGTCCTTCTAAACTTCAAATATAGGTTAAAATTTAACCCCTTTGTCACGCTTTCAGGCTACTATATGTCCTGTGCAGTCAGACGTCGCACCTACGGAAGCCGCGAGTCACCCTCTTAGCTTTCTTGATGCATTTGGTAGAACAACAATGTAATTGAGGATTCCAAATTGAATACACTTTCCACCCCTTTAAACGATGATAGTCGAGCACTGATGAAGCTGCAGTTAGAAGGTCAGTGCGGGTACAAACAGGGAAAAGACCGAGTTCTAATTAATATAGAGCGTGTCAGTAGCCACAGAGAATTAAACAACCTCAGCGGCACTGTTTCCATACAGCTGCGAGCGTATCGTCAACATCAGCACCGTGACGATCAATCCTGTCTGCTCGCTTCAACGACAATTGGACAAATAAATGGCCAACACTATTTAGAAAATTGTCTTTATGATCTCATTTATACCGCACCCTCTGCGGGCACTTGGGACATCAGCCTAGAAATTCGCGAGTGGGATGGAGCAGGTTATGTGCTCTGCGATCAAGTTAATTTCCCAATCCCAATGCACATCGACTTTCAGCCAACAACGATTGAAAACGTCATTGAGCTTCCTCTCAAAAAAGAAGTACCAAAACCGCTTCCATCTGAAAAAACATCAGACATCGGCCCAGCAAGCTCAAACACGACAAACACGGACATTCCCCCGTGTGAAACCATCTCAACAGAGACCTCGGACTCCGTCAAACCCGAGAAGGGCCTGAAAGCAAACAAGAAAAAAGAAAAGCGTACGGATTCACCTGAGGTAACACTCATCAATCACTGCTCAACCGATGACATCCTTGAAGTGAAGGGGCTCTCCAAAAAAGTAGCAAAAGAAATTGTTCAAAATCGTCCCTTCAAAAAATGGAAAGAGCTACTAGACGTTAAGGGAGTGGGGCCTAAATTACTGGAAAGAATTAAAAAAGCGCTGAAAGGAAGTTAGTACAAAATAAAAATGTGCGGATAAAATAGAGCTAGAACAGTGAAAGGTACGAAGATTACGGCTAATAATCGTACCTTTCCACTTAACCTACAACCCTAACACTGATATAGAAGGGTCGTTCTTCACATTCCCATAAAATTAGGGAATCTTAACAACCGTTGTATTCTTTACTTCTTCCATCGCAACATAAGTACGAGATTCACGCACATGCGGCAACGTTAGCAACGTCTCGCCTAACAACCTTCGATAGGCGTCCATATTGGACACTCGTGCTTTTAATAAATATTCAAAATCACCAGCGATAAGGTGACATTCCAGTACTTCTGGTATTTCCGAGACTGACTCTTTGAATTCAAGAAAGCCTTCAGGAGAGGTGGTTTTAAGACGAATCTCAACAAACACCAATAAACCTGCGTCAACCTTTTTGGGGTCAACCAGTGCGCAATAGCCTGTGATATAACCATTACGTTCTAAACGTCTTACCCTTTCAAGGCAAGGCGTCGCACTTAGCCCAACGCGGCTAGCGAGTTCAACATTAGAAAGACGACCATTAATTTGAAGTTCTCGTAGGATCTTCTTGTCTAGCCTATCTAGAGGCTTCGCGGAAGTTTCCATTAATCACGGGGCTCCTTAAATTATGATCTATATAACATTAATATAGATTCGGACCTTTGAACTTTTGTTTTCTTATTCTTTGAGAGAGTAAGTCTAACATGAGCGAGTCTGAAAACAGAAAACCCATTACCTTAAATAAAACAAGGTTTTAAACATACCTCCGCACCAATATCGAACAAAAACAAACCTCAGCACCAAAAAAAGGCAAAAAAGTCGTAATGAGGCACTTTTTTTCTACTAAACTAACGTTTCATGCACCAATATATAACAAGCATAGGAGAGCAAATAACTAATATATAAAAACTATCAAAGAAAAACTTTTAGTAGACTTTAAGAAAAAGAATGTGCAAAAAAGTCGAAACTTCCCCTAATTTTTTTACACTTTCCTCTTGACTCTAGCCTACAAAAAGTCGTTCTATAAAGTGAAGTGAGGATCTCATAGAAGATTCCACTGGAAAATATACAAAAAAACAATAACTCTAATTTTGGCAAACAATTTGCTTAACAAGCTCACAAGGTTGTAAAAGCCGTTTTTGCTAAAAAAGATAATATATACAAAAGAAACGCCTGGGAGGCTCTTAAATGAAATCGAATATGAGTAAAATCCTTACCACTGCTGCAATCGCAGCGACAGTAAGCGCAACTGCTGGTGCAGCAACTTTAGACGACGTAAAATCTAAAGGCTTCATTCAGTGTGGTGTGAGCCAAGGTGTTCCTGGTTTCTCAAACGCTGATGAAGCAGGTAACTGGTCTGGTATCGATGTTGACGCTTGTCGCGCTGCTGCTGCTGCAGTATTTGGTGATGCTCAAGCTGTTAAATTCACACCTCTATCAGCGAAAGAACGTTTCACTGCACTTCAGTCTGGCGAGATCGACATGCTATCTCGTAACACGACTTGGACTTACACGCGTGATACTGCGCTGGGTCTAGATTTTACTGCGGTAAACTTCTATGACGGTCAGGGTTTCATGGTTCGTAACGACCTAGGTGTTACTTCTGCGATGGAACTTGACGGTGCAACTGTTTGTACTGAGCAAGGTACAACAACTGAGCTAAACATGGCGGACTTCTTCCGTAAGCACGGTTTGTCTTACGTTCCTGTTATCGTTCAAAAAGCAGACGAAGCACTAGCAGCATACGCTTCTGGTCGTTGTGATGTTTTCACGACTGATAAATCTGGTCTAGCAGCACACCGTTCAAAACTTGCTGATCCAAGTGCACACGTTATCCTTCCAGAAACAATCTCTAAAGAGCCTCTAGGTCCTGTTGTTCGTCACGGCGACAACCAATGGAAAGACATCGTAACTTGGGCAATGTTCGTACAAGTTAACGCTGAAGAAATGGGTATTTCTTCTAAAAACGTTGCGAAAATCAAAGCTGAATCTAAAGACCCTGCGATCCGTCGTCTTCTAGGCGCTGAAGGTAACATGGGTGAGTCTCTAGGTCTTGGTGCTGATTGGGCATACGATATCATCGCTGAAGTAGGTAACTACGGCGAAGTATTTGAAAACAACGTTGGTCCAAACACTCCTGTAGGTCTACCTCGCGGTATTAACAACCTATGGACTGAAGGCGGCGTAATGTACGCTCCACCAGTTCGTTAATACCCTTTAAGTCTACCTATATACTGGCGCAGCCACTTTAGTAAAATATCCAGCATGGATTCACCTCTTAAGTGCTCTGCGCCAGTCTTGTTTCTGAAACACATCTGACGAGCATATCACTGCCTGAACCAAGATGAGCGAAAATACTAATACGAATACGAGCTTCTTGAATGACGCGGGCAATCGCGCCCTAATCTTTCAAGCCGTTCTGTTGGCTGTAGTCGTCTTTGTTGGATATTATTTATTCAGCAATCTACAAGCTAACCTTGAAACACGCGGGATATCTACTGGTTTCTCATTTTTGAATGAACCAGCGGGCTTCCCAGTCCTGATCCACCTAATTGAATATACTGAAGCAGATACATACGGCCGAGCATTTGCTGTAGCCCTTATCAATACGTTTGTAATCTCTTTGCTCGGTATTATTTTAGCGACCGTTATCGGCGTCATAATGGGCCTCGCACGCCTGTCCAACAACTGGCTGGTTGCAAGACTAGCAACTGTTTACATTGAGACATTGCGTAATATTCCATTATTGCTGCAAATGTTCTTCTGGTACTTTGCCGTTTTGGCTGCCATGCCACACCCTCGCAATAGTATTGTGTTCGGTGATTTCTTTATCAACAAACGCGGCATCTACTCACCAAACCCACAGTTCCAAGACGGTTCTGGCTTTGTATTAGCAGCCTTCTTGCTTTCTATCGTGGGTGCATTTTTTATTGTTCGCTGGGCCAAAGCGCGTCAAAAAGCGACAGGTAATTGGTTCCCTGCCTATTGGGCCTCTTTTGGTACCATTATTGGTGTCACCTTACTTGCTTTTGTTGTTACCGGTTTCCCTGTTGAATTCGATCTACCGTCTAAAAGTCGCTTCAATGTGACGGGTGGCATGGTATTAGTACCTGAATTTGTCGCGGTGCTTATTGCACTGTCTACATACACGGGTTCTTTTATTGCAGAGATCGTACGTGCAGGCATCTTATCTGTAAACTGGGGACAAACCGAAGCATCACGCTCATTAGGTTTACCAGACGGCAAAACTCAGCGCCTTATCGTATTACCTCAAGCGTTACGCGTTATCATTCCCCCTCTTACTAGCCAATATCTAAACCTAGCGAAAAACTCTTCTTTAGGTGCAGCGATTGCCTACCCTGAACTGGTTGCAGTTGTTATGGGTACGACCCTGAACCAAACGGGTCAAGCAATCGAAACCATTGGCTTATGTATGCTTGTTTACGGTTCTTTGAGCTTATCTATCTCGCTCTTTATGAACTGGTACAACAAACGTATGTCTTTAGTAGAACGTTAAGGAGGCTATTATCATGGCGATCGAATTTAAACCATCTCCAAGCCTCCCACCACCGTCTGATTCGGTAGGTCCGGTAGCTTGGGTTCGAGCAAACTTTTTCTCTTCTCCTTTGAATATTGCTCTGACTTTGTTCAGCGTATATGTTCTGTATTTGATGATCCCACCTGTTTTACAGTGGGGATTTCTTGATGCAACGTGGGAAGGATCTTCCAAAGCAGCGTGTACAGCAGGCGGCGCATGTTGGGCTTTCATCGGGGCGTACTTTGAGCAATTTATGTACGGCCTGTACCCTGAAACTGAGTACTGGCGCATCAACCTCGCATTGATCTTACTCATTGTGCTTGTTGGTATGTTTGCGATAAAAGCGGTTAACAAGCTTTTCTTGTCAATTGCAATTATCGTGGTGTACCCAATTGTTGCTTTTATATTGTTCTCTGGCGGCATGTTCGGCCTTGAGACAGTTGAAACATCAAACTGGGGCGGACTGTTCCTAACAACCTTACTTGGGGTTGTCGGTATTGTTGCCTCTTTCCCTCTTGGTGTGCTTCTAGCATTGGGTCGTCGTTCTAACATGCCGATTGTTAAATCAGTATGTGTTGTATTCATCGAAACCATTCGTGCTGTTCCATTGATCACGATTTTGTTTATGGCATCCGTTATGATTCCATTGTTCTTGCCAGAAGGCTTGAACTTCAACAAATTACTTCGTGTACTCATTGGTATTACATTGTTCTCTGCTGCTTATATGGCGGAGGTTATTCGTGGTGGCCTTCAGGCAATACCTAAAGGTCAGTACGAAGCCGCAGATGCAATGGGACTCACCTACTGGCAATCAATGTGTTTGGTCATCTTGCCACAAGCATTGAAACTGGTTATTCCAGGTATCGTGAATACCTTTATCGGTTTGTTCAAAGATACGACTCTGGTTTACATCGTTGGTATGTTCGATCTACTGGGCCGAATCCAAGCAGCAAACCACGATGCTAACTGGTTAGGTACAACAATCGAAGGTTATGCCTTCGCAGGCTTTGTTTATTGGATTATCTGCTTCGGTATGTCCCGCTACAGTATGGCGGTTGAGCGTAAGTTAGATACCGGACACAAGCGGAAATAATATAGATTTTGAGGCTTTAAAAAGATGACTGATAACAACATGGCACTTGCCCAACTTGAGCCGGGCGAAGAAGCAATTATTGAATTTAGCGACGTGAATAAGTGGTACGGTGACTTCCACGTTCTAAAGAATATTAATTTTAGTATCCGTAAAGGCGAACGTATTGTTGTGTGTGGGCCGTCAGGTTCAGGTAAATCAACAATGACTCGCTGCATCAACCGTCTAGAGGAACACCAAAAAGGTTCAATCCTTGTTGACGGTATTGAGATGAACGACAACCTGAAAAACATCGAGGCAATCCGTAAAGATGTGGGCATGGTGTTTCAGCACTTTAACTTGTTCCCACATTTGACGATTCTTGAAAACCTGACATTGGCTCCGATCTGGGTACGTAAAATGCCTAAGAAAGAAGCTGAAGAGATGGCGATGCATTACCTTGAGCGAGTTAAAATCGCGAACCAAGCAGGTAAATATCCAGGTCAGCTATCCGGTGGACAACAACAACGTGTAGCGATCGCTCGTGGCCTATGTATGAAGCCTCGCATTATGCTTTTTGATGAACCAACATCTGCACTTGATCCAGAAATGATCAAAGAAGTATTGGACGTAATGGTTCAGTTAGCAGACGAAGGCATGACGATGGTGTGTGTAACGCACGAAATGGGCTTTGCTAAGACTGTTGCCGACCGAGTCGTATTTATGGATGCTGGGGAAATTGTGGAAGCAAATACACCACATGAATTCTTCGAAAACCCACAACACGATCGTACTCAGCTGTTCTTAAGCCAGATCCTAAACCACTAAAATATAAAAGAATTTACATTCTTTTGATAAAGGCCCCTGTTGGGGCCTTTTTTTATAGCCTATAGTTATTAGAGAATTCAATAGATCAAAGAAGGATGCGCTAATTTGACTATGGCACAAACAGAGATGGACCCAACACCAACGCATGTACGCGTTATTCATCTCGCGGACAATAGCGGTAAAGTTCAAGCCATTTTTGGTCAAGACAGTGTCTTAGACCTCACAACGCTCTCACGCCTCACAAAAAGACGGCTGACTCCTTGGTCACGTTTACCAATTGAGGGCGATACATTACTGGACGCAAATAAAACCCCCACTTTCATCGATAAAGCATTGCTTAAAGAAGAGTCCGTCTCATTTCACAGTAAAAGCGACCTGTCTCTAAAGGCAATGAGCGGTCAACAACTTGCCGAGAAACTAGAAGGTAAACTCTCGTATATTGAAAACATCACCTACGCAGGCGAAGCGCTACACTACCCTGCTGCGGGTATGAATGAAGACGAAAAACAAATGCAAACGGCATTGGGTCGTTTCCAATCTATTCGCCTAAAACAGCGGCTTGAAGAAACGTTGGAAATCCCACCATTATCTAACTCCAGCACACATATTATTCAGCTAAGTGCCGACCCCAATGCAAGTTCAGAACAACTTTGTCAAATCGTTAATCTAGACCCAAGTTTGTCTGCTCAGGTGATTAGCTGGGCATCGTCGCCTTACTACGGTGGATCAGATCCTGTTGAATCAATTGAAGACGCCATTATCCGTGTACTGGGGTTTGATATGGTGATGAATCTTTCTCTAGGGTTATCAATGGGTGGGGTGTTTGAGCTACCAAAAGATGGTCCTAAACACTACGACGACTTTTGGTTCAGTGCCGTTTCACATGCGGCTCTGATGGAGTCTCTGGTGAAATCAATCTCCTCAGATCACCCAAAACCTCGGCTTGGTCATGCTTATCTGGCAGGCTTGCTGCACAATTTTGGCTATCTGGCGATCAGTGTTATTTTACCGCCTCATTTTTCTATTTTGTCTCGAAATTTAGAGGCAAATGCACATTTGCCTAGCAACGTTGTTGAGATGCAGGTGTTGCATTTTACAAAGGAACAGTTAGGCGCCTGGTTGCTAAAACACTGGAACATTCCGGCCGATATTTACGGCGCCGTTCGCTATTGCAAAGACGAAGGCTATCAAGGAGAGCATAAACTCTTAGCTAACCTTCTTTATGTGGCAAATCGTTTATTGGATCAACTGCCTATAAGCGAGCATTTACTGGATCAGTTAGGGTTAAACGAAGAAACCGCGTTACAATGTCGCCAGCAGGTCTTAAGCGCCTCCAAAGACCTTAGAGACATGGTAAATTTAATACACGGCAAGACATGACGTTACTCAATAAAAACGCTGCCCGACAATTTGACTACGAATGGCACGCACTAAGCTGCGTCAATCGACAACAGATTCCCAGTAACATTCTTCCTTGGGTGAGTACGCCAGACTCGTTGACGGCAAAGCTGCAACAAGCAGGGTCATTTAAGGTGGAGGTCATTAGCGATTACATTGGCTTACCAACACAGAGAGAGCGTAACCGACTCAACTTACACGCTCGTGAGCAAGCGAGAATCCGTACCGTGTTACTTTACTGCAACCACCACGTTGTTATTTATGGTCGCTCAATTATTCCTTTACGCTCGTTACGAGGCCATTGGCGCTGTCTGTCTAAGCTCGCAGATAAGCCACTTGGTGGCTACCTTTTCAAGAATAAGCAACTTTCACGCAGTCCTATCGAAGTTACTCAGCTTCCCGCTGGATTAATGCAAAACACGGAAGAGAGTTTATGGGCAAGGCGGTCTATTTTCTATGGCTATGGTCCGGGTATCTTGGTTAATGAAGCATTTTACCCTACCATAGGCCAGCTGTAGCGTCGCAGTGAGTAGCACCATCGCGCGCTATCATTGCTAAATAAAATACGATTGAATAAGGTCGTTCGCATCCGACTATGACAACTAGGGCTCGTATAACTCCATGAGTAAACTCTCTGATTACGCCGACCTCACTCGCTTTAACCGACCCATTGGCTCTTTTTTGCTTATGTGGCCAACGCTTTGGGCATTATGGCTTGCGGCGAACGGTTGGCCTGAATGGCACTTAATACTGATTTTCGTATTAGGTGTGTTTAGTATGCGCTCCGCAGGCTGTGTCATTAACGACTACGCAGATAGAAAAGTGGATGGGCATGTAGAGCGAACGAAAAACCGTCCACTCCCATCGGGCCGCGTTGGTGAGAAAGAAGCACTGCTGCTTTTTGCTGTTTTAGCCGTACTCAGTTTTATCCTCGTATTGTTTACTGATCTACAAACCATTGCGCTTTCTTTCGTGGGTCTATTCTTAGCGGCACTGTACCCATTTATGAAGCGCTATACCCACCTGCCTCAAGTGTTTTTAGGTCTGGCATTTTCGTGGGCAATTCCAATGGCCTACAGCGCTCAAGGCGGCAGTTTATTTGATGTGCAGCTGTGGATGTTGTTCGTCGCCAATGTCTTCTGGACGGTCGCGTACGATACCTACTACGCCATCACAGACCGACCGGATGACTTGAAGATTGGCGTAAAATCCACTGCTATTTTATTTGGTCAATACGATCTCTTTGTGATCCTTGTTCTGCAAGGTTTAACCTTGTCATTATTAACTTGGATCGGGATTACATCCCACTTAAACTGGCCCTATTTTATCGGCCTCGCGGTTTGTGTTTTTTGGTTCTTTAAGCAATATAAACAAGGACAACACAGAGATCGCCAAGCTTGCTTTCGTTCATTTTTAGATAACAATCGAGTGGGCTATACGGTCTTTATTGGGTTGGTTTTAAGCTATATAGTCTAAAACCATGTTCTTTTTACGTCTATTCGTGTCTTAATTATGGCATAGTTGTGACATTTTAATGTAACTGTCACATTTACTCGTTTAAATATTCACCGTTCCTGAGATGAGGATAAATCCCGTGACCGGTAAGAAAGTACTAATCATTGACGACGAAGCACCCATTAGAGAAATGATTGCTGTAGCGCTAGAAATGGCTGGCTACGAATACCTAGAAGCCGAGAATGCACAGCATGGACATGAGATCATAGTCGATCACCGTCCTGACTTGATTCTTGTCGACTGGATGATGCCTGGAGGCAGTGGTATTGAATTGACTCGCCGCCTTAAAAAAGACAGCACAACAGCAGAAATTCCTGTGATTATGCTGACAGCGAAAAGCGAGGAAGACAACAAAATTCAGGGACTGGAAGTTGGTGCAGACGATTACATCACTAAACCCTTCTCCCCTAGAGAATTAGTTGCGCGTTTAAAAGCCGTATTGCGCCGCGCAACGCCACAAGGTGTCGACGAGCCAATCGAGGTAGACGGACTGCTTTTGGACCCAATTAGCCAACGCGTTAGCATCGGCAATAAACCACTTGAAATGGGTCCAACGGAGTACAGGCTGCTCAAGTTCTTGATGACGCATCAGGAGCGCGCCTATTCTCGAGCACAATTACTGGATCAAGTGTGGGGCGGCAATGTCTATGTTGAAGAACGCACGGTTGACGTACATATTCGTCGACTGCGCAAAGCCATTGGCAACACTCACGACTCCCTGATTCAAACTGTCCGCGGAACTGGATACCGCTTCTCCTCTAAACGGATTGCTTAGAGACGCATTAACAGATAAACGGATTATAAGACGAACATGAAACGAATCTGGAAACAGGCTCTGCTAAACTGGTTTATTGGCTTAATCGCAACCTTCGCCATCGGTTTTGCGTTAAGCCAGATTGCGATTGCGTTACTGCTGTATGTCTTAATCAGCTTAGCGTGGCAGATGTATCAGCTGTACCAGTTTCACTCGTGGTTACGCCGCTCAGGAAAAGCCTCTCCTCCAGAAACCAGTGGTATCTGGGGAGAAGTGTTCGACGCGGTTTATCGTCTGCAAAAGAAACAACGTAAATCCAAGCGAAAGATGCGCCAAGCTCTAAATCGAATTGAGAACTCAACCGCCGCCTTAAAAGAAGGCGTAATCATGGCGGATAATCAAGGCAATTTAGAGTGGTGGAATAATTCAGCGGGACAATTTCTTGGCTTGGTACGCCCTGTCGATCGCAGTCAAGCTATTACCAATATCGTCCGAAACCCAGACTTCTATCGTTACTTTACCCAAAAGCGATTTGGCGATCCTTTAATCATTAAAAGCCCAGCCAAAGAAGGGGCGTTCCTAGAAATTCAAACCACACTGTACGATCAAAACGACCATCTAATTTTTATTAGGGACGTAACGCGTTTACAGTTGCTAGAACAAATGCGCAAAGACTTTGTCGCCAATGCCTCGCATGAACTCAAAACGCCACTTACGGTGATTAAAGGCTATTTAGAAACCCTAGGCATGTTCAAAGATAATTTGCCTCAGAGTATGCAACGCGGCATTGATAATATGGCCGATCAATCTGAGCGGATGGAAAACCTCATCGAAGATTTGCTGTTACTGTCTCGGCTAGAAAGCAATGACAAGCGAGAAAATGACACTTGGCTTCAGGTGTCCGATATTTTCACTGCCATTGAGAAAATGGCGCAGCCTATCTTACATCCAGACCATACTTTGAGCTTCTCTGTCGAAGAAGGCGCTCAGGTTCATGGCTCCTACAACGAGCTCTACAGCGCATTTTCGAACTTAGTCGTAAATGCTATTAAATACTCGCCAAATGGCGGTGAAATTAACGTAAGGTGGGAATCTGACGACGTCAGCGGTTGTTTCGCAGTACAAGATGAAGGTTTAGGCATCGATCCGCGTTATATTCCTCGACTCACAGAGCGTTTCTTCCGTGTGGACAAAGGCCGAAGTTCTAAAACAGGTGGTACGGGATTAGGCCTCGCCATTGTCAAACACGTTCTTTTACATCACTCAGCGAAGCTACAGATCCGCAGCCAACCTAACTATGGAAGCACCTTCTCTTGCCACTTTCCAGCCAACCGAGTCAAAAACATTACTTCTTTAGACAACGCGTCTGGCAAGTAATCTAAGGTAGAGCACACGACAAAGGCTCTTAGTCGCACTACAAATGTTCTTAGCAATGGTGCCGAGCGTCTTTAGGGCTAACTTTCGAGGACGCTGCTTTTGAGGGTGTAGGCTTGAGATTTATGTAGAAGCGGCGCAATGTTGTTAAGGCGCTAGAGACTTTCAAACAGCGCCTTAACAAACGCTTCTTTTTCTGCATCTTGATCGATCAAGCCAAGCGTCACCGTTAAAAATGCTGAATCATGTTTCTTATCAGTCGTCGCCACGGATTGGATAAAATAGTTCAGGCGGTTCACTTTTTTGTCGAATTCCAAGTCCAGTACGGCCTGCCCAAGCACTTGCGGGATGACATCATCACTTTTAATCAGCACAGTGGCTTCATTTTTAGAGAATTTGACCACCATGCAACGAAATTGCTTTCCCTCGAAGCGCACTAACGTGGGGATTTTCACATCTTTAATTGCTACGTCAGGAGTAGGGGCGGTAGGGTTAACAATTTTAGGCGAACTGTTCTTAGGAGCTTTACTCGCACCGCCCATTAGAACGTCCAAAGAAGCCGTCGCAACGCCGCCTGAGCTTGGCGCCGTTTTTGCCGCCGCTTTTCCATTTGCGCCCGCACTCAACTTCTTTTCAATTCCATGCTTTTTCGCCGCTGATATGATTTTTTGATTCAGCTGCTCTGCCGAAAAAGGTTTGCCTAAATAATCCGTTACGCCGGATTGAACCGCTTCAACGACGTGAGACTTATCGCCACGGCTGGTAATCATCACAAAAGGCACGGCTTCTTTGGCATACTGTGGCTGTTCACGACACCATTTTAACAGTTCAACACCTGTCATCTCAGGCATTTCCCAGTCACACAACACCATATCAAATTGAATTTTTTGAAGTAATTGTTGTGCTTTTCGGCCATTCACAGCCTCTTCCACTGTCGTACCGGGGAAAGATTTTCGTACTGAACGTTTTATCAGATCACGAGTGAATGACGCGTCGTCAACGACTAGTATTTTTAAAGACATGCAAACGCCTGTTTCTATTTCTATATTCGGTTATTGAGTGTTGCTCGTTTTATTCATTGCTCATTGCTACTGGTACACTGACCAGCTCAAAACGATCGCTAAATTGATCTATCCAAAGCAATGTCGCCGCAACAACGGCAATCGGCATAACAAACAGGTTCAAAAGAGGAATCGTTAATCCAGCCATTACAATAAAGCCAAATGTCCAACACAACAAAGGCTTAGTTCGCAGTGTTTCTCTCATTTCTCGAAAACTTAGCTTATGGTTATCAAATGAGTAATCCATGTACTGAACTGCAAGCATCCAAGCAGAGAAAAGCAGTAATAAGACAGGCGCGACAAAGTTAATAACAGGAACAAAAGAAAGCAGCAATAAGATGATCAGCCTAGGTAAAAAGTAAAATAGCTTCTGCAACTCTCGCTGAATCGAGCGCCCCGCAATTTTCATCACTTCACCCATATTGAGGGTCGATTCAAACTGTCTTCCAGTCTCACGTTCCTCAACCTTTTCTGCGAGAAACGCCATAAATGGCGCGGCAATAATATTCACCCCCATTGAAAAGCTGTAAAAAAATGCCACAGCGACAATCGAACCAAATACCAGGTAAAACAGCCAATTTAAAAATGACATCCAACCGGGTAAAAAGCCCATCATATAGTCCACAACAACGCCGAAGTACGACAAGGCAACCATGTATAACAGCGCCATTAAAATCACATTGGCAAGCAAAGGCGCAAGAATAAACAGACGCATTCCAGGCGAGAGGATAACAGGGAGTGACTTAAAGAAAGCACCGACGGCTTGAAAAGGTTGAATGAGCACGATTACACCTTACGAAAAGAATCCATTTGATGGCACAAGAATACCATGGCTTGATATTTGGCTCTATAAAGAAGCTCAAATAGACTCTATCGCGGCGCTTAAATTGACGGAGCTGAATACTAAATTTCAAGCTACCACCGAAAATAAACACCTAATAAAACAACTAATAAAAGCCTTTTTTCATACCTGTATTTTCATGAAACGCATAACCTAATTAATTATTTCGATTGTAGCGAATTGGCAAACTATTGAACTATGAAAGCGCACGGTAGGCCTTGATATATCGAGGCCTGCCAAACTACATAAAAAATGCAAAGGAATAGTATAAAAATTCAAAACCGTTGGCGCTTAACGGCGTTACTCTCAATTACCCTTTCCTGTTTACCGCTTCAAGCAGCGACCATCCCAGAGGGAACCTCTCTTTCGCCAGTTCAAGAAATTGTTAGAAACGGTGGTCAAGAGCCTACCTCTATCGATCCTCAGCTTATTCAGGAGGATGCAGGCTGGATACACGCTTTCGATCTATTTGAAGGGTTATACAGTCAAGATCCCGAAGGAAACCTTGAACCAGGTGTTGCAAGCAGTTACGCCGTTAACGCAGACAATACGGTTTACACCTTTAATTTGCGCAAAGATGCAAAGAGGTCAAATGGTGAACCAGTTACGGCAGAGGACTTTGTTTATGGTTTCAACGCGCGGTTAATCCTGCCACCGCCTCTCCGTGCGCCTGGTACATGCAAATTCCGTCATCGACAAGGTTACCTATTTGCCAATCACCAATGAAAGCGCTCAACTTAAACGCTATCAAGCAGGTGGTTTAGACGTCTCTGGATTTCCTCTCTCTCGCACTTTACGAAGATTAAAAAAGACTTACCAAATGACGTTCGCATCGACCCCATGCTGGGCATCTACTATTATATTTTCAACACTGACGTTGCGCCGTTTAACGATATACACGTTCGTAAAGCGCTACCTTATAGTATTGATAGAGAAATGATCACGAAATACGTATTAGGCACTGGGCAGCTTCCTGCCTACGGCTTTGCTCCAGAAGCCGTCGCTGGCGATACGCCGCCTAAATTTGATTACTCAGCGTGGACACAAAAAGAGCGTGATAACAAAGCAATGGCGCTTCTTAAAGACGCGGGCTACTCCAAATCCAATCCTTTGAGTTTCACTTTACTCTACAACACTAATGAGTTTCATAAAAAACTAGCCATTGCCGCTATGTGGAAAAAGACCCTAGGGGTAAAAGTCACGTTAGAAAACCAAGAATGGAAAACAGCACTCTCCACCATGAGCGCAGGTAATTTTCAGGTTGGTCGCTATGCGTGGATCAGTGACTACAACGAAGCTTCCAGTACGTTGGATGTACTGACTTCTGAGCACGGTAATAACTATGGGCATTACCAACGTCAAGCGTACGATAATTTAATGAATCAATCGCGTACGATGAAAGACCCATCTAAGCAGTATCAGGCAGCTGAAAAAATCGCAATCGAAGAAGATATGGCTGTCGCACCTATCTATCAATACACCTCAGCAAAAGTCGTGAAGCCTTATGTTGGAGGGTACGAGCCTAACTCTCAGAACATGGTCTACACCCGAAATCTGTATATAAAATCCCACTAAGCGCATGTTTTAGAGAAGGAATGGACTCCTTTATTCGTAATAACTAGCTTTAAGGTATTTTCACACATCAAAAAAGTTTTTTAAAAACAAAATTTTAAAAGACTTTTTCTTTTTTTCACACCCGCACTTTTACGAAACGCATAACCCGATTCGTTATTTCGATTGTGGCTAGTCGGCAATTATTGAACTATGGAAACTCACGGCACGCCTCGATTTCTCTAGCTTTGCCAAACAACACAACAGCAATAACATAAAAAATGTTAAGGAACCTTGTATGAAACTCAAACAATCACTGATTGCCAGCGCTGTGCTTGCAGCAGCGTTAGGCGCATCCTACGTTCAAGCTGCTAAAGTACCAGATGGAGTGAAATTAGCCGCAGTTCAAGAAATCGTTAAAGGCGGTGAATCCGAACCTGCGACACTTGACCAGCAAAAACTGCAGGGTACGCCCGGCTCACTTCGTGGTCGTGATTTGTTTGAAGGATTGTTTAACGAAGATGGTGGCGGCAACCTAATTCCCGGTGTCGCAACAAGCTACGACGCCAATGAAGACAACACCGTATATACGTTCCACCTGCGCGACGATGCAAAGTGGTCAAATGGCGACTCCGTAACCGCACACGACTTCGTTTTCGCATTCCAACGCTTAGTTGACCCTAAAACAGCAGCCGATTACGCTTGGTTTGCTGAACTACCCGGTATGATCAATGCGACCGACATCATTAACGGTAAAAAACCTGCAACAGAGTTAGGCGTAGAAGCGACGGATGACTATACATTCGTTGTTCGTCTAGAAAAGCCAAACGCTTACTTCCCGAAGATGACGATCCACAACACGCTTTTCCCTGCACCTAAAAAAGTCATCGAAAAATGGGGTGATGACTGGACCAAACAAGACCACATCGTCTTTAACGGTGCATACGTTCTGGATCAATGGAATGTGAATGAAAAAATGGTACTAGTACGTAACCCTATGTACTGGAACGACAAAGAAACCGTCATCAACAAAGTAACCTACTTGCCGATTTCAGATGTATCTGTTGAATTTAAACGTTATCAAGCGGGGGAAATGGATCTGACCTCTTATCAAGGCATCCCGACCAACCGCTACAAACAGCTGATGAAAGACACGCCTGATGAAGTGCATATCACGCCTCAGCTTGGTACTTATTACTACCTATTCAATACAACCAAAGCACCGTTTGACGATGTTCGTGTTCGTAAAGCCCTGTCTTATTCCATCGACCGAGATATCATCACAAAATTTGTAACGGGTACTGGCGAAGTGCCATCGTACGGCTTTACACCGGAAATCATCAATGGCTTTGACCCTGTCACTCCCGAGTACGCAAAATGGAGTCAAGCAGAGCGCAACAAACAAGCAAAAGCCTTATTAGCAGAAGCCGGTTTTGGTCCTTCTAACCCATTGAAATTCCCACTGCTATACAACACAAATGATCAACATAAGAAAATAGCCGTGGCAATCACCTCTATGTGGAAGAAAAATATTGGTGTAACAGCAACGCTTGAAAATCAGGAATGGAAAACCTACCTAGACTCTCGTAACACTCAGAACTTCTCGGTTGCACGTGCAGGCTGGATCGGTGACTACAACGAAGCCTCTACCTTCTTACAAATTCTAACCACTACAGCGGGCAGTAACGACGGCAAATACAGCAACGTTAAGTACGATAAGTTGATGAATGCTGCCTCTTCAATGCAGGATCCATCTGAAAACTATACAAAAGCGGAAAACGTTCTAATCAACCAAGATATGGCGGTTGCGCCTATCTATACCTATGTAACTAAGCGCTTAGTTAAGCCTTACGTTGGTGGTTACATGCCAAATCCAGAAGACAATACTTACACTCGTGATCAGTACATCATCGCTCACTAAGTAAGACCGTTGTTTGGGTGACTCAGCGTACTATGCTGAGCCACCTACTCTACTCTTTGTTTTTACGTTTCAAACACTGGTAATTACCTGACGTTAGAATCAGTTATATTACCTCGGACATTATTATGCTCTCACTGATTATTAAACGCATTTTAGAGGCCATCCCAACACTGCTTGTGTTGATTACCGTGTCCTTCTTTTTGATGCATTTTGCCCCCGGCAGCCCGCTGACGACTGAGCGTGGTTTACCTCCAGAGATCATGGCGAACATCGCAGCGAAGTATCATCTGGACGAACCCGTCACATCGCAATATTTGCGTTACCTTTGGAACATATTACAAGGGGATTTAGGCGCATCGTTTGTCCATAAAGATTTCACCATCAATGACTTAGTCGCACAGAGCTTTCCAGTTTCTGCTGAAATAGGTATTTGGTCATTTATCGTCGCAGTCTTAATTGGCGTGGGATGTGGGATCTTCGCCGCCCTTAGACAAAACTCATGGATAGATTACTCAGTCATGGCGTTTGCCAATTTAGGGATTGTTCTGCCTAATTTTGTGTTGGCACCACTTTGTATTCTGCTATTTTCAATCTATTTGAAATGGCTGCCTTCGGGAGGTTGGAACGACGGCGCTTGGCCCTATCTGATCATGCCCGTTATCGCCATGTCCACCAGCTACATTGCGCAAATCGCCCGTATTACTCGCGGTAGTATGATCGAAACCATGCACTCTAACTTTATTCGTACTGCCAGAGCCAAAGGCTTACCCAACTATAAGATCGTGCTTCAACATGCTTTGCGCCCTGCGATCGTGCCTGTTTTATCGTACCTTGGCCCTGCTTTTGTCGGCATCATTACTGGGTCTGTCATTGTCGACGTTTATTTCAGTACCGGCGGCATTGGGCAACACTTTATCAATGGTGCCATCAACCGTGATTACCCCATGGTCATGGCCGTGACAATTTTAATCGGCTCACTGACCATTCTTTTTAATGCGATCGTCGATATTTTATACGCGTTGATCGATCCTAAAATTCGTTACTAGGTAGCTTTGCAATGATTACAACCAAAGACAAAGTTGATGTGGTAGAGGTATTTGCAGAGCAGGTTGTCGAAGTAGAAGGTCGCAGCCTTTGGCAAGACGCGCGCCGACGCTTTTTCTCTAACCATGCAGCAGTCGTGAGTTTAATAATACTCGGATTAATTGCGCTTATTTCTCTTTTTGGCCCGTTACTCAGCCAATGGAATTACGATGATATTGACTGGGAGGCTCTTTCGGATATTGCCACTCTTGGACGCCCAAACATTGAAAACGGTCACTATTTTGGCACAGATCCTTTAGGGCGAGATATTTTCGTACGCACCTTACAAGGCGGCCAAATATCCCTAATGGTTGGCCTGATGGGCAGCTTAGTCGCCATTGTCATCGGCACGCTTTATGGCGCGACCTCTGGCTACCTCGGCGGCCGAGTCGACAGCTTAATGATGCGTGTGCTTGAGATCCTGAACTCATTTCCATTCATGTTTTTCGTCATCATCATGATGACGCTATTTGGCCGACACATCGTTTTGATTTTTGTCGCGATTGGCGCAATCTCTTGGCTGGACATGGCCAGAATCGTCCGTGGACAAACATTAAGCCTGAAAAATAAAGAGTACATTGAAGCCGCTCATGCTTGTGGCGTTTCAACGACGAATATTATCTTACGTCATATTGTTCCGAACGTGCTGGGTATCGTTGTGGTGTACGCGACATTGCTTGTGCCCAATATGATTTTATTGGAATCCTTTATCAGTTTCCTTGGGCTGGGTGTTCAAGAACCTATGACCAGTTGGGGAGCTTTGATCTCGGAAGGAGCCGTGAACATGGAAATCGCCGTATGGCAATTAGCATGGCCACTTGGCTTCTTAGTCGTAACACTCTTTTGTTTTAACTTCCTCGGTGACGGTCTACGCGACGCACTGGATCCGAAAGACCGCTAGGGGGAAATAATGAACTTACTTGATGTAAACAATCTACGCGTTAACTTTGGCACACCGGATGGCTACGTTACCGCCGTAAATAACTTGAATTTCTCTCTTGCTCAAGGAGAAACCCTTGGCATTGTAGGAGAGTCAGGATCAGGCAAAAGCCAGACTGCGTTCGCTCTCATGGGGCTTTTAGCCAAAAACGGCCTCGTTGAAGGCGAAGCGCTGTTTGAAGGCAAAAATATTTTTGGATACAACGAAAAAGACATGAATCGGGTACGTGCTGAAAAAATCGCGATGATTTTCCAAGATCCGATGACCTCTTTAAACCCTTACATGAAAGTCGGTAAACAGCTGATGGAAGTGTTGATGCTGCACAAAGGGTACAGTAAGGCCGACGCGTTTGAAGCGTCCGTCAAAATGCTCGACGCAGTAAAAATGCCAGAAGCACGCAAACGCATGAACATGTATCCGCACGAGTTCTCAGGCGGTATGCGCCAGCGCGTCATGATCGCCATGGCACTGTTGTGTCAACCTAAACTGCTGATTGCAGATGAGCCAACAACGGCGTTGGACGTTACAGTACAAGCGCAAATACTCACGCTTTTAAATGAACTAAAAGATGAGTTCAATACTGCCATCATTATGATCACCCACGATCTCGGTGTCGTTGCTGGATTGTGCGACAAAGTATTGGTCATGTATGCAGGTCGAACCATGGAATACGGTAAAACAAACGATGTGTTTTACCGTCCTACTCACCCTTATACGAAAGGGCTGCTTGAGGCGATTCCTCGTTTGGATGCCGAAGACGATGTCTTAGCAACCATTCCAGGCAACCCTCCGAACTTACTTAATTTACCAACAGGCTGCCCATTTCAGGCTCGATGTGAGCACGCCGAAGCGCGCTGCCTAGAGGAAGAGCCAAGCTTAACAGAGTATGAAGAAGGCAAGCTTAGAGCCTGCCATAAGCCATCAGATTGGGGAGTTGCATCGTGAGCCATTCGCCTAACAAAAAAGTGCTTATGCAAGTAAGAGACTTGAAAGTACATTTTAATATTAAAAACAGTAACGCCTTGCCGTGGAGCAAAGGCAACACGCTGAAAGCCGTCGACGGTGTCAGTCTGGACATCTATGAAGGCGAAACACTCGGTGTGGTCGGAGAGTCTGGTTGTGGTAAGTCCACTCTAGCACGAGCGCTATTAAGGCTGCTGCCCATTACGGATGGCAATGTTGTTTGGTTAGGGCAAGATCTTACTCAGCTAGACAAAAAGCAAATGCGAGAGAAGCGCCAAGAACTGCAAATGATCTTTCAAGACCCGTTGGCCTCGTTAAATCCACGTATGACGGTTGGCGAAATCATTGGAGAACCTCTTAAAACGTTTAAACCTTCGCTTTCTAAAGACGAGGTTCGCGAGCAAGTAAAGACCATTATGGCGCGTGTTGGCCTATTGCCAAACGTGATTAACCGTTACCCTCATGAGTTCTCCGGCGGTCAGTGTCAACGTATTGGCATTGCTCGCGCGCTGATTTTAAAACCAAAACTCATCGTATGCGATGAACCCGTTTCGGCATTAGACGTGTCTATTCAAGCGCAAGTTGTGAATCTTCTTAAAGAATTACAAGCAGAAATGGGGCTTTCCTTGGTCTTCATTGCACATGACCTGAGCGTCGTAAAGCACATTTCTGATCGTGTCTTGGTCATGTACCTAGGTAACGCGGTCGAACTTGCTGACAAACGCTCGCTCTACTCAAAGCCGACACACCCCTATACACGTGCTTTGCTGTCAGCGGTGCCGATTCCAGACCCAGAACAAGAGCGAAAGAAAAACATTCAATTGCTTGTGGGAGATTTGCCTTCACCGATCAATCCACCCTCTGGCTGTGTGTTCAGAACCCGTTGCCCCCACGCGAATGAGCAATGTGCGCAAACGAAACCGGTCTTAACGGATATTGAGCCAAACCATATGGCGGCTTGTGGTCGTTTGGAAGAAATAAGCCTTACTAGCCATGCATAACCCTTTTGCAGGGCGCAATAAAAAAGCAGTGTAGGAGCCCCTACACTGCTTTTTTTGTTTGATCGGTTTTATGTTTGGTTCGTTACTTTCGTTACGATTAAGACAAAGCGTACTAAGCTAAATCTTTCCGAACCTAACTTACTGAGACAAACTAACACCAGACATGTCATCTGATGCGGTATTACGTTCAAGCTTACGCTTCAGACGAATCGTCAAGCACAATACCGTAAAGGCAAGTGAAAACGTAATCGCATTGGCGATAATGATTGGCATATCCTTCGCTAAAATCCCATACACTAGCCACATAAACACGCCGCTAGTGAAGACTGTATACATACTCAACGAAATCCCGTCGATATTACGAGTCTTAATGATGGCCCACACCTGTGGCACAAATGAGAACGTGGTACTGAAGGCTGCAAGCAACCCAATAATCGTCATAGTGTCCATAAATACACCCTTATAAAGCAACTTTAATTGGAAACAGATTTAAAAGGTGAAATACATCGCATGCGATTGCGTCATTCATCAGGACGACAAATGAAACAAAAGTCACTTGGGGAAATTCCCCCAGACAATTATTATTTTTAGAAGGAAGGACTTAGCCAGATTTCACTGTTATTTATTGGCGCTATTTTAACCGTTGTTTAGCATTAAGCATAGTGCTATAAAGTGTCGAAATTCAAATATTATTCAAAATATAGGCAATCTAATGCAAAAAAACACAAACCACCTTAAAACACGCCGGTTAACGTGGCTTTTGACGCTTATTTTTTGCCTGTTTTCGAGCAACATTTTTGCTCTAGAAGTACCAAAAAACAGAGTCATTCTGACGGTGACTGGCAACATCACAAATACCAATGCCAATAACGCGGCTCAATTCGATAGAGCGATGTTATCGAACCTGCCCAAAGCCATCATTTCAACGGATACGCCTTGGACCAAAACGGTACATGAATATCAAGGGTTTTACCTGCAAGATATTATGGATATGTTAGATGCCAAAGCAACCACCGTTCGAGTCACAGCGCTGAACGATTACATCAGTGAAATTCCCATAGAAGACTTCACGGAAAAAGGCGCTATAATTGCATCACATATGGATGGAAAACGTATCAGTGTACGTAAACTGGGCCCACTTCTTGTAATCTACGATTTTGACTCGCATCGAGAGCTAAGAAAAGAGACTTACTTTGGAAGAGCCGTCTGGCAAGTAAAGTCCATTGAACTCATCGAGTAAAGTAAGGATTACACTCACAGAATGTGGAAATTTTTAAGACCACAATGGCTGTTTGGATCGCGGCAGTATTTAGGTTATGGGCTAATTACGATGTTGCTCATGATGGTCATCGTATGCTTTTTGCTGATCGTCGCCGTGAGTGATGGCCAACGCGCCAATAACCGGACTATATTTGAAAGCTATCGATGGAACGCGCTTCAATTCCAGTTACAAAGTTTCCGATTCGAGCAATTTCTCCTCAACTTAAAAGACGACGACTTTCCCCTCCAAGGTGAAGCTTACGATCAATACGATATTGTCATGAGCCGCATCGACCTACTTCGCAATAACCAAGTAGGTACTATTTTTCGCAATTACACCGACGCTCGAACCATTCGACTGCTTAACATCATTAATGGCGAATTGGAACTCATCAGTTTAGGCATCGAACGCTTAGAAAACAGCGAAAAATCCTCAATACAAAGAATTCTTAATCGACTCAACCGTATGACGCCCCAGATCAACGAGTTTGTCGTACTGACCCATCAAGATGCCAATAAATACGCCAACAGCAAACGACAAGAATTAAAATCTTGGTTGAATTACATACAAATGCTCGGCGGGATTTTTCTTATTTGCTTGCTTCTCTTACTGTTCATCAGTTATCGCTCAATTCGCAATCTCAAACAAATGAACGACCGATGCCTTGCATTAGAATCTAAGTTACAAGACGCGCTGGAAGAAAAAACCGATACACTCACCATGATCTCGCAAGAGGTACGTGCACCGCTCAATGCGGTATTGGGTGTATCAGGAAGTTTGTCCAAAGGACCTACTCCAGAACGCAGCAAAGATCTCGGACGCAGGCTTGAAGAATACGGCACACAGCTTTTAGGTAGTATCGAGATGCTTCAAGACTTGGCTCTGATCGACGCCCAACAACTGGAACTTGCACCTAAATCCGGCGCAATCCGCCTGAACATGGAAAGCTGCCTTGTAAACAGCGGACCTCAACTTAACCGCAAAGGACTACGATCCGTCTTTTTAGTCGACTCTTCGATTCCTGAAAGCATTGTCGCGGATTTCTCTCGTCTACGAGAGATAGTACTGGCACTCATTCAAAACGCGACGACCTTTACGCCTTCAGGCACGGTGAGCGTCATACTTCGTATGTCTGCCAATGAACCAAACAGCACGCAACAATCTGAAAACGATGAACATATGACTCAGATGATGCAAATAGCAGTGCGTGATACAGGCACAGGCTTACCTGTCGCCATCCAAAAGGCGCTCAGGAACAACCCTATGCAGGCTTCGTATAGTGAAAAACACGCAGCCAAAGACATGAGATTGGGGCTAACATTATGTCACAAACTTATTTATCTAATGGGCGGCAATCTGCATTTTTCCAGCTCGTCACGAAACGGTACCGAATTCTGGGTGGATGTCCCCATTCATATCAAACACAATACGAAAAGAACGTCTAACCCTGTACTGCAAGACAAGCACGTATTACTGGTTGATTCAGACAAACATTTAGCGCGTACCATTTCCATTTTGCTAATGGCGTACGGAATGCATGTCACGCACTCCGAAACAGGTGGTTTACTGTCTGACGAAGACATTGATGTCGTCTTATTGGCACAAGATCAAGCCGTCGACAGCGATGGTTTGGATTATCTCGTCGATCTGTACAATAGCGACATTCCAATCCTTGGGGATAAGCGTTATGTCAGCGAGCGTTGTATCTCACTGCTTGCACCACGCCAAATCAAGTTCCCTTATATTCACAACCAAACCGAACAAGCATTAATCGATGTTTTATCAAACGTTCAGCTTTATGCAGGCAAAAAAACGCTGCCTAATAGTGAAGACAGCGAGTAAAGACAATGAGTGACCAAACGACGAATAAGCCAGACAGTTCACTCATTGATTCGACACATTTAACCGCGCTCTTACAGATTATCGGAGCCGATGCGTTAAATGCGATTAAGGAAACTTACATTCGTGATGTGCAAGACAAACTTCCAGAGTTATTAAAACACGCCACTACAGACAACTTCACACTCATCAATGAACTCAGCCACTCTCTAAAGTCGGCGAGCGCTAATATGGGGTTAACAATACTAAGCAAACGCTATGCTTATATTGAACATGCTTCAGAGAATAAGCAGCACGAACGCCTTCTAGAAGAAGTGCGCTCACTCCAAACACTGCAAGATAACTCACTCACTGCGCTTGAGGACTTATTTTCTGAGTTCAAATCGTAACCTGAGAACTCACCCCCCACCAAACTCAACGTGCTCTATGTGTCTAAGTATCTAAAGCGAATGAACATTACGTTCGTTAAGGTTTGCTATTGTTAGAGACGATAACGTACTCAAAATTGCCAATCGAAATCGGTCGCTTCAACAAAACGATTCACCCAGTTCTCTAGCCCTAATTGGTCTTCTTCAGTGAAACGACCTTTTTCGGGGCTATCTATATCAAAGACCCCAATAAGACGTCCATTGACCACAATTGGAATCACAATTTCAGAGGCACTTTCGCTATCACAGGCAATATGTCCAGGGAATGCATGTACATCCTCTATACGCTGGGTAACCAGAGAACGAGCCGCTGCGCCACATACACCACGAGTAAACGGAATACGGCTACACGCTACTTTACCGGCATAAGGGCCTAAAACCAGCTCTTCACCACGGGCAAAGTAGAAACCAGCCCAGTTCACGTTTGGTAAGGCTTGCATAACAAAGGCTGAAAATTGGGAGGCATTGCAGATCAAGTCTCTTTCTCCGCTTAATAAAGCGGACAACTGTTTGCTTAGTGTGTTGTAAGACTCGGCTTTGGTAAGATCATTACTTAGCTCTATCGTAAACATGGCCTACTTCCTTATTTTTATCGTTATATAAAAATCATATGCGCAGACAACAGATAAAGAAAGACAAGAACAGCACACTAAGAGCAAAAAGCAGAAAAAACTCAGAACGTTTTGGCACAAGATCTGACTAAGTTAAAGGTATAAAGCATAGACGGTAAGGGTTAAAGAGTAAGACGTTAGAGTAGATACAAAAGCTTAGAAGAAGTATACGAAATAGAAAATGAAGATGTTGCCCTCGCCAACGGTAGTCGAACGAGCGACGAGGGCAACAAATATCTAGAGTAAAGAATTATTCTTTATCAGATACTTTTTCTGACAATTGGCTAACAGGTACATGGCGTACATCCTGACCTTTAACCAAGTAGATCAAATGCTGGCAAATATGCTGTGCATGATCACCAATACGTTCTAGCGAGCGAAGCACCCAAATTACGTTGATTACGCGTGTAATCGAACGTGGGTCTTCCATCATATAAGTAACCAAAGAGCGCATTGCTGTTTTGAACTCCATGTCTACGTTGCGATCTTGCTTCGCGACACGTACAGCAGCGTCGACGTCTAGGCGCGCATAGGCGTCCAATGCATCGTGAACCATACGAGACACCATTTGACCAATGCGATTGATCTCAACGTAGCCACGAGGTGATTCACCCTCTTCAACCAATGTGATCGTCAGACGCGCGATTTTCTTCGCTTCATCGCCAATACGCTCAAGCTCACCGACCGCTTTGCCGATGGATAAAATCATACGTAAATCCGTCGCTGCTGGCTGACGTTTTGCAAGAATGCGTGTGCACTCTTCATCAATCAAGCCATCCAACTGATTTACCATCGCGTCTTTGTCTTTCACCTCTTCTGCAAGAGAGCCATCGCTTTCTAGCATAGATTGAATGGCGTCCGCGACTTGATTTTCAACCACACCACCCATGGTTAAAAAGTGTTGGCGCAGTGTCTCTAGTTCAGCGTTAAACTGCTGAGAAATATGATCAGATGTTAATTCTCTCATGTTGCCTCTCCTTCGACCTAGCCGTAACGACCAGTGATGTAGTCTTCAGTTTGCTGCTTGCTTGGGTTTGTGAATAGCGAGTTGGTATCGCCAAATTCAACCATATCACCCATATACATAAAAGCAGTATAGTCAGAAACACGAGCAGCCTGTTGCATATTGTGTGTCACAATGGCAATCGTGAACTCTTCTTTAAGCTCATGAATCAACTCTTCGATTTTCAACGTTGAAATCGGATCAAGTGCTGATGCAGGCTCATCCAACAACAGTACTTCTGGTTTTACCGCAACCGTACGCGCGATAACCAAACGTTGCTGCTGACCACCAGACATACCCAATGCACTTTCGTGCAAACGGTCTTTTACTTCGTCCCAAAGTGCAGCGGAACGAAGCGCCCATTCAACCGTTTCGTCAATCAGGCGTTTCTTGTTGATACCTTGAATTCGAAGACCGTATGCCACGTTTTCATAGATACTTTTTGGGAAAGGGTTTGGCTTTTGAAATACCATACCAACACGGCGACGTAGCTCTGCTACATCGGTGCCTTTCTCGTAGATATTTTGCTCATGAAGCCTGATTTTGCCGTCAATGCGGCAGCTATCAACCAAGTCGTTCATGCGGTTGAAGCAACGCAGTAGCGTCGACTTACCACAACCAGAAGGACCGATAAACGCCGTTACCTTCTTTTCAGGAATGATCATATCGATGCCTTTCAAAGCTTCTTTTTCACCGTAATACAGGTGAAGATCTTCCACTGAAAGGCAAACCTTTTCATCTTCGATACGCAGCGGTTGTTGATTACGCTGCATTGCAGAAATATCAATTGAGTGTGTTTTAGTTTCGCTCATAATCGTCTCTTCTCCGCCGCTTTACATTTCCAGCGATTTGTATTTTTCACGTAGGTGGTTACGGATCGTTACTGCTGCAAGGTTAAGCAATGCAATGACGATTACCAACAATAATGCAGTCGCGTATACGAGAGGACGTGCTGCCTCTACGTTTGGGCTCTGGAAGCCAACATCATAGATGTGGAAACCTAAGTGCATGAATTTTTGATCTAAATGGATAAACGGATAGTTACCATCCAAAGGCAAAGAAGGCGCCAGTTTTACAACACCGACCAGCATCAAAGGTGCAACTTCACCCGCAGCACGAGCTACCGCCAGAATCACCCCTGTCATAATCGCCGGACTACACATCGGCAAGATAACACGCCAAAGCGTTTCTGCTTTCGTTGCCCCTAATGCCAAGCTACCTTCACGAACATTACGTGGAATGCGCGATAGGCCTTCTTCCGTTGCAACAATCACCACTGGTACTGTCAATAAAGCCAGCGTAATAGACGCCCACATTAGACCGCCTGTACCAAATGTTGGAGACGGAAGCGCTTCTGGGAAGAACGCCTGATCGATACCTGATCCAAGGAAGTAAATGAAGAAGCCCAAGCCAAATACACCGTATACAATGGAAGGAACCCCTGCCAAGTTGTTTACCGCGATCCGAATCGTACGAGTCAACACACCTTGGCTTGCATACTCACGTAGGTAGACTGCGGCAACAACACCAAAAGGCGTCACAATCACCGTCATTAGCATCACCATCATGACCGTACCGAAGATCGCAGGGAATACACCACCTTCCGTATTGGCTTCACGAGGCTCCGCGGTTAGAAACTCACCCAGCTTAGCGCCGTAGAAACCAAGCTTGGCAAAAATACCCATCGCGTTCGGTCGGTATGCACGTACTACTTTCGCAACCTGAATTTCATGCTCAGAGCCGTCCATTGCTTGAACAATGAAAGAGTCGCGATTGATTTGTTGGTACAAATCAGCAAGCTTACTTTGTAAGCCTTTATACTCTTCGTCGTACTCAGCTCGCTCAGCATTCAGATCGGCAAGGCGCGCAGGCGTTAGCGAATTATTTAATTCGTAACGACGTTGCTCTAAACGTAAACGCTCCAGCGCATAGTTGATCTTACCAATGTCATGCTTCTCTACCTCGTAGATTTCATCATGAATTGCCGTGGCACGATCAATGCGCTGCTCAAATTCTGCCCAAGTATTAAGTGCAGAATCCGTTGGCGTCAGGTCATTCGTTTGAGCAACAACTTGGCCATTTTCTTTAATCACTTTCAGGTAACCGTATAAGTTACCCCACTCATGACGCTCAGCGACGAATAACATTTCTGGACGCTTTACGTCTGTAACATAAGCATCAACCACCCAACGGAAATCGGAACCGTAAACATCACGGTTACCCGTTTTCATCAAAGTACGCATCATAATATCGTGATGATCTTCGACATTAACGCCCGCTTCGCGAAGCTGTGCAGCAGGCACTTCAACGCTCTCTACCCGCTCGGCAACGATGTTGTAAGCAGAGTCGCCTGGCAACTCATACGTTGCTTCAACGACATCTGCTGGCCAGAAATGCCCCAGACCACGAACCGCAATCAACAGTAAAAGACCAATTACCATGATGACCGAAATCGCCACAGCACCCGCGTTAAGCCATACCCATGGATCACCAGATTTGACCCATTCCGATACGGACTGCTTCTTCATTTTCATTTCATTGCTCATTACAAAGACCCGTATTTCTTACGTAGGTGCTGACGCACGGTTTCAGCGATGGTGTTCACAACAAACGTGAAAACAAAGAGCACAAACGCTGCCAAGAATAGGATTCGGTAGTGAGAGCTTCCCACTTCAGATTCAGGCACCTCTACCGCTAAGTTGGCGGCCAAAGTACGCATTCCTTCGAATATGTTGAAATCCATAATCGGAGTATTACCCGTCGCCATCAATACGATCATGGTTTCACCCACCGCACGGCCCATACCAATCATCACCGCCGAGAAGATACCCGGACTTGCAGTTGGCAATACAACGCGCACCATGGTCTGCCAATAGGTCGCACCTAAGGCAAGAGAACCTTGAGTTAACGCTTTTGGCACTGAGAAGATCGCATCTTCAGTAATCGAGAAGATGGTTGGAATAACCGCAAAGCCCATCGCAAACCCAACAACTAACGCATTACGTTGGTCAAAGGTGATCCCAAGGTCATTGGTGATCCAGCCGCGAATGTTGCCATCAAAAAAGTTCAATTCGATCACTGGGCTCAAGGCAACACACATCCAACCAAGGAAGACGATGACAGGAATCAACAACATTGGCTGCCAGCCGTCAGGCACTAACCAGCGAATTTGTTGAGGCATGCGAGACCAAATGAAAGAGAACAAAAGTACGCCAAGAGGTAGAACAACCAACACACTAAAGGCAGCCGCTAAGTTTTCTTCTAAGAAAGGCGCGAAGAACAAGCCCGCTAAGAAACCTAAAATAACCGTTGGCAGAGCTTCCATCAGCTCGATCACAGGTTTGATTTTACGACGTAGCGCTGGCGCCATGAAGTAAGCCGTGTAGATCGCACCACAAATAGCCAAAGGAACGGCCATCAACATGGCATAAAACGCCGCTTTGATTGTACCGAACGCCAATGGCATCAAGCTGTATTTAGGTTCAAAGTCGTTGTTGGCAGCAGAAGACTGCCAAGTGTAAGTCGGCTCTTGATAGCCTTCGTACCATACTTTGCCCCATATCGAAGACCATGACACTTCAGGGTGTTCATTGTCGACGTAGAAAAAGCTAATACCTGATTGGTCTTCAAGTAACAGGCCATTTGCACGTGGTGTAAATGAGATCAGACGTGCAGAGCTGTCACTGAGTTTTTCATCCAATACTTGGCTGCTTGCCGTCGCATTGTAAATCGCAACCATGCCGTTTTTATCAAGCGTTGCGAAACCTTTACGACGATGCTCCATAGCTATGCTAGTCAAACCCGTTGGTTGTTTAACATCGCGGATGAACGTCAACACTTCTTCGTTATCAGCACCGCGAACATTAAACCACTGACTCACACGACCAGACGAGTCTGCCACCATGATCGATGATTTACCCACTAGATACGTCATTGACACAAGCTGCGTATCACCGTCTAACAATGGAATTTCAGCTTTGAATTTAACATCATTAAAGTTACGAAGATCGTACTCGTAAAGCGTACCGGATCGCGTCGCGATGTATAAATAGCGTTGGTCGCCTGAGATCAGCATCGTAAGCGCGTTCTGTGTCGTCGGCAATTGTGCAGAGCTTTCACTCAGCGTGACTTCACCAGAAAGAAAATCTTCTTCTTTCTCGAATAACGTCACTGACGCTCGGCCACCTTCAGACATGGACGCAATGGTTAATTTCTCTTCGGAGTCACGAACAGAAAGTTTGGTAATCGGGAAGTTAGCAGCGTCTACC
The DNA here is from genome assembly GCF_000192865.1 of Marinomonas mediterranea MMB-1. NCBI lineage: Bacteria > Pseudomonadati > Pseudomonadota > Gammaproteobacteria > Oceanospirillales > Oceanospirillaceae > Marinomonas > Marinomonas mediterranea. The sequence continues at coordinate 4,609,617 of NC_015276.1, forward strand.
GCTTCTTCTCCATAAGGATATTCAACTTGAGGGGTGATCTTACGAACGCCATCTGGGTAGGTAATCTTATAAGCGTGCTTAACCAGCAACACCTTACCATCTTCGTACCCTAACGCCAGTAAGTGACTGACATCCGATTCAACCGCTAATGCCGTTACTTTCTCTGCGCGTGGGTTTTTAACTTGCTTTATGATTGCGCCATCCGCGACAGCAAAGAAAATAATATCGCCATTTTGCGCGACGCGCATTCCCACTTCAGATTGCTCTTCGGCGGTGATATAGAGGCTAGGGCCAGATTCGGTTGCAGGAAGTGCATAGCTTGATTCTTTCTCTATGTTCGCACCCGTAAATAATGGGGCAACTTCATACAGTAAATAGAAACAAATTAGCAGTACCGCCAAAATGACGCTACAGCCCCCAATAGCAATGCCGACTGTGGCACTGCGGTCTTTTAATGCTCGAACTTTACGATGACGCTTTAGAGCAGGCGTATCAAAGTCCAGTTCTGGCATTTTGTGATCCGTTGAAGTACTCATTCGATCCCAACTTTATGTGACAATTTTGTGACAGTATCCAAGACAAGAAAAGCAGGAGAGCGATTAATCTCTCCTGCTTACAAGCATCTTTATGTCATCCGTGACCCAGACTTTGTTACTGAATACCTAGATCATTTAGGTATTTGTTAGCAACTTTTGCTGGTAGTGGAACGTAGCCGTCTTTAACAACCACTTCTTGTCCCATTTTAGAAAGAACCATTTTAACGAACTCACGTTGCAATGGAGCAAGTGGCTTGTTAGGTGCTTTGTTTACGTAAACGTATAGGAAGCGAGACAGTGGGTATTTACCTGTCGCAGCGTTCAGTGGAGTTGCTTCGATTAACTCGCCACCTTCTTTCTTAGTAAGAGGGATAGCACGTACAGAAGACGTTTTGTAACCGATACCTGAGTAGCCGATACCGTTAAGAGAAGTCGATACAGACTGTACAACTGATGCAGAACCAGGCTGCTCGTTTACAGAGTTTTTGTAGTCACCCTTGAATAGGGCTTTTTTCTTGAAGTAACCGTAAGTACCAGATACTGAGTTACGACCGAAGATTTGGATATCACGGTTCGCCCAAGCACCTTTAAGGCCAGCGGCACCCCATTTGGTGATGTCTTCGCTGTGTCCGCCTTTACGAGTAGAAGAGAAAATTGCATCTACTTCAGGAAGAGAAAGACCTTTGATTGGGTTATCTTTGTGTACGAATACTGCTAGTGCGTCAATTGCAACTGGAATTGCAGTTGGCTTGTAACCATATTTCTTCTCAAATGCAGCCACTTCTTTGTCTTTCATTGTACGAGACATAGGACCGAAATTAGAAGTACCTTCAGTTAGAGCCGGTGGCGCAGTTGAAGAACCAGCCGCTTGAATCTGGATGTTTACGTTAGGGTAAAGACGTTTGAAGTCTTCCGCCCAAAGTGTCATCAAGTTTGCTAGTGTGTCAGAACCAACACTAGAAATGTTACCAGATACGCCGCTTGCTTTGCTGTAAGAGTGAAGACCAGCGTCAACGTCCGCTACCGCATTTACAGATACACCTGCTAGGGTTGCTACCGCTAGACCTGCAACTAGTTTTTTCATCACACAAACCTCAATGGTTATTGTCAATTTAGATGGAATTATTCCATCAGCTCGTTCGATGTTTGCCAAATATAAAGCTCTAATGTGACAAAAATGTTAAACCGTGAAATATTTGCACGCCGTATGCAATTTATTTTGACGGCACAATGGCGCCATTAAAGAAGAAAGTCATTACACAATCGATACAAAATGCCATTAGTTAAAACGCATAGCGTTAACTAGCTTTTAAACAGAGACCTAATATAAATATTTAAAATAGACGGATAAGACCGTTCTTCCTAGTTTCGAGCAGTACAAGGAATGGATACCTCAACCGTACGAAGACTGCATCAGGGATAGAAACGCGTATGACTCGAATCTCTACCACTAGCTTTTTAAACTCGCTGCGTTTCGTGTGCCTAAGCTTCGCCTGCTATTTTATTATTGCGAGTCTGTCACTTGGTTTTGCCAAAGCGAACGACTCTGGCGTCATCATTTGGTACGCGAATGCCATCGCTGGCTTTTTACTCATAGCACGCCCAAAAAAAGAATGGATAGCCTTGCTAACCGCTTTTGCTGCCGCCCATTTTTCGGCCTATTATGTTTATACAATGCCACTCGAAACCGCATTAAGGTCGCTTCCCGCCTACCTGATCGAAACCGTGTTAATAGCACACTTTTTGACGGATAAAGAAGCCTATAAAAGGGCATTCAAAACCTTACCCGACTACATAAAGGTCTTGAATTTAGGCATTGTTACACCCGCTTTTTTAGGTTCTATTGTCGCCGCTATGATGTTTTCAGGCTCGACAAATCAACACCTAATAGAAATTTGGCTGCTTAGCTTTATTAGTATGTTAGTTAGCGCGGTTTCCTTCTTTCCATTAGGTATATACCTAATCAACCATTCACTTAAGCGCGCTCTTGACGACCTTGTAAACCCCAAAGGCTTCATTGCAGTGGGTTGTGCTGTACTGGTGACTATCTCGGTGTTTTCTACGCTCCCCTATCCTTATGCATATTTGTCGGCGGCACTGCTGTTTTTTGCTTTTTACAGCAACTTTGTCACATTAGCGGCGGCAATATTTTTAACGGGCGTTATGTCTTATTTCTCGGTCTCTTATAATCTCTACACACCTATAAGCTCTGGCTACCAAAATAACGACGTGTTTTTCTATAGTCCGCTTTTACTCACGCTACTTGCCCCAACCTTACTGTCGATTTTATCGATGCGGATGAACAAAACGCTGTCTGATCTCGAAACATCAGAAGCGAGCTTTAGAGCCCTCTATGAAAAAGCACCAATCGCGATGCACACCATCAATACCGCGGGAGTGATGACCTATGTAAGTGACCGATGGCTCAGTATGCTCAGTTTCAAACGAGAGGAAGTCATCGGTAAACGATCCATTGATTTTCTAACGCCCTCCAGCCGTGAAAAAGCCAAACGAGAGTACTTTCCAGAACTTATATCTACCGGATATTTAACAGACAAAGAGGTACAAGCCATCAAAAAAGATGGCTCTATTATCGATATCGATATCTCAGCGGTGGTTGATCCTATAAAAAACAATGGTGCAATACACGCAATAGCCGCCCTAAAGGACATTACAGAAGAGGTGCATTTAAGAGAGGCTTTAGCAGAAGAAAAAGAACTACTTGAAATTACACTTCATTCAATCGGCGACGGCGTTATTGCAACCGATAAAGAAGGCTGTATTACGTTTTTAAACCCAGTGGCCGAACAAGTTCTTCAACTGTCAAAAAACGACGTAATTGGGACCAAGTTTGAACAAACTGTTTACTTATTTGATCAACGTACAGGAAACATCATTGACGATTTAATTTCTCGTGTTTTGGCATCAGAAAGCACACAAAGAATCGATCAATTCGACGCCGCGATTAAAAATCACAGAGGACAAATTTGCTGCATTCAAGATTCCATTTCTCCGATCAAAAATAATAACGGCGACATAGTGGGAACCGTAATGGTTTTTCAAGATGTCACAGAGAACCGTAATATGTCTCGCCAAATGGAATATCTTGCTCATCATGACATGCTAACCAAACTTCCAAACCGTGCCTTATTAATCAACAAGCTGCTAGAACTCTGCCCTCATGATGACATTGAACCAGAAGAGAGCTTCGCACTTCTCTTTGTCGATATCGATAATCTCAAATCCGTTAATGATCAATACGGACACAAAGCCGGTGATGAATTGCTCATCGACACAGTGAATAACATCCAACAAGTTATGAGAGAGAATGACTTTTTAGCGCGCATTGGTGGCGATGAATTTATTCTGATCTCACCTCATTATGAAGAAAAAAGTACCTTTGAGCCTTTCTGCCGAAAGCTAATCAAAAGCGTCTGTCGTCCTATGACAATAGAAGGGCACGATATTCAGACCTCCGTAAGCGTTGGTGTTTCATTTTATCCGGACAATGGCTGTGATGCGGATACCTTACTCAGCCATGCTGATGCTGCGATGTACCACGTCAAAGCTAAAAACAAGAATGACTACCGCTTTTATACGCCCGAATTCGATAAGGAAACAATTTGGTTAGCTGAGATCGAAGAAAAAATGCGCCAAGGTTTGCCTAGAAAAGAATTCGTTCTTTATTTTCAACCCATTATTGATAGCTCTAGCCACACTGTGACTTACTTTGAAGCGCTGTGTCGCTGGCACAATGACGATGCAATCGACATTATGCCCGACATTTTCATTCCGATAGCAGAACAATCAGGCTTGATAGGTTCGTTAACAACACAGTTACTGCATCAAGCCTGTTCATTTATCAAGGAACTCGATGAGAGTAATATCAGGATCTCATTTAATATCAGCGCCACTCATTTGCAATCGCAAGATTTTATGAGCGAAATTAAAGCCGTTTTTGACAAAGAGAATGTGGTGCCATCCTGCTTTATATTCGAAATTACCGAGACCGTTTTGATGCAAAACTGGAAACGTAACGTCTCACTTCTGAATGACCTAAAATTATTGGGAGTCGAAATCGCCGTAGACGACTTTGGCACCGGCTACTCAAGCCTTGGCTATTTAAAACGCTTCCCAGTGGACATTTTAAAAATTGATCGCGAGTTTATTCGCGATCTTCATCATGACGCAAAAAACCGTATTTTTGTCAGTGCCATTGTCAGCATGGCCAGTGCCCTGTCACTCAGAATTGTCGCAGAAGGTGTCGAAAACAAAGAGCAAGCGTCGATTCTTGCTGAAATGAACTGTTTTTTACAACAAGGCTATTATTATTCAAAGCCACTTCCTATCCTCAAAGTGTTGCGCCATTTAAACTCAAATTCACTTCACTCGAATGTTATTCAGCTAAAATAAGACCTTTGCTTCGCCTAAAAGAGCACCGTCATCGAGCAAAGGTCTCAAAATGAAAAAATATGAGCATTTATCCACCACTCACCGCGCTCTCTTATTCCCTCTTGTAGCAATATCACATAAACTGAGCGGCCAATAAACTTTATAAAGAAAGTAAAAAGCCCTTAACGCTCTCGTGCTTTATGACGTCTCAAACAAGCGACTTGATTAAAGTAGGCTTGATCTAAGAAAACCTGTGGGAAACAACATGCTAAACAAACTTATCCTCGCTGCGGAATCGGTATCGACCGTTACTGGCCGCTGCATTGCGTGGTTAACCCTTTTTATGATGGCGCTAACCTGCGTGATCGTTTTGTTACGATATGGCTTCGGCTACGGCTCGATCGCCATGCAAGAGTCTGTCCTTTACCTTCATGCAATGGTCTTTATGCTTGGTGCTGCTTACACCTTCAAGGCAGATGAGCACGTCAGAGTCGATGTTTTCTATCGTGGTTTCAGCGTAAAAAAGAAGGCACTAGTCAATACCTTAGGCGGGCTATTCTTCCTGCTCCCCTTCTGTGTCTTCACCCTGTATATGAGCCTAGATTACGTGATGGCGTCTTGGCGAGTATTTGAAACCTCTCCCCAACCTGGCGGACTGGCTTATGTCTATCTACTGAAAACCCTGATCCCCATTATGATGCTTACGCTTATTATTCAGGGCATCGCCGATATTTTAAAAAACCTTGCGGTAATAACGGGCCATAACCCAGTAGAAGGACACTAAATCATGACAGAATTTTTACCTTTATGGCTATTTGCCGCTGTATGTGTGTGCCTGCTTTTTGGTTACCCAGTGGCCTTTTCATTAGGCGGCACGGCGCTTTTATTTGCAGGTGGAGGCGTCTTATTTGGGACATTTGACCCCGTATTCTTACAAGCACTTCCAAATCGATTATTCGGTATTGTGGGCAATGAAACGTTAATCGCCGTTCCACTTTTCGTTTTAATGGGTGTATTGCTAGAGAAATCCAAGCTGGCAGAGCGTTTATTGGATTCAATGGCCATGCTGTTTGGTTCGTTAAGAGGTGGCTTGGGCATTTCTGTCATCCTGGTAGGTATGCTGATGGCAGCAAGTACCGGCATTGTCGGCGCGACAGTCGTCACAATGGGCATGATTTCACTGCCTACTATGTTACGTCGTGGGTACGATCCCGCTCTTGCGACGGGAACCATCTGTGCAACAGGCACACTTGGTCAGATCATTCCACCGTCGATCGCGCTGGTATTACTGGGCGATGTAATGTCAAACGCCTTCCAAAAAGCACAGTTGCAAATGGGCATCTTCTCCCCTAAGACTGTTTCAGTCGGAGACTTGTTCGTTGGCGCAATTATTCCGGGCTTATTGCTGATTACCTTATACATCGTCTATGTCGCGGTCGTTGCATGGCTACAGCCTCACAAAGCCCCTGCGGTGCCCAAAGATGAGCTAATAAAGTCCTTAAACGGCGGATCGCTTGCTGCGGAATTAATTAAGGGCTTGGTGCCACCGCTGTTATTGATTCTTGCGGTGCTCGGTTCTATTTTAGGCGGCATCGCCACCCCTACAGAAGCCGCAGGTGTGGGCGCTTTAGGTGCAGCAATTCTGGCTTGGTTGTCTGGTAAGCTGAACTTTGAAACCCTAAAAGACACGGTACGCAGCACAACAAAAGTCACCGCGATGGTGTTTATGATACTCATCGGCGCCTCTTTGTTCTCTCTCGTCTTCCGTGGTTTTGGCGGTGAAGAACTGATTCATGAGTTCTTTAACCAATTACCTGGCGGTGTGGTCAGCGCCGTCGTGATCGTCATGCTGGTCATGTTTGTATTGGGCTTCATTCTAGACTTTATCGAAATTACATTTGTTGTCGTTCCTATTGTCGCGCCCGTGTTACTGGCGATGGGATTAGACCCTGTTTGGTTAGGCATTATGATGGCCATTAACCTGCAAACGTCGTTTTTAACGCCGCCATTTGGTTTTGCTCTGTTCTATTTACGTGGCGTTGCACCACCGGAAGTAAAAACGCAATCAATTTACAAAGGCGTTATTCCGTTTATCTTGATACAGTTGTTTGTACTGCTGATGCTTGCCATCTGGCCAGAACTGGCGACATGGCTTCCAGAACAGGTTTATGCAGATTAATCAATCATAACCTCCTCCCCATTATTTCTCTCTATTTCACTTTCTAGAAAGTGAAATAGAGAGAAATAATGGGAGATAAAAAAACAACCCGTTTCCCGCAGGGTCGCCCTAAAGGAAGTGAGCCAACGACATGACACTGAGGATTCTTTTATGAAAGCAATGCAAATTGAAGATTACGGCAGTGCGAGTGATCTTAAGCTCGTAGAAGTAACACAACCGGACTTTTCAGAAGATCAAATTCTAATAAAAGTTGGCGCTGCGGGCGTTAACCCAGTTGATACTTACATTCGCTCAGGCACCAATAATTATAAAGCGACGTTCCCACACACACCGGGGTCAGATGGTGCAGGTACGATTGAAGCGGTCGGCAGTCAAGTCAAAGGATTCGAAGTAGGGCAACGAGTCTATTTCTCTCGTACTCTAACAGGTTCTTCAGCGGAGTTTGCGGTCTGCGCAACCACCCATGCCTTTCCTCTTTCAGACAGTCTCAGTTTTGTAGAAGGGGCCTGTCTAGGCATCCCTTACACTACTGCGCACAGAGCACTCTTTGGCCGCGCTCATGCGCAAGCAGGCAATCACGTTCTGATTCATGGTGCAACAGGCGCAGTAGGTATTGCCGCAGTGCAACTTGCTCTTGCCGCAGGGATGAAGGTCACTGCGTCAGCGGGTACCGATGCAGGCGCGGAACTGTTGACGAAACAAGGCGTCCATTGCGTCATTCGCCATGATGAGGAGAACCACCTAGCGCCGTACCAATCGCTTGAGACAGGCTTTGATGTCATCATCGAAATGTTGGCAAACCATAACCTTGATCGTGACCTAAAAGCCTTGGCGTTCGGCGGCACTGTCGCAGTCATTGGTAACCGAGGTACGGTCGAGATCAACCCGAGAGACCTAATGGCAAAAGATGCCGCTGTCGTAGGCGTTGCATTAGCGAACGTTAAACCAAACGAGCTAAAGCGCATCGCTCAGTCAATGAAACCTCTGTTTGATAAAGGCGTCTTAAAGCCTATCGTGCGAAAAGAGTACTCATTGACAGAGCTTCCAAACGCCCATAAAGACATTCTTAAATCCGGTGCTTTGGGTAACTTAGTTGTTACGATAAATGCCTAATAAACCTCGCAATCAAAACACAGGTTAAACGTTTCTAATGGATAACTTTTAACCTGTGTACACACTTCCTCTTAAAAACTTCACACTATTTCGCTAAAAGTTTCTTGAAAGAAACCCTTCCTCTTACCACACTCATAGAAAAGCCTGTAACAGGAGTACATTATGAGCGTGACCGCTGTAGTCAGTTTCAAAGTAAAACCCAATAAGCTTCAACCTTTCATGAAACTACTGGAATCGAATCAATCCAATATGATTAGCGCCGGAGCACAGACCGTTTCATTACTGCAAGACACGGATACCCGCAATAGAGTCGTCGAAATAGAAAAGTGGGATTCTATCGAAGATCATCAAAATTTCGCTAATTTAGCCGCACAATCCCCCGCATTTAAGCAGCTAAAAGAATACTTAGTTGAGCCATACAAGGTCTTATATTTAGAAGAACACGCTCGATTGGATGCGTTTTAGGCGGACTTCGCGCAGCAAACTAAATAGAACGATTCTCATAATTAGTGCTACTCAACATTAACGAACGTAGTTATACTTTCTGGTAATGGCGTGTAGCGTCCTTAATTTACTTCGTGAAAATAGGTTGTTCGTTGTCCAATTTCGACTCAGATGTATTTAGCTTACCAACCGAAGCAGATACACATAACCATGACTACCACCAGCTTGTTGTTGTCCTTGACGGGAATACCGACTTCGACATCAAGGGCAACAGCCGTCAGCTTCATTTTGGTGAGGGTTGTATTGTGCCGTCCGCTGAAGGCCACGCCTTTGCTGGTCTTGGTAAAAATCGCATCATGGTCGTTAACTTGCCGGTTCCACCACAAAAAGCCATTACAGACGAAGAATACGAAATTGTTTCACGCCTATTTGATCAAGCAGCGTACTTTGAACTCAACCCGAGACTGCAAATTTTAGCGTCCGCTTTATCAGGTGAGCTAGAGCAGTATCCTGAAGACTCCATTCTAGCGCGCGCTTGCGGTAATACGTTACTCAGTGCGATCCGACATCAAATCAACAATAAAGATTCACGTATTCGCGGTAACAATTTGGATATCGATAAATTAGACCAGTTTATTGAGCTAAATTTATCCAAGAAGGTTCATATTAGTCAGCTTGCGAACTTTTGCTTTTTAAGCGTCAGTCAATTTCATGAACGCTTTAAGGATCACACAGGCATGACGCCGCATCAGTATTTGGTGCGTAAACGTCTTGATCGAGCACAAAGCCTTTTGAAAAAAGGCTACCCTCCGATTCAGGTTGCAGAAATGTGCGGCTTTTCGAGCCAAAGCGCAATGACCAATGTCTTTTCTCAAACACTGGGGATCACCCCTCTTAAATACCAAAAGAAATACCGAGGTCATTAGAACTCAAACTATTTCATACGTGTCTTATCGCATTATTGAAAAGAACGTGAGCCCCATATTTACCTTTTTCTGGTCCAGATAACGCTCAAATCAACCGTACAATAAATGAGCATTCGACGAAAATCGCGATTTTTCTCGCACACTTCTAAGGCATACGTGCTTTTTTGCTCAATCAACCAGATTATCCTGTAAAAAAAACCGACTTTTTAGAAAGACGAATTCCAACGCTTGTCACTAAAGTGTACGTATTATCCGGGCATGTACACCTAATGTTTTACCGCGCTAGAAACGCATGCCATGCTCTATAACAATTACGGTTACTACTGAAAGTATTTGCTTTTTGTCTATCGTGGGAGAATCTGATCATGTTTAACGCGCTAGAGGTGTTACAACCTAATTTCATACAGCGTCCGCTGAACGAACTTTGGCAACTAATTTCGCCGCTATACACAGTGAACGAGGAACAGTGGCTACAACAGTTACTGCCTTTGGCGGAGCCGACTGACGCCCAACTAAAAACATGCACGGATGCGGCAACCAATCTAATCGAGCAAGTTCGTAAAGATGACGAATCCATCTCGATGATAGACGCACTTTTGTTGGAATACAGCTTAGATACCAAAGAAGGTATTTTGCTAATGTGTTTAGCAGAAGCTCTAATGCGCGTTCCAGACAAAGAAACGGCAGATGCCTTCATTAAAGACCGTCTTAGCGTTGCAGACTGGGCTTCCCACGCAAAGAACTCCGATTCATTCTTTGTAAATGCATCAACTTGGGGACTGATGCTAACGGGTAAAGTCGTTACCATGAGTGAAAAAGAAGATGGCAGCCCAGCGAACCTAGTCAATCGTATGGTTAATCGCGTTTCAGAGCCTGTTATTCGCAAAGCGATGAACCAAGCAATGAAAATCATGGGACACCAGTTTGTATTGGGCCGCAGTATCAGCGAAGCCCTAACACGCGGAAAAAGTTACCGTGATGATGGCTACACCTACTCATTCGACATGCTTGGTGAAGCCGCATTAACCGCAGACGATGCTAAAAAATACTTAAAATCTTATGAAGACGCGGTTGAGTCCGTTGGTAAAGATTCCTACAACAAAGGACATCGCCCAACCATCTCTATCAAACTGTCTGCACTTCACCCACGTTATGAAGTGGGCAGTGAAGAACGCGTAATGACCGAGCTCTTTGAAAGTGTCAAAGGCCTGATCAAAAAAGCCCGTGCTTTAGACGTCGGTATCACAATCGATGCTGAAGAAGCGGATCGTTTGGAATTGTCTCTTCATCTGTTTGAGAAATTGTACCGCGATGACGTAGCAAAAGGTTGGGGCCTGTTTGGTCTGGTTATCCAAGCTTACTCTAAACGTGCCCTACCTGTTCTAGGTTGGCTTGCAGCCCTTTCTAAAGAGCAAGGCGACCGTATCCCTTTACGCTTAGTAAAAGGCGCATACTGGGATTCTGAGATTAAGCTGTGTCAACAAAAAGGCTTGAGCGGCTATCCAGTATATACGCGTAAAGAAGCAACTGATGTGTCTTATTTGGCCTGTGCTCACTTCTTGCTAAGCGAACACACTCGTCAGCATATCTTCCCTCAATTTGCGAGCCACAATGCGCATACTATTGCAGCAATCAGTTGTTTAGCGGAGCAATTAGGCGCGCGAACAGACGAATTTGAATTCCAACGCTTGCATGGTATGGGCGACGCTCTATATAATCGCCTGATAAAAGACCGTGATGTTTGTGTGCGTATTTACGCCCCCGTCGGCAGCCACAAAGATTTGCTTCCTTACTTGGTTCGCCGCCTTCTTGAAAACGGTGCAAACAGTTCGTTCGTACACCGTCTTGTTGATGCGACTTACCCAGTTTCAGACCTTGTCGACCACCCTGTTACGACACTTAAAGGTCGCAAAACCCTGCATAACCCTTATATCAAATTACCTATCGACATGTTTGAGGACCGCAAAAACTCATACGGACCAAACATCGAGATCGAATCTGAGTGGGGACCATTCAAAGCAGAAATAGACGCTTTTATGGAACAAAGCACCCAATGGCGAGCGTTCCCAATTGTAGGTGGTGTTAACGTAGAAACAAACGACACGCATGCAATCGACAGTCCTTATGACCACAACCAAAACACGGGGCGTATGGATTGGGCCAATAAAGACGTTGTGACATCTGCGATTGATAAAGCTGAAGCAGCCTTCCCTGAGTGGAACGCAAAACCAGCTTCAGAACGCGCCATTTGTTTAGACAAAATGGCTGACCTAATGGAAGAAAACTACCCTGAGCTAATGGCAATCTGTCATCGTGAAGCAGGGAAAACCATTCAGGACAGCATCGATGAAGTACGTGAAGCGGTTGATTTCTGCCGTTATTACGCACAGGAAGCTCGTAACCATTTTGAAAACCCAACGACGTTTAAGAACTATCTTGGCGAATCGAAAGAAGCACAACTAAAAGGCCGTGGTGTCTTTGCGTGTATTAGCCCATGGAACTTCCCATTGGCAATCTTTACTGGTCAAGTTGTTGCGGCACTGGTATCTGGGAACACAGTTATTTGTAAGCCTGCCGAACAGACGTCTTTAATTGCTTATCGTGCTGTTCAAATGCTACATAAAGCCGGTGTACCTGGCGATGTACTGCATTTGGTACCAGGAGACGGAATGACCGTTGGTGCACCGTTAACCTGCGACAAACGCATCGCAGGTGTTGCTTTTACTGGTTCTACTGGCACAGCACAGATGATTAACCGTACATTGGCTGCTCGCGGCGTCGCGCCCGTTCCTGTGATTGCAGAAACAGGTGGTCAGAACGCCATGTTGATTGATTCAACGTCGTTACCTGAACAGGTTGTTCGCGATGCTGTTCGCTCTGCTTTCGCGTCTGCGGGTCAACGTTGTTCAGCGCTACGAGTCATGTTTGTTCAAGCAGACATTGCGGATCGCGTCATTCCGATGATCAAAGGGGCAATGAAAGAGCAGTCGGTTGGACTACCTTACCTACACAGCACAGATGTAGGCCCAGTTATCGACAAGAAAGCGCAAAATATGTTGCTTGAGCACATTGAGCATATGAAATCTGCAGGTAAATTGATTGCTCAATCCGACTTGCCAGACTTTGCAGACAAGGGCACGTTCGTCGCGCCAACCGCGTTTGAAATTAAATCGATTGATCAGCTTACTGATGAAAAATTCGGTCCTATCTTGCATGTGGTTCGCTACAAAGCGAAAGACCTCGATAGCATCATCGATACGATCAATAACTCAGGTTTTGGTTTGACTATGGGTGTTCACAGCCGTAACGAAACAACGTGCGCTCGCATTGCACAACGAGCTCGCGTGGGTAACCTTTACATCAACCGAGATCAAGTCGGTGCTGTTGTAGGCGTTCAACCTTTCGGCGGACAAGGCTTATCGGGAACAGGTCCTAAAGCAGGCGGTCCTCACTACTTACAACGTTTCGCTATTGAGCAATACGTTTAATCGGCGTTAGAAGGAGAAGATTATTATGTCTATCGTACAACCTATTCAAATTAACGTCGCGTTAGAAGTATTTGAGAACTGGGACAGTCTAGGCGTTGAAGGACGCTCACAGTTATTGACACTTTCTGCTCAAACGCTAAGCGCAAACCAAGCATTAATGGCGAAATGGCAAATTGAAAATGCGATCCGCCAAATTGGCGAATCAATGATTATGCCTGGGCCGACTGGCGAAAGTAACGAACTCGCAACACAAGGTCGCGGCGTCTTTCTATGTACTGCAACCGATGCCACCAGCGAGCAAGTAAAAGTAGGCCTTGTTGGTCAAGTATTCGCAGCGTTAATCGCGGGCAATACTGTGATTACGGTTGGTCCTGAAGGACAGAAAATCATGGATGCGATGGCATCGGTTTTGCCGGAAAATGTCGTGCAAAATATCGCGGCATCCGCTCAAGATTCCATAATCGAAGCGGATAATCTAGCAGGTATTGCTATCTTATGTGACCAGAGTACTGCAAGGGATTTGAATCAAAGATTGGCAGTAAAATCGGGGCTTATTTCTCAACTTTGTGAAGAGATAGACTCGCAGGACTTGTCTACTATTGCAGCACCACACTATGTGCTTCGCTTTGTCACAGAGCAAACCGTCAGTATCAACACAACCGCCATTGGTGGTAATGCTAGCCTGCTAGCACTTGGTAGCCACGACGACTAACCATACCAACTGAATAGCACCCACCCAGGTCGCTTTTTCTTTAGCCTTTCTGTTTAGCCTCCCTAAAACTAAACAGAAAGGCTTTTTTTATTGTCGCTTGTGTCTTCCATCCGACTCCAAAGAACTCGGTTCCTTCCCTGCTGCTTGGCTTTGTATAGCAACTGATCCGCTTTATCTAATGCTTTAGTCGGTTCGAGAGTGAATTCAGGTAAACAATAGACCCCTCCCATACTGACTGTGACGTACTCTATGTCGTCTTCTCGACTATGAGGGATCTTCAGATCTTTAATGGCAACCCAACACGCCTCTGTCAGCTTCTGAACTTGATCTTCGTCTTTTTCGGAAAGGATCAATACAAACTCTTCTCCACCATATCGCGCAATAAGATCGTTTTCTGAGTCAATATTAGAACTAATGGCTGACGCCACCTTCTCAAGTACGATATCGCCAGCGGCATGACCAAACGTGTCGTTGTATTGCTTAAAGTAATCGATATCAATCATGACCAATGCGAATGAAGCGCGCTTTTCTTGGCTTTGTAGCCATGTTTCTTTGAGATGTCCATCAAATTTACGTCGGTTAGCAATCGAGGTTAAAGGGTCAATATTTGACAACCGCTCGAGCAAGTAGCGCTGCTGAAGCAATTTTAAATGTAATTGAACTCGTGCCTTTACAATGTCAGCATGAAACGGCTTATGAATGTAGTCGCATGCCCCGAGCTTTAAACCATTCGCTTCACTATCAGCATCACTCAATGCACTAACAAAAATAACAGGTATAGAGCTGGTTTCGGGCAATCGCTTTAACTCAGAGATCACCGAAAAGCCGTCCATGCCTGGCATAATGACATCAAGCAGGATGATGTCGGGCTTCATTTGTCTCGCCTTTGCGATTGCCTGTTGACCGTCCTTAGCCAGAATAACGTGAACCTCATCTCTCAATAAATCACTAAGGATACGCAAGTTATTCTTTTCATCGTCCACGATGAGTACGGTAGGCAGTTCTTTGCTAATCATAAAACGTTTAGGGCTCTAGTTGCTTTCTTAGCTCGGTAATGACAGTCGCTGCTTTTTCAAATTCGATTTCGTCGACTAACTTATCGACTTCCAAAACATGTTCATACCAAGAGCGGTCTTTACTAACCTGTTTTAACTCATTTAAGAGCGTTTCTACTGAGAAATCCGATTTTTCAAGGAGTTTTTGAATTTCAGTAACGAGTTCATTAATAGAAGATATACTAAATTTTTGCTCATTTTGCGAGCAATTTGTATAATTTCCTACCACCTGGTCAATTTTACTCAGCAATGGCGTAAGTAAAGAGCACAGTCTTTCGAGTTCAAGCTTCCCTTCTTCTTTATTCGCTAACCGCTTCTCTAAGTCCTGAGCTAAATCAAATGCGTTTTTTGCACCAATATAAGCAAGGTTCGATTTGAGAGAGTGTACTTTAATATAGAGCGCACCGAGATCATTGCTTTCAACACACGCTCTAAGCTCATTCACGATATTATGGTATAAGCTATTAAACTCAACCACCGTACTGATATAGAGAGGCAAACGCTGTTTTACACGAGACAGCGCGCGATAAGTATCCAAACCAACCTCGTTATACAAGGCATGCACAAAATTAACGGCACTGTCCTCACCCTTTAGAGGCTCTTCCGATAACGCTTTTGGTACAGACGACATATGCCGCTTCATCACCCCATACAATTCATCAATGTCTACCGGTTTGGTAATGTAGTCATTCATCCCTGCTTCAAGACAGCGCTGCTTATCTTCGACACTGGCATGCGCAGTCATTGCCACAATAGGCAGTGTTTTTTCATCAAAAACAGCTCGGATTTTTCGGGTTGCCGTAATGCCATCCATAATCGGCATTTGCAGATCCATCAGAACAACATCGTAGTGAACCTCTTGTACTTTTTCTAATGCTTGTTGGCCATTTTCAGCCATGTCTAACATGACACCTGACTCTTCGAGGTAACCTAAAACAACGCGGCTATTAAGTTCATTATCTTCTACCAAAAGCACTCGCTTATGACGCAAAACCGCACCTTCGACAGGCAATTCATCTGTGGCAGCATGCGCTGGTACAAGACGATTTGGGTAGTGCTCAACGAGCGCCTGACGCAATGAACTCAGATCAACGGGTTTATCAAGCACATCATCAATGTCACGATCAACACTCAGCAGTTGCTTCTCTTCGTCAGAGAACGACGACACGATGATACTCGTTAAGTTTTTATTCGATGACTCTTTCTTGATTTTTCGGATCGTATCCAAGCAATCCACGCCCGCTAGGTAGCGCTCCATCAAAAGAACATCGTAATTCGTGGATGCACCGTTTCCTTCTCGAATACATTCCAATGCCTCGATAGGAGCGCCCACATCATCACACTGTACGCCAATTTCTTTCAGCATATAAACGATGGCTCGTCGAGCGATGTTGCTGTCATCCACCACCAAGACTCTCACTTTTGAAAAGTCTAAATGCTTATAAGCCAAATCGTTATCTTCCTGATACGAATGCACCGGGATTCTGAAGCCAAACGTCGACCCCTTCCCAAGATGGCTCCGCACCCAGATTTGCCCTTTCATTAACTCAACAAGCTGTCGGCAAATTGCCAATCCTAAGCCTGTCCCTCCATATTTTCGGGTGATGGAAGCATCGGCCTGAGTAAAAGGTTTAAACAACTCCCTTTGATGTTCTTGAGTTAAACCAACACCTGAATCAGTAACATCAAACCTGACTTGCGGCGTACCCTCTTGCGTTTGCTCTAAGCTTACTCGAATTCCAACAAATCCTTTTTCAGTAAACTTAATGGCATTACTCACTAAGTTCGTCAGTATTTGCTGCAAGCGCAAAGGGTCGCCCAGCAGTAAGGCTGGCACATCGGAGTCAATATCAACATGAAGCTCTAGTGCTTTTTCTTTTGCTTTTAGCGCGCAAATGGTAACGATTCTGGACATCACAGACTGTAACTCAAATCGAGTTTGCTCCAGTACCATCTTATGCGCTTCGATTTTGGAGTAATCCAAAATGTCATTGATAATGCCTAATAGACCTTCTGCGGACTCGAGGATTTTGTCCATAAAGTCTTTTTGATCTAGGTTCAATGGTGTCTTCAGTGTGAGTCGGCTTAATCCAATGATCGCATTCATCGGTGTGCGAATTTCATGACTCATCGTGGCAAGGAACAACGACTTAGCCCGGTTCGCTTCTTCTGCGAGCACCTTCGCAACATTCAGTTCTTCAGTTCGGTCCGTGACTCGCTTTTCAAGCGTTTCATACACCAACGCATTTTCAATCGAAATGGCCGCTTGACCCGCTAAGATATTAAGCGCCTGCAAACGATCGGTTGTAAAAGCCGCGGGGACAAGGTTGTTTTCAAGATACAACAACCCGATTATTTTCCCGCGTTTTAAAATAGGGTAGCAAAGCACCGACAAAGGCTGATATTTGGAGACATATGCGTCTTTACTATAATTACTGCTTTGTCGGGCATCATCGATAATAACTGGCGCGTGAGTACGCCTTACATAGGTAATGATGGATAAAGGGATTTCGTCCCTCAGCTGTTCTGAGATTACTCGGTTTTGCATAACCTGTATTTTGCTATCCTGAATGCCCCCTGACGCTTGAATCCGCCATTGGCCATCCATGTTCAATACAAGCGATCCCTTTTGCGCACCCGCTTCAGCTAAGATAGTGACCATTAGCTTTTCGAGCAACTGTTCCAAGACTATCTCTTCAGAGATGATCTGGGCTGCTCTCATTACCGACATCAAATCTAAATTTCCAGAGCTGATCGTGGTATCCGTAAAGCTCTGTGTCGTAAAATGCTCAGCGTAAGTTTCGCGACTTCGAATTAATTCAGGGTATTCTTTTTCTAGCTGCCCCGCTTTGGCGTACGCGCCCCAGCTCATATAGCCATGATGCGCTTCACGTAAATAGTAATACGCAAATTTACGTTTATTCTTGTTGTCCCAAAAACGAGCGGCCAACTCATTTGCAATGGCTGCGTGTTGTTGAAACCCATTGTCTAACGCAAGTTCGATGGCTTTATCGTATAAATCAATGGCTTCAGAGTCATTACCTTCAAGCCGCGCAATTTCTGCCTTAAGTAACAGCTCACGATGCATAAAATTGTGAGCATTATGTTCGGCCCAATCTTGGAGGCGACTTAAATTACTATGAAGCTGTTTTTGACGGCGCTCGACAAATTCATGTCCTTCTTCCAACGACGCTAACAACAAGCTTTGTATAAAGTAATACTCTGCGTTGGTTAACCAACCAAACGTTGCAGGAAGCGTTCCTTCAGCTTGTTCCGCCATCGATACGCCTTCCTCAAAACGCCCTAAAAGCAGGCATTCCAACATTTTGGTCGTATGGTAGTAATTCAAGCACAACGCATGTTGCTGACTCGCCATTTTTTGAACAAAACTGTCTTCGCTAAAGCCATCCTCATCCCAAGCGTAAAGGTTGTCACTTTCGCCCGTCAGCAGCCGATTGTTTCTTTCTAATATTTCCAATACTTCTAGCGTATTGGGATCGCCCATACTTTCAATAATCGGCCGAATGGTTCGAGTTTCCGCTTGAATGTCGGACAAGGAAAAGCCTGCCAGCTTCATCAGTTTCAATATATGGAAAGCACTGTAACTGATCCAGATACGGTCTCCAACATCCATTCCAGCCGCTAAGGCAGTGCGCAGCAACTTGATACTTTCTTTTACAGGAATCGTCCAGGCACTGTTGGTGACACCAAACATAGTGTAAACCTTACACCGGAACGGAATATTATTGGTTTTTTCGACAAGATTAACCGCCAGTTCACCAAACTCGTAGCCAGACTGATAGTCACCAAAAAATGCACTGAGCATAGAACCATAGTTAACATAGCCAAATGGTGATATGTCACCATTACCATATTCAATAGACTGCACCACCATTTTGACAACGGCCAATGTACTCATCGGCAAGTTCACATTGATAGCAGGTCCCCAAATAAGACCATATAGCTTGCTCAATATTACTTGCTTTTCATCCGTCATTTCCGGCAGTTCAAGCAACGAAGCGGCCGTATTTTTCTTCAAATAACCGTGAATCGCCTCAGACTCTTTTAACATCGCTTGTTCAAGGTCTTCCGGCGTATCAGGCCAATAAACGCCCAATAATCGAATACCCTCACAACCGGATTCAAGCGCTTCTAAAAAACGGCCATGATTAGAATACAGCTCCGTTTGCAGCGCATAGATATCCGCTTTGGCTAGATCATTCGACGCGTGATCCAATAACGAACGGCAATACGTGTGGGCCGCGTCAATATCCCCGCAAAGTTGTTCCGCTTCGGCACTTTCTTTTACACATTCAAACTTCAAATCACTGTGTGTTTTCCAACCCTCTTCACCCAGTAGATCGTTGGCGACATTAATATAAGTCAACGCCAGATCATACGCGTTAGCACGCTTCGCTCTTTGACTCGCAGTTAAGTTATAACGCACTAATTCAAGCCTAAATGCGTCGGTGTCAATCAGACGAATAGAACGGTTTAAATGATTGACGATACTGAACAACCTCTCGGAGGAGTCATCACTTTTAGTTTGCTCAATCAGTAATTTGCCAATTTTATAATGTGCAACCGAACGGTCATTCGTTGACGTCAGAAAATAGGCCGCTTGCTGAACCTGGTCATGCAGAAAACGATATCGAACCGTCGATGAGCTAGATGAAGATATACTAAGTGCCGTCGTCGACAATAAAGCGTCATCAATGGAGACAACAATCCCTTGAGAAGCCGCGTTTCGAATGTGCTGTTCTACATCACTAACCTCGCGATTATTCAAGCTAGCGAGCATCACTAAGTCAAATTCATTGCCAATACAGGCCGCGAGCTGACAAAGCTCTTGGGTTTCTTTAGGCAACCGGTGAATCTTACTTTGCATAAGGTCCACCACATTATCCGATACTTGCCACGCATCAATCCGCTCAATGTCCCAAGACCACTTTCCTTCAAACCGGTCAAAATAGAGTAAGGCTTCTTTGTGCAGCGCTTCCAACAATTGATTCAGAAAAAATGGATTTCCAAGAGTCTTATTAAAGCAACGTTTCGCCAAGGCTTTCTGATCCGAATCGTGTCGGTTAACGGTATCACCAATAAAGGCTTCGACCTGTTCAAGCGATAACGCATTCAGTTTTATATCAACGACTTGAAATTGTTGTTGCTGATGCACCTCTTTAAGAACAAGCGTCAGTTTATCCGTCGCCGCGACTTCATTATCTCGATACGCGCCGAGCAAGAGTAGGTGGTGCATTTGACTATTACGTGTTGCATTCTCAATCAATTGCAGCGATGCATTGTCAGCCCATTGCAAGTCGTCTAAAAACATCACTAGAGGATATTTTTCACTACAAAATAGCTCGATAAAGCGCGGAAAAATAATATTAAATCGATTTTGAGATTCAATCGCCGAAATGTGAACTAGCTCAGGCTGATCACCGACAATTAAAGAGAGATCTGGAATAAAGTCAGTCATGACTCGACCATTCTCACCAAGCACTTCAATTAAGCTCGCGCGCCACACATCTATCTTACTTTCGTCTTCCATTAGTATCTGACGAATTAAATCCTGACACGCTTTTTTAATCGCCGAATACGGAAGGTCACGATTATATTGATCAAATTTTCCTTGAATGAAAAAACCTGATTTCGCTTCAATAGGCTGACGTAACTCATTAATCAAGCAGGATTTACCTATCCCGGCATACCCGCTAATCAAACCAAATACGGCTTGACCAGAAAAACACGAGTCAACAGCATTAGAGAGCTGGGCGAGCTGCTCTTCACGCCCATAAAGTTTGTTCGGCACCGAAAAGTAAGAAGATTGATCCTTCTGCCCAATCATAAAACTCGACACTTCATTATGTAGATCGAGTTCATCAATACAGCGGCGTAAGTCGTGAATCAGGCCGGATGCGCTTTGATATCGCCCCTCCGGCGTTTTCGCTAACAGCTTTTGTATAATGTCAGACACGACTTGTGGAATATTTGCATCCAAAGACACCAAAGGAGTCGGCTCAATGGCAAGATGACAATGGATTAGATGTACAGGGTCTTCTGTTTCAAACGGAGGACGACCAGACAATAAATGATATAAAGTGGTGCCTAATGAATAATAGTCTGTGCGGTAGTCTAAGACACGATTGACACGCCCCGTTTGCTCCGGCGAGCTGTAATGCAACGACCCCATAAACTTTTGACTTTGGGCTTTGAGCTCTTGCTCACCAAATTCTCTAGCGATACCAAAGTCCAATAACGTCAACGTACCATGCTGGCTGTCCCACAAAACATTTCTCGGTGTTAAGTCACCGTGAATCACTTGCTCGTTGTGTATATCTGATAACGTCGTCACCACTCTTAATGCGATAGAAAGCGCTTCTCGTAGCGCAACGGAGTGTTGCTTCACATAGTTATTTAAACTCAAACCACTGGCATATTCATAAACAATACACACTGAGTTTTCGTGACGTTCTAATGCAAACGCCTCAACAACCCCCTCTACCTGCTTGAGTCTCTGGCAGATCGAAAACTCCCTTTTAAAACTGTTCACTTGGTCTGAGCTAGGAAATTCATGCCGTAGTAACTTCACAGCGACAGGAGTTGAGTCGTACTCCCTTAAGGCCTTAAAAACCAGAGAGTTTTTCCCTTCTGAGAGTAGTGACTGAACTTGATAGCCAGGAATTTCGATCATTTCCTATTTCCCTAATTTCAGAGAACGTTCTAAAAGAAAAGCATTTGAAGCTGATTTCATTGCTTCAAAGTTCTACTTGTACCTTCCATACCCTATGGTAAATTGCAAAAGCAGTGCAAGGCGTTTCATCAAATTTAACATAACCAAGCCATATAATATGGGCAATGGTTGTCGATTTAGTAGAAAAAGGCACAAATAGTGTAGAACGTACACCGTAATAATAGGATAAGAAGGAAGGTTATATGCAATCGTTGAATTCAAAATCACCTGAAAAAATCGCTATTTTAGGTGGAGGCGTATCCGCCATTACCGCCGCATTTCGATTAACGCGAGAAGAAAATTGGAAAGAAAAGTACGACATCACCCTATATCAGCTCGGCTGGCGCATCGGAGGTAAGGGGGCCAGTGGACGTAATATGGCAGAGCATGCACGTATTGAAGAGCATGGCATTCACGTCTGGTTTGGCTTTTATCAGCAGTCCATCAAGTTCATGCGCGAATGCTATCAAGAACTTAATCGTCAAACCGGCCCTATGCAAACCTTTAACGACGCTTTTGTTCCACACAATTCAACCGCCGTTGCTCAGTACTACCAAGACGAATGGATTCCCTGGGTATTTGATTTACAATCCTTTTTTGATGGTGATAGCAAAGTCGATAATGACGAGTCGTTTGCTATTAAAATCGTTCAAGTTATCCAACGCTTCTTTTCGCCTTTTGCTAATGAGCTTAAAACCACATTAGACAAGCATCCAAAATTTGATAGCTTAATTGAGGCGATAGAAAAAGCAGAAAAACAATTCAAGAAGATTGAAGATTATGTCGAAGAAGCCATTGAAGACGGCCTTGCAGACATATTGGTTGGCCTAAGAAAGGTCATTGCTGAAATTTGTGAGAAAGCGGAAGAATTTCTTCCCTTACTAGACAACCCTCTTCTGCGCTTCACCATCAAAAAACTCCTTGGCATCGACATCACAAAAAAAGATGTCGATGAAGCAGAGCTGTGTGTGACCCGATTATGGTTATTAGCCGACTTCGGACTAACCCTCGCCATTGGTATGTTAAAAGACAGCGGCAGTCACGATCACTACGACCACCTAAACGACATCGAATTTTCCGACTGGATGAAAAATCATGGTGCCAGCCAAGAAACGCTAGATGGCCCATTTATGAACACCGTTTACTGTGGTTTCTTTGCTTACCAAAACGGCGACATGGAAAAACACAATCTAGAAACAGGCACCTTTTTGAATGCGATTATTTACGGCGCAACACACAGTAATGGTACCTTCGTCTATCGAATGCATGCGGGTATGGGGGACGTGGTCTTTGGCCCATACTATGAAGTGTTGAACGAGTTAGGCGTAAAATTTAAGTTTTTCCATAACGTTCAAGAGTTGGTAGCGGGCACAGACGCCAGCGGCAACCCCATTGTTGAAAAGATTAAAATTGCAAAACAAGTTCCTCTCAAGGATGAAGCGAAAGGCTATGACCCGCTTGTCGATGTAAAAGGTTTACCTTGTTGGCCTTCCGCACCAATCTACGACCAAATTGAAGACGACATTGCGGAAAAACTCATCGCTAACAAAATTGATCTTGAGTCGCTTTGGACAAACTGGCCTGAAATATACGATCAACCTCAAATCGAGTTGGTCGCTGGAACAGACTTTGACCGTGTTATTTTAGGCATGTCGGTCGCTTCAATCCCTTATGTTGCTCCTTCTTTATTAGAGAAGAGTCCCAAAATGGCTAAGATGACCGAGAAAGTTGAAACGGTCTGCACTCAGGCGTTTCAACTTTGGTTCAATAAAGACGTAAAAGAACTAGGCTGGCCTGCAGATAAGGTAGGAGAGCTACAGCCCGAGTGGCTAGGGTACGCAACACAGCAGGTCGATAACTGGGCGTCGGTGAGCTATTTAACGAAAGTTGAAGACTGGCCAGCAGATGCCACACCAAAAAACATCAGCTATTTCTGCGGTACCTTTACACCAACTACCCCGGCGCCAAAAGCGCCAAATCCTCAATACCCAATGGCACAGAAAGCGTCTGTTGAACAACTCACCAAAACCATGATGACACAGAAGTTTCACCCATTTATGAACAATGCCAATCCAGAGACTGGCGTGTTTGAATGGGATTGGCTATCTGATACGAGTGGTTCAGAGGGCGAAAGTAGGTTCCAAAGCCAATACTGGCGCTCAAATATCGACCCTTCTGAGCGTTATGTTCAAGCGATCACAGGCACCGCGCAATACCGCCTAAAAACCGACGAAAGTGGCTTTAGCAACCTGTTGCTAACAGGAGACTGGATTCAAAATGGATTTAATATGGGCTGTGTGGAGTCCGCGACACTATCGGGGCTGCAAACCGCTGAGGCGATCATAAAAACGCAGGAATAGCGTTCGCGGTGTTAAATACAACTCAACGTTAGTGCTATCTGACAAAAAAAGCGCTAGGAGAAATCGCTCCTAGCGCGTTTTCAGTTAACACTTCCCTAGCTTATTCAGCGTCTCGCGCATTGATATACGCACGCTCTGACACCGCATGCCATGCAGAGACTTTACTCATAAACGCTTTAAAGGAATCGTAGACCTTTTTACTCATTTCGTCGCTTGCTGCAACTTCGTTTAAGGTTTCTTCAGACGCTTTCTTCAACGCTTTTAAGACATCTTTAGGGAACGGACGAAGATCAACGTTATGCTCTGTCACCAGTGTTTGCAGTGCATCGTTATTTTTCGCTGTAAACTCATCAAGCATATCTTGAGTCGCTTGACGAGAAGCCGCTCTTACAATCGCTTGTAAATCTTTCGGCAACGCTTCAAACGCTTTTTTGTTGACTAATAACTCCATTTCGGAGCCCGGCTCGTGCCAACCTGGGTAATAGTAGTATTTGGCCGCCTTGTATAAACCAAACGCTAAGTCATTATAAGGGCCAACGAACTCAGTGGCGTCAATTGTGCCCGTTTGCAACGCAGTAAAGATTTCACCACCTGGCAAGTTAATTGGCGTTCCACCTACTTTAGACAGCACTTCGCCACCTAACCCAGGGATACGCATCTTCAAACCTTGGAAATCATCAAGGGAGTTAATTTCTTTATTAAACCAACCACCCATCTGCACTCCACTGTTACCAGAAGTCAGAGGAATAAGGTTAAAAGGCTCATAAATTTCTTCCCAAAGGGCCATACCGCCACCATGGTAAATCCATGAATTAATCTCTTGAGGCGTCATACCAAAAGGTACCGCAGTGAAGAATTGTGCAGCCGGCACTTTGCCTTTCCAGTAATAAGACGCGCCATGACCCAACTCAGCCGTCCCTCGTGATACCGCATCAAACACTTCGAGTGGTGGAACCAGCTCACCCGCAGCATAGACTTTCACCGTCAGTCGCCCACCCGACATTTCGGTAATGTTTTTGGCCATATACTCAGCACCCGTTCCCAAACCTGGGAAATTCTTTGGCCAAGTGGTTACCATTTTCCATTCGATTTTTTCAGGTTTCGGTTCGACTTTTGCCGTTTCTGGCACTTTGTCAGCCCCACCACATGCGCTCAATACCGCCGCTGTGACGCCCGCAAGCGCCCATTTTCCCCACGTATTTATTTTTAGCATTGTTACTCCTTGGGAGGTTTATTTTTATTGTTAAACTAACGATTTATTCGTTCGCGCAACAGTGTAAAAACTGAGAACCAAAACAACAACTCTTTTCTTATCCCAGCTTCTCAATCTCATCTTTATATTCAAACGTCATACAGCCACCAATCCATAAAAAAAGCCCCAGAGAAGACTCTCTGGGGCTTTTGATCATTCTAATACAAGCTGATACACGCTAATAAAAGTATCAAATAGCTATATTAATAGACTCTATTCTGCGTCGCGGGCATTAATATAAGCGCGCTCAGAAACAGTGTGCCAAGCGGATACTTTCTCTTTAAACGCTTTCAATGAGTCATACACCTTACGACTCGCTGGA
Organism: Marinomonas mediterranea MMB-1; assembly: GCF_000192865.1. Classification (NCBI taxonomy): domain Bacteria; kingdom Pseudomonadati; phylum Pseudomonadota; class Gammaproteobacteria; order Oceanospirillales; family Oceanospirillaceae; genus Marinomonas; species Marinomonas mediterranea. The sequence goes on from NC_015276.1 coordinate 4,635,129, forward strand.
TCATTTGCAGCTAACTCTTCGATCACCTCTTCGGATGCATCACGAAGCTCAGCCAATGCATCAGCAGGGAACTCACGCAACTCAACACCGTGCTCAGAAATCAGCGTCTGCAACGCTTCATTGTTACGAGCGGTAAACTCATCCAACATATCCGCATTAGCTTGGCGAGCTGCTGCACGAACAATAGCTTGCAGGTCTTTAGGTAAAGCATTGTATGCGTCTTTATTTACCGTAATCTCTACTGCCGAACCTGGCTCGTGCCAGCCTGGGTAATAGTAGTATTTCGCCGCTTTGTAGAGACCGAATGCCAAATCATTATATGGCCCAACAAATTCTGTCGCATCGATTGCGCCCGTTTGCAGGGATGTAAAGATTTCACCACCAGGCAAATTTACAGGTACACCACCCGCCTTTTTAAGCACTTCACCGCCTAACCCAGGAATACGCATTTTTAGGCCTTTAAGATCCGCAACGGAATTGATTTCTTTGTTAAACCAACCGCCCATTTGCACACCCGTGTTGCCACCCGCCATAGGTAGAACGTTAAATGGCTGATAGATTTCTTCCCATAGCTCTAGACCACCGCCATGGTAAATCCAAGAGTTTAGCTCTTGCGCTGTTAAACCAAATGGAATAGAAGCAAAGAACTGAGAGGCAGGAACCTTACCTTTCCAGTAGTAAGACGCGGCATGGCCCATCTCTGCTGTGCCACGAGAGACAGCATCAAACACTTCCAAAGGTGGCACCAACTCACCCGCGGCATACACCTTCACTTGCAAACGACCACCAGACATTTCATTGATGTTCTTCGCAAGGTATTCAGCACCCGTACCTAAAGCAGGGAAGTTTTTTGGCCAAGTGGTCACCATTTTCCATTTAATGACCTCAGGCTTTTTCTCAACCTGAGCACTTTTTGCTGACTCTTTCGTCGCTTCTTTATCACTAGCCCCACCACAAGCGGTCAGCACAACCGCCAACAAGCTCGCCGCAGCCAGCTTGCCAAACTGCATTACTTTCTTCATGTTATTCCTTAGAGTTAATCAAATTTTACGTTTTACATCATTTATTCACGCGATACAGGGCGAACACTCAAAGCCACCATGTCCCTAAACATGACTGCTCACTAAAGCAAAAACGCAGTGCGCGTTTGAGACTTTATGTTCCTTGATTCGCCGACTTAGACCATAGATGTTGTTATTTTCGATTAAGTCACTTTGTACGAGCCGTTTTTCAGAATAAAACGAGGATAGGGATAGTAGAGAGGGATGAACAAAAATTCAACTATTTGACCAATAAGACAGTTAGGACATTGATACAAGCCGTTAAATACGCTCATTCAAAGGCGAAACTCAAACATTGAATATCGCCTTTGAATGAGAAATAGAAAAATATTCGACCAAGCGACTATGCGCTAAGCTAATGCTTGGCGATTCTGTATCCAATGGCCGTCACGTACTTTGGTTTCTCGAGTGGTAGACGCTAGCAATGACTCCATCGTCTCTTTATGCAACGAACAACAGTAAACAGGGCGATAACGTTCGAACTTCCAGCTGTCAGAAAGCACACCGGCATCCACTGAATCAAAACCAAACGCTTCAATAAGATTCATGATCTTCGTTTTAGCCTGCGGGTCATCACTCGCCACAGGAATCGCTCGTCTCTCTTGATCGCTTGGTCCTGGTCGAGCATCATGAGCAAGGTCTTGAACCGTAATAGAGTTAAACGCCTTAACGACAATAGCCCCATCGAGAAAAGAAGAAAGCATTTCGCTTGTCGTCGTTTTCTCATTCAAAAGGTCAGGGATTGCACCGTCTCTATTCGGAAAGTAGTTAAGTAGATCCACTACAATTTTTCCTTTTAGTGACGCTTTCGGCAATTTGTCATAAGCGTGAAGAGGGACAGCAATAATAACAATCTCGCCAAACTCGGACGCTTGCTCAGCGCTGCCCACATCACAGAGTAAGGCATCAGCCACTCTCGTGAGCGAGTCAGCACTGCGTGAATTACTTAACATAACCTTGTGCCCAGCATTGATAGCATGCTGAGTAAGAACTTGCCCCATAGGGCCTGCTCCAATGATCCCAATATTCATATTTTCTCCCTTTACCAGGTTATCAAATAAACATCATGTAAAACGCATAACCCCTCCAGCAAATAACTTTCGGCGTCCACAACGACAATAAACACTATCGTCCAGTAAAATAGAGGCATGAAGCTCTTAGTTTTCGATGTGAAACATTCGAGCAATGGCCATTATCCAAAAACGTCTTTGATGAAAGACCTAACCCTCACAATGAAGCAGTGGACTTGTTCATACCTTCGTTAGGCTGTCGGAAGCGTTTCAGCAGAATCCACCCCATCGTTATCTGTACTGGATTTCGCCTTTTTGCTTTCAAATGCGATGAATGCAAGTAAACATAATATTGCGGTAGCACACGCACCATACAACATGACGTTACTAAAGCCCGTCATCAAGATATTCTGCGCCACAGAGGACTGAACGCCGTACTCTTCTAACGTCTGCAAATTACCAGACGCCAGTACGTCAGCTAATTGAGAAAGCCCTACTTCTACGGTATCTATAGGCAGTAAGCTACGAAGTTGATACACAATCGAGCTCACAAGCACAAAGCCCATAATGGCAATATTTAGAGACAACGAAATCATACGCGTACTAAATTCCATCCCCGATGCCATACCGGCACGCTCTGGAGGTAAGGACCCTGTTGCCATGTTAGTCACAGGCGTATTCGTAAGACCTAACCCGATACCCGCTAAAATACAGCCAGGCATTAGCATTAACCAATCGGTGTTGGAGGCCGACGCAGCGCCCCACAATAGGAAGAACCCGCCAGATATGCACAACAGCCCGAGCGGTATCACAATCTTTGGACCATTTTTTAATAAGATTTTTTCCGCTATCGGAGGGACAACAACCGTTGGAAGAGTAAGTGCAAGTATAATAAGTCCTGACGTTACGCCGCCGTAGCCTAATACACTCTGCAAATAGATTGGGAAGTAGACAACAAAAGGCCAGAAGCTGAAATTCATGCCCGCTGCACCAAATAATGCACCAGAGAAATTACGAATTTTAAAGGCATTCAAATCAAACATAGGTCGAGCGACTTTTCGCTCAATGATAATGAACAGTACAAAAGAAATAGCACTCGCCGCCATGATTGCAATGCCTTCGACCGTTTGATAACCGACATCTTTCCCTTGCGTAATCATGAATACTAGCCCGAACACCGCTCCAGAAAGTGTGATCATGCCACCGACATCCATTTTCACCGCCTTAGGATCAGACGACTCAACCACACCAACACGCGCTAGTATCAACGTAATCACCGAAATAAAGACGTGAATCAAGAAAACCCATTCCCAACTCATATGAGCGACGATTAAGCCGCCAACAATAGGACCGAAGCCTAATCCAAGACCAAAAATGATCCCCCACCAAGCAAACGCGACGCCTCGCTCGGGGCCATTTTGAAACTGGTTTGACAGCACGGCCACCTGACATGCAAGCATCGCTGCAGCACTGGTGCCTTGTAAAAAGCGCGCAACGATCAGAACAGGCGCTGACGACGCTAGCCCACAAATCAAAGAGGCAACGCAAAAGACAAAAATACCAATTGAAAACACCCGTTTACGACCAAACCGGTCGGCAAATGCGCCCATTGCAACCAGTGTCGAACACATGGCAATAGTGTATGCATTCATAATCCACTGAAGCTGAATAAAATCCGCAGGTAAGACACTTTTTAAGATAGGTAAAATAGAAGGTACACTTGTAATTTCAAGCCCTAGCATAATTGCCGATAGGCACACCGAAATTAAAGCGATTCTATTTCTCGACGAAATAGTGCTCATAACATAACTCTCCATGCAATGTTGTGTAAACGCAAACACCCTCAACAAGACTGATACTTCAGTCAAAAAAGCGTGTTTTTCTTTTTTATAAAAAGATTAAGACGTTCTTTAAATAATCATTTGAAAGAATAAAAACTGATGTAGTTTCCTTCTTCTGATTGGTCATCGAGAGGCAAAATAGCACTGGATTCATTGAGGTGGTACCCTCATAATGTCTATATCAGTGATAACAAAATGAAATGGATCGCACAGACAGTGATAACAAAATGAAATGGATCGCACAGAGTAACAAGGATAGCTATGTCAATTTCACTCGATGTCGAAGCAGTAAGAGCATTCGTAGTCATTGCTGAACTAAAGAGTTTTACACTTGCAGCAAACTCGCTTGGAACCAGTCAAGCAACATTGAGTCTTCGACTCAAACGTCTCGAACAACGCATCAACAGGCGTTTAATAGAGCGAACTCCCCGTGTCGTGAGACTGTCCTCTCAAGGAGAGGCCTTCATTGGTAACGCAAAAGCCTTTCTAGAAGCTCATGACAAAGCGGTTGAAACACTCTATACCGTTAAAAACCGCTTACGCTTAGGTATTGGCTGCCATATTATCGGCTCAGAGTTAACCGCGATTCTAGCCAAAGTGAATACTCAGTACCCTAATTTAACGTTAGAAATATCAACCGGGTTGTCCAGCGAACTAAAACAGCAATATGACGAAGGAACGCTAGACGCCGTCATAGTAAACTCAGAAGAATATAGAAAACAGGGACACCTGCTTTGTATCGAACATTACAGCTGGTTCGCTACGCCTAAATACAAGTACAAAGTCGGAGACTCAGTAAAACTGGCTACGCTTGATGAGAAGTGTGAAGTGCGCGATCAAGCACCAGTTATTTTAAAAAGTGCAGACATCCCTTTTCAAAAAATGCTGATTGGCGGCAATACCGACATTGTTAACTCGGCTATTTTAGCGGGAATGGCCATTGGTGTTTACGCTTTGCGGCTTGTTCCAGAAGGGCTGATAGACGTTCGTAGTAAGTTCAATTTGCCCGCACTTCCTACCTCATCGATAGAGTTGCATACACATCTGACGGACATTAAAACTCGAAATGTGCTCAAAGAAATCAGCCATATATTCAAACTCTACAACGGTACTACTCTATAGATCTCTAGATTTTTAGGTCTCTAGGGAAGGTGTGAACAAGCCCACACCTTCCCTACGCACCCCATCCATGCTTAATGTCTCTGAGTCTAACACCAACAATTAAGTAGCATGTAGAACGAAACTTAACGAAAGCAGTTATCGATAGCGACCGCCAAACTCTCAACGACAGCGAAGCAACAACCGCCTCTATTAAATCAACTCAAAGTGCCATCATTTGATATTACAGCACTTCCAATTTAGCAAAAGACAACACAAGCCACTTTGTACCTTCGGTATCGAAGTTCACTTGAACTCTGGCCTGTGGGCCTTGTCCTTCGTAGTTAATAACCAACCCTTCACCGAAGACCGGATGCTTCACTCGGTCGCCCATTGAAACGTTGGTTTCAGGTACTTGATAACCGTGCAATATGCTCTGATTTTGCTTTTGCAGTGTGCCTTGATAGTTGTGTCGCTGCATCGAAACAGGTCTTGCGACTTGTGAGCGCAGGCGCACTTCTTCAATACACTCTTGTGGGATTTCACGAATAAAACGAGAAGGACTATTGAAAGATTCACTGCCATGCAATCGACGCGATTCCGCATAGGTAATATAGAGCTTCTCCATGGCCCGCGTAATACCAACATAACAAAGGCGACGCTCCTCTTCGAGGCGTCCAGGTTCCTCAAACGACATTTTGGAAGGGAACAAATTCTCTTCCACGCCAGTTAAAAAGACCAATGGAAATTCCAAGCCCTTCGCCGAGTGCAGCGTCATCAACTGAACCGAATCCTGATACTCATCCGCCTGAGCTTCACCCGCATCCAATACCGCTTGGTCCAAGAATGCCATCATTGGCGAGCTAAACTCTTCGTCATCTTCTGACCACGAGAAACCACTTGCGGCGCTGACTAACTCTTTCAAGTTCTCAATACGGGCTTCGCCTTTTTCACCCTTCTCCTTCTCATGATGAGGAATCAAACCCGCTTCTTGAATGATGTGTTCAAAGACATCACCCAAACCTAGATCAGGTTGGATTAACGTATTCCCCATACCATCAATAATCTGTAAGAAGTTCTTAATCGCATTGGAAGCGCGAGCAGGCATCACACCATGCTGCACGATATGCTCTGCGGCCTGCCACATAGAGCAACCTTGATCTCGAGCGATCTCTCGCAAGGTACCAATACTGCGTTCGCCAATGCCACGCGGTGGTACGTTAATTACACGCTCCATTGCGCCGTCGTCATTCGGGTCAACTGCCAACCGAGCATACGCCAATGCGTTTTTGATCTCTAAACGATCATAGAATCTGTGCCCACCATAAATTCTATAAGGCAACTGTTCCCTAACGAGGCATTCTTCGATCACACGAGATTGAGCGTTAGAACGATATAAAATCGCCATGTCTTTTAACGCGGTTCCGTCGTCGCGCCACTTTTTAATAATCTCTAATATAAAGCGCGCTTCGTCTTGCTCATTAAACCCAGCATAAAGGGAAATCGGGTCGCCATCGCCGCTGTCTGTCCAAAGCTCTTTACCTAAGCGATCATCATTGTTCTGAATCAGCCCGTTGGCGGCTTTTAGAATTTGCCCAGTTGAACGATAGTTTTGTTCAAGACGAATCGTCGCCACGTCATTAAAGTGTTTTGAGAAGTTTTGGATATTCTCAATTTTTGCGCCACGCCAACCATAGATTGACTGGTCATCATCACCCACTGCGGTGATCGTGCCAGTATCACCAACCATCACACGAAGCCACGCATACTGAATGGTGTTGGTGTCCTGAAACTCGTCCACCAGCACATGCACAAAGCGTTGTTGGTAATGCTTTAATAAAGCCGGATTTGTCAGCATTAATTCATGCGCTCGTAACAATAACTCACCAAAATCCAGTAAGCCGTTGCGTTCACACGCTTCTTCGTAGTGGTAATAAAGCTCTCGCATCCCTTTTGAAAATGGATCATGCGAGTCGGGAACATGAGCAGCACGTCGACCTTCGTCTTTTTGGCCGTTAATAAACCAAGCCACTTGCTTAGGCGGCCAACGCGTATCATCGATATTAAACTCTCGCATGATACGTTTAACGAGACGAAGCTGATCATCGCTGTCCATGATTTGGAAGTTTTCCTTCAACCCTGCATCGCGCCAATGCGCTCTAAGCAGGCGATGGGCCAAACCATGGAAGGTTCCCACCCACATACCTTGAGGTGGTAATCCAACAAGCTGCTCGATACGCCCTTGCATCTCTCGCGCCGCTTTGTTGGTGAAGGTAACGGCCATAAGGCTATAAGGTGATAGCTCATAGGCATGCATTAGCCACGCTATACGATGAACCAGTACGCGAGTTTTACCGGAACCAGCGCCAGCCAGTACCAAACTGTTTTGAAGTGGCGCGGCAACGGCCTCACGCTGTTTGTCGTTTAGGGCATCGAGAATAAAAGAAACGTCCATTGAGCTCCGCCATTTTTAAAATTAAGCCACAAAATGGTTGATTTTTGATCAATTTTGCGGTTTTTATATACAGGTAGTCTTGCTTTCTATCTATTTTGACTTTTTTCAACGGCTGATGACAGTGATTCGTCATATCTGTCATCAAAAGAGTCTGAGAGGTATTACTCATGACGTCTATGGAAGTAGCTGAAATCAAAACTGAATTGCTTCATGCATCCATCAGTTTAAAAAAAGAAGAAAACGAACGAACCCAAAAAGAGGATAGCGACAGAATGCTTAAAGCACGACGCGCAATCGAGAATTATCGAGAGGAACAACGCTTAATACAAGCGATTTCCGACGGTTGGGACGACTGATATATAACGTCTCCTAACACTCATTTTTACAGCCTATTTTAAATAGGACTGTCTTCTGCTGGCCTCTTACTTTTATAGACGCCGGTTCAGGGTTTGCTACCCCCTATTTTTTGTCCAAAATGCTTTCGAATTAGTGCTTTCACCCTCATTTTAGTTACAAAAGCCCCCTGCACTAAGTCGCGAGCGAAGCCAAGACGAGGCAAAAATAGACGAAAAAGCGAAGTTTATACGTTACAAATGAGCATTTTGAGTCTCTTTTTAACATGGTATTGGAAAGCGCAATAATCGTGCAACGATCTCTACAAAAAGATAATCGACTTATTGATCTATTCCCTAGAAGCCGAATAGCGTTTCAAGTACCATTACATCTAAATTTTTTAATCATCAACCCACAAAAACAAAAACAATTATAACCCTATCGGGGAGTCACCATGTTTGAACACATCCAAGCTGCTCCAGCTGACCCTATTCTTGGTTTAAGCGACACGTTTCGTAAGGACACAAACCCTAATAAAATCAATTTAGGCGTTGGCGTTTATAAAGACGAACAAGGCGCTACACCGATCCTTAAATCGGTAAAACAGGCAGAAGAACGCCTTGTTATCGATGAAAACACCAAAAGCTACCTTAGCATTGAAGGTGAGGAAGCTTACCGCGCTGCGGTAAAAGCCCTGCTTTTTGGTCAAGATCATGCTGTGATTTCTAAAAATCGCGCTCATACCGCCCATACACCTGGCGGTACTGGTGCATTGCGCGTAGCAGCTGAGTTCATCAAAAAGCATCTTCCCGAAGCAACAATCTGGGTCAGCAACCCAACATGGGCGAACCATCAGGCCGTCTTTCAATCTGTTGGCCTTGAAGTCGGCAGCTACGCCTATTACGACGCAAACGCGAAAACGCTAGACTTCGAAGCGATGCTAGCGAGCCTGTCACAAGTCCCTGAAGGCGACGTTGTGTTATTCCACGGCTGCTGCCACAACCCAACTGGCATCGACCCAACAGCGGTTCAATGGCAACAACTTGCAAAACTGGCTAGCAAACAAGGTTTCTTACCTTTATTCGACTTTGCTTACCAAGGTTTCGGCAACGGCCTTGAAGAAGATGCCGTTGGCTTACGCACTTTCTTGGAAGAAACCCCAGAAATGCTGATCGCGAACTCATTCTCCAAAAACTTTGGACTGTACAATGAGCGTGTTGGTGCATTGACCATTGTGGCTGAAACCGAAGAGCAAGCTAACGCCGCGTTTACTCAAATTAAACGCTGTGCTCGTACCAACTACTCTAACCCGCCTTCTCACGGCGCTGCGGTTGTGACAGAAATTCTGACCAACGACCAACTACGTAGTCTTTGGGAAATGGAACTTGCTAGCATGCGCCAGCGTATCCAAGAAATGCGCACCTTGTTCGTCAACACATTGCGAGCAAAAGGGGTTGAGCAGGACTTCTCGTTTATTTCCAAGCAACAGGGCATGTTCTCTTTCTCAGGCCTAAACCCTGATCAAGTGGCGAGCCTAAAAGAAGATCATAGTATTTACATCGTTGGCTCAGGTCGTATTAATGTCGCAGGCATGACCAAAGACAACATGGAACCACTGTGTGACGCTATTGCCGCTGTCTTAACGAAATAGCAGCTTCAACCGCTCAGCGACAAGCGTCGCTGTATGCGAGAGAAAAGCATACAAACTTGACCAAAGAGCCAACAAACTGTTGGCTCTTTTCGTTTTACCTGTTAATTTTGTAAATCCAGTTTTGGCTAAGACTCGATGGAGCACCTTGAATGACCGCCACTCTGATTTACTGCTATGACCCAATGTGTAGCTGGTGTTGGGGCTTTAAACCCGTTTGGAATCAGCTTGAAAAAGCACTACAGCCTTTAATCGACAAACAAAAGTTGAGCATACAACCCATGCTCGGAGGGCTAGCACCCGATTCAGATACCCCCATGCCCGACGAAATGAAAACGAAGCTGGAAGCAACATGGCATCGTATTTCAGACAGCCTTGGCACGCAGTTTAATTTTGATTTTTGGCGAGAAGCCGCACCACGTCGTTCAACCTACCCAGCTTGCCGCGCCTGCCTAGTCGCCCGAGACTTTGGCCTAGAACATGAAATGGCAACCGAAATACAACACGCCTACTACCTAAACGCTCAAAACCCATCCGATCTCGACACACTCACCCGCTGCGCAAAACACATAGGATTAAAAGAAGACGGTTTTCAAAAATCCATGGCGCTCGTGAAAGAAGAACAAACACTAGAACATGAAATTACCCAAGCACGACATCTAGGGCTCAACTCATTTCCGTCTTTAGCCGTCATCGTCGGCGACCACCTAACCGAAATCCCGATTGATTATGAAAACCATGAAACCATGCGTCAGGCGATAAAAGCCGCACTGCCTGTAGAGACAGACTGACTTTTTAGCGAGGAGGAAATAACCAACACCTCGATCCAGCTCCTCCCTATTACCAAGCAAAGGGAGCACTCAATACTTCGGTCTAGCTCCCCTTACCAAGTAAAAGGAGCGCTCAACACCTCGATCTAGCTCCTCCCCCTTACCAAGGGGGAGGTTGGGAGGGGGTCTACAACAGCACACACATCGAAGCCGTCCACAGCATTACCGAATAGAAAAACAGGGTCTATATCCAACCTATTTTTGCGCCATCTCAAAAATGGCACACTATTTCTGAGGTGAACAACATTCACCTTCTCGCTTTGTCTACTACGCTTTCTAAAAGTGTATTAGTATCAGATGTATAGTGCATGGGCAGCGAACTAGTGTGCCATGCCAAGAAATACATAAGCGCATACTCGATTTCAACACTCGCTTTTTCAGAAGGACTAGAAAGTTATTATATTTCAAATGGTTAGTGTTTAATATGAAATCACCCAACTGGATAAATGAGCATGCGCATTGATAAAATGTTAGGAGTATATAAATGTCAGATTCCAATCTGATGCCAGATAAAATTAAAAGCCCCATTCAGCTTATGGCTGCATGGTTTGTTATGTTGGTATCTGTGATCACGGTACTACTGACAACCGCAGTAAATATTGAAAAGCCTGAATGGGCTGCTGGGTACTTGGTTATATCGCCAACGGTTGTGGTTATCATCGTAATTGGGTGCGTATTACTCATGCTAACCAAGTACAGACCACATTTACAAGATGGAAAAGAGTACGCTGAATGGATAAAAGAGCAAGGAGCATATTCACAGGGCGAATTTATACAGGCGGAAACTTTTACATCTTTCGAAGACAAAGAAATTGTAAAAGAACAAGTGATTGATACTAGTGACATTAATAATATATCAGTTTCAGTTATCGATGTTATTGGGTCTTCTGAAATTGTAGAGTCCCTCAAGAACAAAGGATTTAACGCAGAGATATATCCTCACAGACATAAAGAGTATGATAAACGCGAACCATTTAAGTCGATCAAAGGTGAGCAAGAGGGAATTTGGATTGGCTACAGAGTTGAAGCTAATATCGCAATAAGAGCAATTAACGTCGCGTTAAAAATTTGGCCTGAACTGAAATACATTGTTATACCTTCAGATAACAGCAGTCCACCAGACCATGTCAATGATCAAATATTCATAGGTGGCTCCAGCAAAACTCCAATCAATAGGGGAACACGCCCCTGGTTACTTGAAGAGCTAAAGTCACTTAAAGAAGATATTGATATTAATGAATTTCATCGCAAGATTCGTGAAAAATACTCCTAACAAGAACTAAAGAGGGTTTCGCGTACGCTCGTCAACTGCTCCTGTGTTGCTCTAGTGACCTACATCCATGTAGGTCACTAGAGCAACAAGTCAGCTTGCCTGACACGCCTTACTACCACTGTATTTCACGCCGTATCCGCCGTGCTTTTCTCTGTGGAGACAATGCAGTTACCGGAAAAGTTTCGAACACCGTCAATGTATGACAAGTTCTTCAAATTGGGCGCCTATGTCAGCCCCTCTAACGAGACATGAAAAGGACAAACATGACTGGAAAAATCGGCCCACATGAAGGAATTGAATTTATACTTTTTGACCGAGGTGAAAAACACGTAATCTATTTCAATTGGGACTCATGGCCAGAAGAACATTTTTCTGCCGCAAAATTGGTTGGTGCTGAGACACTCATATTTTCACAGCCAGAAAGTGAAAGCGAATCGTATATCTTCTATCGCAGAGAGTTTGAGTCAGAAGCAAAAGAACTAAGAGATATAATTCTGTCTGGCTATACTGCCCATGACGATGATTTTGAAGAGAAAGAATATCGTATTGGTGAAATATTAGGTTACACCAAAGAAGATATTACTTTATACCTTAGCAATTTTGGAGACGATGCATAGACAGCGAAGAAGAGAATAGGTCGCCCAACTCAACACACCTCACTCAAAGCATCAACCAACTGCGTCATTTCATCGGGCGTGGTGTAATGCACAAAAGACAATCGAAGCACGCCTTTATCCGCATCTATTCCCATCGCTTCGAGTAATCGAACGGCGTAGAAATGCGCTGCGCCGCATATGATGCCCTTCTCCACCAGACGCTTAGCAAGCACGTCTGAATCCATCTCAGAATGCATCAATGCCACAGTCGCGGCACGTTGTGATGCATCCGCAGGGCCAAGTAAACGCAATTTAGGGTGTTGATCAACAAAATCCAGCAGCGGTTGCAGCAAGGCAACTTCTGCATCGTGCAATAAGGCGCGTACTCGTTCAGCGCGCTTTAGAACCGAAGCCTCATTTTGAAAATGATGGTCATGCAACAGGTCAAAGTAATCCAGTACTCCCTGTGCAGCGGCCACCTGAGCATGATCCGGCCCTGCGGGCACAAACCACTTATTGCGATAGGAAGCATTGAAATAGTGCGATTGATTTCCCAGACGTTCAGCGACAGCGTTACGTATTACCATGACACCTAGGTGTGGGCCGTACGTTTTATAAAGGGAAAAGAGGTAAATATCCGCGCCTAACTCGCGGACATCAGGAAAACCATGACCCGCATAAGACACGCCATCGACGACGGTGACAATGCCATTTGCTCTTGCCTGTGCGCAGATCGCTTTAACAGGGTTAATATGCGCCACAATGTTGGAACAATGCGGAAAGGCCAACAATTTAGTCTTTTCGGTAATAAGACGATCCAAGTCAGACGTAGACAATAAGCCTGTTTTTGGGTCAACTTGCCACTCTTTTACGACAATGCCCTGACTGGCTAACCGACGCCAAACGCCACTGTTCGCTTCATGGTCTTGGTTCGTCACAATGATCTCATCGCCCGATGTAAGAAGAGAAGCGAACGCCTGAGCCAACACATAGGTGTTTTGCGACGTTGACGGACCAAAATGCACCTCTCGCTCATCCACATTCAGGTAGTCAGCAAAGCGCTTGTAGGAGATGTCCATTGCGTCGCCCGCTTTCTGCGAGGCAGGGTGCACATGATACGGCTGAAGCTTGGTCTCTCTGTAGTAAGTCGTCAGTCGATCTATCACTTGTTGGCAAGCATACGAGCCTCCCGCATTTTCGAAAAATGCCTGCCCTTGTAGGCTTGGCTCACGAAAGGCGGGGAACTGAGCCCGAACAAATTCTAAATCCAAAGAGGTCATCGCGCGTTTCCTTCTTAGCTTCTTAACGTCTTAGCTTGTTAGCCAAAGTCGTGATTAATAAGATCCAACATCGGGTTATACAAAGGCTCTTTTGCAGCATCCCGACTTTTTTCTGTATCGGTCATGCCTTCTTCATCGGCCTGCTCTGCTCTTTCTGTATCTTCTTCTGATACATCGAGAGAGTCTGTTTCAGAGCTTTGTTCCGAGCCGTGATCAGCGACTTGCTCGGAGCTAGCTTCACTTTCCTCTGAGGTCAACGACGCTTCCTCTAGCGCCACTTCAGGAGCTTCTAAAGACGCCTCTAGAGACTCTTCGATTGTCTCTTCTAAAAGCGCTTCATCGGCGTCTTGTGGCTCAAGTGCGTCTTCAACGCAGCTTTCATTTTCTACACTTTGGCCTTCTGCAATATCGTCTTCTGCTCTTTCTACGCCCGCTGTGTCATCTTCAATGCTGCTTGTCTCAAGTGTATCCGTCTCAAATACGTCGCTCTCAAGCGCATCGGCTTCAAATGCATCTGTCTCGCTTGAGCCGTCTTCCGCAACACGGCTTTCTGAGATATCGCCTTCTGAGATACCGTCTTCTGAAAGTATAGACGCCTCGTCAGCATCAGAATCACTTTCTGTAGCGAGTTGTTCCTGTTCTACCGCTATATCAAGCTCGGCTTCTTCGGAAACAGGCTCAGGATCCGCAAGAAGGGATTGGTCATTAGCTTTAATAAAGGCCGCCAACATCACCGCGAGTTCTTCCATTTGCGGGTAAGTCACGTTGATCGCTAACCAATCGGACGCGTCGGCTTCAAACGCCATCAGGTTTCCCGGCACAATGGCGTGGCGATGTTTCGCCGCAACAATCGCCATATCGGATTCACTTGGTTTCTTCTCCATTTGCATCCAAAGCGCCATGCCGCCTTTGGAGTAGGCAAACCGAATGCTGTCACCTAGCTTTGATTCTAAAATAGCTTTGGCTTTTTCAGACAATGACCAAATTTGACGACTGCGTTTACTCAATGAATGCTTTTGCGTACCCAATAAGGCGTCGCTCAAGGCTTGTTGCTGCGAATCGTTTAAGGCAAAGTCAGCACTTAAAAAGGCCCCTTCCAAAATCGTATAACGGCTCGGGATACACCATGCCGCGTTGCGATCAGAACCTTTTGACTCGACACCACCGATGTAAATCACACGGTCTTCGGTATCCAACGATTTATAGCTCATCAAAGGAGACGCTTTATACCCAAGATGAGAGGCCAAATCCCACTCCACCGCTGGGATATTGATTTCATTAATAATCGTAAGCCAACGACGTAGACTTAAGTTCGATATTTCTTGTCCTGCGGGAAAAGCAAACTGACTCGGGAAGACAATCAGACGAATGTCGTTGTCTCTAATGCAACGAATCGCTTCGTCCAAATCCACACCTCGATCACCCGCTTGTAGACACAATACATCGCGATGCAAGCTCTGCAAACCGCCTAGCAAGCGTGGGTCACAAGGCGTAATCACTAAAATTTGATCGCCTGTTTTCGTCAGGCTTTGCACCACTTGGTTAAAGATACTGACGGCCGATCGCGCCAGCCAAACATTCCCCGAACGTGTTTTAATCCCTAAACGCTTTAGGTGATCCGCCACTGCTTCTCGCACAGCAAGATGGCCTTTCCCTGGAACAGGCAGCTCAGCTTCTGCTGTGCGTGGTCCGGGCAATAGAAAGGCATCACTTTGATCCACTAACGCGGCACGATGGGACAAAGCTGACCAGATTAATTTAGCGTTTTCGTCGGTGAGTCTTTTGACCCGATCTCCCGCTAATACGTGCGCGTTCTTAGAGGTAGAGCGGTGACAAACAAAATAGCCAGATTTAGGCCGAGATTCGACCCAGCCCTCTTCGGTTAAGATATCGTATCCATGAATAACGGTATTTAAACTGAGTTTCAGCTGCTTCGATAATGACCGTAGAGAGGGCATTTTATGCCCGGCTGCGAGTTCACCTTCCGCAACCTGTTTTAAAAACCAATCCACGACCCCTTTGTATAGAAAGTCTGCCACGCTGTGTACCTTTAGATTTGCAATTTTTAGATCTGTTATCAATCATTGACCGTAGCCACTCAAAACGCAAGCGTGTTCCTGCGTTTAAGCGTGTATTTATCCTTTTATTTAGGCTGATTGAGACCTTTGTACAAACATCACAAATCGGCGTATCGTTAAGAACGCACAATTAATTCATAAAAAACAACGAACAAGATACAATCGCGCTTTATACTGATTTTTCTATCTCCGGGTAAAGGCTAAAATAGGGGCAATATGGCGTTTTCTTCCAGCAACATTCGATCCGATTTTCCCATTTTAAACGTTACAACCGATGATCACCCTATCGTCTACTTAGACAATGCCGCCACGACCCAAAAGCCGCTTCCCGTTTTACAAAGCATTCAGGACTATTACCTATACAGCAACGCGAATGTACACCGAGGCGCTCACTTTTTAAGTGACCGTGCGACGTCTGCGTTTGAAAGCGCCAGAAATACCGTCGCCGCCTTTCTTCATGCACCAGAAAACAGTCATGTAATTTGGACAAAAGGCACCACAGAAAGCATCAATATGGTGGCGTATGGACTGGAGCATTTAATAGAAGTCGATGATGAAATCTTGATTACCAGTCTTGAACATCACGCGAACCTTGTTCCTTGGCAGCAATTGGCCTTTCGCACGGGCGCACGTCTTCGAGTGCTGCCTTTGACCTCAACGGGTGAATGGGAAGCCGAATACGCCAATTACTTTACCGATAAAACGAAGATATTCGCATCGACCCATATATCCAATGCCATCGGCGCGTCTACGCCACTTGCCAACATGCTCAATGAAGCAAAGAAAGTAGGCGCTTATACCCTTGTTGATGGCGCACAAGCCGTGGCGCATTATGAAGTCGACGTAACCGCTCTAGATTGCGACTTTTACGTCTTTTCAGGCCATAAAATGTACGCGCCAACAGGCATCGGTGTGTTATACGGTAAATCAAGCGCCTTAGAGACACTGCTGCCCTATCAAACAGGGGGTGAAATGGTGCGTCATGTTGCTTACCAAGCGACGGAATTTAACGTTCTTCCCTATCGTCTCGAAGCCGGTACGCCTCATATAGAAGGCGCGATTGGGCTTGCCGCCGCGTGCGACTATTTGACCAAACAAGACCGTCCAGAGTTGTTAAAATGGGAACAGATGCTAGCCAAGACGGTTTATGACGAACTGTGTCTCGACCCAAGAATCGAAATCTACTCTCCGTCTAGCAACACGACTTTAGTGTCTTTATCCGTACCCAACGTTCACACGCTTGATCTCAATAGCTACTTAGACAGCAAGGGCATTGGCGTTCGAGCGGGAAGCCATTGCGCCCACCCTTTAATGGAGCAATTAGGCGTTGGCAGTACCTTACGAGCGTCATTCGCTTGCTATAATACCAAACAAGAAGCAAAACGATTTTGCGAAGTCTTACTAGAAGCCATTGATTTACTTGCAGATTAAGCCCCTACAAAACGAACGACTTACCCAAACATGACTCACTTACTTGATAGCCAAACCATCCAATCTCGTCTTCAAGCCTGCACCAGCAAAGAAGCCACCTTTAAAGAACTGGTTGCCCTAAGCAAGCAGCTTGAGCGCCTAACAGACGACGATAAATCTGAAGAACACAAAGTGAAAGGCTGTGAAAGTGCCGTTTGGCTAATCGAGGAACACATTGACGGGTTGTGCCACTTTAAAGCGGACAGTGACGCTAAACTGATGCGTGGTGTCTTAGTTGCTGTGCTCAGCCTAGTTCAAGGCAAGAGCAAAGCAGATATCCAAGCAATGGATTTAGTACAAGAGCTGACCCAGTTTAACTTAGGCAGTTACCTAACCAGCTCTCGTACTAACGGGGTGTTGGGGATTCTTAAGAAACTGTCTTCTCAAGATCAATAAATACGCATCACTGCCCATCTCCACTTTTCCGCATTAAAGCGCAGTTTGGTTATTGCTCTTGAAGTCTAACGAAGTCACCCAACCGCTGTTACTGATTGACTGCTCCACGCGGGTGATCGTGTATTTTTCATCGCCTAACATAAGGCGGCTTCCTGCATACATGATCTGACCGGGCACTGACGCATTGCCTTGAGCGGTACCCTGATTCGCTCGTTTCAACGCATTGATCGCTTCGAGTTTCGCCTCGTCCTCACTGGTAAAGTGGCCTTGTTTTACCAAGGTAGGTTCTCCTTTTCCGACACTTACCGTGACCATTTTGTTCCGTTTAGTATCCTGATATTTAACGGAACAACGCCGATAGAAGGTCGTATTAGAATGACTGATCTGGCTATCGATACAGCGATCTATATCCAACATCACTTCTGGCGGTGCTTCTTCTTGCTTCATTAGGTACAGAATCGAGTTTTTTATATTAAAAATGACAGAATGATCTTTTGCGATTCTGTTCAATAAATTAATGTCCGACTCATTTACCTGATCAATATCATGCAATTCTTCAGTGAGATCCGATTTATACCCCAGCCCGTGACGAGCCGCGATGTCGACCGCCAACTCAGCCAAGGTTATTTGTTCATATCGATGGTGACGACGCTCTTTGATATTGGAACCAAAATCCATCCCCGTCGCGTTTACCGAAAGCTCGCAGTTGTTACGTATACTGGTCTTTTGAACATAAAAAGCACCAACATAGTTCTGCTGGTCTTTCCCTCCTAGAAAGACCTTAATCTGATCGCCGTATTCAGGCCGTTTAAACTTGGCGCTGAACACTAAACTCAGTTCATCACTGTTGTCCTTTTCATTGTCCGTGACACGTAAGCTAACAAGATAGGGCGATACTCTGTCGGTCACGTCTTTATCATTCACAAACAATCGATACGTCGGCGTCATTACCATAAGACCTCCTCCGTCACGACGGCGGATTGCTCAGGCAATTCGACAATATCCCCCCTTGAAAGAAACAACCCTAAGTTTGGGTTCGCTTCGTTTACGGCTGTAAATTGCTCCAACGAGCCGTAATAGAGCATCACCACTTCATCTAACCTCATTGTCGTTTTCGTTACTTCATAAGTTGCCATGTATCACCACCAGCTGTACTTCAAAGCTTTGTTTATAAAACTCCCCTTCTTTCAAAAAGTTGGATTGATCCGCACTGATTTCCATAATCAACACCGTCAAGGCTTGACCATAGGAAAGCGCAAGCGTGACCGATTCCTTCTTTTCCGCCAACGCATACAAGCTGTTCAACGCTCCCATACTTTGTTCAATCAATACACCGCTCAATGTCAATTTTTGACTGTGGCGACCGACTTGTTGCCAGTCATCAAAGCCATTGATGATGCTCTTGTTGGCAAAGTGATAGCTTGATTGACGTGAAATATTGGCAATATTAACGCCGCTACTTTCAAATTTAACGTGACCTAATTGACACAACATTAGATATCCTCATCTTTCAGTGATGGACTGGATGTCGACGCCTGACCACGCATTACGTTTTCAATAGCTCGTTCTATATCAATATTGCTCGTTGGGTTATTCACGGTAACCTGAACATTAATATGCTGAACGACTTCTTTCGTCGGCGATTGCCCATTGTTGATTGGCGAAAGCTCATAACTTTGAACCACACTTCCGGTCGGTGCTGGAGCAAGTGCTTTTGTCTCATCTGGCGATGGATTCATCGCAGCCGCACTCGTCGTCACTAACATTCCCGCACCAATGGCGGCCAGTTTGCTATTCGACGTGGCTTTATTTTGTGTATTTAACGCTGTAACAGAGCCTCTAGAACGCCCTCCTTCATTGGGTGTCGCTGCCTCACTCGAAGCCTCACCTTCATCGCCAAATAACCCCAGCTGCTTACCAACCCAGCCTATTCCCTTGGCAACCAACATAATCGGCGCCAACGCCGTTTTAAATACGGAGCCGATCACTTCACCAAACTTCATACCACTGGCGGCAAAGCCTGCAAGCTCCGCTTGGCTACTTTGAATCGGCGTAAACAACGCACCAAACCAATTGATCACCTCAGACACCTTGCTCGCGATCCAAGCAAAGGCATCACCGACAGGCGCTAGCAAATTCAATAACGGCTGAAAGGCGGTAAAGACAGGCTGCATAGAGGACACAAAGCCATCAAATACCCCACTAAAAAACGCTTTTAGAGGTTGCCAATATTTGTAAATCAGGACACCGGCTGCAACAAAGGCCCCCACAATTAAGCCAATTGGGTTGGCAAGCATCGCGGCATTCAATCCCCACTGCATCATCGCTCCGGAGCGTAAGGCTGTAGCAAAACCAAAGACAGTGGATTTCGCTCTCATTAGCCCTGCCCCTGCATTTTTTAATCCGCCACTAACGCCAGCAATAGATTGCTTAAACGAGGAAAAAGAGCTGACAAGCTTCGACCCAGAGTCGTAAGTATTTACTAACTTAGAACTCAAGTCCGTTAAACCGGTTACACCTTGCTTTGAAAAATCAAACGTTTGCACACCATCATACAAACCCGTAAGCGATTTTTTGAAATTTGAGAAAGTACTCACCAGCT
The DNA here is from genome assembly GCF_000192865.1 of Marinomonas mediterranea MMB-1. NCBI lineage: Bacteria > Pseudomonadati > Pseudomonadota > Gammaproteobacteria > Oceanospirillales > Oceanospirillaceae > Marinomonas > Marinomonas mediterranea. The sequence goes on from NC_015276.1 coordinate 4,655,100, forward strand.
TCTCGCCCGACAGAACAGCGCCTTTCATTCCTTGTAATTTACCGCTCGCGCCGTCGCTTTTCTTCTTACTCGATGTCTTGTTCGCTTTGGAGGAAGACATCGCCGTCTCTAAAGGCTCGTCTGAATTTAAGCTCGTAAAGGACGCTTTCAACCCAACAAAAGATTGCTTCAGTGTTGAGAAGTTATCCGTGAGCTTTGAGCCTGAATCAAGTAAGCCTACAATCCCCTTTTTCGACAATTCAAAGTTCTGTAACCCACTCGATAACTCGGTAAAAGATTGCTTGAATGTCGCAGCATTCGTTATAAGCGTTGACGCTGCGTTCTGTACGCCTTTTAACGTCCCTAACTCGGCATTGTCGCTCGAGCCTTGATCAGCGCTAGAATCGCGGCCCGCTTTGGTTTTATTGGCCTTCTTTTGACGTTTTTTAACGCCAGATTTGTTGTTTTTACTCTCCGAATGATTCTTCTTAAACCCAAAACCGGAAAGGCTTTTTTGCATCTTATTCAGCTTACCGGACAAGGTAGCTGTCATTTTAGAAACAGACCCGACGAGGCTATTTAGGTCTTTGCTTAGAGTGGATACCCCTTTTTCAAAGCGACCCGTCATCGTCGCCATCGCAGTACCCACTTCCGCGAACCCCGTCGTTTGAGCTTCTGGGGTAGAAAACATTTGACGCTCAGAACTCGGTTGTAACGATTCTTTTACAGCATTCTCTTTTGTACCTGTTTTACTCGCTGCTTCCGACGGTGCGCTATCAAATAGGCCACCTAAGAAGCCAACCTCTTCGAATGTACTCAGCTTCTCAAAATAACCACTAAGGTGCTTTTGCATGACGCCTGTTACATCGTTAGCCAAGTCTGCAATGTTGCCCGTTATATCAAAACTGATGGAGACACTTCCTAGTGACATATTTTATCTCTCCGCTTATCTTTCGACTTCACACAAACGTTTCGCGGTCTCTGCAAAGGTTTCAAATTCGTCTAATGTCATTTCTAAACAATCACAAAAACCAAGATGAAGCTTTGCAGAGACCATAGCGATTGCGTTTAAGCAACCGCTCCAGTCGACGACAAAAAACTCTCTGCGGTATCCTTTAGCAGAATAAAATCGTCGTAATCCAATGCATCCAATTCATCGACTGTCATTTGCGCCAGTGTTCCAACGATGGCGATTTGACGCTCTTCTAGATTTGGCTCACTAAAGTGGATGCGAATATCCCGCAGTTTAGGTTTGCGTACTTTGACAATACGTCCATCGGACAAAGCCACTTCTTTTTCTTTTAATAATTCTTTAGACATGTTTCTTAACCTTTTTAAATAAATTGATTGATCCTGTAGATCGAAAACGATTAATTTTGTACATTAGTGTCTAAAGTAAATTAACGTCTCAACCATCAATGGCCGTTGATATCACTGAGACGCTGCTTACTTTTTGACTGTATTTACTGTGTTACTGTCGCGGTCCCCACCACAAGACAGTAACCACATCGCCATTATTGACGGGGCTTTGCTTAAGAAAGTACGTGAGTGCGGGCTTTCTCCAATAGGTCCACATCGTTAATTTTGGCGATCATATTCTTCGCATCTAACATGCACTGTTCAGTGCCATTCACTTTTAGCGCGTAAAAATCAACGTACACTTTCAGTTTGCGTTCTACTTCTTTACCGGTTTCCCAGTTACCGTCGTCGATATCAATGCTGCCTTTAACAGTCGCTTCAATCGGGTAATCCTGACCGTCCTGGCTCAAATTGCCTTTGATCACAAACAATGGTGGTTTAGTCAGTTTGTTAGCCGCTTTAAAAACAGAATCGTGATACTCATTGAGCGTAATTTCCGCTTCCATGGCTTTAAATACGCCATTCGACATGGCACGTTCAAAACCACCAGCCGTCACCGTTTCACGAGTGATTTCGACCTTAGGTAAAGTAACTTGCTTGGCCGTACCAAGCAGACCAACGCCGTCAATAAAGACCGTCATTGCTGATAAATATTGTGGTACTTGTGTCATGGTTAACCTTCTCCATTAATGTAGTTAATTAGTACGTCGTTCCAGTCGTCAGAGTAGACAAGCTCAACATTTAGCTCACGCACACTTGGCATATCACCCAACTTAACCGTTAGATAGAACTTGCCAGCCGTAGCCGTGGCTTTGGTATTCTTTTCGGAGTCAAAATAGGCATCAAAACCCACGATGACATCGTTACCTTTGAGTTCATTCATAAACTCAACAACGGTTTGACGAACCCAAAGTAGCTCACTGGCTTCACGATCTCGCGCCCATTTAGAAGAAACGAGGATGGCTTGCAGCAAACGCTGAAAAGTACGAACTCGATCTAATGATTGCCAAATCGGATCAATATCTGTGGTTTCAAATCCATAAGTACGCCAACCAATGTCTTGCAAAATAGTGGCGACGCCAGCCTGACGCATACGACGCGCTTCGCACTCCGCACCATCGAGGTATTCAATGACTCGATCCGTTGCACTAACACCTTGAACAACCCGGTTTGAGTGTGACTTCGCCCAACCAAATGATGAATTAGCATCACGAAACGCGGTAACGCCAGCATAGAGCGCCGAAGCGGAAACCTTCACACCGTCAGCGGTGTACATGCCATGGGTCACTAAACAAGACTGAGAGCCATAATTCGCGGCGTAAGCCAATACATCCGCTTCGTTTGCACCAAAGTTATCGACAAACGCTGTGGCGGTGATCGCACTGGCCGTCGCTACCAATTTCACGCCTACGTCCTTAGTCGCAGACAAAACAGGCGCAATCAAAATGCCGCCAAATAAGCTGACACCGGTTAATCCCTCTGATTTTTTGAATAGATCAATGGATTCCAATATCGCATCGGATGAACACACATTGACAATAACCGGGCAGTTAACACCTTGTAGATTAATGCCTTTTAGCGCATTCACGACCGTGCCCGCTTCGCTATCGCTTTCTAAGTATTCAATAGCCTCCGATGCATTGTTAAATTTCAAAAATTCCGCCGTGCTGGCAACGCCAATTACACCAATCGCGGTTGTTGAACTGACCGTAACAGGGCGCGCGGCGGCGGCACTGATACTGCCATTAATACCAAAGTTTAAGTTCATAAAACTCTCCTTTTATGCTTGATTGCTTTTTAAGATTTCAGCAACTTGCGTTGCTCTGTTTTCAATATCGCTCACCACGTTTTCCACGCCTTTTATTTGAAAGGGAAGAGATACCTCACCCGCTTCCACCTTGGCTAAGAAACCCGTCGCAAGTTCATTGAATGGTTCTGCCGCAGCACGCACTTCCGCTAAAGAAGAAGCCGAGCTTAACGCGACATTAAGTTGTGAGAAGGCGTGCAGAAGCAGCTGCATTCCGTCTGTGGTGGTGCCGAGTAGTGAATTTGAATCACCTGCTTTATCAGCTATATAACCTCGTATAACTTTTTTGAGTTCTCTGGCATTTTCCGGAATAAGATCAATATCCGTATGACTAATACTTTGGTTCAATGCACTTTGCGCTATCTGAACACCATCACTAATTGAAGGAGCGCCATTAATAGTCGCGATAACCTTCCCTTGGTACATAATTTTCATTATTTGGATCTCCTGTTAATTAAAGTCGCCTGATTCCCTTCTCCCTCAATAGGTAAGACATTTATCATTGCCAGATATAACTCACACTCTTCTGCGTGATCGATATTAATGTTCATATAACTCGAACAAATTTCAGACTGCCCAACTACCTGATCAATAAAATGCCACTCTTTCGCTGAAGGTATGTTGATCTGACCACCGTCATCGGTATGCCCAAAATCGAAATTTAAAGGCCCCTTAGAGACATAAACATAAGCTCGAAAACGGCTTCGATTGCGCTTATAGGTTTCAATCATGCTAAACATGCATGAATTGGCATAGCGGTGCTCTTCTCCTGCAGGCTTATATATTCTCAATATATGCCCACCACTTATTCCTCCCCATCCTCCAGCTAGACCTCCGCGTCCTGCTCGTGCTCCTTTGTTATATCTTCCATAGTAAAATGGCGTTTCTTTCGTTGCTTCTTCAATGCTCGAAGCGGCAGAATCAGGCTTTTCCGGTAAATATGGACCTTCAAAACCTTTAGTAAATGGATGTACAGCCTCAATTGTGACCGTTCCTCTAGCGCCCCACCCGTCTAAAGGACCATCTCCCAGATCTTGCAAAAAGGCGTTGTAGTTCAAGGGCATTGCCATCAAATTATCTCGCTGGGGCACAAAACCACTGTTTGCTTTCCAACTTTCAAATTTTGATTCTGCCGTTCTCACTCGACCATCCGCTTTATCCAAAAAGCTTTGTGTTTCATTGGTATGGTCTTGTACGGCTTGAGTTAGCCGCGCTATTTCGTTGTTCACACTCATAGTGCTTTTCCTTCTGTTGTTAATATTCGGTTATGCAGCTGTATTTGCCGCGTTGCGTTTTGAATCGTCGCGGTCGCATTGGCATAAACAGGGTTCATCCAAAGGTCGGTAAGTTCTGATCCTGTGATGTAATCGGTCGCTTTAAAGACGATCTCACCCGGTTCACCCGAAACGGCGGCTTTGATTGTCAGCATGCCGCCGATCCCTGTGGACAAGGCGATTTTCGGCGTTTTCGCGGAGACAATGGTCGAACCGCTGGCGTCGACAATTCGCACTTCGTACAAGTACATTTGAAAGTCTTCGTCACTGGGTAAATTGACAATAAAGGTCAATACTCCACTGGTGTCGTAGTAGCTGTTGTCTATCTGAGATTCGTGGAAAACGCTGGTTGAGCTGGCGTTGTGCGTGCTCGCTCCCACAAGTTGATAGCGATTAGCCTGACTTTTCAGTGTGCTTTTCAGCACACCAAGCCCATGCTCCGTCGCGATGGCGGTTATAGTGTCCATTGAATGGCTCCTTTGCATTTCACTGTGCAATTTGCGTTAAGAGATAACGACGAAGACAAGCTCATACTGTTTGTCGAGGCCGCATCGGTTTTTATCACTGAGGCACGCGCCTCAGGCAGTGCGATAACAAACTCGCCAAAGCGACTACGAAGGTTCTTCGCTTCGTTCGCCAGACGTTTTGCTGTCGCAAACTTTTCATCATCAAACACCTGATTAGGATCACCGCCCAACGTCACTTCGGCATCAAACACATAGGGCGTTTTAAACTCCTGTATTTGTACCTTACTAAACACGCTGCTTAAGGCTTTTTTCACGGCGTGAGCGGTGCCTTTGTATCGATGAATCTCCCAAGCATTTGCAATCAACTCCCGACTCTCGCGCTCGTTTAGCCCGCGCACGTCCACTTTCCAGCTGGCGGCTAAAATCGGCAGCAACTCAGCGACACACGTAAGTGGGTTGGTATCAGCCAGAGATAAATCAAAGCTCAACCGCTGTGCGGCCAGTTGATCCAAACACTGCTCAAGCTCCGAAGAATTTGATGGCAATAAGCTCTGCGTCATGCGTCCTCCCAATCGATCTGAATATCAGTAATTACGATGCGCTCATCTGGCGCACATACGGTCTCGGAAGTCGGAGCCTTTAATGACACATTGGTCACTTCATCCACTGAAAACAGACGAACCAGCTGAAAAACCGACAGTGTTTTCCCAATAGCCTGGTTCTTGTTCGTGTTGGCTCTGATCTCGGCTTCAACTTGAGACCGATATTGCAGAGGGCATGAAATTGTCACTTGGATGCTAATGGGCTTTTCTTTCGCTTCTCGTACCGTTACCTTGTCGGTAATCGGCCTAACCTTTTCACCCGATAACACGCTCTCTACTTGTGCTTTAATTCCATCTGCAAGTCCACTTTCCTCATGGGTTGCGATGACAACGTTGACTTCGCCTATCGCAGGGCTAAAGACGTACACATCATCAATCAAGGAATGAACCGAGTACGCGTGATACTCATAGCTTTCCCGCGACCCAGCGGTCGGATGACTATCAAGGCTTCTCACGATACGAATTCGAAACGCGTCGTCGTCGTCTCCTGTCAATCGCTCAACGCCATAGTGAGTTGCGATATTGTCTAAGTTCGTATCGCTCGCATACGGTAGCAAAAGCCCTTTTAAACGCAGATTAAAATCACTTTTTAGATACAGTTCACGATAAGCGAACGCTTCTAGTATCAGATGGTACGGATCAGACTCGACGGGCTTATAACCCGGTACAGCCTTATACACTTCATTCAGTAACTCATTAAAAATGCTTTCAAAATCTGCTACTTCAAATACCGTTGGAACGGCTAGGTTTTCAAATACGCGGCTCATGCTGGGTCTAACTCCAGATAAAAAGTGTGTTTTCCATTTTTCGCGTCAGCATTGAATTGCAGGCGCTTAAAACGAACCCTCGGTTCCCATTTACTAACGGCCTCATAGATGTAGCGCGTTGCCAACAAACGCCATTCGCTGTCCATGTCTCTATCGCGCAGCTTGTACAGCTCTGATCCGAAAGTTGGACGCATAACTCGCTCACCCAATCGGGTGGTTAAAATGCGCTGAATACTCTCGTCAATGCTGACGGCATAGCCGTCTTCCGGTGCGTGTCCGTTGAGTAAAATACTAATAAGCTCACTCATTGCGCCGCTCCCGTACTCGCACCACCTCCAAAGTGGTTACCTGCATTCTGAGGGTGCGTATGGTTCACTAGGCTGATACCGTTCACGACCACGTCGCCGCTTCCACCATTCAGCTGTACTTCATTTGCCTCTACGGTGACGGTCGATGCTGTCACCGTCGCGCTTTCTGTGGCGATGCTGACGCTTTGATTGGTTTCAATCTTAAGCACGTCCATTGCTTTCAAGGTCAGCGTATGAGTTTGGCTGTCGTAGCGAATTTCTGTACCGTCTTCGTATACCGTCACGTCTTCTGTTGTTGTCGCTTCAGGCTCACGACACGTCTTATTAAAAATGGACCCTAGAACATAGCGTCCCATCAGAATCACGACTTGCTGACCGATACGAGGCGGTGTGTAGTGGCGCTTAAATGCATTTGCTTGTTGCAATATTGGCAACCAATCCGTCTCTCTACCTAAGATATGTACCTTGACCAAAGCTTGGTCTTCTTGGGCTTCTATCACAGTGCCGCACTCTATCAATGCTTGTTCGTATTTCATTGTTTGCACTCCCGTTACTCATCAAGTTGGACACAGTTTAGAGCGCTTTCCGGTAGGGTTCAGTCCATATAGCGGTATCTGGAGTGAGCGAAAAAAAAATTTTGAAATAATAAAAAAACAACGAAAAACAGCGTCTGGAGCACTCGAGCCAGTCAATTCGTTGCAATAAATAAAGAGAGGTAATAAATGATGTGGAACTGGATCGGCCAAATGGCCAGCCACTTAGTAGGAGATCCCTTAAAACAGTGGCAAACACGAAAAACAATGAAACTAGAACAGGCGTTTGAACTCACTAAACTGGAGCACGAGACCAAGATTGCAAAAGCCAATGTCGCATTAGAAATGGCGCGACAAGGTCAACAACAAAACTATGACTTAGATAAAATTGCCATGCAGAACATGCAAACCTCGTGGAAAGACGAGCTGGTGTTAATACTGTTTTTAACGCCTATCGTGCTGGCGTTTATTCCAGGAATGGACGCTTATGTTCATAAGGGCTTTGACGCCATTGAAAAGATGCCAGCTTGGTATACCAGTATTGTCATCGGCATGGTCGTTGTTATCTATGGCATGCGCGGGATGCTGAAAAGCTACTTTCAAAAAACAAATATGCGCCCTCGCCTGTTTGATGGCAGGAAAGAAGACTAAATATGGATATTAATAAAGTCATCACCGCCTTGTTTACCACCGCTACCGTTGGCTTAGTCACGGCTATCTATGGTTTAAACACGAGTGTTGCAGAACTGAGTAAACAGATAGCGGTCATGGAAGAGCGCTATCAAAACACCACAAAAGAACGACTGAAACGAGAAGAAACGCTTAATAAACTGGGTCTAAAAGTTCGCGAGCAAGATGAGCGTATTAATCGTTTGGAATGGCAATATGGTAAGTAATACTTCAATTAGAGAAACGTTAGTGACCAGAAAGTTAGTCAAAAGAGAGCTGACTGACAAAGAGATAACTAAAAAAGAATTAGTTAAAAAAGAATTTACCAAAAAAGGAACGGCGTCACACTAAAAAGAGAGGGGGGGGGGTATTCGGTGTGACGTTAAGACTTTCACTTCTACGTAAGGTACTGGCACTTTATCTTGACCAATACCTTTGTCTAATACGCTAAATAGCGCTTAAAATTGAACGGTAAGTTCACTTTTTAACGAACGCGTCGTTGAGAGATACGATCAGCTTCTTGCTGAGAATACTCACTGTTTTTTGACCACTTAGGGTCGAATCGATGAGACTCTAACGTGCTGAATGTATAACCGCAATCACCACACATTCGATAACGTTCCACGACATAGGATTTATTCGTTCCTACCACACGTGTCTTTTCACTTTCACAGTTTGGACACCACATACATTACTCCTTTTCTTTTCCATAACAGACGGTTCAATAGCCGTTCGCTAGATCCTTAATTTCAACCAAATTGACCCGTTTTCATAATTTTAGATAGACGTTCCGCACGCTGGCCTACTTGTTGCGCCCATCGGCTGTCCATCATTTCTAGTGCTGCCAACTCATAGTTTTGCCGGTCTAGCGCGGCAATCATTTTCTTAAACAGCGCAAAGCGCGGATAACCCAGGTTAAAACACATATCCACCATGACGACCTTTCGCGCCACATTTAACGACTTAAAAAACGTCAAATGCCCGAGCTGTTTTAACGTGCTTTCTATATCAGCCGACAAGAGAATGGCCGCTTCTTTGGCACTAATTCCGTTGTCTTCAATATTTCGACCGTAACCAATAGTCAGCTTTCCAGCGGGACAAAGATAAGGCTTTAAAGCCAACCCTTCGTTTTCCGCTACTAATTCGGTCGCACGCTGAATCACATCTTGTTCTTCCATACCCTTATTCCTCACACCTAATGTTGGTCGAAATAGGAATATAACCATTTAAAATAGACCGAAACACGCGCCTATTTGAGGATTTTATCCCTACTCTCTCGTATTTATCAGACATTAACCTTATAATGTGCTGTAAAACGATCCTTATATTAAGGATAATATCATTTCATATCAACGAATATTTCCTAAAAATTATGAGCGCAAAAGACAGGTTAAAAAAATTCAGGGAAAATCAGGGGCTTACGAGACGAGAAATGGCCGATTTCCTAGGTGTAAAGCCATCTAAGGTGCAGGACATCGAAACAGGGAAACAGCGCATTAATGAAGATTTCCTAATACTCGTTTCTGAGAAATGCAGCATCGATGTTGGCTACCTTATTACAGGCCAGCACCGTAGCGAGACAATGGTATCAGAGCCTAACGCCGCTCAAGCCCCTTCTAAGAAAGAAGAAGACCTTGTGTATATTCCTCAGTTCGATATTGAGTTATCTGCGGGAACCGGTGCGTACCCAGCCGACCATCCCTTAGCGATTGCCTCATTGCCTTTCTCATCCAACTGGCTTCTGAAAAAAGGATTGCAAGCTCATAACCTTAAACTACTGCGTGTCATGGGGGATTCAATGGAGCCCTTATTAAAAGACAAAGACATGGTCATGATCGACACAAGCAGAGTAAAGCCAACGGAAGCGATGCCCTTTGCCGTGCGTTTAGACGGGGATTTGTTAGTCAAAGGCATACAAAGACAAGGCGACGGCAGTTTGATTTTAGTTAGCCGAAATAAAGCCTATAACGACTTGATCATCAACAGCAAACAACCGCCTGAGGATTTCGCCATCATTGGAGCCGTTGTGTGGCACGCGCACAGTTGGATATAACTGTACGCTCGTAATTTGAGAGGCTGACTCTACGCATTCGCTTTCTGGGCCAGCTTCTCAAGAACTCGGCTAACGGCAACAAAACCGAAGGTTGCGGTTACAACCGTACTCGCACCAAAGCCTGTATCACAATTCATCTTGGTTTCTGTATCCCCTTTTTGCCTGCTTTCACAGACTGTACCATCGGTTTGGGGATATTTTAGCTGCTCTAAAGAATAGACACATTCAATATCAAATCGACGTTTGGTGTTACGCGAGAAGTTATAATGGCGACGTAAAAAATTTCTAAGTTTCGCCGCTAAAGGGTCTCGCTCAGTTCGCGCAAGATCTGCAATTTGAATTTGTGTCGGGTCCATCTGACCGCCAGCACCACCAACCGTGATGACTTTGCGCTTATTGCGTCGACACCAGGCCACAAGAGCCGCTTTTGGCTTCAAGCTATCAATCGCATCAACAATATAGTCAAACGGCTCAAACAGCAGCTCAGCAATATTATCAGGTGTAATAAAGTCTTCGATACAATGAACCTGACACTGAGGGTTAATCAGCAAAATACGTTCTTTCATCGCGTCTACTTTGGCTTTGCCCACGTTGCCATCTAACGCATGAATCTGACGGTTCGTGTTGGTGACACAAACATCGTCCATATCGATTAAGGTAATCTGACCAATACCAGAACGAGCAAGCGCTTCAGCCGCCCAAGAACCCACACCACCAATGCCAATCACACATACGTGGGCAGTTTGAAAATACTCATAGGCGGATTGACCATAAAGGCGGCTGATACCGCCGAAACGTGGATCGATACTCACGCGATTAAGACTCCTCGATTTGAACTTTTTTCGTTAGAATAGCCGCTTGGCTTTTGAATCACTTTGACGGTGCATTTTAACAATAATACGACGATGAGTTCATAAAACTTATGCTTGAACACGCTTTAGAACAACTTGGCCTGACCGCTCGTGAAACAAAACTGTATCAAAGCCTTCTTAAACTTGGCCCCGCGTCTATTCGAGATATTGCAGAGCATGCAGGCATCAATCGCGGCACAACGTATGAATCACTCAAGCTACTGCAAGCAAAAGGCGTTGTGAGTTACTTCCCAAAAGGAAAACGACGATTTTTTACGGCGGAAAACCCGGAAGTTTTATTGAGTTTAGCAGAAGAAAAACGCCAAAAACTCGATAAAACCATAGACTCATTAAAAAGCACCATCATCCCTGAGCTGATCCAGCAACAACCTCATTTTTATCATACTGACGTTCGCTATTACGAAGGGGACGACGGTATCGAATGGGTACTTCGAGATATTCTTAATGTTGTGTCAAAACAAGACCACAAAGAATATTGTGTCTTCTCCTCGAAACCGATTCGACCTTACCTTTACCGACCGTTTCCGAACTACACCAAGCAACGAGTCAAGCTGGGCATCAACGTAAAAGTGATTGCACTTGGAGACGGCGGTGAAGACGCCGAGCTGTCAGAACGTAAATGGATTAAAACCGACGGTAAAACAGAGGCAAGCTATATCGCGATTTATCCACCTAAATGCGCCTTTATCTCACTCGCCAGCGATAACTTTCCATCTGCGGTGGTCATGGAATCTGAAGATATTGCCAAAGCACAGAAACTCATTTTCGATACGCTTTGGAAGTTACTGTAAGCACGCGGCTCGCGCCGCACCCACAACCTAACCTTTGTTCTTCAAGGCTTGAATGGCTTTCAGTCGAGCAAGCGCATCATCAAGCTCTTTCATAGCTTTGGCATGGTCAATATCATCAGCGCTGTCACCTAGCATTTTTTCGGCATTTTGCTTAGCGTCCAGTGCCGCCTCTTCATCCAGCTGGCTTGCTCTGACCGCGACATCCGCTAGAACGATCGCTTGATCAGGTTGAACCTCGAGAAACCCACCTGACAAGAAGAGTATTTCTTCTTCACCGTTCTCTTTCATTAGCCTTGCTGGACCTGGTGGCAAAGTAGTAAGAAGCGGCGCATGGCCAGCATGGACACCGAGTTCACCGTAATCACCAGTTAATACGAGGTAACGAACTTGCCCAGAAAACAAAGTCTCGTGAAGACTGACAATACTGCATTGGATCATATTCGACATAGTACATCCCTTTAAGACAACTCATTGTTGAGATAGACATTTCAAACAAATATTGTTGCGCCTTTGGCTACTCGATGTACAGAGAGATACGCTTAAAACACGATTTTTGTCATGTTTTACATCGTAAAAGAAGAGTTAGGGAAGAGGTTCAGTGCTGTGGACACTCGATATATCAGAAATAAAACAAACAGCCCAGCAACAAAAAAAGCAGCGATAATCGCTGCTTTTTTATATTCAGATACGAACCTAAGAAGCTATTAAAAGCTTATTTAGCACGTAACTGCTCGATCGTACGTAGACGAGCAACCGCTTCTGCAAGCTCTGCAGTAGCGCGACCGTAGTCGATATCTGCTTGTTGCTGTTCCAACAGATCTTGTGCGTGCTTTTTCGCTTCAAGCGCTTCAGCTTCATCCAGATCGTGTGCACGAACTGCAGTGTCAGCCAATACGGTGATCTTACGTGGTTGAACTTCTAGGAAGCCACCCGATACGAAGATTAACTCTTCTTCACCATTTTCTTTAACGACACGAACAGGACCAGGCTGCAAAGACGTTAGCAATGGTGCGTGACCAGGCATAATACCCAAATCACCAAAGCTACCTGCAGCGACAAGAGACTCTACAGAGCCAGAGAAAATCTCTTGTTCCGCACTTACGATATCGCAGTGAACTGTGAAAGCCATAAGATGCCTCTCTTAGTCAGGCTAAACAGGTGAGGCTGGCTCACCCGTTTCGCGTGTTATTAAAGATTTTTAGCTTTCTCGACTGCTTCGTCGATGCTACCAATCATGTAGAACGCTTGTTCTGGAAGTTCGTCAAACTCACCGTTTAGGATGCCTTGGAAGCCACGGATTGTGTCTTTCAAAGAAACATACTTACCAGGTGCGCCTGTGAATACTTCTGCTACGAAGAAAGGCTGAGACAAGTAACGTTGGATCTTACGAGCACGGTTTACAGTCTGCTTATCTTCTTCAGAAAGCTCATCCATACCCAAGATCGCGATGATGTCTTTCAGCTCTTTGTAACGCTGAAGAACCATCTGAACGCCACGTGCAACATCGTAATGCTCTTGACCGATTACAAGTGGGTCAAGCTGACGAGACGTACTGTCTAGAGGGTCAATCGCTGGGTAGATACCCAAAGAAGCGATATCACGAGACAATACAACCGTTGCATCCAAGTGAGAGAACGTCGTTGCTGGAGATGGGTCAGTCAAGTCATCCGCAGGTACGTATACCGCTTGTACAGATGTGATAGAACCCGTCTTAGTTGACGTGATACGCTCTTGAAGTACACCCATCTCTTCTGCAAGAGTTGGCTGGTAACCTACGGCAGATGGCATACGACCTAGCAATGCAGATACTTCCGTACCCGCAAGCGTGTAACGGTAAATGTTATCTACGAAGAAAAGTACGTCACGACCTTCGTCACGGAATTTCTCAGCCATTGTCAAACCAGTCAAAGCAACACGTAGACGGTTACCTGGTGGCTCGTTCATTTGACCGTATACTAGAGATACTTTATCGATTACGTTCGATTCAGTCATCTCATGGTAGAAGTCGTTACCCTCACGAGTACGCTCACCAACACCGGCGAATACAGAGTAACCGCTGTGCTCGATCGCGATGTTACGGATAAGCTCCATCATGTTTACGGTTTTACCTACACCGGCACCACCAAACAGACCAACTTTACCACCTTTCGCAAAAGGACAAACAAGGTCGATTACCTTGATACCTGTTTCTAGCAATTCGTTGCTAGAAGACTGGTCCGCGTAAGACGGTGCTGAACGGTGGATAGACCAACGCTCTTCTTCGCCGATAGGACCTTTTTCATCGATTGGGTTACCTAAAACGTCCATGATACGACCAAGCGTTTTAGTACCAACAGGTACAGAAACAGCTTTGTTTGTATTATCAACGGCTAGACCACGACGCATACCTTCGGTAGAACCCATGGCGATAGTACGTACAATACCATCACCAAGTTGCTGCTGAACTTCCAACACCAACTCTTTACCCTCAATTGTGAGGGCATCATATACTTTTGGCACGTTATCACGTGGGAATTCCACATCGATAACAGCACCGATAATCTGTACGATTTGTCCGCTACTCATGTTCGGATCCTCTTAAAATACCAAATACCTTAAACCGCTGCCGCGCCGCCGACTATCTCAGAAATTTCCTGAGTAATCGCTGCCTGACGAGCCTTGTTGTACACCAACTGCAATTCACCAATGATATCACCGGCGTTGTCGGTTGCGTTTTTCATAGCCAACATTCGAGCGGCTTGTTCACACGCAATATTTTCAACAACAGCTTGGTATACCTGAGATTCAATAAAACGAACCAAAAGATCGTTTAAGATCTCAACTGCATCCGGTTCGTACAAGTAATCCCAGTGGTGTGATAACTCTGTATTCTCTTCTGCTTTAAGCGGCAAAAGTTGCTCAACAACAGGCTTTTGAGTCATGGTGTTAACGAATTCGTTAGACACGATGATCAAACGATCAATCTTACCTGCGTCGAAGGCATCCAACATAACTTTCACACTACCAACTAAACGAGACGCTTCTGGAGCATCACCTAAGCCAGTCACTGCTGCTGTTACATTACCACCGTAGTTTTTGAAGAAAGACACTGCCTTGCTACCGATAGCACAAATATCTACGCTAGCGCCTGCATCTGCATACTGCTTAATGTCTTTCAATGTTGCTTTGAACAAGTTCACGTTCAAACCACCACACAAACCACGATCAGAAGATACTACGATATAACCAACACGCTTCGCCTCACGTTCGGTAAGGTAACGGTGTTTGTACTCTGGATTCGCATTAGCCAAATGACCAATAACTTGGCGAATTCGTTCCGCATACGGACGAGAAGAGGCCATACGATCCTGAGCTTTACGCGTTTTACTCGCCGCTACTTTTTCCATAGCGCGCGTGATTTTTCGCGTATTGTTAATGCTCCCAATCTGAGCGCGTATCTCTTTTCCGACTGCCATAATAGAACTGCCCTTGTGAGAATGTTAATTCACAAACTGCAGAGATGATTGGTGACTAGCAAGCTAGTCACCAAATCATTACCAAGTTTGCGTCGCTTTAAACTTCTCAATCGCTGCCTTAAATGTGCCAGCAATTTCGTCGTTATACTTACCAGTTTTGTTGATGTCTTCCATCATCTCAGCGTGTTCGCTGTTGATGTAGCTTAGGAAAGCACTTTCAAAGCTAGCAATTTTGCTTGTTTCAACATCCGCAAGGTAGCCTTCGTTGGCAGCGTAAAGAATCACGCCCATGTCACCAACTGACATTGGGCTGAATTGCGCTTGTTTCATCAATTCAGTGACTTGCTTACCGTGCTCAAGTTGCTTACGAGTTGCTTCATCAAGATCTGATGCGAACTGAGCGAATGCCGCCAATTCACGATACTGCGCCAATGCTAGACGAATACCACCACCTAGTTTCTTGATGATTTTGGTTTGTGCTGCACCACCTACACGAGATACGGAAATACCCGCGTTCATCGCAGGACGAATACCCGCGTTGAAAGAGCTCGTTTCAAGGAAGATCTGACCATCCGTAATAGAGATTACGTTCGTTGGTACGAAGGCAGATACGTCACCACCTTGAGTCTCGATGATAGGTAGAGCAGTCAAAGAACCAGTTTGACCTTTAACTTCACCATTCGTGAACTTTTCTACGTATTCTACGTTTACACGAGAAGCACGCTCTAGAAGACGAGAGTGCAAGTAGAAAACATCACCAGGGTACGCTTCACGACCTGGTGGACGACGAAGAAGCAAAGAGATTTGACGGTAAGCCCAAGCTTGTTTCGTCAAGTCATCATATACGATCAATGCATCTTCACCGCGATCACGGAAGTATTCGCCAATAGTACAGCCAGAGTAAGGCGCTAGGAACTGCATAGAAGCAGGATCCGCTGCACCAGCTACGACAACAGTGGTGTATTCCATTGCGCCGTTTTCTTCAAGCTTACGTACTACGTTAGCGATAGTAGATTGCTTCTGACCAATTGCTACGTACACACACTTAATGCCAGAGCTTTTCTGAGCAATAATAGTATCGATAGCCAGTGCTGTTTTACCGATTTGACGGTCACCGATGATCAACTCACGCTGACCACGGCCGATTGGCACCATAGAGTCAATTGCTTTATAACCAGTTTGTACTGGCTCATCAACGCCCTGACGAGCGATTACACCAGGTGCAACCTTTTCTACTGCGTCAGTCATTTGAGCGTTAACAGGACCTTTACCGTCGATTGGGTTACCAAGTGCGTCAACCACACGACCCAACAACTCAGGACCTACTGGTACTTCAAGAATACGACCAGTACATTTTGCTTTTTGACCTTCTACAAGGTCTTGGTAGTCACCTAATACTACGGCACCGACAGAGTCACGCTCTAGGTTCAATGCCATACCATAGACACCACCAGGGAATTCAATCATTTCCCCGTACATTACGTCAGCCAGACCGTGGATCAATACGATACCGTCTGCAACGCTGACAATAGTGCCCTCATTCTGGGCATCGGAAGTCACATCAAGAGTTTCGATGCGCTTCTTAATGATCTCGCTGATCTCAGATGGATTCAGTTGCTGCATGCTAAATTCCTCAACCCTAGTTTCGCAATCCTAGGAGTTTATCGCCTCGGCCAGTTTCGCCAATTTACCGCGTACTGAGCCGTCGATGATTAAGTCACCGGTACGGATAACCACGCCACCAATAAGCGCTGCGTCTACATCACTTACCAAGTTTACCTGACGGTCAAGCTTGGTGCTTAGTGATGCTGAAAGTGATTGTTCTTGTTCTGTTGATAACGCAAAAGCGGATGTTACCGTAACATCAACCGCTTTTTCGTAATTCAATTTGAACTCTTCGAACAACTCAGAAATCACTGGAAGAAGCGTAAGACGCTTATTCTCAGCAAGGTTAAGCAAATATGCTTTACCTTGATCAGTGACAACTTCATTACACACTTCCGCAAGAGCAGTTGCTTTTTCTTGCGCACTAAAAGCGGGGTTTTGAAGCGCTGTCTCGAGTTTTGACTCAGACGTTGCAGAAGCCAATACGCTAAGCATATTGGCCCATTCTGCAACCTGGCCGCTATCGCGAGCCACTTCAAAAGCTGCTTTGGCGTATGGTCGCGCGACTGTTTTTAATTCAGCCATTAGACCCTCGCTTAAAGCTCTTTCGCGAGTTGTTCAACTATCTCGCTATGAGCTTTTTCGTCAACACTCGCACCCAAAATTTTCTCAGCGCCAGTTAGGGCAAGAGCAGAAACTTGTGCACGCAATGCTTCTTTAGCACGCATAACATCTTGTTCAATTTCTGCTTGAGCCGCTTCACGCAAACGTTGCCCTTCGGCGATCGCTTGCTCTTTTGCTTCGTCAACAATTTGGTTTGCACGTTTGTTGGCTTGTTCAATAATCTCGGCCGCTTGTTCCTTGCTTTCACGTAATGTTTGAGTAGCTTTTTCTTGAGCTAGCTCTAAATCACGTGAAGCACGGTTAGCTGCTTCCAAACCGTCTGCAATTTTCTTACTGCGCTCTTCGAGCGCAGCAATGATAGGTGGCCACACGTACTTCATGCAGAACCACACAAAAATAGCAAACGAGATCGCTTGGCCTATAAGTGTGAGATTAATATTCACGCTAATATCCTCGCTCTAGTCGTTAAAAATCGTTTTCGCAATCAAAGCGAAATCTTAGCCAGCGACCTGAGCAACGAATGGGTTCGCGAAAGTGAAGAACAAAGCGATACCAACACCGATCATTGTTACCGCATCCAGAAGACCTGCAACGATGAACATTTTAACTTGTAGCATTGGAACCATTTCAGGCTGACGAGCAGCACCTTCCAAGAATTTACCACCTAGCAGACCAAAACCAATCGCAGTACCTAGGGCACCTAGACCGATAAGAAGGGCTACAGCGATAGCAGTAAGACCAACTACAGTTTCCATTTTAACTCCTAATTTTCACAGTTTTAAATTTCAAGGTTTTAATAAATCGTTTTACTTTAAAATTTGATCTAGCGATCTTAGTGATCTTCGTGAGCCATACTCAGGTACACGATTGTCAGCATCATGAAGATGAATGCTTGCAATACGATGACCAAGATATGGAAAATCGCCCATGGCACAGATAGTGCCCACTGGATGCCCCACGGCAAGATCGCGATCAAGATGAAGATCAATTCACCAGCGTACAAGTTACCGAATAATCGTAGCGCTAGAGAAACAGGTTTAGCGATTAAGCCAACACCCTCAAGTAAGAAGTTGAATGGAATCATCCACTTACCGAAAGGTTGCAACGTCAATTCGCCAACAAAACCACTTATGCCTTTTACTTTGATACTGTAATAAACGATCAAAATAAAGACAGAAAGAGACATACCAAGAGTCGCATTTAGGTCTGTTGTCGGGACGACACGGAAATAAGGTACACCCAACAAAGACGCGATATGAGGTAAGAAGTCAACCGGCACCAAGTCCATTAGGTTCATCAAGAAAACCCAAACGAAAATGGTCAAAGCCAGAGGTGCAATCACTTTGTTTTTACCATGGAAAGTTTCTTTGACACTGGTGTCAACAAACTCAACCATCATTTCAACAAAGTTCTGCAGGCCAGAAGGAGTGTCAGCAGACACTTTCACAGCCGCTTTACGGAATAACCATAGGAATAGGATACCTAGGCCGATAGAGAACAACATAGTGTCCAGGTGAATCGCCCAGAACCCCATTGCAGCCGCTTCTTCAGCACCATGAGCAATGCCCCATGAACCATCAGGATGTTGACCAAAGGTCAAATTCTGAAGGTGATGCTGAATGTAGCTAGACGCTGTGAGATTTTCACTTGCCATATTTACATCCACACTTTTTCAATGATTAAACCTAAAACCCGGTTAGTACTCTTTTTGCTCTAACGAGCCATTATTGTTTGAGTA
The DNA here is from genome assembly GCF_000192865.1 of Marinomonas mediterranea MMB-1. Classification (NCBI taxonomy): domain Bacteria; kingdom Pseudomonadati; phylum Pseudomonadota; class Gammaproteobacteria; order Oceanospirillales; family Oceanospirillaceae; genus Marinomonas; species Marinomonas mediterranea. The sequence continues at coordinate 4,674,003 of NC_015276.1, forward strand.
CTAATGGGCTGAGCCAATGGCTCAAAATAGCTAACCCGAAACCAGCAAAGAGCGCCCCATGCGCCAATGGTTTCGCCAAAAGGAAAACCAGCGACAAAATCACCGCTGTCATAACTAACTTACCGGCTTCCCCTCGGTAAAAAGACCGAACCACTTCCTTAGCGGGTCGCGTCCCAGCATGGCCAAATACACGCCATGCCATATAAATATTTGGCAATATACAGGCTGTTGCTCCAAGTACAAAGGAGTAACTTTCAATTGCGCCTGACCACAATAAAAACACTAATGATACCGCAACAGAAATCGCAATTTGTATCCCTATAAATCGAAATACCGCTCGTTTTTTCGCTACTAATAACTGCGTAGCGGTGAGTGGTTTGGATACTGACATTTCTCTTTCCTCACGTCCGCACCAACTAAGTGCAGACCTTGCACAATTAGTGTCATAAATGCAAAATCCGACGCATTATATGAGTTAAATAAGTTCGGTTCAACTTAAAGTCGAATTTCTGACCACTTTATTCGCATCTTGTCTATAGAATGAAATCAAGATGCGAAGAAATTGCGCTATTTTGCCTCAAACAACTCGCTAATAAGCAATTCTAAGTGCTCAGGGTTGCGATATTCTATCACCACCTTCCCTTTGCCTTTCGGCGATTGCTGAATTTTTACTTGCGCATTTATTTTTTGGCTTATTTTTTCAGCCTGCTCAGAATAGTCAAGAAGTTCAACTTTTTCATTCTCATTTTCATTCCCAGACTGTAAATTTCTCACTAATTTTTCTGTTTCTCGAACAGACAGAGACTTTGTAACCACCTGAGAAGCTGCCTGAATCTGCTCACTGTGCTCCAAAGGCAACAAAGCGCGGGCATGACCCATTTCAATATCACCATGTTCAAGTAAGCGACGCACTTCTGCGCTTAAACCTAACAACCTTAACAAATTGGTTACAGCGGAACGGGACTTACCAACCGTATCAGCCACTTCTTGTTGCGTTAAATGGAACTCTTCAATTAAACGTTGAAGCGCGAGCGCTTCTTCAATTGGGTTCAGGTCTTCACGCTGTATATTTTCGATCAGAGCAAGCACAACCGCATCGGAGTCTTCCACATGCCTAACAATAACCGGTACTTGCTCTAGTTCAGCAATACGAGCAGCTCGCCAGCGGCGCTCGCCTGCAATAATTTCGTATTTTTGATCTTCTATTGGTCGAACGACGATCGGTTGCATGATGCCTTGCTGACGAATTGAATTTGCCAACTCATCTAATTGTGCAGGATTCATATCGCGACGAGGCTGAAACTTTCCTTTTGCGAGCCAATCCAATGGCAAGTACGTTAACCCTTTTATTTGTTCCGTTTGTTCAAGGTTAGCATCGCCGTCCTCAACAGTTGGCGTTTTAGGTGCAAGCAATGCGTCTAGACCTCGGCCTAAACCACGTTTTTTAACAGTCATCTTTAAAACCTTTATTCAAACAACGCCGATGAAATGAAGTACTTATACTTGGCAACGCCAATCGCCTAATACCAGTCGTCTAACTCTACCACTCTGGATGTGAGTACTTTTATTGAATGCGACTAGGCAACCGCTCTTTTACGAACAAATTCCCCTGCCAATGCAAGATATGCAATCGCACCACGAGACTGCTTTTCATAATGAAGTACAGGCAGTCCGTAACTTGGCGCCTCAGCCAAACGAATATTTCGAGGAATGACGGTATCAAATACTTTTTCACCGAAATGCTCAAGTAACTGGGAAGAAACATCGTGCGTTAAGCTAGGACGAGGATCGTACATTGTACGAATAATTCCTTCGATACTCAAAGCAGGGTTTAATGCGCCTGATATCGTTTCAATGGTCTGTAGCAACGCTGATAAGCCTTCTAAAGCGTAATATTCGCACTGAACAGGAATGAGCACACTTTGCGCCGCCGCTAATGCATTGACGGTGAGCATGTTTAGGGAGGGTGGGCAATCTAATAAAACAAAATCAAAGTCATTTTCAACTTCGTATAAACTCGCACGTAGACGAGTCTCTTTGCTTGGCAAGTCTAACAGTACGACTTCAGCGCCCGTTAGATCGCCATTTGCAGGTAAAACATGATATCCAGCGGACTCACACAGCTTCATCACATCTTTAACGCCATGTGTGCCAATAAGGACATCAAAGACACTGGTGTCGAGTTCTTCCTTAGCCAATCCACTGCCTGTCGTGGCATTCCCTTGAGGGTCCAAGTCAATTAGAAGAACACGTCTTTTCATAGCAGCAAGAGACGCTGCGAGGTTCACGCAAGTCGTCGTTTTACCAACACCGCCTTTTTGATTAGTTACTGCTATGATTTTTGCCATTCATCTATCCTTTACGAGTCATTACGACCATATGTCGTTCAGCATCAATGGTTGGAACAGTTAAAGGAAAAACATCTTCGACTACAACGCCACTTGGTAATTGATTCATTTCACCTTCAGGATAAACGCCTTTCATGGCCAAAAAATTACCGTTTTCATTAGGTAGTGGCAAACACCAGTTGATCATGTCTTCTAACGAGGCAAATGCTCGAGAGATTACGTGATCGTATTGGCCCTGATTTGCGTGCTTCTCTACTCGTTCGTTCGCAACCGTTACATTTTCTAAGCCTAAATCCATTTTAACTTGTGTCAGAAAACGCGTTTTCTTGCCATTACTGTCTAGCAAGGTAAACGATTTTTCCGGTAAACAAATTGCAAGCACCATACCAGGTAATCCAGGTCCGGTTCCCACATCGATTATTTTATCACCTTTAATGAAAGGTACTGTAGACAGGCTATCAATCAAATGCAGAGAGACCATCTGATCGGCCTCTCGAATAGCCGTTAGGTTATACGCTTTATTCCACTTTTGCAGTAACTCAAGATAGCGCCCGAGCTGCTCCAATGTGTTTTCAGATAAAGAAAGCCCTAAATCCAGAGCTCCTTTTTGAATCATTTCGATATGAGTCACAACCGTTTCCAGAATTCACCAAAAGTATGGCAGGAGGTTACAGGGAAGATAAGAATAAGTCTCCTAAGCTTCGACCTTATCAGAGAAAAAATCTATCTCAATAAAGAAGTGATGAAATTTTAATGCATTTCAAACACTCGCCAAAGAGTTTTTCTCTTAAAGACGATTAAAAACGAGCTGGAAAACCACTTTATACACTAAACGATAAAGTGGTTTTCAGAGAGCCTATGCACTTTTACGGGCAATCGAACGCTTTTTAAGATGAACAAGTAATAATGAAATGGCCGCTGGGGTAATACCTTGGATACGTGAAGCAGCAGCTAAGGTTTGCGGTTTAGCGTCAATCAGCTTTTGTTTCACTTCATTCGATAATCCGTCGATACCTGAATAATCGAGGTCCTCAGGCAAAGCGGTATTTTCTTGGCGACGCAATCGCTCAATATCGTCTGCTTGACGAGAAATATAACCTTCGTATTTCACTGAAATTTGTACTTGTTCCGCTACGCGAATATCAATCTTTTCTTCTGGTGCATTTTTAAGATTCGCAACATCAGAATATTCAATGCCCGGACGCTTAAGCAGATCTAATAAATTGTATTCTCGTGAAATCGGCGTTTCTAATTTAGGATTAATCGCTTCTGACTCTGGTGTATTGGGCACAATCCAGCTTGATTTCATACGTTGCGTTTCGCGCTCAATCGATTCACGCTTTTCACAAAATGCCGCCCATCGCTCGTCAGACACAACGCCTAATTCACGTCCTTTTTCTGTCAGTCGCATATCAGCATTGTCTTCACGAAGCACTAAGCGATATTCCGCACGACTGGTGAACATGCGATAAGGCTCTTTTGTCCCCATCGTAATTAGGTCATCCACCAGCACACCAAGATACGCTTCATCACGGCGTGGTGTCCACGCGTCTTTATCTTGAGATTGAAGCGCGGCATTTAGCCCAGCTAACAAGCCTTGTGCACCCGCTTCTTCGTACCCTGTTGTACCGTTAATCTGTCCCGCAAAGAACAATCCAGGCATATGTTTCGTTTCTAACGAATACTTAAGGTCTTGAGGATTAAAATAATCATACTCAATGGCGTAGCCTGGACGCGTAATATGCGCATTTTCCAATCCCTTCATAGAACGTACGAGCTCTAACTGAACATCGAACGGAAGAGACGTTGAGATCCCGTTTGGATACAACTCATGCGTTGTTAACCCTTCAGGTTCAATAAAAATCTGATGTGAGTTTTTATCCGCGAATCGAACTATTTTGTCTTCTATGGATGGACAATAGCGTGGGCCAACGCCTTCGATAACGCCTGTATACATCGGCGACCTATCCATGCCAGAACGAATAATGTCGTGTGTTTGCTCATTTGTATGAGTAATAAAACAGTTGATCTGGCGAGGATGCATGGCTGAATTTCCCATATACGACATAACAGGTGTTACATCGTCTCCGGGCTGCGCTTGCATCACACTAAAATCAACGGATCTTGCATCAATTCTTGGAGGTGTTCCGGTTTTTAAACGATCTACTCTGAAAGGCAGCGCACGAAGTTTTTCCGCAAGGCCAATTGACGGTGGATCACCCGCTCGTCCACCCGAGTGATTTTGTAGTCCAACATGTATTATGCCGCCTAAGAAGGTCCCCGCCGTTAACACAACCGTTTTACTTAGAAAACGAATACCTGTTTGAGTGACCATACCACGAGCAGCGCCCTCTTCAACAATTAAGTCTTCGCACGATTGTTGGAATAACCAGAGGTTTTCCTGATTTTCAAGTTGTTGACGAATGGCAGCTTTGTAAAGAATTCTATCTGCTTGAGCACGTGTTGCTCTTACTGCTGGTCCTTTACGAGAATTGAGAGTTCGAAACTGTATTCCGCCCTGATCCGTTGCCAATGCCATAGCGCCGTCTAATGCGTCAATTTCCTTAACAAGATGGGATTTTCCTATTCCACCAATGGCAGGGTTACAAGACATTTGGCCTAACGTTTCAATGTTATGGCTTAACAGAAGTGTTTTTGCTCCCGTACGGGCTGCAGCAAGCGCTGCCTCAGTTCCTGCATGTCCACCACCCACTACGATAACGTCAAAACGACTTGGGAAATCCACTCAATACCTCGGTTACAAAAAAATGACTAAAAAACGAACAGCTCAGATAAGGGCGCCTAGTATATCGGACATTTTTCAAAAAGGAAGAGTTGAGATCGGACATATCCCGGTCATCATAAATAATAAAATAAGTATATATATCTTAAATCTTATGTTTATAGTTACTTTATAGCATACAGAAATCTGTTTATAACTCAAAAAAATCTATATAAAACAGTTTTTTATACGTTTTAATTCCTGTGAAATAACGCTTTAGATGCTTGGGATGTGGGTAAGGTTATCTTGTGTATAACATTGTGAGTTATACATGGCTATTTTTTGCCTGTGGACTTGTTCAAAACTGTGCAAAACTTCCTATAAAGCTATCACCAATGTAATCCACAGGCATTTTTGATTGGTTTTTTGTTTATAACTATATGAAAAATATAGATAAATTGTAATTTTTTGGGGATATGTACAGTCTTTTATTGTTTTTTAATCCACAGTGTAAGTAATTTGTTTTTTTTCAATTTACGGTATTTTTAATCAAAAAAAATGTGAATAAAACTTCTTGACTCTTTGGCAATGCGAATCTTTGTGGGTAAATGATAGAAAAATATTAGGTCGATGAGTGTGGATAAGGCGACTTTCTTCCTATTTCTAGGTCTGGCTTGAGAAACAGCCTATCTTCGTTAAGAGTGATTGAAAGGTATTAACATTCCTGCTCACTCTTGCCTCAATAGGTTGTTTCTCTAGACTTATTCGTACCTTCCCTATAGTAAGAAAGAGAAAATAAGGTCGAAAAAAAAGAGCCTAAACAGGCTCTTTTCTCATTGGCGTATTCTATTTTCAGCTCTTATTTTCCGATACAGAACGAGCCAAAGATTCGTCCTAATAGATCGTCACTGGTAAACTCGCCAGTGATTTCACTGAGTGCTTGTTGTGCTTCTTTTAGATCTTCTGCTAACAGTTCTCCTGCGCCAAAGCCATGTAATTGCTCATGCCCAGAACGTAAGAAATCATTCGTTTTGTTCAGTGCTTCAATGTGCCTACGGCGCGCAATAAAGCCACCTTCGGTGGTGCTTTCAAACCCCATTACCGCTTTTAAGTGTTGTGATAGCGCGTCGATGCCCTGACCTGTTTTAGCGGAAAGAGACAAAATAGGCAGATCATTAATGCTTTCGAGCCCTGTTGTCTCCTTGGTAAGATCCACTTTATTTCTAACCAAGGTCAGTTTATCTCGCGATGGTAGTTGCGCCACAAATTCGGGCCATATCTCTTCTGGGTCCTTTGACCCCACGGTTTGGCTATCAACCATTAATAAAATTCGATCGGCCTTGTGGATTTCATCCCATGCTCTTTGGATGCCTATTTGTTCTACTTCATCAGGGCTGTCGCGTAAGCCTGCCGTATCAATGATATGAAGAGGCATGCCATCTAAATGGATATGCTCTCTAAGCACGTCTCGAGTGGTGCCTGCGATGTTCGTGACAATGGCGGAGTCTTTGCCTGACAAAGTGTTTAGCAGACTTGATTTGCCTGCATTTGGTCTTCCTGCAATAACGACATTCATACCTTCTCGTAATAATGCGCCCTGATTGGCCTCTTTTAGAACCGCATTTAGTTTGATTTGAATGCCTTCTAGCTCAGCGGCAACTTTCCCATCACCAATAAAATCAATTTCTTCTTCGGGAAAATCAATGGCGGCTTCAACATAGATGCGCAAATGAATTAACGCTTCAACCAATTCGGTGACGCGTTTCGAAAATGCCCCTTGAAGAGAACGTAATGCGCATTTAGCCGCTTGCTCTGAGGAGGAATCGATGAGATCGGCAATGGCTTCTGCCTGTGTTAAATCCATTTTATCATTTAGAAAGGCTCTTTCTGAGAATTCACCAGGCCTCGCTAACCTTGCTCCTAAGGCGGTACAACGGGTCATCAGCATATCCAAAATAACAGGGCCGCCATGACCTTGAAGCTCAAATACGTCTTCACCCGTAAAGGAGTTTGGGCCTGGGAAATACAATGCGATACCCATATCGAGTTGCTCGTCATTGTCGTCTTTAAATGGCACGTAGTGCGCATAACGAGGTTTGGGATCAAATCCGATAATCGCTTTGGCGATATCTAAACTCTTAGGGCCTGACAAGCGGATAATACCGACGCCACCACGTCCTGGAGCAGTGGCTTGCGCGGCAATAGTATCCTGGTCAATCAGTTGCTGAAAATCAGTCATGTAATGCTCTTTAATTTAGGAATAACGTGGAGGAGATAAATCATAGGCGGTCGCTATTAATAGATAATAATAGTCAAGACTCCTGTTTGAAGTTAGCACCACGCTAAATAGTATAAAGTGTCTCTATTGATAAATATTAGATACTAAAAAGGCTTCCAGTTGGAAGCCTTTTCAATCAAATTCTCACGTGTAGCCGATATGCTATTTGGGCTACTTGCCGGCCTCAATACGTTTTGTAATAACGTATTGCTGGATGATCGACAAGGTGTTGTTGACGACCCAGTATAGAACCAATCCACTTGGGAACCACAAGAAGAAGAAGGTAAATGCAATTGGCATAATCTTCATAATACGCGCTTGCATTGGATCTGGCGGCGTTGGGTTCAACATTTGCTGACCTAGCATACTAAGACCCATTAAAATAGGTAATACATAGTAAGGGTCCATATAAGACAGGTCATTGATCCAAAGCATGAATGGTGCATGACGTAACTCAACCGATTCCATCAATACCCAATAGAGCGACAGGAATACAGGCATTTGCACCAGTATTGGAAGACAGCCACCTAGAGGATTGATTTTCTCTTTCTTATAGAGCGTCATCATTGCCTGTGACATCTTCTGTCGATCGTCACCATACTGTTCACGAAGGCGTGTTAGCTCTGGGCCAAACTTACGCATTTTCGCCATTGAGCGATAACTTGCTGCAGACAGTTTGAAGAATACGGCTTTCACACAGACAACGATCAAAATAATCGCTACACCCCAGTTGATAACCACAGACTGAATGGCAGTTAGTAACCAGAATAATGGTTCTGCAAGCCACCATAACATGCCGTAGTCGACTGTTTTATCAAGGTTAGCAGCAGTAGCAGCTAATTGGTCTTGCAGTTTTGGTCCAACGTAGAAGGTGGCGCTCAATGTGCCTTTTTGTCCAGCGGGTACTTCTACTTCAGGGCCTGTAAAGCCGATAAAGTTGATGCCATTGTTAGAGCGAGTCTGAAGCGTAACTGTCTCACCTTGTTTCGGTATCCAGGCAGAAACAAAGTAATGCTGAAGCAGTGCTATCCAACCTGAATTAGTGGTGATCTTAGCTGGTTTTTCTTCCATATCTGAGAAAGAGACTTTTTCGTATCTCACTTCATCTGTGGAAATCGCTCCCCCTAAGTAGGGCTGCAAACCTAAGCTTGTCGCTGTACTAGGGTCTTCTGTACTGTCGCGTTTGATCTGTGCGAACTGCTTACCGCGCCAGTCATCTGCTGAAGTATTATTGACTGTAATGCTTTGCTCAACACTGTATACACCACGAGTAAAACGGTACGTTTTAGTGTATTCGACGCCTTTTTCGTCTGTGAAGTATAAGTTCACATCCAATGTATTCTCGCCATCTGCTAGCACGTATTGTGTTTTATCAGCGTGGTAGGTTGGGCGGCCTTTTGAGTTATCAATACCGTCTTGACCAATTAAGCCACTCTGCGAAACATAGGTACGCGTTGTGTTGTTTTCCAAAATCACAAATGGGTCACTTGCATCCAGCGTCTTCTTATATTGCAATAAAGAAGCACCGACTAAATCCCCACCTACTGGATCGATAGAAATATCCAATGTGTCGGTTTTTACATCGATGAGTTGACCTGATGCAAGCGCTTTTGCATTCGCCGGCACATCGGTGTCGCTGGCAGGTAATGTTGTATTGCTAACGGAGTTAGGTAGATCGCTTTCTGCGTTCGTTGCAGTGTTTACCGTAGTTTGGTTTTGTGCAACGGGCTGAGAAGTTTGGGATTGAGGTCCGTAATCTTGGTTCCACTGTAAGAACAGAAGATAGCCGCTTACGAATAGCGCACCCCATAAAAAGTAACGTCTGAAATCCATGGTACTCAACTAAATTTGATTGGTTGGACAACAGACTCCGGTATTTTTTGCAATTTAATTTGCGTACCAGAGCCTTTTTCAAAATCAAGCGCTATTAAACCAGCCTTTGACTGCTTTTTCAGCTTATTTCTCTGATGTAGGAGCGGCTTTTGGTGCTTTTTTAGCCTTAATCGCTTTTTTTGCAAGTTGAGCCCATGCTTTTTCTAGGCGCTTATGCAATTCTTGGTTATCGACTTCTTTAATGCCTTGTCTGGCAAGGAAGACAATATCTAAGTCATTAAGCTTCAGTTTATGGTGACGAAACGATTCTCTCACCACTCTCTTAATACGATTTCGGCCAACGGCTCGTTTTTCATTTTTTTTAGCGACAATAAGACCTAATCGAGCATCAGTGCCTGATTTCTTATGAGCTAAGATGAGAAATTCGCCTGCGAAGACTTTGAAGGAAGTGTTATTGAAGACGGATTGATAATCCCCGGCATTCAGAAGTCTGTTATGCCGGGGAAAACAATATTCGGCCATATGCGAATTAAGCGCTTAGAGCCTTGCGACCACGAGCACGGCGACGAGCGATAACTTGACGACCGCCTTTAGTAGCCATACGTGCACGGAAACCGTGGTTACGCTTACGTTTTAATACGCTAGGTTGGAAAGTTCTTTTCATTTCTATTCTCTCACTGAATCAGTGTTTCAGAGTTTGAGGGTTAGCCTTAGCCAAGCCTCCATAACGATTTGATCGTATTTGATCGGTAAATCAGGGCGCGAATTCTAGAAGGTTTGCTTTTGAAATTCAATGAAAAACACGCTTTATTTGCTAAAAAATAAACACACATTTCATTAAATACTTACACACAGCTTTATTTCCCATTTGTGAATAAAAAAATACAAACAAAATTAGGTTTTCCACAAAATGTATATTTCCACAAAATAAATACTTTATAAACAGCTAGATATGAAAAAACCGTTTTGTGGGTAACGTGTTTTTCAAACCCCTGTTAATATGTTGATAACTAACCATTCTATTCACAACTATGTGATGTTTTGCACTGCTGTGAATAACTATTGCAGTTACTAACATTTTTCCACTCGCCTGTTAGCATGTGTGTTTTTTCGTATTTTATGTGGATAAGTTA